>CACDRL010000001.1 GCA_902555435.1 uncultured Pelagibacteraceae bacterium
CAAGTTTTTGATTAAATAAGTAATTCTTAGAAAAGTTTCCAAGAATAAATACTGTATCAGAGTAAACATGTGGATTTAAATATGTGAACCCTAATGTTTTTAAGAAAATATTTAACTTTGATATCTCACTAACATTACTTTGAAAATTAACTTCTTTATAGTGAGTTTTAATTTTTGAATAAATAAAATGAACTAAAAAAACCACTAAAAGAAGGTTTAAAATAAATTCTACTATTGGGTTAAAAAATTGATTAAAAAAATGAAATAAAAAAATTCCAAAAAAAATTAATATTAAATCTGAAATAGAGCAAACTAAACAAACTAAAAATACATACTGCTTTTTCAAACCTTGTTCAATTACAAAAATATTTTGAGCACCAATTGCTAAAATTAAACTTAGGCCAGTAAAAAAACCTAACAGTCCGTATTCCATTGATTTTTCTTAAACTCTTTTTCTACCCTGGACAACTCTATCAAGAATAAGAGCTACAAATAATATCGCAACACCTGCTAAAATACCTTGTCCTACATTAGCGTATTGAAGTGCTTCTAATACATCTTGACCTAAACCTTTGGCCCCAATTAATGAAGCAACAACTACCATTGCTAAACTTAACATTACTGTTTGGTTAACACCTGCTAATATAGATGGAGTCGCTAACGGTAGGTCTACTTTTCTAAGCAAATACCATTTAGATGCACCATATGCGATTGCAGCTTCTCTGATTGTTTCAGGCACTCCTCTTAAACCAAGAACAGTTAATCTAACTACAGGTGTTCCGCCAAAAATCATTGTAATAATTACTGCTGCAACTTTTCCGGTACCAAAAAATGCTATAACGGGAATCATGAATACGAAAGCAGGCATTGTTTGCATGAAATCCATAATCGGTCTAATCATTGAATAAAATCTTTGCCGCCTTGCACAAAAAATTCCAAGTGGAATACCAATTACAATACTTAATACCGCTGCCGTTCCTAAAAGAGCTAATGTAGTCATAGCTTTAACCCAGAAACCTAAAAATCCCATGTAACACAAAAATCCTGCTGAATAAATTGCAGCCCTAGGTCCTGCCGCTAATCCAGTAAGGGTTACAATGGTTGTAATAATTACTATCCATGGAGTTTTAACAAATAGTAACTCTAAGAAATCTAGTACTGATCTAATACCAATAGTGATTGCTGTAAATAACGCATCTCCTTTTAATACTGCATAATCGAAGATCGTTTCCACCCATTTTATTGACGTTAATCTGATATCTGGATGAGTTGGGAAGTCATCCATTAATGTAATTACACCTGGAAAACTATAATGTACCACAGAAAAAAACATAATAACTGCAGCAAATATTGTGCTGGAAACAAAGTTCTTAACTTGCATTCCAGGTTTTAAAGTTTTATCTGATAACCATTCTGAATATCTTTTTTCTAATATTGAATTAGCCAGTATTCCTTGAACAATTTTAATGGCAATTAATAATCCAATACCAAAAATTGTAATCCAAATAGCTGATGCTTCAATTCTTGCTACTTCATCTATGTAGCCTTGCATTGCATCTTCTAGTGATTTGATATTTCTTTTATAAACGTCAACTTTATCTGGATTATTTGTTATGGCTGCCTCTAACTGTTTGTTTCTAAAAGCTATTGTTGATTCAACCTGTTTTATTTTTTCTACAGCTTCTTTAGTAATATTACCAAATAAACCTCTAATAATTTGAACAACAGAAAAAGTTTCAATAATTAAAAAAGCTAGAGCCCAATTCCAAATATTTCTCATTCCAAACCAAATTGGTCCTAGAATTCCAGCATATAAATTAAATGAAAATGAAAAAGAAGGTTTACTTCCAATTTTTTGAAATTCTTTAATATAATATTTAGGATTAGATTTTACAAAATCTGTAATTAATTCTGATCTAGTTGGATTATATATTTGTTTATTCTCCATCTCCACCCTCTATAACCGCTTTTAAAAGATCTGATTGCGTTAACACACCAATATTATTTTGATTATTATCTTTAACAATTAATGGTCCTTCGCTAGATTTTGATAATTCAATTAACTTACTTAATAATTCATTTTCTCCTACACTTTGATTATTTTCATCTAGTTTTCCGTTAGCACTTTCGTAATTTTCTATCGATTGCATGATAGTTTTGGCTTGAACAACTTTTAGTCTTGAAATTCCTTTTACAAAATCAGCAACATATTCATCTGCAGGACTTACAACTATTTCCTCAGGTGTACCTATTTGAATAACTTTTCCATCTCTCATAATTGCAATTCTGTGTCCTACTCTTACTGCCTCATCTAAATCATGAGTAATAAATACTGTAGTTTTTTTCATTTGTTTTGAAAGTTTAATGAACTCAGCCTGAAGCTGTCTTCTAATCAATGGATCTAATGCACTAAATGGCTCGTCCATTAAAAGAAATTCAGGATCAGCTGCTAGCGCTCTAGCAAGACCTACCCTTTGTTGCATTCCTCCAGATAATTCATGGGCAAACTTATTACCCCAACCTTGTAATTCTACAATTTCTAAAATTTTATTTGCAGCATCCAATCTATCATTTTTACTTACACCTCTTATCTCAAGCGGCATTGCAATATTATCAACAACTGATCTATGAGGCATGAGTGCAAAGTTTTGAAAAACCATTCCTATTTTTTTATTTCTTAATTCTTGAAGATTTTCTCTATCTAAGCCCATTACGTCCTGACCATTAATTAAAATTTTTCCTGATGTTGGTTCTAAAAGTCTATTGATATGTCTTACTAATGTGGATTTTCCACTTCCAGAAAGCCCCATAACACAAAATATTTCTCCTTGTTTAACGTCAAATGAAACATCCGAAACTCCAATAACTGAGTTATAATTTTCTAAAGCTTCTGTTTTTGAAATTTTTTTATTTTGGATTGCATCTAATGCTTCTTTAGAAGTATTTCCAAATACTTTCCAAACATTTTGAATTTGTATTGCTGAACTCGATGAATCCATTTTTGTCTTTTATTATAGGAAAATATACTCGGCAATCTTTAATTGCCGAGTATAGATTTTGATTTAGATTATAGTCCTAACCAACCGTCTACAGTTGATTTATTTGCTTCCATCCAAGCTCTTGCTACATCAGCTGGATCTTTTTTCTCAACTGAAACTGCATAAGCCATTGCAGAAACATCATCAGCTGTTAATTGAAAATTCTTAAAGAATTCTACAATTGCTGGTGATTGACTTTCTAAAGAGGTAGCCCAACCGATTTGGATTTGCTTAAGAGCGTCTTTTGATGCAACATAAGATTTCTTGTACCAGTCAGCATCTGCTTTAGGTTGAATCATTTTATATTTTGCAGGATCATATTTTGGTTCAGTTAACATCACTACGTCAGCCATTCCCCAAATTGCATGAGGTTTGTAACAATAGAATGCATAACCTTCGCCTTTTTTGATTGAGTCTAGTACTCTAGCATTTTTAACTGCTTCAGCAGCTCTAACTGCTTCGATACCAGCATCATATAAACCATAGTCTCTTAATTTAACTTGGTTAACATTTGCAGAAGCCCAACCATCAGCACCAATCCAAAACTCACCTTTACCATTTCCATCGCTGTCCATTGCTTTAACAACTTCTGGTCTAGCTAAGTCTTCAATTGCTGTGATATTCATTTTTTTAGCAAACTGTTGAGAAACACAGTAACCTTGGTTTCCTTCATATGGTTTGCTACTTAATTTTAAAGTTCCTTTTGGAACTAAATCATTAGTGTAAGCTTCTTGGTTTGGTAACCAAATATCAGGGTGAACATCAATCTCACCTTTTCCTCTGTCAATTGCAGCATAAATTGCAGTATTGTTTCCAGGAACTAGTTCTGCTTCACCACCCATTTTGTCTATAACTACTGCAGCAAGTAAATTTGCAATTGCAGTTGCACCTGTCCAACCTGGATCTCCAATTTTAACTTTTTCTGCGTTTGCAGAGAAAATTGATAAAATAGAAATTAATCCAGCTACAAGTGTAGTTTTGATTATTTTCATTTACTCTCCTTATTATTTAAAAATAAAGTCTAACGCGAATTGAGATAATGAGTCAAAGAAAATCAGATACTAAAATGATTAAATATTTTTAATAAATTCTATAATATTTTTTGATACTTCACGTGGTGCCTCAATAAGAAATGAATGCTTATATTTGGGTAAAATAACTAATTTTGAATTTTTTATCTCTTTTGCCATTTTTTTATTATGTTCAGGGCTACAACCGCCATCATTTTCTCCTGTCATTAACAAACATGGTGTAGTTAATTTTTTTAGCCATGAAATCATTTCCGTATTTGCATAAATTTTAAAAACGTTAAGAAAAACCTCTGGGTCTGTATCAATAACTTGTTTTAATCTGTTATTTACTAAATCAGGATTTGTTTTTATAAAGTCATCAGTAAACCATCTAGAAGTAAGATTTTGAAGTGTATGTTCAATTCCAGTGCTTTCCATCTCATTAATTATTTTTAACACCTTATTTTTATCTTCTTGAGATCGACCAGCAACTGTAGAAAGTAAACCAACTGATAATACTCTATTAGGAAAATTTATTGCATAAGCAGGTGCTATCATGCCCCCTAATGAGTGACCCATAAAATGAGCTTTTTCGATATTTGTTTTTTCTCTTATTTTTTCTAGGTCTAAAACTAAATCCTCTAAAGTAAAATTTTTATTTGTAACAGGCGAATTCCCATGACCTCTTAGGTCATATGTAACAACTGTAAAATATTTTGATAGTTCGGATATCATGAAACGCCAAGCATTCTTGGCCGCTCCTATTCCATGAGTTAAAAATAAAGCAGGTCCTGATCCTTGGACAGAAAAATCACAATCAATTGCATTAGACATTTGATATTAAGCAACTTGATATTTTAAATTTTTAAAATATGGGATTATCTCTTCACTTATTTTATGCATTGACTCTATAATTTCATTTTGTTCCTGACCAAAACTTGAACTAATTATAAATTCATCTACTCCAGACTCTGCATAAATACTCAACTTATCAATTAATTCATTTATAGTGCATATAAGTAAATTTTCTTTCATTTCTTCAAAACTTTGTTTTCTAGGTAATGGCACAATATTTCCACTTTTAACTTTACCAGGGCCAGTAAACATATTATCAAATCTTTTATAATATTCGTAAGCAAGTCTATTTTTTTTTTCTACATCATCCTGATCTTTTGCAACAAACATCATTCTTTGCATCGAAAGTTTTAATAATTTCCCTTTTTCACCTAATTCTTCACATCCTTCTTTAAAAGCATTAACTCTCTCCATTAAAAGTTCTTTAGTGCCTGATAGAACAGTGGACTGCACATGAAAACCTCTTGATGCTGCATTTTTTATGCTTTTAGGATCCATTGCAGCTATCATTATAGGGACAGGTTGAGTAATAGGTCTTGGCATAATTGTTAATGCATCAAAATTATAATATTTACCTTTATAAGAAACTTCTTCCTCAGCTAACAACTTTTGAAGCACTTCCAATGATTCAATAAATTTTTCTTTTGATTTTTCTATAGGTGTGCCTAATCTTTCCATTTCCCATGGGAAAGCACCTCTAGCTACTCCTAAGATTAGTCTTCCATCTGTCAAGATGTCGGCTGTTGAAACTTCTCCAGCATATGTTCTCATATCATGCAAAGGTAAAACTGCTACGCTTGTTGATACTGAAATATTTTTTGTTAAAGCAGCAATTTTGACAGCCATCTGCAATGGTGATGGCATCATAAGTAAATTTATTAAATGATGTTCGGGGATAGAAACAGTTTTATAACCAAGTTTTTCAGCTAATATTGATTGCTCAATCATATTTTGAAAATGTATTTTTGATCCAATATTTGGATCTGGCATATAACTTGTTAAGAAATGATTAAAATCCATTTTAAAATTATATACTTATAAATAATTAATCCAAATAATATTTATTTCGATATTTAAAAACTACAAAAATTTATTAATTTCAATTATTTTGGATTCGCTGTGAGTGTCTTTATCTCTAATATGTTTTCATTTGGATCTTTTACAAAAAATGTTTCTTGCTCGTATTTTGTACCTTTAAATCTCAAATAAGGTTCGTCATAATATTTTGTACCACTATCTTTTAATCTTTGTTTAAGAGCATCAAAATCTTTTCTAGATAGATGTACGCCAAAATGTGGGACAGATACATTGCCCATGTCAACGTCATGTCTTTCGTTATCGAGTTTATGATCACTTTTATGAAGAGTTAATTCATTTCCCCAAAAATCAACATCAGCCCATTCCTGTGCTGAGTTATCTAACCTGCATCCTAAGGTCTCACTATAAAACTTCTTGGCTATCTCTAAATCTCCACAAGGTATAGCTAAATGAAAACAATTTGTATTCTTATACATTTCAACCCTCTTTAAATTGCGTATTTTATTACTATATAAGGCATGTAATTTTTTTTATCAACCGCAACAAATTAAAAGAAATATGAGTGATTTTTTACAATCAATAATTGATAGAGACCCTGCTGCTAAATCAAAACTAAGTCTAATTTTAACTTATCCAGGTGTTAAAGCGGTATTCCTTCACAGAATAGCTAATTTTTTTAGTACAGCTAAATTTTATTTGATTGCAAGAATCATTTCACAATTCTCAAGATTCTTAACAGGAATAGAAATTCATCCAAATGCAAAAATTGGAAAAAATTTATTTATTGATCACGGTATGGGAGTAGTAATTGGAGAAACATCTGAAATTGGTGATAACGTAACTATTTATCATATGGTTACATTGGGTGGAATTGCTCCAAGTATAAATTCAAATGACCAGCGTAATATGAAAAGACATCCGACTATAAAAGAAGATGTGGTTATCGGATCTGGAGCGCAAGTTTTAGGGCCTGTTACTGTAGGTAGAGGCGCAAGAATTGGTGCAAATGCAGTTATAACAAAAGATGTTCCTGAAAATTCTGTTATGGTTGGAATTCCAGCAAGAAGTGTTGGCATTGCTGATAGTGAATTTAAACCTTACGGAATAACACCTGATAGTGATAAAAAACTAGATGATGAATAATACTCAAAACGACTTTATTTCAGGAATAGGAAATACTCCACTAATTAAATTAAGAGCTGCCTCTGAAATTACAGGATGTAATATTTATGGAAAAGCAGAATTTTTAAATCCTGGTGGATCAGTTAAGGATAGAGCTGCTCTTGCATTAATTAAAGATGCACAAGACAAAAAACTAATTACTAAAGGTGGAACAGTTGTTGAAGGTACTGCTGGCAATACTGGAATTGGTTTAGGTCTATTGGGGAATTCTTTGGGTTATAAAACAATTATTGTAATGAATGACAATCAAACTCAGGAGAAAAAAGATTTACTTAGAAATCTTGGAGCTGAACTAAGACTAGTTCCACCTAAGCCTTATAAAGATGACAACAATTTTGTTAAAGTTGCCGCAAGACTGGCGGATGAGTTAAGACCAACAAATAATAACGGTGTAATTTGGGCTAACCAGTTTGATAATACAGCAAATGCTAAAGGTCATTATGAAGGGACAGGACAAGAAATTTGGGAACAAACTGAAGGTAAAATAGATGGTTTTGTCTGCTCTTCTGGAACTGGAGGAACTATTTCTGGTGTAAGTAATGCTCTTAAAGAAAAGAACAAAGATATAAAAATTTATTTATCAGATCCAAAAGGATCAGCTCTCTATAACTATATCAAGAATGGTGAACTTAAGTCAGAAGGTGGTTCAATTACTGAAGGAATTGGATCAAGTAGAGTAACAGCTAACTTTGGTGAAGCTAAAATTGATGATGCCTACTCTATTGATGATCATGAAGCTCTACCTATTCTTTATGATCTTATTCAAAATGAAGGATTAAGTTTAGGAACTAGTTGTGGAATAAATATTGCAGGAGCTATTAGAATGGGAAAAGAATTAGGACCTGGAAAAACCATCGTGACCATTCTTTGTGACAGAAGTGATAAATACGCAACTAAAATGTTCAATAAAAAATTCTTAGAGGAAAAAGGTTTACCAATTCCTAAATGGTTTTAGATATAAATCTTGTCTGCTAATCCGTAACAAAGGATTGCACTTAACAAAGTTAAAATACCTGGCGCAATAATTCCTTCATTAGATGTTTGTGGAGTATGACCTAACTTATTTATTTTAATTGTATAAATCCCCACACAAAAAGCTGAAAGATTTTGTAAAAATACTAAATTAAAAAATGCCCATGTTCCTTGAAGCCCATCAGGTCTAATAAAGCCAACCCATATTGCCATTACAACAGCACCTATAAATAAAGAACCAAAAAATCTTGTCATTCCTGCACCAGTGTCATCGATACCAAATTTATCTAAAAATTTCTTCGTAGCGAAAACTGTCTGATATGCGTAAACAGCAAAAATCACAAAATGTACTAAAAATACAATTAAATAAAAAATTCCATTAAATTTTTCAATCATTGTTAAACGTTATCAAAAATTAAAATTAAATAAAACAATTAATTCAACGAGTTTTACAGTCTAAAACTGCATATCTGTCGCGCGATATAAACACAAGAGACTCCGCAATAAAAATGTAACATTCTTCACTTATAGTTCAATTATTCGGAAAGGAATATTAACAAAAAAAGGAGAAAAAAATGAAAGATATATTGGTAGTAGGAAAACTAAAAGAAGGAGCCTTTGAAAAATTTATGGGCTTTATGCAATCAGATGAAGGTATGGCTGAAAGAAAAAAAGTAGCAGATGTTACTAAAACAATAGCCAGTGTCTCACCTGATAAATCAACAGTAATGTTTAAAATTGTAGTTCATGACATGGCAGCACTTCATTCATTTATGGATGGATCAAATCCAGTTTCAAAACCTGTATTTGATGAAGTTATGGATGGTTATGAAATATACGAATTAGCTAAAGTTTAAAAAGAACAGAGACTCCACATGTTGGATTTTCTCTGCTAGACTTTGTAATTAAATTATAATTAACGAGGAGGAATGATGGCTGGGATAGAAGTAAAAAGTTTTGATAAAGCAGATGAAGTGAATGATAATTTTAATAATGCAAAAATTGAAGCAGTCAAAGTCGGAAACCAAAGATTGATGAAGCTTACTTTGCAACCTGGTTGGCAATGGTCGAAAGATATAAAACCAACGGTTGGTGGTGATAGCTGTCAAGCAACACATCTAGGTATTATAATTTCTGGAGCTGTTTGTGCAAAACATAATGACGGAACTGAACTAACTTATAAAGCTGGAGATGCATATTCAATCCAACCTGGACATGATGGATGGGTTGTAGGAGATAAGCCAGCAGTAGTATATGAATTTCATGGAATGTGGGGAGAATAATGTCTAAATTTTATGTAATTGGAAAGGCAAGTCCTGAGTTATTAAAAAAAATGCATGCTGACCCTACCGCAGATAGAGGTGCAGTAATGAAATCGATGTGTGATAGCTTAGGAGTAAAAGCTATAAGTTACGAATGGTTAAGAGGGCGTTTTGATGTTCTTTTCTGTGTTGAAGGAGATTATGAAAGTGTTCTTGCTATGAAAGTAACTGTTCTAAATAGTGGAATGATGTCGGACCTGATGGTTCATGAAGTATTTGATTACAACAGTGCTTTTAAAAAAGCAGCTGATGTGTCAAAAAGTTATAAAAAACCAGGTGAATAAATAGAAAGGAACAATATGTCTATATTAGAAAAATATAGTGCTGCAATAAAAAATAAAGATGAAGCAGTGATGAATGATCTTTTGCATGATGATTTTAAATTCACAATGCATAAGTCAGGGAATGTTTTGGGTAAAGGTGATGTTATCAAATGGGCAATGAGCGGCGACATTAATCAAGATAAAGTAAGAGTTGTTTATGAAAATGACGAAGTTGGTGTTCATCATTCATTTGTTACTTTTGATGATGGAAATGTAGAGGCGGTAATGGCAGTTTATAAATATGACAACGGAAAAATTGTTAGTTTAGAAACTGGTGCTACACCAATGCCAAAATAAGTGAGTGAAATTGATTTTTATTTTTCGATAGGAAGCACATATACCTATCTATCCGTAACTAGAATACTTGATGTTGAAAAACAACATCAAGTAAAATTCAACTGGAAACCTTTTTCAGTAAGAGCAATCATGAAAGAGATGAACAATATTCCTTTTCCAAAGGATAAAATGAATAAAGTCAATTACATGTGGAGAGATATTGAAAGAAGAGCTGAGGGTTACGGTTTTTTTGCCAAAACACCAGTACCCTATCCATTATCAGAATTTGATTTAGCAAATCAAATTGCAATTCTTGGATTTAAAGAAGGCTGGGGAGAAAAATTTGTAATGTTGACTTATAAAAAATGGTTCCAGGAGGGTAAAGAGCCTGCAATTGATCCTAGCATTTCTGAAGTTTGTACTGAATTAAATTTAAATAAAGATGACATAATATCTAAAGCAAAGTCAGAAATTATAGAGGCACAATATAATGAAAACACAAATTCAGCTCGTGAAAATAAAATTTTTGGCAGTCCATCTTTTATAGTGAAAAATGAAGTCTTCTGGGGAGATGATCGAATGGAAGATGCCATTAAATGGTCTCTTAAATAATTATATATATTCTAATTAAATTCATTTAAAGTCACTGTATGAGTCTTGCTAGTTCATATCTTTTTTTAGCTGTTGCAGTATTTTTAGGGGTTACTTCAAACAGTTTTGCAAAAAGTGCTGAAGGATTTACACTTCTTGTTCCAAGTATAATTACAGCAATTACAATTGTTTTGTGCATGTATGCACTTTCATTAGTGATGAAAAATATTCCAATGGGTATCACTTATGCTTCATTCGCAGGATTAACAATTATTGCAACAGTTATAGTTGGTATAATTAAATATAACCAAGTTCCCAATCTTTATTCTATGATTGGATTAGCATTTATAATTATTGGAGTTTTAATGGTTAATTTGTTAGGTAATAAATAATATGAAGCCTTTGTTAGGATACTTATTTTTAGCTAACGGTATAATTTTTGGTATCGCATCAAATAGTTTTGCTAAAATTTCTGAGGGATTCACAAAATTAACTCCTTCTGTTTTATGTATTTTATTTATGTGTATTACAATGTTTTCAATTGCAAAAGCTATGTCTGCACTTCCAGTTGGGTTTGCCTACTCAACTTATAGCGGTTTGACAGTAACAGGTGTTGTTCTTTTTGCTGTTTTAAAATTTAATCAAGTGCCTAATATTTATGGAACTATAGGAATTATTTTAATTATTATTGGTGTAGTAATGGTTAATTATCTTGGACGACTAAACTGATACTTTTTTAATATCTCAGGAAGCTGATGGCTTCCGTCTTCATTTAATGGCAAGTCATATTCATTCACAACGGTGGTAGTATCTAAAGATGAATACAAATGGGGATACATATCTCCATTAGATGCCTGCTCCCATAATAAATGTTCAAGTTTAAAAGCATTTACTCTCAATAAAACTAGGTTTTCTTTTTTTGGATAATATTTTTTTAATGTTTCCTCAACCTGATCCTCCTCTGAAAAATGAATATATCCATCTTTAAGATCTTTTTCAGATCCACCATAAGTCCCAGATTGTTTGGCTTTTTGCCATTCTTCTTTATCTATTACTTTGAAAATAAATTCTAAATTCATTTTACCAAGAAGAGTTTGGTCCTTTTAAAAATTCTAGTTCTTCTTCGGTAGATTCTCTTCCTAAAATTTCGTTTCTATGTGGATATCTGTGAAATTGTCTAATTGCTTTTGTATGATCTTGCCAAAATTTTTTTATTTCGTTGTAACCATCGTGCTCTCTTAAATATTTATTTAATAAATAATATGCCATCTCATGATCGCTTATTTCTTCACTGTGAATTAAAGGTAACAACATAAAAAATCTTTGATTTACATTCATAGCTTCTAAATAACCTGAATAAACTGCATCATTTACAATCAATCTGGTTTTTTGATCTTGTGCGAACGCCTTTTTGTCATTTCTAAACATATTTCGTGAAAACTGATCAAACAAAATAACTAGTGCTAAACAACTCATAGGATTATCTTGCCAATCATCATATTCATTTTGACAAGCAAGTTCATAATCTTTCAAAAAATTATTTTTAATTTTTTTATCAAAATTTTCATCTTTTTTAAAACGCATTTCAGAAGGAGTTTCTTTAAACCAGAAATCTAAAATTGTTTGCGCTCTTTCTGGTATCATTCAGCTAAAGGCTTTAATAGTTTTAATATTTGTTTATGATTTGTTTTATTATTTGAGACAATAATATTTCCTCCTACCACAGGATTTTTATTTCCCCATGTAGTTACTATAGCACCACTTGCTCTCACTATTGGCATAATCGGATGGATATCCCAAATTTTGTTTGCACATTGCGCAACCATTTCAAGTCTACCTTCAGCTAGTTGACAATATGTTAAAGCATCAAAACATGGAAATTGCATTCGTTTTATAAATTTTTGAATTTTAGATTGTTGTTTTAGAGTTAATTGATTGTGAAATGCTGCAGCTAATTTTGCATTAGCAAAATTTAATTTAGAATTAACCTTTAGTTTTCTTTTTTTATTATTTTCAAAAACGTATGCAGTATTTTTATTTACATTTAAATAATATTTTTTCATTTTAGGAAAATTTGCTAATCCTAAAATTGGTTCCCCATCATAATTTAATGAAATCAAATTACTCCAACTAGGATTGCCTACAACATATGATCTGGTTCCATCAATTGGGTCGATTACCCATGAAAACTCACTTTTAGTAAGTTTATGACCATACTCCTCACCAATGATCTGGTGGTTTGGAAATTTTTTTGAAATTTTAGACCTTATAAATTTTTCAAATGCTTTATCAGATGTAGTTACTGGATCATATCCTTTACCTTTCATCTTGTTGGTTATCTTGAATGGTTTATCTAATTTGGCGTAGTAAAATTTTGTTAAATCTTTAGCAAGTTGATTTAAAAAGCTTGCATATATTGGATATTTTTTTGAATCAAATTTTTTCACATTGAACTCTTACTATTTAATTTATGTTGATTAAAGTTAAATTTTAAATAATCCTTACCTTTGTATTATGAAAATTGAGCTAATTGAAAATAAAGTTTATTTTAATAATGGATCTGAAAAAAAAGAAATTCACCCATTCTGGTTACGTGAAAGGGCAAATGGTGAAGAATATTTAGATAAAGGAACTCAGCAAAGACTTTTTGATCCTACTTTTCTGAGTAATAATATTTCAATAAATAGAGCCAATATTAATGAAAAATATTTAGAAGTTAATTTTAATGATGGTGTTAATTCAAAATTAGAAATAGATAAAATTGCTTCTGAGTTTTTTAAAGAAGACACTGTAATTAGATCTATAGAAAAGACTAAATGGGACTCCACTCTAAAAAATATTAAAAATTTCGAATACCAAGAAAATTTTTATGAGAGTAGAGAAATGCATGATTTGCTTGTTTCTTTCTATAAATTTGGATTTGTAGTAGTAAAAAATATTCCAACATCAAAAAATTACATCGTGGAATTTGCAAATTCTATAGGAAGTGTTCGAAGAACAAATTTTGGTGAATATTTTGATGTAAAATCTAAACCTGATCCTAACGATCTAGCTTATACATCCTTAGCTCTTGCGCCTCATACTGATAATCCCTATAGAAATCCTGTTCCTTGTATTCAGCTTTTACATTGTATTGAGAGTAAAGTTTCAGGAGGATTATCAACATTAGTAGATGGTTATACAGTTACTGAAGATTTAAAAAATGAATATCCAGAATTTTACAAAATATTAACAGAGGTAAAAGTAAGATTTAGATTTATTGATAAAGAAGTTATTTTAGAAACAATTTCTCCTTTAGTTGAATTAAATGATGATAAAAGTTTTAAACAGGTAAGATTTAGTCCTAGATTAGACTATGTTCCTATTTTAGAAAAAGAAAAATTAGATCTTTACTATAGTGCGAGAAAAAAAATATCTGAAATGTATAATTCAGATAAATATAGAATTGAATTTAAACTCGAGCCAAAAGACTTAATGATGATGGATAATCATAGATTACTTCATGGACGAACAGTCTATGATGCAAATGAAGGAGAAAGATTTTTACAAGGTTGTTATATCGACTACGATAGTACTGAAGGAAAATTGAGACACTTAAAAAGAAAGTTTAATCTATAGAAATATTTTCTATTTGAGCTTCTGCATCTCTGATTGATTTTTCATAATCTAAGGCCATTTGATCAGCACTAATTACTTCAATTTTTTCTATTCCAAAAAAGTTTAAAATAAATTTTAACCAAGGCGTTAAAAAATCCTCAGAGCTATTTAGTTTAGTTCCACCTGAAGTAATGACTAGATATGCTTTTTTGTTTTTTAATAACCCTTCTCTTCTACCATTAGGTTTAAATTTAAAAGTTTCCCCTATTCTAGCAGCTAAATCTGACCAAGCTTTAAGTGTTGCTGGGGGACCATAATTATAAATTGGGGCTGAAATAATAATAATGTCACTTTCTTTTAATTCTTTTACAAACTTGTCAGAAAGTTCAAACATTTTTTTATGTTCTTCTGTTTGATCTTTTTCATCAATATTCATTCCAGACTCTGTTAAGCCACTTACAAAAAGCATCTCATCATCTAAATCTCTATAAATTACCTCATCTCCTGGTTTTTTGATTTTTTCTAAAAGTTTTTTTGCTAAAGCTCTAGAAGTAGAGCCTTTCTTTCTAGCGCTGGAGTCTATTTGATAAATTTTCATTCAATAAACTAACCAAAATTTTGCATAAAAGGAAAGATCTTAATTATGTAAAATCCAATTACTTGTAATTGATTAGTTAAAATCAAAGTTCCGGTTATGAGTAGAGTTATACCGCCAATTTTTGAAATTAAATTAATATTCTTTTTAAAATTTTTAGAAAATAATAAAAATCTTTGAATTAAGTATCCAGATAAGACAAAAGGAATAGCAAGACCTAATGAATAAGAAATTAACAAGATTACAGCTCTTGATAAAGTTTCTTCAATTGATGCTAAAGCTAAAATTGAACCCAAAATTGGTCCAATGCATGGTGTCCAGCCAAAACCAAAAGCAACACCAATTACATATGGAAATAGAATATTTCTTGATTCTTTTGCATCAAATCTTTTTTCAAAATTTAAATATGGAATATTGATTATTCCAATTAATTGAAGAGAAAAAATTATGATAACTATTCCAGCTAAAATTCTTAACACTTCCGAATTTTGTAATAGTGCCTGTCCTAAAAATGATGCTGATGCACCTAAAATAACAAAAACAGTCGAGAAGCCTAAACAAAATAAAATTAATGGAAAAATATTTATTTTTCTTTGATTTAAAATTTCTTGTAATGATTGACCGGAAATATAAGAAATATATCCAGGTATCAAAGGTAGAACACATGGAGACAAGAAACTTATAAGTCCTGCTCCAAAAGCAATTAAGTATTCAAACATTTATCCAGTATTTTTCATTGCTGCAGAGATACCTGCAATCGATGTCATTAAAGCATCTTCAAGAAATTTTTTATCTAAATTTTTATATTTTTTATTTGTTAATTTATTCATGACATTTGCCTGTAGTATATTTAACATCTCTGTATAATTGTTTCTTATAAATAACGCTTTTCTAAATTCTTTTCTCTCTTTTACCACTTCCTTAGGAGTAATTTTATTATGCAATTTGACCAGTGCATCAAATTGAAATCTTAATTTTTTACCAATTCTCTTTAATGAGGCATCAGCTAAATTATTTTCATAAATAACTGATATTTCTGGATCCACCTTAGAAATTACCATATCCAAAATATCCATGGTTGATACAAAGTATGGCCAATTTCTTTCCATATCTGTCATTGTTCTTCTAAACTTTTTAATAGAACCATATCTAAGCGCTTCAGTTGTGCCTAGCCAAGCAGGTAACATTAGTCTAATTTGCGTCCAAGCAAATACCCAAGGAATAGCTCTTAAGCTCTGAATATTGTCGACATTCTTTCTTTTGGTTGGTCTTGATCCAATAGCAAGCTTTCCAAGTGATTTATGTGGAGTAACCGTTTTGAAGTAACGAATAAAATCCTGACTTTGATTTAGATATTTTCTGTATGAAGATGTAGAAATTTCTGACATTTTTTGAATTAATTCACGCCAATTAGTTTTTGATCTTGGTGGAGGATTTAAAGAAGCATCCATTACTGAACCGATATAGCTACAGAGGTTATATTCAGCTAAAGGTTTGTAACCGTACTTTTGTTGAATTACTTCACCTTGATCAGTAATTCTAATTTTTCCATTAACTGTACCTGAAGGTTGTGATTTTAAAGTAGCCTGAATTGGACCACCTCCTCTTCCTGGAGATCCGCCTCTACCGTGGAAGAAAACAAGATCTATCTTATATTTTTTTGCTAAATTTCTAAGCTCCTCTTGAAGTTTGTATTGATGCCAACTTGCAGATAATTTTCCAGCATCTTTACTCGAGTCCGAGTACCCAATCATCACTTCCTGTTTTGACTTAATCATTTTTCTGTACCATGGAAGTTTGAATAAATTTGTCATGACGCTGTTAGCATTTTTTAGATCATCCAAAGTTTCAAAAAGTGGCACAACTCTTAATAAATTTTTGGTTTTTGCCTGCATTTGTAAAAAATAAACTGATAAGATATCTGATGCTGTTGAAGTCATTGATATTACATATGCACCTAGGCATTCAATTGGTGTTTTTGCAATCTGTTTGAAAGTATTCCAAACTTCTTTATTTTCTTTATCTTTTAATTTTATTTTATCTACAAAAGATTTTTTTTCTTTTATAGATTTATTTAATAATTTTATTTTTTTTTCTTCAGTTAAAGAAGAATATTTTATATTTTTTTTCTTTTTAAAAATTTCGTTTAAAAGTTTTTCATGTCTATCTGCCTCTTGTCTTATATCTAATCTTGCTAAATTAATTCCAAAACACCTCACTCTTCTCATTAAATCTAATAAGTCTGCGTTTGCAATATGCTCTCCTCTATTTGCTTTTAATGAGTTTCTTACTTCTCTTAATGGAAGAGTTATTTCGTTTTTATTTTGAATTAATTTTTTTTCATCTAAAGGTACATTTTTATTTAAATGATTTTCGATTAATTGATGGGTTAGTCTTACCTTGTCTCTAATTGGTCTCAAATAAACTCTATAAGGTTCATAACTGTTTCCTGTTGCTCTTTTAATTTTTGTTGAGCATTCTTCCATTGATAAATCTTGTATCAATTTAGTAAGTTCTTTCTCATATAATTTTGCAGCTTGCCATCTAGAAAATAAAATTACTTTCTTGGTTACTTCTGCAGTTACATTTGGATTTCCATCTCTGTCTCCGCCCATCCATGAACCAAATTGAATAGGATTAAAATCACGAGGCAAATCTTTCTTTAAATTTTTTCTAAAAATGTCGTTAAGTCTTTTGTAAACTTTAGGAATGGTATCCCACAAACTATCTTCTATTACGGCTAATCCCCATCTTGCTTCGTCTAATGGAGAAGGCTTTGTTCTTTTAAGTTCATCTGTTTTCCATATTATTGCAATTTCTGAGTATAGTTTTCTATCTAATTCGATGATTTTTGAGGGGTATTTTTTATAGAGATGTCTATGCTCCATAATTTCAGTTAAATTTGCATATTTTTGAATTAAGGTTCTTCTTTTAACTTCTGTTGGATGCGCAGTAAGAACTATTCCAATATCTAGTTTTGTTGCTAAATTATAAATTTTATTATTTGTAATATTTTTATTTTTAAAAAGTCCCTCAATAATATCCTCAATAAATAAGTTTTGATTTTTGCTTTTAAAGTATGGATTTTCATATTCATTTAATTTTCTAGAAGCATCCAATGACTCAGCTAAATTCATTAAATTAAGGATGTGTGAAAAAGCCCTTGTGATTTTAAAAGTTTTTTCTGGTGAAAGTTTTTTTACTTCCTTTGATATTTTTGAGAAAACTTTACTTTTATTTTTGTCTGATAAAGTGCTTTTTGATAATAATCTAAATCTTTCAACAATTTGAAAAAAAACTGAACCTTCTTGATCTTTAATTACTTTTCCTAGGAATGTCCCTAATAATCTAATATCTTCTCTTAAGAGCTTTGTAGGTATTCGCTCATAGTAAAGATCTCTTTTCTTCATTACTTAATATAAATTTTTTTTGTAAAACTCCTTTTGCATTTGTTTTTACACTAAAAAAGAATCCTGAATATCTAAATTTTCGCAAATCAGCTTTGTCCATTCCTTTTGTTGCAGTTGAAACATACAGTTCTTGATTATTCTTTCCTCCAAATGCACAATTAGTTATGTTTTTAGCTGGAAATTGAATTCTATGAATTAATTTTGCTCTACTATTAAATACTGAGACACATGCCCCACGAAAATGTGCAACCCATAAATTTTTATTTTTATCTAAAGTCATTCCGTCTGGAACTCCTTCCTCAGGTGTTAACTTTTTAAATATTTTTTTACTAATTATTTTATTATTTTTATTTATCTTAATTTTATAGATAATTTTTTTAGGACTATCAGTGTGGTAAAAGTTATGTTCATCAATAAATGCTGGACCATTTGTAATTCTATAATTTTTATCAACTCTAGTTAATTTTAGATTTTTATCTAATTTATACAAAGATCCTTTTTCAATTTTTCTCTCTAAATTATCCATAGTACCAAACCAAAGATTTCCAGCAGGATCGGTTTTACCATCGTTTATTCTATTTAACTTTATTTTTGGCTCTATAGGTATTGATTTTAAAACTTTTTTTGATTTTAAATTTTGAATTCTTAATTCACCTTGCAATCCTAAAATAAATATATGATCTTTTATATGAGCAATGAAACCTACTTCTTTATTAACTTTAAAGATTTTCTTTTTTTTATTTTTGATATTTAAAGAACAAATTTTTTTTTTCTTTATATCTACAAAATAAATACAGTTATGCTCTTTAACCCAAAGTGTTCCTTCACCTAAAGTACATCTTATTTTCCAAATTGCTTTTGGTTCTGTAGTTTTAATTTTATTCATTTACCTCAAACTCTTTAATAAAGTCTTCATTGGGGTTTATACCAATACCTACATTGTCTGTCACTGATGCAAATCCATTATTATTTTTGACCTGATCTAAAATTGAAAAATTCTCTTTTGGTAAATCTGTAATAAATATATTTTTCTCTGTCGTATCAAACTCTAGCATAGATTTTGTAGGGAATAGTCCCCCTGGCATGTCGGGTTGTGCAGTCAACAAATGAAGATTTACCGCTATACTTACAGCAGATCCCCAAACATGATTGATTACTGGAACAAAGTTAGCCTGAGCTAAAGCTGCAACCTTCAAATATTCAGTGATGCCACCTAAACCACACACCTCTGGTTGAGCTATATCAATGCATTCATTGGTAATTAATTTATTCCATCCATACTTTGTAAATTCTGCTTCACCCCCTGCCACACTGGTTGATATTTTTTTTTTCAATTCTCGATAACCATTGTAATCTTCAGGAGCAACAGGTTCTTCAAACCAATAAATATCTAATTCATCAAGTCCTTTTCCAACATAAAGAGCATCTTTCAAATTATAAGTATGGTTAGCATCCACCATTAATTTAAAATCTTTACCTATAGAATTTCTAACTGCTTGAACTAACTTTAAATCTTCTTTTGGGCCCAATCCAACTTTCATTTTCATGGCTTTAAAATTTTTTGATTTAATTTCTTTTGACTCTTCTTGAAATAATGGAATTAATTCATCAACTGATTTTTTTTGTAACATCATTCCATATCCATACACAGGAACTTCATTGTTACATTTTCCGCCAACAAGTTGGTAGAGAGGAGAGTTTGTTTTTTTTCCTAAGATATCCCATAGAGCTATATCCACTCCTGACAAAGCTTGTATTGGCATTCCTTTTTGACCGCTATCTCTTAAAAGATTGTAGACTTTTTGCCAGATATGTTCTTTATTCAATGGATCTTCGCCAATTACTAGAGGCTGAATTACCTTTTCAACTATATATTTATTGGCTAAAGCAATATTACCTGGACCAAAACACTCTCCCCATCCAGTAATACCTTCGTCGGTTTGTACTTCAACTAAATGAGCTGTACGGTGCTTATAATATTGTTGTGAATAACCTAATTCTTTTTCTAACTCATATTTAAGTACATGACTTTTAATAGAAGTTATTTTCACAAAAAATTACAAAGCAACTACTTTAGAGTTTTGCTCTCCTAGGTTTTCAATTGATAATTTCATTGTATCACCAGCTTTCAAGAATTGTTGAGGTTTCATTCCCATACCAACTCCGGGAGGCGTACCTGTTGTAATAATATCACCCGGTTGTAATGACATAAATTTACTCAAATAAGAAACAATAATGTTAACATCAAAAATCATAGTATTAGTATTTCCAGTCTGCATTCTTTGACCATTAACATCTAAACTCATTTTTAAATTATTAATATCAGCAATTTCATCTTTGGTTACCAAGTAAGGTCCAATCGGTCCATAAGTATCATGAGATTTTCCTTTAACCCATTGACCCATCTTTTCTATTTGCCATTCTCTTTCGCTAATATCATTGACCAAACAATATCCTAAGATGTGATCTTGTGACTGAGCTTCTGAAATATGTTTTGTATGTTTTCCAATTACAATTCCTAATTCTACTTCCCAGTCTAATTTTTTTGAACCTGAAACAATTTCAATGTCATCGTTAGGACCATTAATACAACTTGTAGCTTTCATAAAAGTAATTGGTTCAGATGGAACCTCTGCCCCTGTTTCTGCAGCGTGATCTGAAAAGTTTAAACCTATTGCAACAAATTTTCCTGGTTTTGTAATACATGAACCAATTCTTTCACTTGAAGATAATTCAGGAAGAGACGATAAATCAGCATTTTGTAAATTTGAGATAGTTTCAAAATTTAAATGATCAGGATTTAAATCTGAAATATGTGAACTGATATCTCTGATTTTTCCATCTTTGTCTAAAGCTGCTGGTTTTTCTTGTCCTTTTTGACCTACTCTTAATAATTTCATAATTGTCCTTTTGTTATTAAATTATATTGAAATTCCGCCATCAACATGAATTGTACTTCCTGTTGTAAATGTTGCATCATCACTTGCTAGATAAACTGCAACTGCAGCAATCTCTTCTGCTGTACCTAATCTTCCCATGGGTTGTCTTGCTATAAAATCTTTTTTTGCCTGAACTGGATCTGGGCTCTGGTTTACTCTATCTTGCCAAGAAGGTGAAAATACTGTTCCAGGTGCAATTGAATTACATCTGATATTTTGTTTAACAAAATCTGCTGCAATCGCTTTTGTTAAACCAATAACTGCTCCCTTTGTTGTTCCATAAACAAATCTATTTGGAAAACCTTTAAAACTTGATGCACATGAAGATATATTAATAATACTTCCACCATTTTGTTTGATCATTAAAGGTAAAATAGCTTTGCACATAAAGTACATCGACTTAACGTTTACATTAGAAGAAAAATCCCAATCTTTTTCATCACATTCTAATATTGTTCCATGATGAACAAAACCAACAGCATTAAACAAAACATCAACCTTATCTAAAGTTTTAGTAAATTCTATAATTGCATTGTTATCAGTTGAATCTAATTTTTGCACTTTTATCTCAGGATATTCTTTATTTAAATCAGCTAAGGTTTTATCATTTAAATCGGTTGCAGTGACATGAGCGCCTTCTTTATGAAATGCAATTGCAGTTGCTTTTCCAATTCCTTGACCTGCAGCTGTTACAAGAATTTTTTTACCTTCTAATCTTCCACTCATTTTTTATTTATCCTTTCGATTTCATTATAAAGTGAACTATGATCAGTGTTTCCATGACCATTATCGACAAGGGTCTTATACATTTCTTTCACTAAATTTGAAATAGGTAAATGTGTATTATATGAATTTGCACACTCTAAAATGTTATTCATGTCTTTCAAATGAGTGTAAGTCTTACCCTTTGGACTAAAATCTTTGTCTATCATTCTTTTTCCATGAGTTTGTAAAATTTTACTATCTGCCCAACCTCCAGAAAGAGCTTTAATCAATTTATTAGGGTCAGCTCCAGCCTTTTCACACAATGTTATGGCTTCAGCAACAGCACCTATTGTAACCCCAACAACAATTTGATTTGCTAGTTTTGAAACTTGTCCACTTCCAACTGGTCCGACTAATGTTGGGTTTCCCATTGCCTTTAAAATTTTTTCAGAATTATCAAAAACACTTTGTTCTCCACCAACCATTATAGCTAGTGAAGCTTCTTCTGCTCCAATAGTTCCTCCTGAAACTGGTGCATCTAAATAATTTACATTTTTCGATTTTAAATTTTCTCTATGTTTTATTGCTGTTGTGGGTTTAACAGAACTCATATCAATAACTGTTGAGCCAGATTTTAAGTTGTCTAAAAAATCTGTACTAGAAGTTATTGCATCAACTGCACTATCATCAGTTAACATGGTAAAAATAAAATCACTGTCCTTTACTACATTACTTATTGATTTTGAAATTTCTGCACCGAACTCTTTTAGTGGTTCTGCTTTTTCTATTGATCGATTAAAAGCTTTTAATTTAAATCCAGATTTTAATATATTTTTAGCCATTGGAAGGCCCATCAGGCCTGTTCCAATAAATCCAATTGTTATCATGGTTTAGGTTTAAATTCGTGGAAGTTTTGTGTCATTGCTTCAGGGAAGAACATAACACATGCTAATACAATTAATTGGATTACTATAAACGGTGCAAAACCTCTAAAGATATCTGTTAAAGATATATGAGGAGGAGCGACCGATTTTAAATAGAAAGCAGCGGGCCCAAATGGTGGGCTTAAAAATGAAACTTGCATGTTTACACAGAATAATATTCCGAACCAAATCGGATCAAAACCAAGTGCAATCACTATAGGTAAAAATACTGGCATTGCTAACAATACAATTCCAACCCAATCCATAAATGCTCCCATGATTAAGAACATAATCTGCATCATGAAAATTAAATACATTGGTTTTAAATCATAAGCTAAAATTGTTTCTGCTACATATTTTGGACCACCAGCAAGAGAATAAGCTCCTGCTAAAACTGTTGCACCAAAAGTAATAGTCAAAATAGTTCCAGATGCTTTGAAAGTTCTTGTTAATGCATCTTTAAATAAAAACCATGTCAGTTCTTTTCTTGCAAAAATAATAATTAAAGTAGCAACAACACCCATTCCTGCCGCTTCAGTAATACCAGTCATTCCAGAATAAATTGAACCTAATACAATAATTACAATTCCAATTGGTGGAAGAAGACCTGGAAGGTAAGACATTTTTTCTTTTAATGTTAAAGCTGGCTCATCACTTAATGGAGCTAAATGAGGTTGTAACCTTGTTCTAATAAGAATGTATGTAATAATTAAACCTGAAATCATTAAACCTGGAACAATTGCTTCTTGGAATAACATGGTAATAGAAGTCTCTGTTGTTAATCCATAAATAATTAAAACAATCGATGGAGGTATCATTGTTCCTAAAGATCCAGATGCACAAATGATACCGATAGACATGTCTTGATCATATTTAAGTCTCAACATTTGTGGTAGTGCGATTAATCCTAATAAAACTATTTCTCCTCCAATAATTCCGCTCATTGCAGCCATGATGGTTGCCATGATTGCAGTAACTACACCTACTCCACCTCTAGTTTTTCTTAACCAAGCGTTTAAAGCATCATAAAGATCTCTTGCAATGTTCGAGCGTTCGAGCAAGGACGCCATAAAGATAAATAAAGGCACAGATAAAAATGAATAAGTAACGACTAATGAGTAATATCTTGAAAGCAATATTCCTAATGCATGCTCACCTATATATAAAAATACTAGTACTGCACCCATAAACCCTGATGCAAAACCCATCGGAACACCTATAGATATAAGTAATAATAATCCAACTATAAGTATTATCGAAAGTGATCCAATATCCATTTTATTTCAATTCTTTAGAAGGGTCGTATTGTTTTTCTTTAGGATTTCTCCAATCAATTATTAAGTTGTTTACAGATTGAAGAGCTATAAGAAAAACACATATAAGTGTAAGTGGTTTCATAGTAGCCGGAATTGGTGGATCCCAATAAGTTGCAAATCTCTCCCAATTTATAAATGATCTATAAGCATCTTCCATGCCCCCATAAATTACGGCTGCTGCAAAAAGAACAATAATCAAAGTACTAATTAAATCAAAAATTCTCTGTGTTGGTCTGCTAACCCAATCATATAATAATACTATTCTAATATGGCTTCTCAATCTTGTTGCATAAATTCCACCCACTAAATAACAAACACCAGCCAACCACAAACATAATTCGTTAGCCCAAAGTGTAGGCTTAAATAAAACGTACCTCATAAATATCTCGTACATCATTACTATTACAATTACAGGAATTAGGTACTTTATTGTGTGGCTTAAAAATAAGGAAATTCTATCAATCCAATTTATTGGAAAATCATCTTTACTTGCAACTTTTTCATTCTGTTCTTGTAACTCTTTATCGATCATTAAATAAAAAAATTTTAAGTTAATATGAAGGGCCTTCGCAGGCCCTTCAAGATTTTATTAATTACATAATGCCATTAGCTTTCATGTAAGCTTTGTGTATTTCAATCAAAGCAGCAGCTTCTGGAGATTTAGTCTTCCATTCTTCCCAAGCAGCAAGTGCAGCTGTTCTGAATTTAAGTCTATCTTCTCTAGACCAGTCATGAAGAGTAACGCCCATTTCATTTAAAGCTTTAACAGCTTCAGCGTTTTTTCTCTCAACTAAACTAGTAATAGTTCTTCCAGCGATTTCTATTCCTGCTTTCATAGCACCTTGCTCATGAGGCTTTAACTTGTTCCAAACTTTTGTGTTACAAGCTAAGTGGTCAGCCGGCATAGAGTGGAAACCTGGGTATGTAGCATATTTGTTTTGCTCATAGTGTCCACCAGCATAGTTAGTTGCTAAAGATGAATAGTCAGCACCATCGATTAGACCAGTTTGTAAAGCTGTAGGAACTTCACCAAAGTCCATTACGATTGGTTTTGCACCTAAAGTTGTAAAGATCATACTTTCCATTCCTGGAGGCGATCTAAATTTAAAGTCTTTCAATGAAGCAACATCTGGAATTGGTCTGCTAGAAATTAAAGACTCGTGTCCTGGTATCCACCAACCAATTAAAGTCATTCCATATTTGTTGTAAAGTGCATCAACAGCTTCTTGAGCTCCTGGGAAATTCAAGAATTCATATTGTTGGTATGGGTTATCGTATCCACCCATTACATCACCTGCGAATTGGAAAGCTGCATTTTTACCAGTTTGGTAACCAGCACCAGTCATATCACAATCGATAATACCAGTTTGTGCAGAGTTAAATACCTCAGCAGATTTACCTGTTACTGAAGATGAGTAGAACATTTCAATTTTCAAGCTTCCACCAGAAAACATTTCTACATTTTTTGCGAACTGAGCCGCAACTTCACCATTTGGTGAACTAGCAGTAAAGTGAGTTTCAATCTTTAAAGTCTTTGCATTTGCAGAGCCAAATAAAGCAACTGAAACCATAGCCACTGCTGCTAAAGTTTTAGATATTAATTTAAACATTATCTTCCTCTCGTTTATGTTTTTTCGAAAGTTAATCATAAATGATTTTCTATTTCAATTAAATCGGTTTAATTATTATATATAGAAATTATATATATTTTATAAACATAGAACTTAGAATTGTTCTAAATTACTTCTGAAATCAAGGGTTTTTTATTAAAAAAACAACAAATATTGTCAACTGCCATCATGCTCATTGCAAGACGTGTTTCATGTGTCGCACTACCTACGTGTGGAAGAACAAAACAGTTATCTAATTTTAAATATCTCTTATCTAAATTTGGTTCATTGTTAAATACATCTAAGCCTGCTGCATAAATTTTTTTATTTTGTAATGCATCTATCAATGCATCATCATCAATTGTTGATCCTCTTGAAGTATTTATCACGACAGCATGTTTGGGTAATAAACTAATTGTATCTTTGTTTAAAATATATTTTGTTTCTGCAGTTGCTGGGGTGTGTATGCTTACAAAATCACAGTTTGGTAACATTGAATTTAAATCTGAATAATATTTCGCACCATCTTCTAAATCATCAGAAAGTTTATTCCTATTGTAATAAATTATTTTCATCCCAAATGCTTTTGCACATTTAGCTGCCATTCTTCCTATTCGCCCCATGCCAATGATACCTAGAGTTTTGCCAGTGACTGAATTACCAATCATAAATTTAGTTAAATCAGGTTTTTGATTTTTCCAATTATCAGTTCTTACTAAATTATAAGCTTCACCAATTCTTCTTGATGCAGCCAAAATTAAAAGAATTGTAAGCTCTGCAACAGCTTCATTTAATACATTGGGTGTATTAGTAACTTTTATATTTTTTTCTAAAGCTGAGTTAATAGATATATTATCGTAACCTACGCCTACCTGAGCAATAATTTTTAATTTACCATTAAGATTATTAAAAAAATTCTCTCCAATTTTATCAAATCCTGTGGAAATCATCCCATCATAGTCGTTAATAATTTTAATTAACTCACTTTCAGGAATTGGTTCATCTTTTAGATTAAAGGTTACATCAAACTCTTTACTAAGTTTTTCTTCTGCTAAATCTGAAATTTTTCTAGAAACTAATATCTTTTGTTTCATTTAATGTGAATCTCTAGGTAAACCTTTTGTGTGAGATACATCCAAATATTTTCCTCTAGAATTAATACATGCACCATCATCCAGTTGACCTACAGTATTCCTAAATATTTCTTGCCAAGGTGTTTGGTTATTTGGTTTAAATACTTTTTTGTTTTTTCTACGTTTTTTAAATTCAGCTTGAGAAATCAACAAATCAACTCTTCTTTTATTTAAGTCTATTTTTATTTTATCGTAAGTTTTTACAATGCCTAGATCTCCGCCTACCGCTGACTCTGGTGAAACATGAAGTATTGATGGGCTTTCTGATGTTCCGCTCTGTCTTCCATCTCCAAGAGTTGGTAAATGTCTTATTCCTTTTTTTAATAATCTGTCTGGTGGTTGCATGTTAACTACTTCTGCTGATCCAGGATAACCAACAGGTCCACAACCTCTAATAATTAATAAAGAGTTTTCATCTATTTTTAACTTCTTATCATTAAGTCTTTTATGATAATCTTCAGGACCTTCAAAAACTATAGCTTTACATTCAAAAACATTTGGATGTTTAGGATTTGATAAATATTGATCTCTAAATTCTTTGCTGATTACTGATGTTTTCATGATAGCGGATGAGAAAAAGTTACTTTTCATAACTAAAAATCCAGCTTTTTCAGTTAATGCATTCTTAAATGTTTTGATTACTTTATTGTCTATATCAACTTTCTTTCTTAAATTTTCTCCTACAGTTTTTCCTGTAACTGTCTTTATTTTTGTATGAATTTTTTTGTTTTTAATTAATTCTTTCATTACAGCTGGTATTGCTCCAGCTCTATGAAAACTTTCCATTAAATATTCTCCTGCGGGTTGGCAATTCACTAATAAAGGAATGTTATGCCCAAGTTTTTGCCAATCAGAAAGATCAAATTTAATTCCCATATGCTTCGCAATAGCACTTAGATGAGCTGTGCAGTTGCTTGATCCACCAATAGCACTTGCAACCACTACTGCGTTTTCAAAAGCTTTACGTGTCATAATTTTTGAAGGAGTTAAATCTTCATGAACCATTCCAACAATTCTTTTTCCTGTTTCATAGGAAATTTGTTCTCTTTCTCTATAAGGAGCTGGAATAACTGCACCCCCTGGTAGAGACATTCCTAAAGCTTCAGCAACAGAGTTCATTGAAGAAGCTGTTCCCATAGTATTACAATGTCCAGCACTTGGTGCAGAAGATGCAACCATATCCATAAATTCTTCGTATTTAATTTCTCCTTTGGCTAACATTTTCCTTGCTTCCCAAACTACCATTCCTGAACCAGCTAATTTTCCTTTGTAAACTCCATCTAACATTGGACCACCTGATAAAACTATTGCAGGAATATTTACCGTTGCTGCTGCCATCAAAGCAGCTGGAGTAGTTTTGTCACATCCTGTTGTTAGGATAACTCCATCAATTGGATATCCATACAAAACTTCAACTAGTGACAAATAAGAAAGATTTCTATCCAACATTGCTGTTGGTCTTTTTCCAGTTTCTTGAATTGGGTGGGTAGGAAATTCCATTGGAATCCCACCAGCTCTTCTAATTCCATCTTTTATTCTTTTACTCAAAGACATGAAATGCCTGTTGCATGGAGAAAGATCACTGCCAGATTGTGCTATTCCAATAATTGGATTTCCAGATTGTAATTCTTTTCTTGTAAGACCATAATTTAAATACCTTTCTAGATATAAAGCCGTCATGTCAGGGTTTTTTGGGTTATTGAACCACTGTTGACTTCGGAAACTCTTTTTTCTTTTTTTAGGCATAATTAATATAATGGTTTGTTTAACTTATTGGTTATATAATAAATTTATGAATAATCTAATAGTTTTAAATGGCAATGACAATGTTGGCGTAAGTCAATTTATCATACCAGAAAAAACAAAAATTGAAGGTCATGATATAAGTACATTGGATCCAATCCCTTTTGGTCATAAAGTATGTTTAAAAGAGATTAAAAAAGGTGATCCTATTATCAAATATGATCAAATTATTGGTTTTGCATTAGATGATATTAAGCCTGGTCAGCATGTTCATTCACATAATTTAGAATTTAGAGAGTTTAAAAGAGATTTTAAAGTCACAGATAAAAAACATATTATTGATGAAAAAGCAGACACCTTCTTTAATGGAATTTTAAGAGATAATGGACAGGTTGCTACAAGAAATTACATTGGAATTGTAAGTACTGTTAATTGCTCAGCAACTGTCACTAAGATGATCGTTGAGAGAATTAAATATTCTGACATTTTAAAAGATTACCCAAACATTGATGGCATAGTACCAATTACTCACTCTACAGGATGTGGAATGAATACTGAAAGTGAAGGAATGCAAATTTTTCAAAGAACTATTGATGGATTTAAAAATCACCCTAATTTTTCTCATGTTTTTGTTATAGGTTTAGGATGTGAATGTGCGCAAGTCAGTTTGTTTGATGAATCATTAAAGAAACATAACCGAATTCATTTTTTAACTATCCAAGATGAAGGCGGAACTAAAAAAATAGTAGAGAAAGTATTGTCTCAAATTAAAAATTTACTTTCAGAAGCTAATAATGTTCAAAGAACTTCTCAACCAGTAAGTCATCTTACTTTAGCTCTTCAATGTGGTGGTTCTGATGGATATTCTGGTATAACAGCAAATCCCGCATTAGGAGTCGCAGCAGATCTCTTAGTTAAAAAAGGTGGAAGTTCAATTTTATCAGAAACTCCAGAAATTTATGGAGCTGAACATTTGTTAATTAATAGAGCTAGCTCACAAGAGACTGCTGATAAGCTTATAAAAAGAATTGAATGGTGGAGACATTATACTTCAATCAATAAAAGTTCTATGGATAACAATCCTGCACCAGGAAATAAAAAAGGTGGTCTTACTACTATATTAGAAAAATCTTTAGGTGCTGTTGCAAAAGGAGGAAATTCTATCCTTCAAGATGTATTGCACTATGCAGAGCCTTTAAAAAACAAAGGTTTTAATTTTATGGACTCACCAGGCTATGATCCTGTATCAGTTACTGGTCAAGTCGCATCAGGTGCAAATGTAATTTGTTTTACAACTGGACGTGGATCTTGCTTTGGTTGTAAGCCAGTACCAAGTTTAAAACTTTCTACTAACTCAGCAATGTTTGAAAGAATGTCTGAAGATATGGATATTAATTGTGGGACAATTGCTGAAGGAAAAGAAAAAGTTGAAGAAGTTGGTCAAAAAATATTTGAATTAGTTGTAAATACTGCATCAGGAAATAAATCAAAAAGTGAAATCAACGGCTACGGTGACGAGGAGTTTAATCCTTGGCAAGTTGGCGTTGTAATGTAATTAAAATTTCCTGTGCCACAACAAACATCATTAATTAATGTAATTTTATTAGCTGCTGGTGGTTTTTTTATGTTCGTTTGTATGGACTCTACAGCAAAATATCTTGGAACTGTAATGCCTATTACTCAAGCAATTTGGGGAAGATTTTTTTTTCACTTGTTATCTTTAATTATTTTTTTTTTAATTTTTAAGCCAAAAGTAAATTTAAAGAAAAATTTTAAAGTACAAATAATTAGATCAATATTAATGGTTACTGCTACCACATTTATGTTCTATTCTTTGCAGAAATTTGACTTGGTAGATATTTATGTTGTTTTTTTTACAGCTCCTTTAATCGTTTCATTGCTTTCAGCATACTTTCTAAAAGATATCTTGAGTACAAAGGGCATACTTTTAATGTTATTGAGCTTTGGCTCGATTGTTTATTCACTAGGTCCAAGCATGAGAATATTTAGTTTAGATTTAATATTCCCAATTGTTCCTCCAATTTGCTGGGCTCTTTATCAATTTTTTACCAAAGTTGTATCAGGTGATAACGATCCATTTGCTGCTATATTTTATACTTCAATTTTAGGTGCAATAATTTTTAGTATTTTTATATTTTTTAATTGGGTGCCATTAGAGAAGAATATCTTTTGGCTTTATTTGGTAATTCTAGGTGTGGCAGGTTTTGTAAGTCATTCTTTAATTATATATGCAATACAACTTTCTAACTTGTCATTTGTAACTAATTTTCAATATTCTCAATTAGTTTGGTCTACAATTATTAATTTCTTCATTTTCGGCGTACCTTTTGATTATAATAAAATTGTTGGGGTGATAGGAATTATTGTTTTTGGTATTATGTTCATAAGAACAGAAGGTAAAAAAAGTTAAACAGTGAGGTTTGAATGAAAAATATAGGCTTTATCGGTGTTGGATATATGGGCTATGGAATAGCTAAAAATATTCTAAAACATAAAAATAATCTTTTTGTCATTGCTAATAAAAATAGAAAACCTATTGAGAAAATTATTAGCGATGGAGCTGAAGAAGTAAAATCTTTTGAAGATTTTTCTAGTAAAAATTTAGATGCGATGTTTATGTGTGTTACCAACACTCCTATAGCAAAATTAATTTCTGAAAAAATATCTGATATTTTAGATGGTAAAACTTTAATTATTGATATCACTACTCACAATAAAACTGGCTCAATGGAAACTGAGGAAATATTCAAAGCAAAAAATATTAATTATGTTGAATGTCCTGTAATGGGAGGACCTGTTCAAGCAGAGGAAGGTATATTAGGAGGAATTGTTGGAGCCTCAGATGAAAATTTTAAAATTGCTGAGCCATACTTTAATTTTTTTTGTAAAGAATATTTTCACTTTGGACCTGTTGGAATGGGAGCAAAATCTAAGCTTTTAAATAATTTTTTATCCCTTGGAAATGCTGCATTAGTTAATCATTTAGCTAAAAGCGCTAAAGAAATGGGTTTAGATTTAAAAAAAGTATTTGATGTTGCAAAACTTGGTTCTGGAAATTCTGCAGCTCTAAATCGAGTTTTTGATAATCTGTTAAAAGGAGATTTTACAGGCTTTAAATTTACTGCAAGTAATTCAGTTAAAGATTTAACTTACATTCAAGATCTTTTAAAAGATTTTCCTGAGGCTGAAAGAGTTGCTGAAGTAAATAAAAACTATTTCCAAAAAGCTGTTGATGACGGTTATGGTGAAAATTTTATTAGTGAATTAATAAATAAAAAATAATTTTAGGAAGTAATTTAAGTTACCGGGAATCTACTAAAGCAGTAGGTTGTATTCAACAAATATATTTTTATTAAATGTAAATAAATTTATTGAAAATAATTTTTATATAATTACCTTTTTATATGAAGGAGGTTTATGTTAAAATTACTACCACCTGATACTTAGCTGAAGATCTTTAGATATCAAAAAACTTAAAATAATAAAATCCGTTTGGATTAAATGCCAAAGAGGCGATAAAAAGGGAGCTCTTTAGGTATCAACTAAAGAGCGAACCCTTAAAAATTAATTTTTAGACTTCAATATTTCTAGTGGAAGTGGAGCTTCTGGGTATTTTTTTTGACATAACTTTTCATAGTTTTTACAAAAACTCATGATTGTTGTTTGAACTTCTTTTTTATTTTTATTTAAAAAATTAAGCTCTTTAATTAATTCACTACAATTTTTTTCTAATTCTTTTATTTGCTCACCTGAAAAAAATTCTCCTGTTTCTATTTCCCAATAAGTATCTTCAAGCTCATCATCACTTAAATCATTTAATTTTTTTTGTAATAATTTAATTGTTTCATCCTCAGTTTCCTTATCTCTCATGGGAGAATTCTTAAGTTTTCCAAGGCATTTATCTCTTAATCCATCAATAAAGTGAAAATAAGGTTTACCCTCTGAAAAATCTCTAAAATGGTTTGTATTAAAATACTTATCAATAGCGGTTTCTGTTGAAACTTTTTCTTTACCTTTAATTATAGCTATTTGGACATAAACTTCTTGGCTAATATATTCTTCAATATGATCTTTAACTTTTTGAGGTATCATCTTTTGTAAGTAGCTAATGTTCTTCTCTATATCTACTGTGGCAAGCTTTACAATTACTCCACATAAATTGTTTTAGAGTGCCTCTTATATCTTCAGCGTCTTCAATTACAGATGTAAGTTTTATCATATCATCAGATGCTTTTGTCATTAACGCATTAAAAGCATCTTTTTCCTCCCAAACAGTTGGTAAAGCTTCAGTGTCAAATTCATCTTCAGTATTTTCGGGAAATAGATCTATTAAAACTTTATAATTTTCACTCATTTCAATCATTAGTTTTTTTGCTTTTTCAAAATCTCCTTTTGATGAAAAAGCTTGTACTCTTTTTGCTGTACTATAATTTTTACTAAACAATGCTTGCCTACTCTTAACAATATCTTCAACTGTTAACTCGGCATTACTAGATGAGACGAAAAATACGCTTAAAATTGAGAATAAAATTATTTTAATATATTTTTTTATGTGATTAAATAAATCATGCATGTAACAAATACCGTAACAGAGTATGGCATTATATCAAAAGCGTTACATTGGCTCAGTGCAATTATTCTTTTTATACAAATACCTTTGGGTTTTTATCTAGTTGATTTAGATTTTGGCGAACAAAGAATAACTATTGAAGATATTCATGTTACATTAGGTTTAACCGTTTTTTATATAATTATAATAAGATTAATAAATAATATACTTAACCCTACCCCAAAATTAGATCCAAGTATTTTTAAAGGACAAAGGTTTCTAGCAAAGATGAACCATGTACTTTTATATATTGCTATTTTAACAATAACAATTTCAGGAATATTAAAAAAATTATTTAATGGAGAAACATTAATAATAATTTTTAGAGAAATTCAGATTAATGAAAATTTTGATTTAGCAGATCAGTTTTATGAAATTCATATTTTTGCAAATTATACCCTTATCGGTTTAATAGCGCTTCATATAACTGCTGTTATTATTCATAAACTATTTTTTGGGGACAATTTATTAAAAAGAATTCTTTAATCTTAATGGCAAGCAATTCCAAACTTTTTTAATCTCCAGTAATTATAAGGCCAAGGTGTTAAAAAACCTACAATCAGCATTATTGGCACCACCCACCACGTTAAAATTGCACCTCCAGTTAACACATAATCAGTCAAGTTCATCATGATTTCCATGCTGATCATTGAAATTAAACTCATGCCACAAGCTGTTTTGAATGCGTTAACAAAATTAAAATTTTGTGTCATTAAAATTATTGTTTCTAAAATAATACTTGTGATCAATCCGTTAATGATTGCTAAAATCATTATTCCTAAAACTGGAAAAGGAATTTGAGTTAATTGAAAAAATAATATTGTTCCAAAATCTCCAATCGCACAACCTAGTACACACCAAGCTGTATTTTTTGCACTTCTTTTCCAGGTATGTCTACAAGACCAATGAAATGTAGTCGCTGTCATAATTACTTACTCATATTAATTTGATATTCATACTTATCAATAGGCCAAAAGGACTTTACATAAGCCAATATACTATCAATTTCTTTATCAGATAATTGATCTTCAAATCCTATCATTTTACCTTCATAATTTTTTACTAATTTTGCTAATCCATATTTAATTATTGCATGTAAAGTTTTATCATCATGATGCCAAGTATGACCTGTTCCGTTTAACGGAGGAGCTTTTCTATGCCCATCTTCATCCATACCTTTCCAGTTTTCAGCACCAGCTAAATTAATCATATGACAAGAAACACAATTTTTTTCATATGCAATTTTACCTCTTTCAATCATGAGTTTAGAATCAGTAGTTATTGGAAAATGATTGTGGGCACTTACTGTATTTGAAAAAGTGAATGTAAAGAAAACAATAATAAATGAAATATGTTTAACCATAAGGATGATATGGATATTTGATTTATTATAACAAGTACATGTGTTACTTTAAGTCATGATCTTTAAGCAAGTTTTTGACACGAAATCATCAACTTACACTTACATAATTGCATCTAGTAAAGGCCGAGAAGCTGTAATAATTGATCCAGTTATAGAAAATGTTGAAAGCTATATTGGGCTACTAAACGAATTAGATTTAAAACTAGTTAAGGTAATTGATACCCATATTCATGCTGACCATGTAACTGGTGCAAGTAAACTTAAGCAAGCAACAAATTGCTCTACGCTAATGGGGGAACACACCCCTGCTGATGCTGTAGAAATTAAAGTAAAAGATGATGAAATAATAAAAATTGATCAAATAGAAATCAAAGCGATGTATACACCTGGTCATACTTCTGACAGTTATAGTTTCTTAATGGATAACTATTTATTTTCAGGGGATACTCTTTTAATTAATGGCACTGGTCGAACTGATTTTCAAAATGGTAGCTCAAAAGATGCTTATAATTCTATTTTTAATAGATTATTAAAATTACCTGAGGATACCATTTTGTATCCTGGTCATGACTATAATGGCAAAGAATCTAGTACAATTGGTAATGAAAAAAAATTTAATCCAAGATTGCAGGTTAAAAATGTTGATGAGTATGTTGAACTTATGTCAAATCTTAATTTAGCAAAACCAAAATTAATAGATATCAATGTAAGTAAAAATATAAAATTAGGTGCTAATTAAATACTACAAATATTAAAAACCAATAAGAAACTAATCCAGCTGAAATTGTTGCAATAATATTTTTTGAAAAATAACCTACAATAACAGCAACTAATGCTCCAAAAATTTTGGGATCATTCATTTCTATAAAAGTTCCAAAATCATTTATAAATATTCCTGGAAATATTATTGCTGGGAATACTGCAGAAGGAACATATTCTAACACTGCTTTAATTTTGTCTCCAAGCATATCTCTACTAATTAAAGCGATCATAGTCATTCTAGTAAAGTAAGTTAATATTCCAGCAAAAATTATTGCAGTAAGAGTCATTTTTTTAACCTCAATAACAGTGCGGCTACAAATAAAGCAATTATTGGTGAAATTATTATGTAAGATTTAAATGGAGCATCAAAAAATAATAATGAGCTTAAACCACAAGTAATCATAACAATTACATGATCTAATTTTTTTAAATCCTGAACAACAATTGCTATAAAAGTTAATGGAATAGCAAATTTTAATCCAAGTTCTTCTGGAACAAATGATCCTAAAACAATTCCTGATAAAGTTGCTATCTGCCAACAAACCCACATTGTGCAACCTGTACCAATTAAATGATAATGTAAAAATTCCTCATTTCTATTTTTTTTAAAAAATTTATTAGACTCGGCAAATCCTTGATCCACAACAACATAAGAAATTAATAATTTTTTAATGAAAGATAATTTTTCTAAATATTCAGATAACACTGCTCCATATAATAAATGTCGAGAATTTATAATTCCAACTGATGCAACTGCAACTAAACTAGATGCACCACCTGACAACAACTGTAAAAAAACTATTTGTGAAGCTCCTCCAAAAATTATGAAAGACATCGCATAGACCAAATATGGATCAAATCCAAGTTCGACACCAATTGCTCCACAAATTATTCCAAATGGAATTACTGAAAGCATATGTGGAGAAATATCCAACATCCCTCTAGTAAATAATTGTTTTTTGGTAAGCATTTGCTTGTTTTATTAAAAACAAACTATGTGATCAATATTAATCGGTCTTTTAATTCCAAACTTTTCATCAGCTTCATGTTGGTGTTCATGATGAGAATGAACAAAAACTGGTATTAATAATTCGCTATTAGTTTTCAAAGTATAAATAAAGTTTGTTCCTCTAAATTTTCTATCAACTACTTCAAGTTTTAGATTGCTTTTGTCATCATGCTCTAGGTCTTCTGGCTGTAATAATAATTGTACATTAGAACCTTTAGGATAATGCTTAATAAAATTTCCTTTAATTGTTCCAAGATCTTCATTTTCTAATGAATTTTCACCTGTTACTTTTGCTGGAATTAAAATTCCACGATTTAAAAAATTTACTACTTCGACAGAATTTGGAAAGTGATAAACGTTGTATGGGTCATCAAACTGTTTAATTTGACTATCTAATATAATTGCACATTTGGTGCCAAGATAAAAAGCTTCGTAAGAGTCGTGTGTAACGATTATTGTAGTAATCTTTAATTTACTTAAAATTTTTTTTAATTTTACTTGAATTTCCTCTTTAAAGCTTTGATCAACATTGGATAGTGGTTCATCTAATAGTAAAAGGTCAGGCTGTGTTAATAGTGATCTCGCAAGTGAAGCTCTTTGCGCCTCTCCTGCGCTAATTTCATGTGGATATTTTGGTAATATTTTTTCTATATCAAGGAAATCTATTATTTCTTTAAAACTAAGCTTTTTCTTTCTTTTACCTTTGTTTCTCTCAGCACCTAATAAAATATTTTTTTCAACTGTGTAATGAGGAAACAAACTGTTGTCCTGAAAAGCTAAAGATATGTTTCTATCTTCAGGTTCTACGTTTTGATCTTTAGATGATAGCAATTTACCATTTAGTTTAATTGAACCTTTATCAATTTTTTCTAAACCAGCTATAGTTCTAAGTATTGTAGTTTTGCCAATTCCAGATGGACCAAGAATACACAAAGTATCCCCTTCGTTTTCAATCGAAAAAGATGCATTTTTGACTTTAATCTTTCCGCCTATAGTGAAATCAACATTTTTAATCTCTAAAAAACTATCGCTCATTTTCCCTCAATATATATTTAGATGTAAGCATTATAAATAGAGTTGCAATCAAAATTAAAAATAGTGAAGGAACAGCTGCGGCTTCTAATAAGTCCTCTGAAGCAGATATATAAGCAGTTGTTGCAAATGTTTCAAAATTAAAAGGTCTTAAAATCAAAGTGATTGGCAGCTCTCTTATTATTTCTAAAGAAATTAGTATTCCAACAAATAAAAGAGAATTTCTTAAGAAAGGTACATGAATATTCATAAAAGTTTTCTTTTTCGAATAACCAAGTAAATATGAACTTTCATCAACAGAAATATTAATTTTTTCATAACCAGATTTTATTCCATTAAAAGCCAAAGAATAGAATCTTACAAAATAAACTAGAACAAGTCCTAGAATAGAACCAATAAATATTTTTTTAATGGATAAAAAACCAAGTGCTTTTACAACATTGTCATCAAACCAAGCAATAAAAGTTATAAATGCCACTGCTAAAATTACTCCTGGAATTGCATAACCAGAAATTGACAAAGTAGATAAAGCATTTAAGGTTTTATTTTTAGAAACTCTATTTCCATAATTAGAAATTAAAGAAAAAATTATTAAAACTAAGCTTGATAGTAACACCAAGTACAGAGTGTTTAATGTTAAAGTTATTACTGGAATATCAAAAAGATTTTCTGGAAATTTTAAGGTCCAGTAAAGCATTTGACTTAGTGGAAATAAAAAACTTAAGAAAAAAACTAAGAAACAAATTGAGAATGCAAAAAATGCTTTAGTTCCTGATAGTTGAATTTTTTCTTTTTGTTTAAATCCTCCTTTAGTATTGGCGTGATACCTTGCTTTCTTTCTAGATAAATTTTCTAAAATAAATATTGCAAAAATAAATAATAGAAGAAAAAAAGATATCCTGTTTGAGAAAGCTAAGTCATCGAATGTTATCCAAGAATTATAAATACCTGTTGTTAAAGTATTTATAGAAAAAAAATCAACTGCACCAAATTCAGCTAAAGTTTCCATTGCAACTAGAGAAAGACCTGCAACAATTGCTGGTCTTGCAGCTGGTAAAATTAATGAATAGAAGGATTTTGCTTTTGAAAATCCTAAATTTCTACCTAGATCAATTAAATTTTGAGATTGATACAAGAATGATGCTCTTGAAAGAATATAAACATAAGCAAATAAGGAAAAAGATAACGAAAGTAAAGCACCTACTAAACCATCAAATTTTGGAATATTTTGATTATAATTTGCCTCTCCAAATAGATTTTTCAATAAAGAATACAAAGTACCATAATTCTCAAAGAAAGCTGTCAATGAATATGCATAAATATAAGGTGGTACAGCAAAAGATAAGATAAGAGCCCATTTAAAAAAATCACTAAAAGGAAATTTGTAAAAAGAAACTAGGTAAGCAGTAGTAGTTCCAATTAAAAAAGTTAAAACTAAAACGCAAATAAGTAAAATTAATGAATTTAAAATGTACTCAAACAAAAAGGTATCTTTTAATATTTGATAATAATTTGAAGTATCCTCAAAAAAACTAGTAAATACAGTAACGATTGGTATAGCTACAAAGATTGATACTAATAACGAACTTAAAAACCAAAAATTAATTTTTTTTAAATACACTTTTACCCTTTTGTTTCAGTGAACATAATCAATAGTAGGGTAAATAACTATTGAGTTATGTTCACTTTTTGAAAATCAACTTTTTAAATCAAAAACATTAATGACATGATCAATATCATTTTTTTTGATTTCAGATAATTTTCTATTATTTATCTTTCTTTTAATTCTTTCACACTCTGACGAACACGGTTCACATGTTATCTGACCCTCAAGTGAATCGTCTTTTACAGAAGAATTATATAAATTAAAATCAAATAAATTTTTTTTCACTTTCCCCTTACTTCCATCCAGCAGAAGTCATTACCTCTAATGCTGCTGCTTGATTTTTTCCGTAACTTGAAACTTTAGTTGTTAGATCTTGTTTAAAATCTAATCCTAAATTGTTCACTACTAATGGATTTGGTGATACCCCTGCAATCATCGGAAACTCAAAAGTATTATTTGTGAAATGTTCCTGAGCCTCTGGTGATAGCAAGAAGTCTACAAGTGCAATAGCATTTGCCTTATTAGGAGCTCCTTTAATTAAAGCGGCACAACTAATATTCATGTGCGTTCCTCTGTCATTTTGATTAGGAAAAAATGCCTTAACTTTTTTAGCAGCTGCTTGTTGTTCTGCTCCTTTATTACCAGATAGCATAAGTGCTAGGTAATAAGTGTTTGCTACAGCAATATCAGCTTCTCCAGCTGCAACTGCCATAATTTGAGCTCTGTCGTTTCCTTTTGGTGTTCTTGCCATATTTGCAACAACTCCTTTAGACCATTCAGCAGCAGCTTTCTTTCCATTATTTTCAATTAATGATGCTACAAGAGATTTGTTATAAATGTTGCTTGATTTTCTAATTACTAATCTGCCTTTCCATTTTGGATCGGCTAGACCTTCATATGTAAGACCTGATAATTCAGCACCACTTACTCTTTCTGGTGAATAGTAGATTATTCTTGCTCTCTTAGCTACTCCTACCCAGTGTGTAGTTCTAAAATTTTTTGGAACAGAAGATTTAATTGTTGGAGAAACCAAACCACTTTGAGTCATTCCTTTAGCTTTAAAAGCTCCACATCTTCCAGCATCAGCAGTGATATAAAGATCAGCAGAAGAGTCTGAGCCCTCTTCAATCATTCTTTTTTCTAATGCACCAGCCTTTCCATTAATCAGATTTACTTTAATTCCAGTTTTGTCGGTAAATTTGCTATAAAGCTCATTGTCTGCTTTGTAATGTCTTGCATTGAAGATATTTACTTCATTTGCAATTGCAAAAGATGAGACTATTAAAGAAACAAATAAACTTATTATTGTTACTTTTTTCATTGTATCCTTTTCTTTACCCTATTTGATTTGCGAATGAGAATTATTCTCAATGCGAATGATTATCAATCGCATATTTTGTCTCAGAAAACAAGGGCTTTTTTTATATTATTTATGGGTAGGGTTATTTCCAGTCGCCGATTTTGCTAAATAAAAAGTTTCTAAAAGCTTGGACTCTCGCTGTATTTTTTAAAGATTGTGGGTAAACAAAGTGAGCTTCTGTTATAGGTCCTTCTACTTTTGGAAGTACTTTGATTACGTTGTTTGAATTTGATACTAAATATTCTGGAAGTGCTGCCAATCCTACACCAGACTCAACTGCTAACAAAAGTCCCATTACACTATTTACTTTCATAATTGTTTTTCTCTTTTTACCATCGTGCATACCAATTTTTAAAGCCCAATCTGGGTTATAAACTGGAGAAGGAGCACCTTTTCCAAAAGAAATAAATTTATGTTTATTTAAATCGTTAATTGTTTTTGGCATTCCATTTTTTTCTAAGTACTTATTTGATCCATAAATATAGTACTTAATATCAACTAATTTTTTCTGAATATAATTAAGCTGTTTCGGTCTTCTCATAAAAATTCCTATATCAGCTTGCCTTGTACTTAAATCTAATTCTTTGTCATCAAAAACTAACTCTATCTCAATCTCTGGATTAAGTCCCATAAATTCTTGAATTCTAGGTGTTAACCAGTGAGTACCAAAACTTCTTACTGTTGTTATGGTTAATTTTCCTGTTGGTTTATTCTTTTGATCACCTAAAGATGTTTCGACTTCTTTAAGTTTACTAATTACTTCATGGGCTGTTTTAAAAACATATTCACCATTTTCTGTAAGAGTTAATCCTCGTGCATGCCTTTCAAAGAGTTGTACTTTTAAATCTTGCTCTAAAGATTGTATCTGTCTACTAATAGCCGATTGGCTTAGGTTTAAATTTACAGTAGCATTTGTGAAACTTCCAGCTTCCGCTACTGCATGAAAAATTTTTAATTTATCCCAATCCATTATTTACTTAAATCAACTAATACCCTTCCAGCAATTTCACCCTTTAAAATTTTTGGATAAGTTTCAACTAATTCCTCCAAACTAACAGTTAAAACTGATTTTTCAATTAAATCAAAATCAATTAATTTAGATGCTTCACCCCAAATAAATTCTCTTCTTTTAATACTACAATTTGCAGAGTCCATTCCCCAAACCTTAATTCCTCTTAACATAAATGGTAGTAAATTAGTGTTAAGCTCGTTGCTATTTGCATTACCGCATACCGCTATGATTCCATTTGGTTTTGTTTGAGCAATTGCATTCGCTAAAATTTTTCCACCAACAGTATCAACTACCCCATCCCATAAGCCTTTATCTATTGGTCTTGGATCTTTATCAAATTCAGCCCTATTTATAATGTTTTTAGCGCCTAATGATTTTAAATAATCAGACTTTGAATCTTTTCCTGTTACTGCGGTAACGTTGTAACCTAATTTAGTTAAAGCCATAACCGCTAAACTACCAACTCCACCTGTTGCACCAGTTACCAAAACATCATTAACTTTTTCTCCCAACAAAATACTTTCTCTTGCTTGAATAGCAAATGCACTCATTAAAGAAGTTAGACCTGCTGTTCCTAAAATCATTGCTTGTTTGCTGGTTAAACTATTTGGTTTTTTTACTAAAAAATCTCCACTTACTTTTGCAATTTGTGAAAACCCTCCAAAAAAAACTTCTCCCACTCTAAAACCAGTAAGGATTACTTCATCACCTTCTTTAAATTTTGAATTATCGCTTTGAATAACAGTTCCAGAAAAATCTATTCCTGGAATATGAGGATATTCTTTAACTAATCTTCCCCCATTCTTTAGAATCATTCCATCTTTAAAGTTTAAGTCTGAATAATCTACTTTTACAGTTACATCTCCGTGTTTTAAGAAACTTCTATCTAAGGATTTTACTTCACGCGAAAAATTTTCGCCTTCTTGGTTAAGGACTATCGCTTTGAATTGATCAGACACACTAATCTTTTAACGTAGTGCTGATAAATCGTAAATATCTATTTTGATAACTCAAATCTTCTTTGAATTGACCTAAGTAAAAATTAGTCACTGTTGTTGCTTGTTCTTTTTTAATACCTCTCATGGTCATACACTGATGAGTTGAATCTATTGTAACAGCTACACCTTTTGCATCCAAAGCTTCCATCAAAGTGTTTGCTATCTGAACTGTTAATCTTTCTTGTGTTTGTAATCTTTTTGAAAATATTTCAACTACTCTTGCAATTTTACTTAACCCCACAACTCTTTCATTGGGTATATAGGCAACATGGGCTTTTCCTATTATTGGAGCCATATGATGTTCACAATGACTTTGTACTGAGATGTTTTTTTGAACAACCATGTCACTGTAACCTTCGACATCACCAAAAGTTTTATCTAATACTTTTTTTGCATCCTCATTGTAACCTTGAAAATATTCTTTGAATGCTTTTACAACTCTTTTTGGAGTTTCTAATAACCCCTCTCTCTTAGGATCTTCCCCCATCCAAGATAAAATGGTTCTAATAGCCTCTTCAGCTTCGTGATCTGAGACCTTTTTTGTATCTAAATTTTTGTCGTCTGTGTCTTTTACTAATTTCATAGCGCCTTTTTATACAGTAATTACCTTAATTTAAAAATATTTAATATATTTAGATATGTGCTACATAATCACCCCGTATGTTCAAAAAAAGAGAAAATATCTATGATATTGAAGAAGGAAGTCTTCTATCACCAAAATTTGATAATGACGGGTTAATCCCAGTTATTACTATGTGTTCAAAAACCAAGGACATTTTAATGCACGGTTATATGAATGTGGAAGCTCTTAAAAAGACAATTGAAACTAAAGAAGCACACTATTTTAGTAGATCAAGAAAAGCTATCTGGCACAAAGGTAAAACGAGTGGTTTTACGCAAAAGGTTACTGAAATAAGAATTGATGATGATCAAGATTCTATATGGTTAACGGTTGATATTGGTGACGGAGCTAGTTGTCATGTTGGATACAGATCTTGCTTTTACAGATCTATTCCAATGGGACCAATTGATAATGGACGAAAAGTAGAAATGAAATTTCTTGAGAAAGAAAAAAAATTTGATCCTGAAGAAGTTTATAAAGGTCAACCTAATCCAACTAAAATTTAAATGAGTGAAAAACAAAAAAATGTTCTAGGTGAAGACCTGGAAGAATGTTCAAATGATCCTTTAACAGGTTGGTTTCGTGATGGTTGTTGTAATACTGACGAGAATGATCATGGACTTCATACAGTTTGCGCTAAAGTTACTACCGAATGCTTAGAGTGGATGAAAGAAGCGGGTAACGACTTAATTACTCCTCATCCTGAATTTGGGTTTCCAGGTTTAAAAGATGGAGATGGATGGTGTTTGTGTGCAAGTTGGTATGCAAGAGCAGTTGAGGCCGGTAAAGGATGTCCAATATTTTTGAAAAGAACTCACGAAAACACTCTTAAATATGTACCTATTGAAACTTTAAAAAAGTTTGCAATAGATTTGTCCTAATTTACATATTTCCATATCTTGGACCACCGCTACCCTCTGGAGTAACCCAAGTAATATTTTGTGATGGTTCTTTAATATCACAAGTTTTACAATGAATACAATTTTGAGAATTAATTACAAATTTGTTTATATCATTTTCTTTTTGAACTTCATACACACCTGCAGGACAATATCTTTGAGCAGGTTCATCAAATTTTTCTAAAGTATAATTTATTGGCAAATCAGGATCTTTAAGTTTTAGATGAACTGGTTGATTGTCTGCATGATTGGTTCCTGTTAGATAAACTGAGCTTGTTTTATCAAAAGTAATTACATTATCATATTTTGGATAATCTATTTTTGGCATTTGATTTGCAGGTTTTAATGTTTCATGATCGGCATGTTTATGTTTAAGTGTAAAAGGAAGTTTTCCTCTAAATAAAATTTGATCGATACCTGTGAAAATTATTCCTAAAATTAATCCCCAGCTAAAACTAGGTTTCACATTCCGAGCTTCATAAAGCTCTTTATGTAACCAACTATTTTTAAATTTATTTTCATAAATTGATAAATCTTTGTTTTCTTTTAAATGTTCATTGATAGTTTCAGCTGCAATCATCCCGCTTTTCATTGCTGTATGAGAACCTTTAATTTTTGGCATATTCAAAATTCCAGCATCGCAACCAACTAATAAAGCTCCAGGCATAAACATTTTTGGTAAACTTTGAAATCCACCTTCAATTAAAGCTCTTGCACCGTAAGAAATCCTTTTACCACCTTCTATTATTTTTTTTATTGCCGGATGTGTTTTAAATCTCTGAAATTCATCATAAGGAGATAAATGTGGATTTTTGTAATCTAAACCAATTACATAGCCTAAAAATACTTGTTTATTTTCAGCGTGGTACATAAAGCTTCCACCATAAGTATTATTATCAAGTGGCCATCCTGCTGTATGCATAACCAGTCCTTCTTCATGATTTTTTTCATCTATTTCCCATATTTCTTTAAAACCAATTCCATATTGCTGAGGATCTTTTCCTTTACTCAATTCAAATTTTTGAATTAATTGTTTTCCTAAATGACCTCTGCAACCTTCAGCAAATACCGTTACTTTTCCTAAAAGCTCAATCCCTGGTTCAAAACTATCTTTTTTGTTTCCCTCTTTATCTATGCCCATATCTTGAGTAGCTACTCCTTTAACAGACCCATCATCGTTATATAAAATTTCACTTGCTGGGAAACCTGGAAAAATCTCTACACCTAAACCTTCTGCTTGTTCAGCTAACCATCTGCATAGGTTAGCTAAACTAATAATATAGTTTTTGTGATTTTGTTGAACTGCTGGCAAAAGCCAAGTTGGCCAACTTAAGGATTTTGTTTTTCCTAAGAATAAAAATTTTTCTTTTGTTACTTTTGTTTTAATTGGTGAGTTCAGTTCTCTCCAGTTAGGCAATAATTCATCTAGTGCTCTTGTCTCAAAAACATTCCCGCTTAAAATATGTGCTCCTATCTCTGAAGCTTTTTCAAGTAAGCAAACATTTAAATTTGAATCTAATTGTTTTAATTTAATTGCAGTTGCTAATCCTGATGGACCACCACCAATGATTACAACATCGTATTCCATAGATTCTCTAGACATAATCTAGTTTTTAACGGTAAGGATTATTTTTGTATAGTGTTTAATTTGTTCAGCTCTTCCATGAACTGAGGCAAGGCTTCAAAAAGATCTGCTTCAAGACCGTAATCAGCTACACTAAAAATTGGTGCTTCACCATCTTTATTAATTGCAACTATAACTTTACTCTCTTTCATACCTGCTAAATGCTGAATTGCTCCTGATATTCCAACAGCTATGTATAAATCTGGCACAACAACTTTTCCGGTTTGTCCAACTTGGTGATCATTACTTATATAACCTGCATCAACTGCTGCTCTCGATGCTCCAATTGCTGCACCTAGTTTGTCAGCAATCTCTGTAATTAATTTAAAGTTATCTCCACTTTGCATACCTCTTCCACCTGATACAACAATTCTTGCAGTTCCAAGCTCAGGTCTGTCAGATTTAATTTCTTCTCTTTTTATAAATTTTGTATTTGAAAATTCCTCAGCAGCATCAATTTTCTCAATTGGCGCTGAACCCCCTGAACTTTCACAAGGATCAAATGAAGTAGGTCTTATTGTAACACATTTTTTAGCATCATTACTTTTAACTGTTGCAAAAGCATTTCCAGCATAAATTGGTCTAACAAAAGTGTCAGATGATATTACTTTTATAATGTCGCTAACTTGTGAAGTATCAAGATGAGCTGCAATCCTTGGCATTAAATTTTTACCAAATGTATTTGCTGAACAAATAATATGGGAATAATTTTCTGCTAACTTAACCACAACTGGAGCAAAATTTTCTGCTGTAAAATTTTCATAGTGTGGTGCTTCAACGCTTAAGACTTTTTTAATTACTGGAAGTTCTGATAGTTGTTTTGCTGCCTCAGCACTATTATTTCCAATTAATAACGCATGAACATCATTGTCAATTTGTGAAGCTGCTGTAGCAGCATTTAATGTAAATGGTCTTAACTCTTTATTGTTATGTTCAGCTATAAGTAAAACTGCCATTATATTACCTTTGCTTCATTTTTTAATTTTTGAACTAATTCTGCTACATTAGCCACTTTAATACCTGCTTTTCTTTTTGGTGGCTCTTCTACTTTAATTTGCTCTACCCTTGGAGAAGTATCAACACCTAGGTCAGATGCAGCAATTTCTTCTATTGGTTTTTTCTTCGCTTTCATAATATTTGGAAGAGAAGCGTATCGTGGTTCGTTTAATCTTAGATCACAAGTTACAATAGCAGGAACATTTATTTCAATCGTTTCAAGTCCCTCATCTATTTCTCTAGTAACTTCTAGTTTGTTATCTTTTACATCAATCTTTGATGCAAAAGTTGCTTGCGGCCAATTTAATAATGCACTCAACATTTGACCTGTTTGATTACAATCATCATCAATTGCTTGTTTTCCCATAAAAACTAAATCTGGTTTTTCTTTTTCAACAACCTTTTGTAAAATTTTTGAAACAGCTAATGGTTCTAGTATTCCATCTGCTTTGACATGAATTCCTCTATCTGCACCAACTGCTAAAGCCTTTCTAACAGTTTCTTGAGCTTTTTCTTCACCGACAGTAATTGCAACCACCTCTGTTGCCTTTCCTGCTTCTTTAATTTTCACCGCTTCTTCTATTGCATTATCATCTGGTGGATTAGTTGACATTTTTACGTTGTCTGTAACAACACCAGTACCATCTTCTTTAACTCTGATTTGAACGTTGTAATCAATAACTCTTTTTACTGCTACTAGGATTTTCATTAAGCTCTCAATAAATTATTTTCTGTATCATATGGACTTTCATCTAGAACCGTAGCGTCATACATTTCACCTAATATATCAACTTGTAATTTGTCGCCCACATTAGAACAATCAGGTTTTACCATTGCAAGAGCAATTGATTTATCTAATCTAAATCCAAACTCACCACCTGTTGCTCTTCCAACCACTTTACCGTCTTTAAATATAGGGTTGTTTCCCAAAACATCTGCATCTTTAGTATTATGAACTTCTAAAGTTACCAACTTGTTATCAAAACCTTTTTCTCTCCATTTATTAAGTGCCTCTAAACCAATAAAGTTTCCTTTATTTGGATGAATAAATCTATCTAGTCCTGATTCATATGGAGAATATTCAATCGATAATTCTGTTCCAACTAGTTTATAAGATTTTTCTACTCTTAAACTATTCATTGCTCTGATACCAAATGGTTTAATTCCTAAATCTTTACCAGCTTCCATTAATTTATCGAAAATATGATTTTGATATTCAATTGGATGATGAAGTTCCCAGCCAAGTTCACCAACAAAATTTACTCTCATAGCATTAACTGGTGCATACCCTACATTCACATTTTTTGCAGTAAGCCACTTAAAATTTTCATTTGAAAAATCATCAGTTGAAACTTTTTGCATTAGCTGTCTAGCTTTAGGACCAGCTACAACCAATACACCTGTGCTATTAGTTAAATCTTCAAAAATTACAGACCCATCATCTGGCATCCATTTTTGTATCCAATCATGGTCTAATCTTAAATTTGCTCCAGCTGATACTAAATAATAACTATTCTCAGCTTCTTTCATGATTGTAAATTCTGAATGCACACCACCTTTAGTATTTAATGCATGACACAAGTTTATTCTTCCAATTTTTTTTGGAAGTTTGTTGGCAACTAAATAGTCTAAAAACTCTTCTGCTTTAGGTCCTCTTATTCTGCATTTTGCAAAAGCAGTCATATCTAAAAGACCAACATTTTCTTTTACATTTTGACATTCCTTTTTAATTGCATCAAACCATTTTGATCTTCTAAATGACCAATCGTCTTTTTGCTCCATTCCATCTGTTGCAAAAAAGTTAGGTCTTTCCCATCCAAATTTTTGACCAAAGACTGCACCTAAATTTTTCATTCTTTCATAACATGGAGCTGTTCTTAAGGGTCTAGCTGCCGGTCTTTCTTCATCTGGATAGTGCACTATAAATACATGACTGTACGCCTCTTCATTTTTAGCTTTCAAATAAGATTTAGTTGCATAGTTTCCATATCGTCTTGGTTCAACTCCCAACATATCGATTGTAGGTTCTCCATCTACAATCCATTCAGCAAGTTGCCAACCAGCACCGCCTGCAGCAGTTATTCCAAAACTATGACCTTCATTAATCCAAAAATTCTTTAGTCCCCAAGCAGGTCCTACAATTGGATTTCCATCAGGTGTATAACAAATTGCTCCGTTATAAACTTTCTTAACTCCAACTTCTCCAAAAGCAGGAACTCTATGTATTGCTCCTTCAATGTGTGGAGCTAATCTATCTAAATCTTCCTGAAATAATTCGTATTCGGAATTCTTTGATGGTCCCTCAACATAACAAGCTGGTGCACCATCTTCATAAGGTCCTAATATTAATCCACCTGCTTCTTCCCTCATATACCATCTGCTATCACTATCTCTTAAAACTCCCATTTCTGGTAAACCATCTTTTTTTCTTTGTTGAATTGCAGGATGCGGTTCAGTTACGATGTATTGATGTTCAACAGGGATGACTGGAATATCTAATCCAACCATTTCACCAGTTTGTCTTGCAAAATTTCCAGAGCAAGAAATTACATGTTCACACTCAATTGATCCTTTATCTGTTTCAACAATCCATCCATCTTTTGTTTGTCTCATTGATAGAACAGCTGTGTTCCTATAAATCTCAGCTCCTCTATTTCTTGCACCAGTAGCTAAAGCTTGTGTTAAATCTGCAGGTTGGATGTATCCATCTTCTGGGTGTTGAATTGCTCCAACTAAATCATCTGTATGACACAAAGGCCAAATTTCTTTTACTTGTTGTGGAGTTAAAAATTTTACATCCACTCCAATTGTTCGAGCAACACCTGCGTACTGATGGTACTCATCCATTCTATCTTTTGTGCTTGCTAAACGAATATTTGAAACAACACTAAAGCCAACATTTTTTCCCGTTTCTTCTTCTAAAGTTTTATAAAGATTAACAGCATATTTATGGAGCTGTCCTACTGAGTAACTCATGTTAAACAACGGCAATAAACCCGCGGCATGCCAAGTTGAACCTGAGGTTAACTCTTTTCTTTCAACGAGCACTACATCAGACCAACCCTTTTTTGCTAAATGATAAAGAGCACTAACCCCTACTACTCCACCACCAACAACTACGACTTTAGTTTTTGTTTTCATTTCGTGATTCCTACTAAATTTTTATTAGTAACGAAACAAAAATGTATCTGATAATAATCAAATTGAGCTACCAAGAGGGATTGGACTTGAGACCATTGTGGTCATCCAGCAATCTTTTAAAACTCCTTCGTCTGTATATTTTTCAACCTGCCAATTGAACTTATGATAAATCTTATCCTTATCTAATATGATGACCTCAAATTGAGCCCATTTGTCACTACTACCAACCTCTGTGATTGTATGACTTAGATGATTAATCATCATTTTGTAGGATGCTCCTTTAATCATTAACTTAAAATTACTTAGGGGACCTGTCACTCTTTTATTGTTAGGGTGAGCAAAGGTCCAGGTTTGCTCTATCCCTCTGTCTTTATATTCTAAATCATTTTTTTTCAGACCATTAAGTTGAATTTCAACAACTTCTTTTGGAGTAATTTTTTTGTTTGGATTTATCAACTCTGAATATGAATAAACAGTTGTTAATAAGAGAATTAATAAAGTACTAAATATTATTCGCAGTTTTTCTAACATCATCTAAGAACTCTTGTCTTTTTGAGTCGCTCACAAAAGGTACTGCAAAATATCTTCGATAGGTAATGTTATATATGCCACACATGTGAAATACCCCTCTTTTCAATCTTCTAATGGGTAAATTCAAAAAAAACGTAGTGATTGCAAGTCTTGGTGAACCATAAGTGCAAAAAATTACTGCTTTCTTTTTTCTTAAATTACCAATTGGATAACCATAGTTTCCAACAAGTTGTTTAAATCTAAATGCCCAAGGTGGTGCCAATACTTTATCAATCCATCCTTCAACTATTGCTGGCATTCTAAAATTCCATATTGGTGCAACTAATACAATTGTATCGCACTCCTCTATTCTCTTACGATGATCTAAAACTTCAGCGCTTGGCTCTTCTCCGGCAAATACAGGATCAAATTTTTCTTTATATAAGTCTACAACGTCTACTTTGTTACCTTTTAATTCGGAGTGTTTTATAAATTCATTTTTAATTGCTGCGTTAAACGAATTCTCATTATAATGACCGTAAACTAAGAAAATTTTTTTCATAATTTTTAATTAACAAAAAAAAACAAAAAAACTATAAAATTATTGATTATTCTGAAGTTTTGTACTTACTATTGTTAATTATATAGACAAATAGAATTGGTAAAATAAGAGTTAGTAAAGTTACTACAATTAATAATATCCCAAGTTCTGAATAATCAGCAGTTGTTTGGATTTCACCTGATACTTTATCTTTTACTTCTCTAGTAACTGTAAAAATTTGATTTAAATATTTAGTTCCTAAAGCACTTGCTGAAAGAGCTAAATTTGTAAAAGAAGCAAAGACTGCAAAAAAAGTTGCTTTAAGATGTGAAGGAGCATTTTTAGCAATCCAAGCTAATAATGGGATCATTGATACTTGTCCTAATGGAGACTCAAGTGCTGTATTAAGTATCGCAATAAATTTAGCATCAACTACACCTCCTGTTAATGAGGCAGTCCAGTTATGAAATCCATAATACATCCCAACACTTGGTAAAAATAAAACTGCTCCAGCTATACTTAATACAACAATAATTTTTGCAATTGAGTTATTAGCCATAAATGGTCTTAATAAAACTATTCCAGCCAATGTTAAAATAGATGCTAGTAAAGATAAAATTGAAAAAAATTGTTCATTAAAACCAAGTTCATCAATTTCAAACCAAGTTAGTCCAGGTCCAGGTCCAGGCATTGCTCTAAATATAAAGATAATTACCGCAGTACCAACAATCGTTAACCTTAAATTCTCTGGTAACTCTTTGATTAGTTTAAACATCAAAAATAAAATTATAATAACCGAACCAATAAAAACAATCTCCTGAGCAAAAGGAACTTTGAAAGATCCAATAGACAAAGTGAAAATAACAAATATTAAACTTCCTCCGAGTATCCACCAATTAATTTTAGTTTTCTCAGATCCTCTTTCCTCTTTAAGTTCAAGTCCTTTAGATTTTAAATTTTGAATTTGTTTATTCCTTAAATATTTTGCTAAAAACACTCCCATGATTGAAACAACTGGGATAACTAATGCATATATGTAAATTTTACCATATAGAGCAATTTTAGCATTTTGTTCTAGACTATCTACGTCTCTAAATAAAATTACATTTACTAAAGCTACTAAAACTGTACCTCCAATAATTGCAAATCGACCAAGGGTTTGCATTGTTGTATGCATGATCTTAACTTGATCTTTGCTGTAATCATTTCCACTCTCATCAGTCAGTGGCACAGCTTCTACAGTCATAGCATCAGCAACGACATCTTGAATTACGTAACCAACAGGAGCTAAAATTACACTAATTACGAACCATGTCTCGACAGTGAAAATTTCCGACATGTCTTCTGTATGAATTATAAGTCCATACATAATGAGTAAACTTATCGCGATTAAAGAAGCGCCAAAGTAAACCATATAATTTTTTCTATCCCATATAAGATCAACTAAATGTCCTAGAGGCATTTTTAATGCCCATGGAATTCCAGCCCAAAACCCAAGTCCAGCTAAAAAGGCTGCAGATAAATTTAAGTAATCTTTAACAAAAAAAGTTCCAACTATTCCAGTTAATCCAGAAATACCAGCTGCAACATAAACCATCAAAGGAGGTAAATAAGTCCATTTAAATTGTCGGCCTAAATCTAAAAAAGTACTGTCTAAAAATTTTAAAATTTTATTCATAAAATTAATTACTCAAAACCGGAAAAGCCTGTCTTATTTTTAAAAAAAATTTTTGATATTCCATTTTGGTACATTTGTTTTCTACATATTCTATATTATTTTTTTCTACTAGTTGCTTGGCATTTTCGTCTCTTATTCCAAGTTGCAACCATAATACTTTAGCTCCAATTTTTACTGTATCCTCTGCTATGCCAAAAGCTTCTTTAGAAGGTCTAAACACATCTACAATGTCTATAGGATCTTTGATATCTGTTATCGAAGCATAAACTTCCTCACCTAAAATTTTTTTACCTTTAGCTGAAGGGTTTACTGGATAAACTTTGTAACCATACTCTTGCATATATTTCATGACTATGGTTGAAGTTTTTTTTAAATCACTACTAACACCAACCATTGCAATAGATTTAGAATTTTCTAAAATTCTCTTTATGTCACTCATTTAATTATTACTTTTCTTTTTTAATTTGTTCTTCACAAAATTTTCTTGCTTCATTCAAATCAGTAATTTTGGTCTCAGATAATTTTTGACTTCCTGCAATACAAGCATCTACTGCTCTCTTAAAGTTGTGATCTTTAAAATTTAATACAAAGTACATTCCAAAAATAATAAATAAAATAATGAGTATATTTTTTTTATTCTTCATTATTACTTATGTTTCCAATTTGGTTTTCTTTTTTCTAAAAAAGCTGAAATACCCTCTTTTGCATCCATAGCCATCATATTAATAGTCATCATTTTGCTAGTATACGCATAAGCTTTTCTTAAAGGCATTTCTAATTGTTTATAAAAAGCTTGCTTACCAATTTTAATGGTTAAGTTTGATTTAGATGCAATTTTTTTTGCTACCTTTAAAACTTCATCATTTAATTTTGATTTAGAAAAATGATCATTTATTAAACCAATTTCTTTTGCATAATTTGCTTTAATAGGTTCTCCTGTTAACAGCATGTGCATCATTGGTTTACGGTTAATTTTTCTACTAACCGCTACCATTGGAGTGCTGCAAAACAATCCAATATTTACACCTGGTGTCGCAAATAAAGAGTCTTTAGTGCTATATGCTAGATCACAACTTGCAACTAATTGGCAGCCTGCTGCAAAAGCTGCACCATGAACTTTTGCGATAACTGGTTTTTTTCCCTCAACAATTTGCAACATAACTTGTGAGCAAAGATTAAATAACTTTTGATATTTGTCTTTTTTTTTAAGACTTTTAACTTCTTTTAGATTGTGACCAGCACTAAATCCTTTTCCAGCACCCTCTATAATTATTACTTTTACTTTTTTATCAGTATCTAATTTTTTTAATGATTTTAATAAATCGGAAAGATTTTTAAATGAAAGAGAATTGTATGTTTTTGGTTCATCAATTATAATTGACGAAATCTGAGAATTAATTCTCTTTATTTTAATATTACTAGTCATTTAATCAGTTAGTCCGTCGGATCTAGCCTGATTTCTTTCTATATGAATTGGTAAAACTTTACCATAAATTGCTTTTGAGTGTTCTGGGGTATTTACTCTGTAAGGATCTAATACATAAGCTGGAATACACATATATCTTGATTTTTGACCTTCTACTTTTGTTACTCTATGCAATGTAAATCTTCCTTTAAAAATTTGAAGATCTCCAGGTTCTAATTTGAGCCGTCTTACTCTTGATCTGTCTCCCTCTAAAACTTTTTTAACCTCATCAAAATTTTCATTTCCTGGTGCTCTTATATTTGGGCAATATTCAAAAATGCCTCCTTTTTCTGGTTTCTGTATCATCAAGCTTAGAGTGAATTCACAACTATCAAAATGCCAAGGTAAAATACCATCAGGCTCCATAACATTGTAAGCATGACAAGCTAAAGGGTCTGCCCATCTATAAATAGGAGAAATTCCTAAACATGCAGAAACAAATTTTAAAAGTTCTTCAGTTTCATAGAGATATTTCATTTCTGAATTTTTTGGAAAGCAATCTGAATTTAAATATCCATTATACCTTTCCATAAAGTTTCTCTTTGGATGTTTTTCAGGTAAACTTGGGTCATCTTTAGCATAAAGATATGCATTGATGCTTTCTTTAGACATATAAACTTCATCAAGTTGTTTTTCTAATTCTGAATTCATTACCTCTAAAGATTTTGGTAAAATAAAATTTGGAATAGTTGAACAACTATATAGGTCTAATTCTTCCTTACATTTTTTTACTAAATTTTTAATGATTGGAGAATTTAAATCGTGAATAGGATATCTTTTTAAATCGACAATAGTGTTTAATCTATCGTTCATTAAAGGTTATTTTAGTTTACCCTCTTCTCTCATTTGAGCTCTAATTTTGGTAGCTGAAATTTTTTGAGTTTCTTCGTCTAAAACTATTTCCTCAATTTTGTATCCAACACCTCTTCCGTAACAAATATTTGTAATATTAGGTACCAACATAATTTTAAATTGACCTTCAAATTCAGGATTTAATCTTTCTTCAATATTTTTTTTTACAGTTTCAAAATCAAATGGATTGTCATCAACACCTTGTACATCTCTTATTTGGATACAAACTTGTCCTGTTTTTTTAATTATCTCTTTAAACAAAGTATAATGTCCATCGTGAAAAGGTTGCCATCTTCCTAGCATTTGAGCTGTTGGTTTTTTGTTATCCCATTGATATGTCATTTTTTAATCTCCTCAATAATTAAAGGTGCCCATTTTTTAGCATCCTGCGTTGTTACATGATAGTTAAAGTTCTTTGGATTAACAAACATTTGATTAGTATCTTCAAATCTACCTTTCTTGATAGTATCTACCCAAACTCTAAAATCAGCTGGAAATAAGCTTCTTGCCTCAGGTGTTGGGGCTACAAAGTCTGCAATTACATAATTACCTTCTGATTTTAATTTAAGAGCAAATTCAGCCATCCTTTTAGCCTGCCTTACTCTACCCTCTTCTGAAAAATCCCAATCATTTGCTGCTTTTCTAACTTCATCAGCATTCAATCTTTTAGCATTTAATAAAGGAGCCATTTCATCTGCTAAAGTTGTTTTACCTGCACCAGGTAATCCCATTACTAAAATTATTTTCATTAAATGTCTTCTAACGGATGATGGGACATTAATTCAAGTCCATTTTCGCCAATTAGGTATTGTTGCTCAAGTTTAACACCTTCTTTACCACCAACTTTACCAATATAACTCTCAAGTGTAATTGTCATGTTCTTCTCAAAAGTTCCACCTTCTTCTCCACCGTCAGTTGGATATCTTATTTGAGGCCACTCATCACACAAACCAATTCCATGAACCATACATGAATACCTATTTCCATAATACTCATCAGGCAAAACCCAAGATTTTTTTATAAATTCTTTAAAACTCATTCCTGGTTTTATTAATCTAAAATTATGATCAATTTGATTTCTGGCCATTGAATATAGTTTTTTTTGCTCATCATTAAATTTATGTCCAACTACAAAGGCTCTTGATATGTCAGCACAGTATCCATAGGGACCAACCATATCTGTATCAAAAGCAACAATTTCTCCTTGTTGCATAACTTTATTACTACTCTCTTGCATCCATGGATTTGTTCTTTCACCAGACGATAAAATCCTACACTCAATCCACTCACCTCCATTTTCAATATTCGTTTTATGTAAAATTGACCACAATTCATCTTCAGTCATTCCTGGCTTAAGATCTGATCTCATTTTTGATACACCTTTTTCTGCAACTTCTATTGCTGCTTTCATACAAGTCAATTCATCAGGTGATTTTATTACTCTTGCTTGTTCTAAAATCAATTTTGCATCTACAACTTCAATTCCTTCTTTATTTAAAGCTGTAACCGCAGGACCATTTAAAACATCGATTGCAATTTTTTTAGTTTTAAAATAATTTTTTGATAAATCTTTAACTTCATTTATCCATTTTAATAATTGATTGTCTGCTTGGTCTCCATTACTAAAATAATCCCATGTAATTGCTGGTCTTATTTCGTCAATTAGATTTAAATGCTTCGATAATATTTCACAATTAAAATACTCATAAAGAATAGTTGGTCCATTGACTGGTACAAAACAATATCTTGTTAAATTATGCATATTATAGACACTCATGTTCACAGTATCTAAAGCATAACGAACATTCACTGGATCAAATAGAATACAAGCCTCTAAATTGTTTTTTACTAATTCTTTTCTAACCCTATCTAAACGATATGATCTTAACTTATCGAAATCAATCTCGTCTTCTCTTAATCTTTTTTTAGTAATAAAATTTTGTCTTGGTTTTATCTCAGGAGCTATTTTTCTACTAAACCTCATAATACCCTATACAAACCTAACCATGCGTTAACATCTTTGCTTGCAATGTAGTCGGATTTAAAAAATTCTACTTCTTCCCACTTCTTGCTATCTTTCAGTATATCAATTTTTTTATCAAAACCATACTCTTCATGAATTCCTTCATTAATTGTGAAACAAATTAAACCACCTGGTTTTGTTATTCTTATAAATTCATCTAATGCGTTTGGTTTTACATGCCCAAAAGTAAATGTTCCAACACACATAACTCCACCATAAAAGTTTTCCTCAACTTCTATTGGTTTATTTAAATCAACCTTTACTAATTTTTGATAAAGATCTTTTGGTACAGTATCTAATAAAGTTTGAGATAAATCAGCTCCATGAAAATTTTTAAAACTATATTTTTTAAGCTCCATTCCAACTAAACCTGTTCCACATCCAGCATCAAAAATTAAAGTATCTTTATTTTTCTCATATTTGTTAAATATTTCAGCGGTTTCTTTGGGTCCAGTATAGTTCCAATCAACCATGTCTTTATTATATTTATCTTTGTCTCCCCACTCATCGTAGTACTTCATAACTTCATCTGTGGTTTTAAGTTTATAAATTGGAATTTTGTTTCCTACGTCTTTTTGAGCCATTAGCTTCTCATTTTTTGACCACTTGGATCGTAAAGTGGTTCTTTAATAATTGAACAATTAAATAAATCTCCATTTATCTCTACTTGAATTTTATTTTCAGATTTAAAGTTTTTTTGATCAACAAAAGTAAACGCTACACTTTTGTTTACAAAATGAGCAAACCCACCTGAAGTTACATAGCCAATACTTTGATCTCCATTCAAGACGGCTTCATTATTTGTTACATCAATTTCATTTGTTTCAACAATTAATGGTACGAGTTTATTTGAAGAATTTTCCTTTTGTGCACTTTCTTTACCAATAAACTCTTTATCCCAATTTATAAAAGCATCTAAGCCTGTCTCTTTTGCAGTAAAATCAGGTCTATAATCTAAAGTCCAAGCTCCCCAATTTTTCTCCAACCTCATTGACATTAATGCTCTTCCACCAAAAGGTTTAATATTAAATTCTTTTCCAGCTTCCATTAATTCTTCATAAAGTTTTAGTTGATAGTGAGGTGCTACATAAATTTCATAACCGAGTTCGCCAGTAAATGAAATTCTATTTATTATAGCTGGAACTCCACCAACAAACATTCTTCTAGAATCTCTAAATTTAAATTTTTCATTTGAAACATCATCTCTTACAATTTTTTCCAAAACTTTCCTTGAATTTGGTCCTGCAATAGACAAACCATGATACTCATCAGATCTATTAGAATAACTTAAATTAAATTTATCTAAATGACTCTCAAACCAACGTCTATGCATTTCTTGAGCAGCGCCAGAGCCAAATACCATAAATTCATTTTCATCTAAACATGCCACAGTTAGATCACCACATAATTTTCCTCTGTATGATAACATTGGGGATAAAGATATTCTTCCTGGCTTTGGAAGTCTTCCAGCCATTATGTGATCTAAAAATTTTCTAGCATCAGGACCTTTGAATTCATGTTTTGAAAAGTTAGCAACCTCGATTAAACCAACATTTTCTCTTACATTAATAACTTCTTTTGAAACATAGTCGTGTGATCTCGATCTTTTAATAGTAGGCTCTTCGTGTGCATCTTCTTTATTGTTTGCAAACCACAAAACATTTTCCAATCCAAAACTATCTCCCATAACAGCACCTTGATTTACAAAACGATCATACAGCGAAGTAGTTTTTTGTTTTCTTCCCTTTGGTAAAGTTTCGTTTGGAAAAGTCATAATAAATCTTCGCTCATAATTTTCTGAGGATTTTATTGTTCCATATTGAGGTGATGCATAATCTCCAAATCTTGCAACATCCATTGCCCAAACATCTATTGATGGTTCTCCGTCAATAATCCATTCTGCTATACACTTTCCAACACCACCCCCTTGGCAAAATCCAGCCATAACACCAACAGCAACCCAATAATTTTTCATTCCTGGTACTGGACCAATCAAAGGACTTCCGTCTGGACCAAAAGTAAAAGGTCCATTAACTATATTTTTTATACCTGCGCGCTCTAAAGCAGGCATTCTCTCAAACCCAATTGCTAATCGATCTTCAATATTATCTAATTTTGGCTCCAATAATTCATGACCGAAATTCATTGGTGTACCTTCAACTTTCCAAGGTGTTGATTTAGGTTCATATGTTCCAAGCAACATCCCTTTTCCTTCTTGTCTAAAGTAAATATTTCCCTCAAAATCAGTTCCTATTGGCAATCTTTGATCACCCATTGCTTCAATTTCAGGAATGGATTCAGTGATTAGATAATGGTGCTCCATTGGTTGTACAGGAAGATTTAATCCAGCTAATTGCCCAACTTCTCTTGCCCATAAACCACCAGCGTTAATTACTATTTCAGCATTAATATTTCCTTTTTCAGTAAAGACATCCCAAGTCCCGTCTTCTTTTTGTTTCGTGTCCTTAACCACTGTGTGTGTGTAATATTTTCCACCATGAACTTTTGCAGCTTTTGCAAAAGCGTAAGTAACTCCTGAAGGATCAACTTCACCATCGATAGGATCCCATAAGGCCAACAAATATCTAGATGGATCAATTAGAGGATTTTTCTTTTTAACTTCCTCTAAAGAAATAAATTCTTGGTCAAGTCCCATGTATCTTGCTTTTGATCTTTCTCTCTTTAAATAATCAGCCCACACTTCATTTGAAGCTAAATAAAAACCTCCACTAGGTTTAAAGCCTACAGAATGACCTGACTCTTTTTCAATCTCTTTATATAATCCTATTGTGTAAGCCATCATCCGAGAAATATTTGGGTCAGAAGAAATTACATGAACATTTCCCGCTGCGTGCCATGACGATCCTGAGGTAAGTTCGTTTCTCTCAAGTAAAATGCAATCCTTTAATCCAAATTTAGATAAATGGTAAAGAATAGAACAACCCACCACACCACCACCTATGATTACAACTTTAGCATTTTTCTCCATAAATTTATTTATAACCTTTCTTTTTCAAAATTTACAATATTGTCTTCAAAATAAATATTTTTTAATTTGGACAATCTCTTTTGAAGAATATTTATATTTTTTTTAGTAAATGAAACTTTTTTTTGCTCTATTTCAGAAACTTGTCCCACATAGTTAATTGCATTCCAGACAGAAAAAATATTATTTAGTGAGAATTCCTTCAAATTGATAGATAAATTATTAAAGGTATATTTTAGTTTTTCTAGTTTTATTTTAAATTTATCTTTTTCTATATTTTTTTTTATTTGAGATATTAATTTTTTAGGTTCTGAATTTTTATAAAAACCATTCCTTGGATAGTAATATTTAAGAAATGATCCTGTAAAATCTTTTCCTGATGAGTATATAAGGAACATTTTTCCCTTAAAATTTAACAAAGATAAAAGAGGTTTAATAACATTTTTTACAGTCTGAGTTAAAGGAGACCGAAGCTTAAAACATTGAGATGCAATAATAAAATCATATTTTTTTGGAATTTCACTTATATTTCTAGGTATAAAGTCTTTTAATTTTTTTTTTTGATCTTTTCTGTAAATAGTCAAAAAAATTTTTGACTTGGGTTTAATTGAACCATTTTTGTTAAAAGATAATTTCCAATTTTTTCTAATATAAGGACTTAAACTCATTAAGATCTTAGTAAAATCAATACCTTTTTTTCCAACTAATTCTAATTTTTCAAATTTTACATTGTCAGATGTAGAGTTATTTATATCTTTATAGCTACAATTAGTAATATTAAAAATTAAAGTTTTATGTTCAGCAAATCTATCCCCTAAAAAACTTAGAAGCACATTAATATCATCGATACTTATTTCTTTACCTACAACAAATATAGGTTTATTTGGCAAATATTTATGCAGACCTGACAAAAAAGTAGATATAATTGTTCCCTCACCAGTACCCGCGTCTAAAACATTAAAAATTGGTGACCGAGTACTGATTTTTTCTATTTTTTTAAATAAATAAAAAGCAATTTTTGATTTTTCATTAGTTGAGTTTACAAATGATAAATATTTGTCTCTAGAGTCAAAAAAAGTTTTTCTCTTCATATTTATTATTAGTATTTGATCTCCTTATTTACTTTTTTAAGAGATTTATCTGTTCCATGATGAAAATGTTTACTCATGTCTGGCATATATTTCATTGAAATTGGTTTTTTGCCAATTGCAACTGACATTTCTCTGACATGATGAGCTTCTGCGCCACAACATATACCAATAAAATTTATTTTATTTTGAACACACTCTTTTGCAAACTCTGCCATTTCAAATCTGTTACAGAACAAATTATCTAAAGCTACAGGGAATGCATTCCCCCCAGGAATACAACTACAACCATGATCAGTTATATTTAGAAAACCAGGTTCTTTCTCTGTTGTTCTATAAGGTACTGGAAGTCCAGCAACGTGACATGAAACTTTTTCTCTAACTTTTTTTAATAGTTTCATTGTCATTTCAGGTCCTCGATAACAATTTAAACCAACTACATCTGCACCTAAATCTTCCATCATTTTGCAAGCATCTTCGGCGGTATGACCTTCTCTAGTTTTGTCCCCTCTAGGAATTGCAAAATTACAAACTGCAATAAGTCCAGCATCTTTAATTGCTTTTAATGCTATTTTCATTTCTTCTGTCCAATTTATTGTTTCTGCTATTACAAAATCAACACCAGCCTCTTTTGCCCAAGCTACTTGTTCTTCATACATTTGTTGACATTGTTTGTGAGTATTAGGATCCCCTGGATCAAATACATTTGTATTAGCCACGTCTCCGCAAACCATAAGATCTAAATCTTTAAACTCAGCAGCAGCATCTTTTGCAATTTTAAGAGCACCTTTTTGCATTGGTTCTAACAAATGTTCTTTACCAATTATTCTGAGCTTTTCTCTATGACCGTAATAAGTAAATGCTTGAACAACATCAGATCCCGCTCTAATAAATTCTCTATGTAACTGAGTTACTACTTCTGGATGTTCTAAAACTACTTCTGGAACAAATGGACCTGCTGATAAATATCCTCTTCTTTCCATTGCAAAAAGATATCCTTCAGCACACATTATTGGGCCTTCATTTAATCTAGTAATAAGATCTTTTTTCATAATTTATCCTTTCATTTCATTATATTGTTTACAACCCATTTGTGGAAATGATGGGTGGGATTATCCATCACAGGTGAAAAATTTCCCCCATTATAAGATGGTGACTTTCTGCCATCCTGCATTCCCTCAATTATATTTAAATCTTCACTTTGAACTCCTTTCCAAAGTTCAAAGTTTTGTTTTCTAAGTGATTTAAATTTTTTCGAATTTGCTGCTTCATTGCCAACATAATAAATTTCCATATGTTCTTTTGTATATTCATTATTTACTGGTTCTAGCCAGTAGGCGTAAAAATGATCTTTATGAATCCCAAGCATTACATTTGGGAAAAGAGCAACGTATTCTGCAATATGTTCTTGATCTTTTGGCCAGTTTGGGAAAGTTGGAAATTTTAAACTACTTTTAAACCTTGGATTATAAACCATAGTACCTTGCCCAGCAAAACGATTAGGTAATCCTTGAATATGATAATGATCATCAATTTTTGAGTAAGAGTTTAATCCAGGATGAACCCACGGAAGATGATAACTTTCACAATAATTTTCTATTGCAAATTTCCAATTACATTTAGCATTTAAATTAAAATAACCATAATCGTTTGAATAAACAATTAAGTCTCTATCTTTTATTGGCCAGAATTTTTTCCATCTATCACTAAGAGGTTTAATATATTTTTCGAAATTGATTTCATTTTTGTTTAAATTTACAAAAATTAAATCTAACCAAACATAAGATCTAACTTCCTTAAGACCGCTTTGTGCTTTGCTAAATTTATTACAATTATGTTTATTCATTCCACCAATATGAGGTGTGGCTATTAACTTGCCGCTCATGTCATATGACCAAGAATGATACGGGCATCTAATAACATTCTTAATTTTACATTTTTCTTGAAGAATCTTAAATCCTCGATGACTACAAACATTATGAAAAACTTTAATTTTATTATTTTTATCTCGTAAAATAATTAATGGAATTCCTAACAGATCAAATGGTTTCGCGTCTCCAATATTCGGTAAGGAACTGCCAACACCAATTACTACCCATTTATTTTGAAAAATTTTTTTTCTCTCAATGGATAAATAATCTAAATCAGTATAGCACTCATTTGGTAAGCCGTGAGCTTTATGAATATTTTTATTTACTACTTTTAATTTTTTTAAATCGAGTATTTGAGATAACTTTTTCATTTCAACTTTTATTAAACCTCCTTGTTTAAGTTGGAATTAATTAAAGCTAAATTTTTATGACTCTCTTATAATGATTTGTTGAAATACAGTCTTACAGTTTAAGATATAAACAAATTCTTTGAAAAAAAAATTTGCAGAAAATTTCATCTAAAAACTTTATCCTTTTATAAATCTTATTTAAAGACAATTTGACTTCAACTAATGGTTGAAAGATATTTGCAATCTTTTCATTGATATGTTCTAGTGTCTAATCGAAAATTAAATAACGGAGATATAATGAAAAAATTAAAAACAATTCTATTTTCCGCCCTTTTAGCATTTGGTATGACTTCTTTTGCAAATGCTTGTGGAAAATTAGTTATCGCCGAACAAAACTGGGCATCTGCCGAGTTAATGGCAAACGTTGATAAAATCATTCTCGAAGAAGGATATGGATGTGATGTGGAATTAGTACCCGGTGCTACTATGCCTACATTTACCTCAATGAATGATAAAGGAACTCCTGACATGAACCCTGAGCAATGGGCAAATGCAGTTTACACTCCTTTGAAAAAAGCGGTAAGTGAAAAAAGATTAATTATTGCAAATAAAGCTCCAATTACAGGTCTAGGAGAGGGTTGGTGGTTAAATCCAGCAGCTTTAGAAAAACATCCAGAACTTAAAGGAATGACAGCTGTTCAAATTTTAGAGCGTCCAGATTTATTTCCTGATAAAGAAGACCCGTCAAAAGGTGCTTTCATGGGATGTCCAGCAGGTTGGGGATGTCAATTAGCTAATGCCAATTTATATAGAGCATTTGGAATGGAAAAAAAGGGTTGGAAACTTATTGATCCAGGTTCAGCTGCGGGTTTAGATGGTTCAATTGCTAAAGCATCAGACTCTGGCGAGCCATGGTTTGGATATTATTGGAATCCTACATCAATGGTTGGAAAATATAATTTACAGCCAGTAGATTTTGGTGTTCCTTTTGCAGGGAGAGATAATTGGGATAATTGTATTACTCTTGCAGAACAAGATTGTGCAGATCCAAAACCAACTGCATGGACAAAATCTGAGGTTAACTCAATTGTAAGTGCTAACTTTGCTAAAACTGGTGGAAAAGATGTTTTAAAATATGTTGAAAGTAGAACTTTTCCAGGCCCAGTAATGAATGGAATGTTAGTTTATATGGCTGACAACCAAGCAAAAGGTTCTGATGCTGCGGTTGAGTTTTTAATTAAGCATGAAGATATTTGGACTAAGTGGGTATCTTCTAGTGCTGCAAAAAAAATCAAAAAAAGTTTATAATTAACTTTTAATTACGAGCCTATTTAATATAGGCTCGTAAAAATTTTATATTTATGGAATTTTTTACTGAATTTCCAGAAATGGGAAGAAGATCCCAAATGGAGCTAAGAAAAGGTATAGATTTAGCTTTTAGAAATTTTTCAAGAGAATATGGAGATAATATAGAAGCATTTTTTGATCCATTATTATTTTTTTTAGTATCATTGGAAAAATTACTCTTATCCACACCATGGATAATAATTATTGGAACAATTTGTGGATTAGCCTGGTTAGGTTCAAAAAGTTGGAAACTAGTTATAGGAAGTGCAATAGCTTTTTTATTAATTGGTTATTTTGGAATGTGGGAAGATTGTATGGCAACAGTTGCAATTATTACTGTATGTACAATCATTTGTATTGTTGTTGGTATTCCAATAGGAATTGTAATGGCTAGATCAGCTAGAGCTGAAAAGGCAATACTTCCTGTATTAGATATGATGCAAACAATTCCTAGTTTTGTTTATTTGATTCCTATTTTGATGTTGTTGGGAATTGGAAAAGTTCCTGGCTTAATTGCTGTTTGTGTCTACGCAGTTCCTCCAATTATTAGGTTAACTAATCTAGGAATTAGAGAGGTAGACAAAGAAACTTTAGAGGCTAGTGAAGCTTTTGGAGCAACTACAACTCAAAAATTAAAATCTGTTCAGATTCCACTTGCTTTACCGACTGTTTTTGCAGGCGTAAATCAAACAATAATGATGGCTCTAGCAATGGTAGTTATTGCTTCTATGATAGGTGTTAAAGGACTTGGTGTACCAATATTAAGGGCTGTTTCTAACCAATATTTAGCTCTTGGAATGATGAATGGATTAGCAATAGTGGCTCTCGCAATTGTCTTTGATAGGGTCACTCAAGAGTATGGAAGAAGAATCCAGAAGCATAGAGGTCAGATAAAATAGTTGATACTTTGCTACATCGAATTTTCTAGACTCATATTTTAAAATAAATAAAGATCTCCTCTATGAATTTTTCATTGGAAATAGGACCTAAAACAGAAATTGATACTGTTCCAGCATTATCCGACATTTATATTACAATGCTACCTGGAGGTGATTACAAGGAAACAGCTGACAAGGCCGTAGAGCTTGTAAAAAAAGGTTTTAATCCTGTACCACATTTTCCTGCTAGATCAATGCATGATGAAAAGGAACTTAAAGATTATGTTTCACGGTGCAAAGATGGAGGAGTTAAACAAGCTTTAATTATAGGAGGAGGTAGAGAGCCTCTTGGAAAATTTGATAGTTCGTTTCAACTTTTAGAAACAGGTTATTTTGAAAAAATGAGAATAGGAATAGCTGGACATCCAGAAGGGAGTCCTGATATATCCGACACAGAATTAGAAAAAGCAATGATAGATAAAAAGCCTTACGCTGATTATATAGTAACTCAATGGTTGCTTGATCCTCAGCCTATTATTGATTTTATTTCTAAACAAAGCGTGCCAGTGCATGTTGGAATCACTGGGCCCTTAAAAATATCTAGCTTAATTAAATTTGCTAATATTGTTGGGGCAAAAAATTCCTTAAACTTTCTTAAATCTAATTTTAGTAAGGCGTTAGATTTATTGAAACCTAAAGACCCTAATGATTTAATTGGGAAAGTTAAATCGCACACTGATAACTTCCACATTTATACATTCGGCGGCTTGAAGGAAACTAACAAGTGGTTGAGGGAGAATAGTTATGTCTAATGAATTTGACTATACTAAATTAAAACATGTTACTTCTGTTGATCAGTCAGATAGAGAAGTACCATACAATTTAAGACAAAGTGGGCCAACAAAAGTTGAAATGTTAATTTCAACAAGGGTAAGAAAATCACCTTATTGGCATTTATCAATGCAGGCAGGTTGTTGGAGAGCAACTGTATACAATCGTATTTATCACCCAAGAGGTTACGTAAAACCTGAAGATGGTGGAGCTATGGTTGAATACGATGCTATAGTAAACCATGTAACAATGTGGAACGTTGCTGTTGAAAGACAAATAAGAGTTAAGGGTCCAGATGCAGAAAAATTTACTGACTATGTAATTACAAGAGATGCAACTAAAATTTCACCAATGAGAGCAAGATATGTAATTCTATGTAATGCATACGGTGGAGTTTTAAATGATCCAATCCTTTTAAGAATATCTGAAGATGAATTTTGGTTTTCGTTATCAGACTCTGATATTGGAATGTATCTTCAAGGTGTAAATGCAGATGGCAGATTTGATTGTACAATTGAAGAAATTGATGTGAGTCCAGTTCAAATTCAAGGCCCTAAATCAAAAGCATTGATGAAAGATTTATGTGGAGATCAAGTAGATTTTGACAACATGCCTTTCTATGGATTAGCTGAAGCTAAAATTGGCGGAAGAGATGTTGTAATTTCACAATCTGGTTTCTCAGGAGAAGCTGGTTATGAAATTTATCTAAGAAACTCTACTTTATATGCTGAAGATATGTGGAATGCTGTACTTGAAGCTGGGAAAAAACACAGCTTAATGGTTATTGCTCCTGCTCACCATAGAAGAATTCAAGCGGGTATTCTTTCATGGGGACAGGACATGGATCAACAACACAATCCATTCCAATGTAATTTAGGTTATCAAGTTTCTTTATCTGGTAAAGGAGAATGGAACAAAACTGCTGATTATGTTGGTAAGGCTGCACTAGAAAAAATGAAAGATGAATTAAAAGCAGGAAAAAAACCTTACAAACTTCAATTAGTTGGTATGGAATTAGGTGGTAAACCTATTGATAATTATGCGCCTGACTTTTGGTTAGTTTCTCCTGAAAGTGGTGGAGATCCAGTAGGATTTTTAACATCACCTTGGTGGCATCCTGAAAAGAAAACAAACATTGCAATGGGATATGTTCCTTTTGATGGAACATTAAATTCAAATGGTTTTCCAAAAGGAAAAGTAGGAACTAAATTTAAAGTTCATCTACCTGCAGAATATTCAGATACACCAGGAACACCTGTTGATGCTGTAGTGGTGGATATTCCATTCAAAGAGTCTTTTAACGCAAACACAAGAGAAGTTGTAAAAGGCTAAATCTATTTAGGGGGAGTTATTAAAACTCCCCCGAAATTCAATGACAAAAGGGTTTTTAATAGCAGTTTGCATTATTATTACGATTGCTTTAATAGTATTTCCATTAATTGTTTCATATAAAGCTCAAAAAAATAAAAGAGATAAAAATTAATGTTTGGTGAATTTTTAAATATAGTTTTCAAATCAATAAAATTAGATAAGACACTTTATTCTGATAACAGAAATTTTGGTGAAGCTTCAATATATTTTGCAGGCTTAATAATGATTTTAGATGGAGTTGCTGGTGCAGTAGCAGCTAACACTATAATTAAAACTGCAATAGGAATGTCAGGTCTAACAGCAATAGTTACTTGGTTAATATGGGCTATCTTTATTTTTGTTATAGGTGTTAAACTTTTTCCAGATAAACAAACTAAAGTTTCATTTAAAAAAGTTCTTACTGCAGTTGGATTTGCACATGCTCCTGGTTTATTAAGATTTTTTGCAGTAACTCCAGATTTAATGATCCCTATAATTTTTCTAACTCAATTTTGGATTTTTGCAGGTTTAATCATTTCAACAAAGGAAATTTTAAATTTAAAATCTAATTTTAAATCTTTTGGTATAGTCTTATTATCTTTTTTAATAATAGCTTTTTTGTCAATTTCATTTGTAATGAGCAGAATGAATATGCTTCCAGTCAATCAGATTAGCTAGATTGGAAAAATAGTTTTAGAAACTCTACAAGATTTACAAATTTTAAAGCCAGTTAAAATTAAATTTTGAGATACACTCTCATCTTCATCTTTACACTCATCACAAATATTATTTAAATCTTCATTATTTTCTTGATCCTGAATTTCATCAAAATTGTCAGTCATTATCTGTTAAGCCGGCGCCTGCTCCACCTTGTTTTAGACTGTCTGATTCTTCAACAAAAGTATCTTCAGACAATTTGTATAAATTCTTCCACTCTTCTTCAGAAAAGCTATCAATATTCTCTAAAAAACTAATTTCTAAATGATTTGCGATAGACGGAAAGTCGTTATTAGCAATGTTAGAATAGATATTTAAATTCAAATTTAAAATAATTTCTTTTTTATCAAGATTTAGGTGTATTTTTTTGCCAATAATTTCTGATGTTCTGCTTAAAAAAGCTAAAAATATTGATGGGTAAGCAACGTTATTTAGTTCAATTTTTTTTAAAAATTCTAAAGAATTTGATTGGTCTAAAAAACTAACTCCGAGGATAATTGGACAATAAGGTTTTGCTGAAGGTGGATTTCTTTCTGATATTAGATTTAAATTTTGAAAACTGTTTTCTTTCCTTTCAGAAAAATAATTATTTATGTGTTTAATTCCTGGAAGACCAAAGGACTCCAAAAGTCTTACACACTTTGCAGTTTCTTCAGCAACCCCCCATGAATATCCACTTGCTTTTGTCGCTCTTTTAACGGTGGTTTCAATTTCACTCAATGATTTCATGATTAAATATTAGATTTATAAACCCACTGTTCATCATAATTCTTTAATTCATGAGGTAGTGGCGCTCCTTGAAACATACAAATTCTTAACCATTTGTCAGACCTCGGATCAAATTTCAAAGCTCCAAAAAAAGACAGCTTTAACCTCAACATATCAATAGGCATTATATTTTTACCAATTGTATTATCTTGTATCTCTGAATAAGGAAATTTTTCAACTACAAAAACTCTTCTTACGACATGTCTTAACTCTGAATTTTTTATTAAAAAGTCAGAGACAGTTTGGCTATTTTTAGAAACCATTAGTATTTCATAAAGTTTTTTTATGTCTCTTGCTATAGCTAAAGGTTGTTCTAATTCTGAACCATGTTCTTCAAATCTATCAGCTAATCTTGGCTCTTCTTTATTTTTTGAAATAAACCAAAAATTTTGATTATTTTCTTTTTTTTCAAAATTTATTTCTAAAATATTTGGGTATTTTTTCTCAATTATATTTCTTAAATCTTCAACATTTCTATGAGCTGGTATATTAAAATATTTTTCTTCATCAGAGCTCATTTCTTTTACTAAAGGTTCAGTTATTTCACTATATGGTTCCATCATAATGGATACTACATACTCAATACATTCTTCACATGTTTCTTTCTCTAGCCACTCATAAATACAATTGAAGGGATACTCTGTTGTAAAATCAAACTCATTCTCAATAAATTTTAAAAATTTTTGAATATCTTTCAGTAAATTATTAATTTTATTTTTTTGATATTCACTATCAGTGTTCCAGCTTGTGATATTTTTTAATGATTTTTTTACACAATCAACAAACAGTGCACTATCATTTTTTTTAACATCTTTAATTTCTCTAATTTTTTTTAAAGCTATTTCTCTACTTAAGATCCAGTTATTTAAAAGTGTTGGATGATTAACAATAAAAGGAGCCATTCCTAATCCAGTAGAGTTTCCAATACCTAAATTTTTTGAGATTTGCTCATCCAACTTGACTGCTTTTTTAGGGTTCTTGTGATAAGCAACATGATTTACTTGGTCAAAAGTAAACTGTCTTACAAGATAAACCAACATCATTTCTAATCTAAACGGTCCATTAATTTCTTCACGATTTTTAATTCTAAACCTATCTGCTAAACCGAATTTACCAGACCCATAAACAGCTGTAGTTCTGTACAAATATCCAACTTTTGATAATAAATTTAAATCTGGTTGTAATCCTTGACTTAAATTCTCTGTTACATGATTAAATAATCTTAGAGATTTATTTGCTCTTGATAATGTAAGCTCTTTATAAGAAAGTCTTCCAACTTCTTGTTTGGGAACTTCATTTTTCAATCTTTCAATATCTTGTTTACCTGGAACTCCATCATGAAGTGTAAAAGCTGCATCCCACTTTGTAGCTATAACTCTGTCTGATCTTTCCTCATCTCTGATATGATTTGCAAAACAAACTAATGAATAAACTCTTTTATCTTTTTTAAATGAATATACTGCTTCACCATAACCTTTTTCATCTAAATTAAATAAATCTTGTTTATATTCCCAATCCTTAAATTCATTCAAAAAGCTTCGTAAAAAAGATAATTTAGATTGATGAAATGATCCCAAACGAGATAATTTCATTATAGTATTTGGATCTCTTAGTTCTACTTCCATAATTTAAATTGATTTATAAAAATTGTACCAATTGTTTCCAAGTATTCCATGTGTCTCATCATCTGAAAATCCAATCTTTTTAAGGCCTTTTTCTATATTTGAAAATCCTCTTGCGTCCTCAAACCAATCAGGTTGTTTTGGAAAACCAGGTTTATTTTTTGATCCTTCTCCATAATTTTTAGTTTTAGTCCAAGTGCCATTTCTCATCCATTCAACTACACTATCAGGTTGATCAAGACAAAGATCTGATCCTATTCCAATTTTACTAACATCCATAATTTCTGCAGTCTTTGCAACCATTTCGCAAAAGCTATCAAGACTACAATTGGTGTTATCTTTCAAATGATGTGGATACAAAGATAAACCCAACATTCCTCCACTATCACCTAACATCTTAAGTAAATCTGAGGACTTGTTTCTTTTTGCAGCATGCCAAAAAGAAGGGTTTGCATGTGTGATCGCAATTGGTTTTTCACTTATTTCAATTGCATCCATTGTACTTTTTTCCGCAGAATGAGACATATCAACAACGATACCTACTCTATTCATTTCTTTTATTGCTTCTCTTCCAAAATTAGTCACTCCACTATCAATTTTTTCATAGCAACCAGTAGCAAGAAGAGATTGATTGTTGTAAGTAAGCTGCATAAATCTACATCCAAGTTCATGAACTTTTTGAACCAAGTCTATGTCATCTTCAATCGGTGAACAATTTTGAAAACCAAAAAATATTGCTGTTTTGTTTTCAAGCTTAGCTTTTTCTATATCCTTAAAGTCTTTTCCTAAAAATATAATATCGGAATTTTCTTCAAAAACTTTATCCCACTTACTTAATTCTGTTAATAGCTCATCATAATCTTCATGGTAAACTACAGTAACATGAACTGCTTCTAAACCTGCGGCTCGATTAATTTCAAAAATTTTTCTAGACCAATTACAATATTGTAAATTATCAATTTTAAAATTCATTACCTTTGAAGATTAATCAATCTAAATTGAAATACTATTAATTTTATTGAAATTTTTGATGAATTTTGAAATAAACATTAAGATCATTTTTCATGAAAAAAAATACTAATAAAAAAGTTTCAATAGTTATGGGTAGTCAATCAGACTACAAAACTATGCAATTAGCAGAAAAAACTCTAAAACAATTGGGTATTTCTTTTGAAACTAAAATTGTTTCAGCTCACCGTACACCAAAGAGAATGTATGATTTTGCATTAAAGGCAGAAAAAAACAACATTGGAGTTATTATAGCTGGGGCCGGCGGATCAGCACATTTACCAGGTATGATTTCCGCATTAACTCAAATTCCAGTTTTAGGAGTGCCTATTGAAAGCAAAAAACTTAAAGGTTTAGATAGTTTACTTTCAATAGCTCAAATGCCAAAAGGTATACCTGTTGGAACTTTAGCGATTGGAGAGGATGGTGCTATAAATGCAGCATTACTTGCAGCTGAAATAATGGCAATTACTAATTCATCGATCAAAAATAGTTTAAAAAATTGGAGATCAAAGCAAACTAAATCCGTTAAAAGAGCTCCTAAATAAAAATGTCAAATATTACTCTTGGAATTATTGGGGGTGGCCAATTAGGCAGTATGCTTGCAATTGCTGCAAAAAAATTAGGAATAAAAATAATAATTTTTTGCGATGATTTTGAAGCACCAGCTCAGAATTTTTGTGATGAATTTATTGGAGCAAAATACGATGATAAAGAAAAAATAAATGAATTTGTAAACAAAGTTGATATCGTAACTTATGAATTTGAAAATATCCCTTATGAAACTTTAAATGATATCAATAAGTTAAAACCAGTTTTACCTAAACCATCAGTTAATAGGTTAATTCAACATCGACTAGCAGAAAAAGATTTTGTAAATAAATTAAATATAAGAACCACTAGATACGTTTCTGTTGAAAACCAATCTGATATTGATGTCCTTGAAGATTTTTTACCAGGTATAATAAAAACAACTACATTGGGATATGATGGTAAAGGACAGCACCCTGTTTCATCAGCTGAAGAATTAAAAAATCTTAAATTAAATTTATCAAGAGGATACATTTTAGAAAAATTAGTCAAACTTAAAAAAGAAATATCTATTATTATAACTAGGTTCAGTAATAACAAATACGAAATTTACGAACCTATAGAAAATACCCATGAAGATCAGATCTTAAAACATTCCAAGATACCTGCGGATATAAATGAAAAAATATTTAATCAATCTAAAGATTGGGCAATTCTTATTGCTGAAGAACTTAAGTATGTGGGCACTCTATGTGTAGAATTTTTTATAGATAGAAATGATAATCTTTATGTAAATGAAATTGCTCCAAGAGTTCATAATTCTGGTCATTTAACAATTAATGCTTTTAATGTAAGTCAATTTGAAAATCATATAAGAGCCGTTTGTGGACTTGAACAGATACCTTTAAAAAAATTATCTAATGCAAAAATGATAAATCTACTAGGAGATCAAATATCTCAGTACAGAAATTCTCCAAAATTTAAAGATAATGAATTCTTTTTTGATTACTTAAAAAAAGAAATTAAAGATAAAAGAAAAATGGGTCATATCACTATTCTGGAATAAAATGTTAAAATCAATTCAGGGAAATTTCGATGATCCAGAAGTTCACAAGCTTTTAACAAAGCATTTTATTGAACTAAGAGCTGCTTCGCCAGAGGGAAGTGCTCATGTTTTAGACATCCCAGGTCTTAAGGTCCCATCGATTAAATTCTGGAGTTTATATAATAATGATCAATTAATGGGGTGTGGTGCGCTAAAATTTTTAGATAAAGGACATGGAGAATTTAAATCAATCAGAATTCATGATAAATTTAGAAAAAAAGGACACGGTACTATTGTTATCAATCATCTGATTAGTGAGGCAAAAAAATTAGATATAGAAAGATTAAGTATTGAGACAGGTGCTGGAGATTTTTTTATTCCAGCTAGAAAACTGTTTAAATCGTGTGGTTTTGAGCCTTGTGAACCTTTTGCTCATTATAAAGAAGATATTAATTCTGTTTATTTAACTAAATTGATTGCTACAGATTGACAATAAGATTGAATAATCTCTCTATTTTGTTGACAAAACCCATTAAAATCTAAAGAAAGCCAAGATTACTTAAATTAAAATTTAAGTAATAATTAATATAACAAAAAGTAAGAAGAAATAATATGAGTCTAACAGGTAAAGTAAAATGGTTCAATCCAACCAAAGGTTTTGGTTTTATTGAAAGAGAAGACAAAGAAAAAGATGTGTTTGTACATGTTTCAGCAGTAAGAGATGCTGGTATGAACGGTTTAGATGAGGGTCAAGCTTTGACTTTCGATGTTGAAGATGGTCCTAAAGGTCCTTCAGCAGTTAACTTAAAAACTGCATAATTTCACACTTCCTATTGGCTGAAAGAATTATATTTTTAAATAAATGAATTTATTCAGCCAGTACCAAATCTTATAAAAAACAACTTTTAGTCAAAAAATTTAATTATATAAGTTGTATTTAAAATAGTAAAAAATTTATGATCGGAATTTTAGGTGGAATGGGTACTCAAGCTGGTCTTGATTTTTGTAACAAACTTGCAGTACTGAATAGAGGTAAAATTGATCAAGAGTATCCCTTGTTTGTTCTGTATAATAAATCAAATATTCCTGGAAGACCAGAGTCTATAGGCACTCAAACAAAAAACTTATCAAATTTAAAAACAAACAAATCTAATAAAACAAAATATAATAAAGTTTTAAAAAGTCTTCTTCAAGGTTGTAAGTTATTAGAAAAAAATAAATGTAAATTTATTGTTATCCCATGTAATACAGCACACTATTGGTTTGATGATCTGCAAAAAAAAATCAGTATCCCAATTATAAATATGCCAAAAGAAGTTTTTAAATTTACAAAAAAAAATTGTAAAAAAAATTCAAAAGTTGGCTTGTTAGCTACAGAGGGTACTTTAAAAACTGGAGTGTATAATAAATTTTTTGATCAAAGCTATAAATTAATTAACCCATCTGAAAATCTTCAAAAAAACTCAGTAAATAAAGCAATCAAGTTTGTAAAAATGGGTAATGTTAGAGCTGCTGAAAAGGCTATCAAACCAGCTATAAAATATTTGCTAAAAATGAAATGTAAAAAAATAATTCTAGGTTGCACTGAGTTACCAATTGCAATATTTGCCTTTAAATCATTCAAGAATATTAAATCTTCAAAGATATTTTTGGATCCAAATTTAATTCTTGCCCACTCTGCAATGCAGAAACACAAAAGATAAATCGTGACATCTAAAATTGATAAGCCCTACGTTTTAAGAGTTGCTGAACTAATATATTCTAAAATAATTGAGATAAAAAACCAAAATCCAGAAGTTAATAACATTCAAGCATTTGAGATTTTCATGACAACCAAAGATTATGATTTTATTAGCTCAGGAGAGTTTCATGAAAATTGGATATCAGAATTAAAAGAAAACAATTTTGTCGATAAAATCACTAGTAAGAAAATAAACGAAGAAACATTAAGACTTTTGGAAATTCAAAAAGACTCTATGATTAAATTTTTGCTAAAAATACCAAAATTGTATTATACAAAAACTCATTTCCCTTTAGAGATATCTCAAAGAGCATTTAATCATCTCTGGAGAGTTTGCGAAAGTTATGAGATGTGGTGCAAAGAAACTAAGCAAACAAAATTAATTAAATTAAATCTTACTTAACCTAAAATTAGTTTTTTTTGATTTCCTTAAGTCCCTCAATAAATTCTTTTATATCAGCTATAAAGCTATTTGTTTCATTAGTGTTTTCAATAGTTTCTTTGAGATGTCTGATGGGAAATTTACCTGTCTCTTTTTTAATAGCTGTATTAGCTCCATAGTGAAATCCTGCTTGCGCAACGTTTCCTGTAGAAATAATTGTCATTCCTGGACCAAGGAGAGCAGAAGATTGAAAACAACCTGATAAAAAAATAAAACTTAAAAGAATAAAATATAATTTTAATTTTCTCATAGACAGATAAATCAAAAGCTATACATCTGAAATTTCAACTCAAGATAGAATTTGTTCAAATTGAGTTTTATTATAGAGATTATGAATATTATTAATTTATAAAACAAAATGGTCAAAATTTTTCCATTTATTTTTATTTTGCTTTGGTCATCAGCATTTATAACCACAAAACCAATCATTGATTATAGCGATCCTTTTGCTGCGTTAGCCTTTAGATTTGCACTTGTAGCATTTGGTTTTTTAATTTTCTCTATCTACTCAAGGCAGAAAATAATTGTAAGTAAAAAAAATTTTTTACAATCTTTTTTTAGCGGAGTTCTTTTTCATGGATTTTATTTAGGAGGTGTTTTTTATTCAATTTCTATTGGAATGCCTACTGGCCTTGCTGCTTTAATTGTAACACTTCAGCCAGTATTAACTAACGCATTAAGTGGACCAATACTAAAAGAGCAAGTTTCTATTAAACAATGGATAGGTGTTTTACTAGGATTTATTGGAGCATCATTGGTTCTAGGTTTTGAAATTGGATCAAAAATTCCAGCTGCTGGATTAATTTCAACAATTATAGCTTTGATAGCAATAACAAGTTCAACTCTTTGGCAAAAAACAATAAGCAATAACCTACCCTTATCTGTAAGTAATATGAACCAAGCACTTGGAGGCTTTTCATTTCATTTGTTAATTATAATTTTTTTTGTTGATCCTTATATTGAATTTTCAAAAACATTTATAATCGCAATGAGTCATCAAATTTTTTTAGTATCTTTTGGAGCATTCACAATACTTATGTTCTTAATTAAAAAAAATTCTGCAAGTAAAACTGTTTCCATATTTTTTTTAATTCCACCAACGTCTGCATTTATGGCATGGTTATTTTTAAACGAGAAATTATCGAATTTAGATCTTTTAGGATTTTTAATTGCGACTATTGGTGTTTATATTGCAACTAGAGATAAATAGTTACTTTGCGATGTATCCGAATTCTAAAGATGCATCTGTTATTGAGTGATATAGAGACTCACCAAAACTTCTTAATCCAAATATTCTAAATTTATCTGGATCATCATTAAGCATATCAATAGTGACTGACATTCCGTTGTAAGTAGAATTCAAACATTGATTTTTTTCAAGCTCACTAAAATTAAAAGGACATCCTTTTTTTAAAATTTCCTTAGCTTCCTTGCCTTCAATTTCAATTATTGCTTTCGAATGCGATATGTCTGTTACTGCAAATTCATTATCATTAAATTTTTGCTCTATTTTATTTAAAATGTCTTTTTTCTTGGAAACTAAGAGCCAATTTCTTGGACCATTCCAAAGTATTCTTGTGCTATCATTGGAACTAACTAAAGGTGGATTGTCTCTTAAATTTAAACCATCTATCTGCATGTTATCTAATAATAAGTTTGAACTTTTATACTGAACTATCTGTACAATTAATAAATTAGTGCTTTCAGATATTGAAATTAAATTTTTATCATCTTTACCTTCGAAATCTCCAAATTGACCTTTTGTATGAACATTTTCTAAAGCTGAAAGTGAACTCATGATCTAACTCTTTCTCCTTTTGGATCGACATAATGTGATGAAACTATTTCTACTGGAATAACTTTGTTTTTTAATGGAGACATTACAAATAATTTTTCTCCAATCATATTTTTTCCATCTTTTAATATTGCTAATGAAAATGGATTGTCGTACTCAACACTCCAACAAGAAGCTGAAATGTGACCTAATTTTTTATTTGGTAAAGGTGCATTAGCGTCTTTAACCAAATGTGAACCTTCTGGAATACTAGTTTTTTTATCTAACGGAACAACACCAACAATTCTCTGTCTATCATCAGCTACAAAAGCTGCTCTCTGCAATGATCTCTTTCCAATAAAATCTTTCTTTTTACTTAATAAACCTTCTAAAGCATTATCGTAAGGAATTGTTCTTCCATCTAACTCGGAACCTGCAACATGCCCCATTTCAATTCTAAGTGTAGACAATGCTTCAGTTCCATATGGTTGAATTTGAAACTCTTCTCCAAATTCAATTATTCTTTCCCACATAAATCTTCCATTATCAGACTCTACATTGACTTCGTAAGCCAATTCACCTGAGAATGAAATTCTGAAAATTCTTGCTTTAACTCCAAATAAATCACCTTCAACATATCCCATAAATGGAAGACCTTCGTTAGAAACATCTGTTTTAGGAAATAATTTCTTTAGCAAATCTCTTGATTTTGGACCAGCTATAGCAGCTCCAGCCCATTGCTCAGTTGTTGAAACTACATTTACATTAAGTTCAGGCCAAACAAGTTGCAAATAATATTCTAAATGAGAAAGCACATTGGCTGCTTGAGCAGTAGTTGTTGTCATATGATAGTGGTTTTCTGAAATTCTAGTAGTTGTACCATCATCCATCACAATCCCATCTTCTCTTAACATCACTCCATATCTTGCTTTTCCAACAGGTAACTTCAACCATGCATTTGTGTATACTCTGTTTAAAAATTCTGCAGCATCAGGACCCTTAACGTCAATCTTACCAAGAGTTGTTACGTCACAAACACCAACGTTTGTTCTTACATTTTTCGCTTCTCTTTTTGATGCTTCGAACAAAGTTTCGTTTCCTCTTTTATAATATCTTGGTCTTAACCAAACTCCTGCATCAACAAAAACAGCGTTATGCTCCTCATGCCAATTGTGAATTGGAGATTTTCTTGTTGGTTTTGAATGCTTACCTACTTCTCTACCAACAATAGCACCTATAGAAATTGGAGTATAAGGAGGTCTAAAAGTTGTGTGGCCAACAGATGGAACAACTTTATTTTCAATCTCAGAAACTAATTGTAATCCATTTAAATTACTTGTTTTTCCTTGGTCTGTTGCCATACCTAAAGTGGTATATCTTTTTACATGTTCAATTGATCTATAACCTTCTCTTAAAGCAATCTCTACATCAGAAACAGCAACATCATTTTGAAAATCTAAAAATCTTTTATAACTTTTGCCTTTTGGTAATGGAACGCACCAAAACTTATCATGTTTAGAATATTTTTTTTCAACTACGTTTGGAATAGATACTTCATTATCTTTTTCTGTAATTTTTTTTGATAATTCTTTCCCTTTTTCAAATGATGTTTTTAAAGTTTCTTCTAGAGTAAATACACCATTAGCAGCTCCCAAAGTTGATTCATTTTGTTTTGAAGCTCCTGGAACAAACGCATCTATCTCTTCGTTAAATTTAGTTTTATTTCCTGATTGTGATGCTAAATGAATTGTAGGTGTCCAAAATCCAGAAACACATATACAATCACAAATTATATTTTCAATTTTACCAAGTGTTTTCTTATCTTCAGAAATAGTTGCTACATCAGCTGATTTTACTTTTTTATAACCTTGTGCGGCAACTACTACATAAGAATTTTTAATATTAATTCCTAAATTTTTAGCCTCATCGATAATTTCTGATTGTGGATTTAATCTTGAGTCTAAAACTATAGGATCAACTCCATGTTTTTTAAATTCAATTGCAGTTTCATAGCCGCTGTCATTATTTGTAAATACTAAAGGTTTCTTTCCAACTAATACACCGTAAACTTTTAAATATTCTTTAGCTGCAGATGAAAGCATTACTCCAGGAGTATCATTGTTTCCAAAAACAATTGGTCTTTCAATTGAACCAGATGAAATTAGAACTTCTTTTGCTCTGATGTACCAAAGTCTTTTATTTGGATGATATTTTTTAGTTTTAGGTAAATGATCACTAACTTTTTCAGACATTACCAACATGTTGTGATCATAGTAACCAAAAACTTGAGATCTATTTTTTAAAGTTACATTTGGCATCTCTTTCAATTCTGAAATAATTCCGTCTGCCCAATCTTTTCCTAATTGATTACCGATATTCACATCACTAGTTAATAATGAACCACCGTATCTTGGTTTATCTTCAGCTAAAATTACTTTGGCTCCATTTTTTGCTGCAGAATAAGCGCTTGCTAAGCCTGATGGTCCAGATCCAGCAATTAAAAGATCGCAGTACTCGTATTTATGTTCGTATCTTTCTTTATCATGTTTTGTTGAAGCAACACCTAATCCAGCTGCTTTTCTGATAAATGGCTCATAAATTTTATACCAAAAGCTTTTTGGCCACATAAAAGTTTTGTAATAAAATCCAGCAGGTAAAAATATTTTTAAAACATTATTTATTGCTCCAATATCAAAGTTAACACTTGGCCAACAATTAACACTGCTTGCCTCTAGCCCTTCAAATAATTCTTGTTCTGTTGCTTTAATATTTGGCTCTGTTTCACCATTTCTATAAAGCTGAACAACTGCATACGGTTCATCAACGCCTGCACCAAAAAATCCTCTAGGTCTGTGATATTTAAAACTTCTACCGACTAAATGAACACCATTTGCTAATAACGCCGAAGCTAATGTATCACCCTCATATCCAAAATAAGTGACACCATTGAACTTAAAAGAAATTTTTTTATTTCTATTTATCAATCCACCTGTTTCTATTCTATAACCCTGTGCCATTAAGCAACTTCTTCGTTAGCTTTATAAGTTTTAAAAATTTCGTGAGTAGCTGTATCTCTTTCAACTTTAATCCACTGTCTGCAACCAGATAAATGCTGCCAAAGTTCTAAATGTTTTCCTCTAGGACTTACCCTGTTGTATACGAAATTATCCCATTCTTGATCTGTAACTTCTTTATTAAGTTCAGGTCTTTTAACAGTAGCATCTCCACCGTAAGAAAATTCATTTTGAGATCTTATTCCACAATGTGGGCATTTAATATGTAACATTTATGAAATCCAAGTTTTTGTACCGAGACCTTTTTCGTCAATAATATGGCCAGTACTAAATCTGTTCAAACTATATCCTGCATTTAATTCATGCACTCTATCTTGAGCGATTGTATGTGCAAATGTCCATCCTGATGCTGGAGTTGCTTTAAAACCTCCATAACACCATCCGCAATTTAAATACAAACCATCAATGTGAGTTTTATCAATTATTGGTGAACCATCCATTGACATGTCCATGATCCCACCCCAAGTTCTTAACATTTTTAATTTACTTAAAAATGGCATCATCGCAATTCCTTCAGTTAAAACATGTTGTAAAGTTGGAAGATTACCTCTTTGAGCGTAACTATTGTAACCATCAAGGTCTCCACCCATTACCATTTCACCTTTATCTGATTGACTAATATAAAAGTGACCTGCACCAAAAGTTACAACTTTATCTAAAACTGGTTTCACTGGTTCAGAAACACAAGCTTGTAAAAGATGCGTTTCAATTGGCAAAGTCATATTTAATTTTTCAGCTAAAATATTTGTGCTACCTGCAACGCATAGACCAACTTTTTTTGCTTTAATATTTCCTCTAGATGTTCTGATCCCTTTTATTTTTCCTGCAGAAACATCAAAACCTGTGACCTCGCAATTTTGAATTATATCTACTCCCATCGAGTCGGCTTGACGTGCATAACCCCAAGCAACTGCATCATGACGAGCAGTTCCAGCACTTGGTTGCATCAATCCACCAAAGATTGGAAACCTTACGTTATCTGAAAAGTCAGCCATTGGAATTATTTCTTTTACCTCTTCTCTACTTAAAAGAACTGCATCAATTCCATTTAATCTCATCGAATTTCCTCTTCTTGCATATGCATTCATTTGTGCATCTGAGTGTGCGAGATTAATAATTCCTCTTGGAGAAAACATTACGTTGTAATTTAAGTCCTGACTCATCTTTCTCCATAGATCCATTCCAAACTCACTGAAAAGACCATTTTCATCATGCATATAATTTGATCTTATAATCGTAGTGTTACGTCCAACATTTCCACCACCAATCCATCCTTTTTCAATGATTGCTACTTTTGTAATTTGATGTTCTTTAGCAAGATAATATGCTGTAGCGAGACCATGGCCTCCGCCCCCGATGATAACAACATCGTATTCCTCTTTAGGATTTGGATCTTTCCAAGCTAAATCCCAATTTTGATGACCTGTTAGTGCATTTTTAACTAAGCTAAAAATAGAATACTTTTGCATATACAAATTTTATATTAATGAATTTAAATAGTTCTTATTTTTTTTATATATATTTTTTAGAAGTTTCCAAAAATGTCAAAAAAGGATAAGAAGTCAGCAGTTAAATATTTTATAATTTAAAGGATTATTAATGAGTGAAATAAAATCAGATATTCAAATAGCCAGAGAAGCTAAAATGCAACCAATAAATGATGTTTTAGATAAAATTAATGTCCCTGATGAAAGTACAGCTTTCAGTCCTATGGGTCGTCATATTGCAAAGATTAACTTAGAATATTTAAATACACTCAAAGATAAAGCAGACGGTAAATTAATTTTGGTTACTGCAATTACACCTACGCCAGCTGGTGAGGGTAAAACAACTACTTCTGTTGGTTTGCATGATGGATTAAATAAAATAGGTAAAAAATCAATTGTTTGTTTGAGAGAACCAAGTCTTGGTCCTTCTTTTGGAATGAAAGGTGGGGCTGCTGGTGGTGGATACGCCCAAGTTGTGCCAATGGAACAAATTAATTTACATTTCACTGGAGATTTTCACGCGATTACTTCTGCTCATAATTTATTATCAGCACTAATAGACAATCATATCTATTGGGGAAATAAATTAAATATTGATGTTAGAAGAGTTGTTTGGAAAAGAGTTATGGATATGAACGATAGATCCTTAAGATCAATAGTTGTAGATCTTGGGGGTGTTGCAAACGGATATCCTAGACAAGATGGTTTTGATATTACTGTTGCCTCTGAAATAATGGCTATATTCTGCTTAGCAGTTGACTTGGATGATTTAGAAAAAAGAATTGGTAATATTACAATCGGATATACTAGAGACAAAAAAGCAATCTACGCAAAAGATTTAAATGCACAAGGACCAATGACAGTTCTATTAAAAGATGCAATTAGACCAAATGTAACTCAAACGTTGGAAAATAATCCTGCAATAATTCATGGGGGTCCTTTTGCAAATATTGCTCATGGATGTAATTCTGTAATTGCTACTAAAGCAGGTTTAAAATTAGCAGATTATGTTGTAACAGAAGCAGGATTTGGAGCTGACCTTGGGGCAGAAAAATTTTTAGATATTAAATGTAGAAAGTCAGGAATAAAACCAGATTGCGTAGTCATTGTTGCAACAATTAGAGCTTTAAAAATGCATGGTGGCGTTGGAAAGGATGATTTAAAAAAAGAAAACGTTACTGCCCTAAAAGATGGACTGGTTAATTTAAGAAGACATATTAATAATATAAGAAAATTTGGCTTACCAGTTACAGTTGCTGTTAATCATTTTATAACTGACACCGATGAAGAAATGAAAACTCTGTTAGATTTTTGTGAAACTCAAGGAGTAAAAGCATCAAAATGCACTCATTGGTCTCATGGAAGTGAGGGAACTTTAGAATTAGCTAAAAATGTAGCTGAAATTTGTGAAGATAATAAAGATACTTTTAAATATTTATATGAAGATGATTTGCCTTTATTCAAAAAAATTGAAAAAATTGCACAAGAAATCTATAGTGCTAGTGAGGTAGTGGCTGATACAAAAGTAAGACAACAATTGAAGGACTTTGAAGAAAAGGGTTTTGGGAAATTACCTGTATGTATTGCAAAAACACAATACAGTTTTTCAACTGATCCTGGTTTAAAGGGAGCTCCTACTGGACATGTACTACCAGTAAGAGAGGTAAGGCTATCGTCGGGAGCTGAATTTGTTGTTGTTGTATGTGGTGAGATTATGACAATGCCTGGACTTCCTAGAGTACCAGCAGCTGACTCGATTAAACTAAATGAAAAAGGCGAGATTGAAGGATTATTCTAAGTTAAGATAATCTAGCCAATTCTCTAATTCTCTCATTCTGGAAAGTTTATCTAATTTTTTATTTTCTATTTCTATATTCTTTATGTGATCATCTATATGATTTTGATCTTTAAAGGCACCACGTTCTATAAGTCTGTCTTTTCTGAATATAATTAAATTAATCATTTTGTTATATGTAATTTCCGGATGATACTGAAGGCCCCAAACATCACAATTTCCAATTTTAAAATTTAAACCTTGAACATTGTTAATTGGGTTCGAAGCTAGCAGTGTTGAATTTTCTGGTAAAGTTACAACTTCATCAAAATTAAATGCTGGAGTGTTAAACTTTTTATTTTTATTTTTATATAATGGATGATTTAAGCCATTTTCATTAATTTCAATATCTCTTGCAATTCCTCGATGGGATCCCTTCTCACCTTTTTTTACTTCTCCTCCAGCAGCAGTTACTGCAACCTGCATTCCCCAACATATCGCTAAAACTTTTTTAATTTTTTTTTGACATTCTCTCATAAATTCAATTTGTCTTTTTATTTCAGGGGTATTGTTATAAATATTTAGACTACTTCCGCCCCAAATAAGACCGTCATAACTTTCAAGAGTATCTATATTCTCACTTATATTTTCATCCGAAGATGGATTAACTACATCTATATTTAATTGGTCAGTAAAATAGGAAAGGCTATGTTTTAAACTTTCTGTATGAGTTTGAATACCAGCCTCTGAGAAACTTTTATTTTCCTCTTTTAAATTACCCTCTACAACCAAAATTTTCTTCATTAAAATAATTCTCCTGAAATACTTTTTTTATACATCTCTTTTAAATCTTCTTTTGTTATTTTTTTTGGATTACTTCCTGTAGATGGATCTTCGAATGCCATTAAAGAAAGTTTTTCTAAATCAATTTCACTACAGTCCATAACATCTGAAAGTTTATGAGGAATATTTAAATCTTTACGCAAATTTAATATCCATTCTAAAAAACTTTCAAATGTATTATTTAGATTAAGATAATTACAAATAGATACAATCTTGTTTTCAATAACAGATTTGTTGAAAGTTAAAACATAGGGCATAAATATTGCGTTTGATAAACCATGATGGACATCAAATTGAGCATTTATTGGATGACTTAATGAGTGAATCGCACCAAGACCCTTTTGAAATGCCGTAGAGCCCATACTAGACGCTGCCAACATTTCAGATCTAGCTTCTATATTGATGCCATTTTTATAAACTTCGTTTAATGAATTCTTAATCAATCTCATACCTTCTAGAGCAATACCATCTGCCATTGGATGAAATCCAGGTGCGCAAAAAGCCTCAAGATTATGAGCAAGTGCATCCATACCTGTTGCAGCCGTTATTCTTGGTGGAAGTTCTTTAGTTAGATTTGGATCTAAAATTACAATAGATGGTAAAATTTTTGGATGAAAAATTATTTTTTTTATACCTGTTTCTTCATTAATTATAGCAGAAGCTCTTCCTGTTTCTGAACCTGTTCCTGCAGTAGTTGGAACCGCTATAATTGGAGAAATTTTATTTCCATCAGCTCTTGTCCAATAATCTCCAACGTCCTCGAAATCCCATATAGGTCTTTTTTGACCACACATAAAGGCTATTCCCTTTCCAACATCTAATGCACTACCTCCTCCAAAAGCAATTACACCATCACAATTTTTTTCTATATATAAAGAGACACCCTCCGTTACGTTTTTTCCAGTTGGGTTTCCTGAAAAATTTGAAAATACTTGTAGATTTTCAAACTCATTCTTTAATTTTTCAATTACTTTTGATGTCATTGGAAGGTTTAAAAGATCTTTATCAGTCACAAAAAGAGGACTTTTAATTTTTAAGTCAAAACAGGCTTCAGCAAGGTCCTCTATTTTACCTGCTCCAAACCAAATATTAGTAGGATAATTCCAATTCATATTATTATTCTAACAAGAATATATTTATTTGATTAATTTATCACTTAAAAATTAATTATTTACTAAATCTAAATATAAAGCTGCTGACCAAGAAAAATTATTTGCACCCATAGGTTTACCATTCTTGCAACTATAATATTCATGAAATCCTTTTTTTTCGACCAATCTAATAGTACGTTCTTTAATTTTGTTTGAGTATTTTTCATCTTTATTCATTAGGCCCTTGTGTATAAACCAATTACAGTTAATCCAAACTGGGCCCCTCCAATAACGTTTTTCCTCAAAACTTTTATGATTAGGTTTTATTGAAGAAAAAAAATATTTTTCTTTTAAATTATGTTTTTTTAAGTTTTTAATTAAGATATCGTTAATTTTACTATTTTTAATATCAGCATACAAAATCAAATAATTTGTAATTGATGGAATGAATATTTTTTTTTTATTTCTTAGATCAAAACAAAAAAAAGTTTGTTTTTTTTTATCAAAATATTTTAAAATATTTTTCTCAGTTATTTTTATATAATTAATAATTGTTGAACTATCTAAATTAAATTTTTTTAACAGTATGATTAAATCTTTATTTGATTTAAGAAATATAGAATTAAATCCAATATCAACTACATTAAACAATGAGGTTTTGAATATTTTTTTTGGATCATATTTCTTTTTTCTCAAATCATTTTTGATTGTTACATATCTATCATAATCAATATTCAGAGGCCTATGTTCGGGATTAATAACTTTATTATCAGCTCTTTTATATTGAATATTTTTTTCAATTTTCACTTTATTCATTGGTTCGTCCCATAAGGAGGAGTTGTCGTACCCGCTTTCCCAAGGATGGAGTATTGAAACTAAACCAGTTTTTTTTGGATCTCTATTTTTAATAAACCACTCATGAGATTTCTTAATTTTAATTACAAATTTTTTAATTTCTTTTTTTTGTTTTTTGGTAATTTTGTTTTTATCTATTATTTCTTTTAATATACTTGCAAGTACTGGTGGTTGGGTAATGCCAGATGAGCGAATTTTATTTCCACAATTCCAAGCAGTATGATTAGGATAATAATTTGTATTTGTGTTATGAAACAATATATGTGGAATCATTCCATCCTTCCATTGACCATCTAAAAGTGTCTTAATTTCTTTTAATGCAAAATTTAAATTAAAATAGGAATACCCTAATGCAATAAATGCTGAATCCCAGTTCCATTGCGCAGGATATAGCTTGTTATTTGTGGGTAGAGTATATCCCCTTTTTCTATTTCCAATTAAAATTTTTTGGGCATTTTTAATATACCTATTCATTATCCTTTTACGCTCCCTGATGTTAAACCGCTAACTAAATATTTTTCAAAATAAACAAAAATAAATAAAATTGGTAAAGTTACAACAACTGAACCAGCCATCAAATATTGTCTTGGAGTTTCAGCTCCAACATTTAAAAATTGTATCGCTCTTGATAATGTAAATGAGCTAGGGCTGTCTAAGAACATTAGTGAAAATAAAAATTCATTCCAGGCAATCATAAATACATACAATGCTACTGACGCAATTGCCGGTAAACTTAAAGGTAAAATGATTTTAACGATTATTCCAAACCAATTTTGCCCATCCATTATACCTGCTTCTTCAAGCTCTTTTGGAATACTTTTAAAATATCCCTGGAGCATATAAATTGCTACTGGCAGAGTTGTAGCTGTATAAATAATCAATAATCCAAATACAGAATTTCTTAGACCTAATTGACTAAAAACAGTGTATAGAGGAATCACGAGCACTATAGCAGGAAACATATAAATAATTAAAATTGAGGTAGACAAAAAGTGTTTTCCAAAAAAATTTAATCTTGCAACTGCATAAGCTGCTGGGATCCCTAGTAATAAAGTAATTATAACTGTGCCTATCGATACAATTGAACTATTCAGCATGTATTTGCCAAAATTATATTCCGTAAAAACTATAATATAGGATTTGAATAAAGATTTTATATTTTGTGTAAAATCGATACTGAAATCTAAAGGATTAATTAATAAAAGAGCTTGTGTTTTGAAACTTGTGACTAACATCAAGTAAAATGGAAATAAAATTACAAAAGAAAAAAAGATTATTCCAAACAAAGTTAAAAAATCAAAAAATATAATTTGTGCAGAAAAATTATAGCTAAAGTGTTTTTTATGATATTTAGATAGTTTATTAACAAAAAATAATAGGATTAGAAACGTTCCTATATAATGCCAAATAGGTAAAGAACTATTAATAAAATAATCAATCAATACAAACACTGATGATAATATAATCACTAGAGATAGTTTGTTTAATTTTTCACTCAAGAAAATTGAAACAAAAGAAATTATAATTCCACTTAAAAAATAAAAATTGAAATTTAAAGTTTTAAGTTCAATTCCTTGTAACGTAGATAGTATTTTCCAAATAGAAATTAGAGAAAATAAAAAAAACGAAGAAATTATACTGAAAGTGATAATTGATTTAACTCTCATTGGCCCTTTTTCCTATCAGTTTAAAATAAATTAACATGAAAAATAAAAGTAACAGTACAATCACCATCGAAACAGCTGATCCCATTCCAATATCTCCTATTGAAAACCCCTGTTCATAAACATTTATTGGAAGCGTTCTGGTTCCTGAGGCACCGCCAGTTAAAAGGAAAATATCCTCAAACTTATTAAAGTTCCAAATAAATCTAATCATAAATAAAATAGAAATCACTGCTGTTATCTGTGGCAGTGTTATATTCATAAATTTCGTGTAAGGACCAGCTCCATCAATATCTGCTGCTTCATATAGTTCTTTAGGAACTGCTTGTAGTCTTGCTAATATAAAAAGAAATGCTAACGGAAAATATCTCCAGATTTCAAAGATAATAACGGTTGTTAAAGCTAATCTTAATTTAAATTCAAAACCAAAAACAAAAATTGATACATACTTTTGTCCTAACAAATTTATTGGCTTATCAATTATATTATAATTGAGCAGCAGATTATTTAAAGTACCACTATTGGGATCTAATAGGAGTTCCCAAGTAAAAGCCAGGGCAACAACAGGAGCTACGTAGGGAAACAATAACGTGCTCCTAATAAAACTTCGACCTCTAAAGTTTTGATTTACCATTTGGGCTGATAAAATTCCAAAAACAATTGCGCCAACTGTTCCAAAAAAAGTATAATAAAACGTTGTTAATAATAAATCTTTAAATTCATAGTTCGTGAATACTTTTTTAAAATTTGATAAAGTAAAATCACTTGTCAAAAGAATGTTGTCTGCTTTTCCCTTTAAATTTGGTTTGTTTAACTTAAACAGTTTTTTTTCAATTTTTTCACCGTTTTTTGTTTCAAAAAAAATTACAAGTTGCTCTCTATATTTTTTAGACCAATCACCAAAATCACACTGAACTTTATTTGAAATAAACTTACATCTCTCATCTAAATCTACTGGCTGAACATTATTTGGAAATTTATCCTGAAATTTAACATCTCTAATATCTTGAATTAAAGAGCTATTTCTTAATTTATAAATAATTTTAACTTTCGAATCTTCGTTTTTAATAGATTTAACTATTTTTTTTGCTCTTGGCTCTGGAATTCTTATATCTTTTAATTGAACTTCTTTAAAACTAATCCATACGTTTGAAAATATTGGGAATAATACTATTGCAAATACAATCAGAACTGCTGGCAAAGTTAAAGCATAGGCAGTTCTTTTTTCTATTTTTGAAAGTGTGTTACTCATAAAAAAAGCGGATAATTAATATTATCCGCTTTTTTCAAAAAATTAAAAAATTAATTGAACTTTTTTAATGATTTGTTGATCATATCTACTGCCTCATCAACATCAATTTGATCATCAATATACAATCTAGTGATACGGTTTAAAAATTGAGAATTGATAATCTTAGAAGCTCTTGAAAGTTCGCCTTCTTTAACTCCCCATCTACTCGCAGTATCTAAACCAGCAACAATATTGTTGATTACATCTTCTGAGTACAAATCTGTCAAAGCAGCTTTTCTATCAACACCAACTGGTAATTTACTCCAAGCTTTTGTGAAAGCCTCAGGATCAGTTGAGTTTCCTCTTCTGACTGGAAATTTACCTTCTGGTGCAATTGATAATGTGCTCGTATAACCTTCGTCCATTGAATACATTACAAATTGTTTTGCTTCATCAGTGTCAGCATCTGCAGTTATTCCAAAGTATCTTACATCTGCCCAAGCGGCACCGCTTTTATTACCTGGTCCACTAAAATTAGTTATAAAACCAGTTTTGGATGCTAGTTCAGATGATGTTGGATCATCATTTATTGTTGGTGGCGCTGAGTCTCTTAAGCCAGCAAGTTCATCCATAATAAATGGAGACCAAATAATCATTGGAGTTTTTCCAGCAAAATAAAGTTCTCTTGACTGTTTCCAGTATAATTCTCCTGGAGGACTCGCTTTAGCGATTACTTTATAAAACTCTAAAGCTCTTTTTAATTTCCAGCCTTGATTTTTTACTCCACCTTTTTTTACAACATTCACTCCGTTAGCTAATAAAACATGCTCTAAAACCTGACTCATAAAGTTTTCATCTGTTTTAGTTGCAGCAACAAAACCAAACATATCGTCAGATGATAATGCTTCTACTGCTTTAACAATATTTTCATAACTTGTTGGTGGTTCTAAGCCAGCTTTTTTAAATAGATCTTTTCTATAAACGACCATCTGTGTCCAACCATCTACAGGGACAGCAGCTATCTTAGTTCCTTTTTTAGCCATGTTTAAAGCACCAGGCGCAAATGTTTTCTTACCTAGTTCTTTAACAACGTCATTATTAGCATCAACATCTAAGATGCCAGCTTCAGCCCATGGCAATACATACTGTAGAGTATGATAAATTACATCAGGTAAGTCGCCAGCAGCAGCAGCTGCTGTTGCTCTCTTACCTAATTCTTTTTCGTCTATTGGAATAACTTCAACTCCAATACCAGTCTTAGCTTCGAAAGCTTTGGCCATATCCTCTTGCTTAGCCATCCTTGCTGGTTGAGTTTCGGTTGTCCAAAACTTGATATCTGCTAAAGCAACATTATTAATAAAAAATGCTAAAGCAGATAATAATATTAATGTTTTTCTAAACATTGTTATCTCCTTTTATTTTTCTTTATTAAAACCTTATCCTTTTAAAAAAGCAATTTCTTATGCAATTGTGTCATATCTCAGTTGACTAAGTTACAATAAGAAATGAAAAAGACCTTTATTTAAAGGCTAAATTATTACTATCAAATAAATGACATTTGTTTAGATCGAAGCTCAAGGAGAGATTATCGCCAACATTAACTTTGCTAGCACCATCAGTTTGAACTACTAGTGGCTCACCTTCTTTTTCAAGATATAAAAACGTAGAGGAACCTAATTTTTCAATTACAAATACTTTGCTCTCCCAACATTTGTCAGTACCATTGATTAAAATATGTTCAGGTCTAATACCAATTTTTAAACTATCACCAGCTGATACATTATCTGAAGTTTTTGGAATAATAATTTTTCCTTGTCCTGAAATTTCAACCTCAGTTCCAGAACTATTTGCGCTAATTACTTTAGAATTAATAAAGTTCATCTTTGGTGAACCAATAAATCCACCAACGAATAAATTTTCTGGCTCATTATATAGTTTTAATGGTGATCCTTTTTGAGAAACAATACCTTGATCTAACACAACTATATCATCTGCAAGCGTCATTGCTTCAGTTTGATCATGAGTAACATAAATCATCGTCGCATTTAATTGATCATGTAATTTAGCAAGCTCTACTCTCATCTGGACTCTTAAAGCTGCATCTAAATTAGACAAAGGTTCATCGAATAAAAATACTTTTGGTTTCCTTGTAATTGCTCTACCAATTGCAACTCTTTGTCTTTGTCCTCCTGACAATTGTTTTGGTTTTCTCTCTAAGTATTCCTCAATTTGAAGAATTTTAGCAGCCTCCATAACTCGCTCAGTAATTTCATCTTTAGATTTTTTTTCAATTTTTAAACCAAAAGCCATGTTGTCAAACACCGTCATGTGAGGATACAAAGCATATGATTGAAAGACCATTGCTATATTTCTTTCTTTAGGTGGCAGATCGTTTACAACTTGTCCATCAATTGAAATTGTTCCCGAGTTGATCTCCTCTAAACCAGCAATCATTCTCAACATTGTTGATTTACCACATCCGCTAGGCCCAACTAATACAGTGAAAGATTCACTTTTAATATCTAAAGATACATCTTTAATTACGTGTGTAGATCCAAAAGATTTATTTATATTTGAAATATTTATCTCAGCCATTTTGAGTTAATATTTATATTGTAATTTTATTTTATATTTGTTTATATTTAGAAAGCATATTTATAAACTGGAGAAATTACAATGAGCAAAATTGCAATTATTGGAGCAGGACCCTGTGGTCTTTCAATGTTAAGAGCATTTGAACACCTAGAGATTAAAGGTGAAAAAATTCCTGAAATAGTTTGTTTTGAAAAACAAGAAGATTGGGGAGGTTTGTGGAATTATAATTGGAGAACAGGCAGTGACCAATATGGAGATCCAGTTCATAATAGTATGTATAGATATTTATGGTCAAATGGCCCTAAAGAATGTTTGGAGTTTGCAGATTATTCTTTTGATGAACATTTTGGACAACCAATTCCTTCTTTTCCACCTAGAGAAGTGTTGCAAGATTATATTCTCGGGAGAGTAAGTAAAGGTAAAATTAAAAATAAAGTAAAACTAAATACAAAAGTAACGAATGTAACTTTTAATAATGAAAAATTCGAAATCACTTATCAAGACAAAGCTAAAAATGAAATTTCAAAAGATACATTTGATTACTTAGTTGTATCTACTGGTCATTTTTCTGTTCCGTTTATACCTGAGTATAAAGGAATGAATTCTTTCCCAGGAAGAATAATGCACTCTCACGATTTCAGAGATGCAGAGGAGTTCAGAGGAAAAGATGTGATCGTTTTAGGAAGCAGTTATTCAGCTGAAGATGTTGCTCTACAATGTAATAAATACGGAGCTAAAAGTGTAACTATTGGATATCGAAATGCTCCTATGGGATTTAAATGGCCCAAAGGTATGAAAGAAGTTCATTATCTTGATAGATTGGAGGGAAAAAAAGCAATTTTTAAAGATGGTACTGAACAAGATGCAGATGTAATTATATTATGCACTGGCTACCTACATCATTTTCCATTCTTAGATGAAAGTTTAAAGTTAAAAACACACAACAGATTATATCCACCAAAATTATATAAAGGGGTAGTTTGGCAAGACAATCACAAACTTCTTTATCTTGGTATGCAGGATCAATTCCATACTTTTAATATGTTTGATTGCCAAGCTTGGTTTGCAAGAGATGTAATTATGGGGAAAATTCAAATGCCAAGTGCTGATGAAATTAATAAAGATATCAATAAATGGGTTGCTATGGAGGAAAAATTAGAAAACCCAGATCAAATGATTGATTTTCAAACTGAATACACAAAAGAACTTCATGACATGTCTGATTATCCAAAAATAGATTTTGAATTAATCAGGAAACATTTCAAAGAGTGGGAACATCATAAAGTAGAAGATATCTTAACTTACAGAAACAAATCGTTTTCATCACCTGTAACAGGTTCTGTTGCGCCTATACACCATACTCCATGGGAAACTGCTATGGATGACTCGATGAAGACTTTTTTAAACAAGTAATTAATAGTTAATTTTTAATTTTTTATTTTTTGTGATTGCGCTTAATAATGCATGCATAAGTGGTATTTTATTTTTTTTGATTTTTTTTAATACGTAAGGTGCAATCTCTTTAGCAAGATCAGCACCCTCTACTGTATCGTTTTTCATAAATTTGTTTTTTGCAATTTTAAAAGTGTATCCTTTTCCTAAATATTCACCCATTTTACTATTTCTCCCTCCAACAGCACTGACATATAAGTCGCCAACTCCAGCTAACCCATGAACAGTTTCTTTTTTGCCTCTAAAATATTTTATTAAATATTCCATTTCATCTAACGATTTTCTAAACAAAGCTGAAGCAGTATTTTCACCTTCACCTGATCCTATAATCATAGAATATATATTTTTTATTGCAGATGAAAATTCAACACCTTTTACATCACTTGAGTACTCTGTTTTATAATATTTAGTTGAGATTAATTTTCCTATATTTTTTGCTATATTGATATTCTGATTTGCAATCACAGTGTAACTCTTTATTTTATTTGCCAATTCTTTTGCCAAACAAGGTCCTTTTAATACTGAAACATTTAAATTTTGATTTCCTTTGCTTAATTGTTCTGACATCGTAATAATTTTATTAATATTTTGATCAAACTTAAGACCTTTGGTTAAAACAAGGATAGAGGTTTTTCTTTTTATATTTTTTAAATACTCTCTAACCATATCAATTCCAATAGAACTTACAGCAACAACAACCAGGTCCCATTTTTCATTAAGTAATTCTGATGAAAATTTTTTGATAGAAACTTTTTTTGATAATTTAAGTTTTAATGTTGGATGAAATTTATTTTTTTTTAATAATTTCTTTTGAAGATCTTTGTTATATGGTTCGGTCAAAGTTACTTTATGATTATTATCAACTAAAGGAAATGTAAACGCGGCACCCATTGCACCAGCTCCAATTACTAAAATCTTATTCATAGAATAAACTAAGCTAAAGTCTTTTTAATTGCTAATTTCCAACCATTTAAAAGATCTTTTCGAAAATTTTGTTTCATTTTAGGTTTAAATATTCTGTCTTTTTTCCACATATTTTTAATTTGATTTAAAGATTTATATTCTCCTATTTGATGTCCTGCCAACAAAGCTACACCTAAAGCAGTTGTCTCTAATATTTTTGGTCTAACTACTTTTAAATTAATAATGTCAGCTAAAAATTGTGTGAACCAATTATTTGCAACCATTCCACCATCTACTTTAACTATTTTTGGTTTCAAACCATCCTTGTTCATTGAATCAAACAAATCAAAACTTTGATAACCAACAGATTCAACTGTTGCCCTCACTATACTTTTCCAGTCACTATCTCTTGTTAGTCCTGTAATTACCCCTCTAGCATCTGGTCTCCAATAAGGAGCTCCCATTCCACTAAAAGCTGGTACAACAAAAACACCGTCATTAACTTTAGAGGACTTTGAAATCTTTTCGGTTTCAGGTGCTTTTTTGATCAATTTTACTTTATCTCTTAACCATTGAACTCCTGCGCCCGCTATAAAGATTGAACCTTCTAAGGCATAGGTATTTTTATTATTTAATCGATAGCAAATAGTAGTCAGTAATTTGTTTTTTGAATTAATTTTCTTTGGACCAGTGTTCATAATAACAAATGCACCAGTGCCATATGTACTTTTTATAGATCCTTCTTCAAAACAAGTTTGTCCAAATGCTGCAGCCTGCTGATCTCCAAGAACTGCAGAAATTGAAATTTCAACTCCTGTAATTTTTTTATCTGTTTTTCCAAAATTATCTGCTGAGTTTTTAACTTCTGGTAAAATTTTTTGTGGAATATTTAATTTTTTTAAAATTTCTTTGTCCCATTTATTATTATTGATATTATACAGCATTGTTCGGCTTGCATTAGATGCTTCCGTTAAATGCTGCTTACCTTTTGTTAATTTCCAAATTAAAAATGTATCTACAGTTCCAAACAATAAATCATTTGAACTTAAAAGTTTTTTTGAAATTTTAACATTGTCTAAAATCCATTTAATTTTAGTTGCTGAAAAATATGGATCTATAAATAACCCAGTTTTATTTCTAAATAGGTTTTCATAATTTTTTTTCTTAAGTAATTTACAGTAATCTTGGGTTCTTCTATCTTGCCATACAATTGCATTATAAATAGGTTTCCCTGTTCTTTTGTTCCATAGAATTGTCGTTTCCCTTTGATTTGTAATTCCGATTGTGAGTATGTTACCTTTTAATTTTTTTGCTTTATCTATTACTTGTTTTAAAGCTTTGAGTGTTGTGGACCAGATCTCATTTGGATTATGTTCTACCCAACCATTTTTTGGAAAATATTGTTTAAATTCAAATTGTGAAACAAAAACAATATTACCTTTTGTATCAAATAAAATTACTCTTGATGATGTTGTTCCTTGATCGATAGAAATAATAAATTTTTTCAATGGACTAAGCTATACCTAAATGTTTTTTTCTTTTCTCAACCCAAGTTCTGATTAAATTATCAAAAATCAAACCTATGAAAGCAACACAGATACCTAGGGTTAAACCTATTCCAGCTCCATTTTTATCTGACAATGCTTTTAAAATATATTGCCCTAAATCTTCTGTTCCAATAAAAGCACCAATAATTACCATAAATAAAGCAAATACGATTGTTTGATTTATCCCAAGCATCATATGAGGGAAAGCCAATGGAAATTCAATCTTAGTTAATCTTTGAAATTTATTAACACCAGACATTGTTGCAGCTTCATGTAAACCGACTGGCACACTTCTTAGACCTTCAATAGTATATCTGGTTGCTGGAATTGTTGCATAAACAATCACTGCAATTAATACTGAGGTGTCTGTAATTCCAAATAACATCATTACTGGAATTAAGTATACGAACGATGGAAACGTTTGAAAAATGTCGCAAACCCCTAACATAAATGCTGCAGACTTTTTATTTTGGAAACATAAAGTTCCAACTGTAAAACCTATTAAACAAGAAACGACTACTCCAAAAGTTGCCATATATAATGTAACCAATGCTCTATCCCACCATGGACTTAGTGCTATAAATAGAGTTAAAGCAGCAACAACTAATGCTGATCTAACTCCTCCAATTAAATATCCAGCACCTACAGCTAATACTAATGTAGCAACAGCTGGCATTCTTAAATATAAAGCTCTCATTGGTTGAAGCACATCTACAATTAACCAAGTATTAAATGCTTTTATGTAAACAAAAAATGTATCAAAAATCCAATCAACACCTTTGTTCCAAAAATCAGCTGTTGAAATTCCTTTGTTATGAGGAACTTCAAATAAATAATTAAACGTATCTTTAAAAACAAATGTTCCAATATAAGCAAGAATTATTCCAACAACTATTGATCCACCAAAAAATATAATATTTTTATTTCGTTGGTAGAAAGTAAGATTACCAAAATAGTCTTGTTGTTGATTTGCCCAAGCCAATGACATTTTATCTAATAAAATTGCAATCAAACTAATACACAAACCTGCTTCAAGAGCTAGACCAATATTAAGTTGGTTTAGAGCAAGTAATAAGTTAAATCCTAATCCTTTGGCACCAATAAATGCAGAGATTACTGCCATAGAAAAACAAACCATAATAACTTGGTTAACCCCAATTAAGATATCTCTTCTTGCAGTTGGAATAAGTACTTTGGTCATTAATTGCCAGTTTGTGCAACCACTCATTCTTCCAGCTTCGATTACTTCTGGTGGAACTGCCCTTAGTCCAAGAATAGTTAATAAAATCATTGGAGGCACTGCTACTACCATTGTAATTATTACAGCTGCATGATCACCAACACCGAACAAAACAAGTGCAGGTACTAATACTGCGTATTGAGGCATTGTTTGCATCACTAGAAGAATTGGATACAAAGCATTTTCAACTCGCTTACTTTTATAAGCAGCAATACCTAAACTAATACCAAATGCAAATGACAGTGGTACTGCAACTAATATAAATGAAAGTGTTTGCATTGAAGGTTTCCACTGACCAAAAATTGAAATATAGACCATTGTTAAACCTGCAAACAAAGCAAGTCCTTTACCACTCAATTTATATGCAAGTATCGTTGCTCCAGCTGCAACGATAGTCCAAGGTAATCCAGGTAATTCCAACCAAGGATAAGCATCAATAAAATCCCAGCTAGTGAACGCAACTATAGTTTCTAATCCTCCAAGTAAAATTTCTCTAATCAATTCAATTAAAAACGTCATAAAAGACGTTAAATTTCTACTTATTTGTAATAATAAAGGTCTAGTTTTGAACTCTTGAGTATCTTCATTCCAAAATTCCATTGGCATCCACTCATTCATTAAGAAAAATAAAGAGTCGTTTATCCAGATAGGCAACCAACCAAGTAAAGGAGGCAATCTCCAAAATACATCAAAAGCATAATATCGGACTTCTTTACCTAGAAAAAAATAAACACTTTGGTTAGGATCTTTTACAAATTCTGCCTGACCTCTAATAAATTTATAAGTTTCGGGAACATCGATTGCAAAGCATAAGGCGAAAAATACGATTAACAAAAATAACCATTGGAATAATTTTGGATATTTTTTTAAATACTCCATATTTTAGCTATTATTTTTTCTTCCTCCAAAAACTGTATCAATAATTGTTGAAGGTTTTATTGAGCCAATAATATTGTTATTTGAGTCAACCACTCCTACAATTTTTTCTTGGGTAAGAATTTTTTCTGCAACATTTTCTATAATGTCGTCTTTTGAAACTTTAATATCTCCTAAATTATTTTTATTTGATGTATCCATTACATCTTCAATGACCAAAACTTTTTCTCTTGGAACTTCCTCGGTAAATTTTCGTACATATTCGGTTGCAGGATTTAAAACAATATTAGCAGGTGTATCTAACTGCTCTATTATTCCATCTTTCATTATAGCAATTCGATCCGCTAATTTTAAAGCTTCATCAAAATCGTGAGTAATAAACATAATAGTTTTTTGTAACTTTTCTTGCAGTCTTAAAAACTCATCTTGCATTTCTTTTCTTATTAATGGGTCTAATGCTGAAAATGGTTCATCTAAGAACCAAATATCAGGTTCCACTGCTAGGGATCGAGCAATCCCAACTCTCTGTTGTTGACCTCCTGAAAGTTCTCTTGGAAAATAATTTTCTCTTCCATCTAGCCCAACAAGTTTAACCATTTCCATTGCTCTACTAATACTATCTTCAGTCTTGATACCTTTTATCTGAAGTGGGAAAGCAATATTTTCTACAACTGTTTTGTGAGGTAACAAGGCAAAGCTTTGAAAAACCATTCCCATTTTATTTCTTCTAAGTTCAATTAACTCTTTGTTGTTCAATTGAAGCAGGTCTTGGCCTTCTATAAAAATTTTTCCTCCTGTTGCATCCGTTAACCTTGAAATACATCTTAGTAATGTTGATTTGCCTGATCCAGACAAACCCATCACTACTAGCATTTCTCCCTTTGCAACTTCAAACGAAGCGTTGTTCACTCCAACTATACAGCCCTTGTCTTGAAATGTTTTTGCATCAACATTACCGTTAGACTCTTCAAGCATTTTTTTGGCATTCTCACCAAAAATTTTATAAACTGACTCACACTTAATAACGGTCTCAGACATAAATCTTCTCAAAGTTATATGATATTCAATAAAATTTAAATGTTAAATATTGTAACCTTTCATACTTAAAAATTCTTAATATAGTAAACTCTTGTATCAATTCCTGTACTTAAGAAACTTAAAGCTTCACCACTAACAGTTATACTTTCATCTACTCCAACATTGTTTCCACTTACAGTAAAACCAGCGTAACACTTGCTTTTTTCTTCATCCCATTTGACGAAAGTTTCATCAATTTTATTTCCGTTAATCGTATAAAGTTCATGGGCTCTAAAATTTAAAAAATTAGCACCCATTATTGCTCTTTGTGGAATTAATTTCGTTGCTTTGCATACTTGTTCGTATACCTCATCGGTTAACCTATAATGATCAGTCCCGTCAAAGGATACTAGTATTCCTGAAGGTAATTTAGATATTAATTCACTAAGTTTTTTTTCTTCAGCAATTCTTTGTTCTTCCAATTTCATTCTTTTAACAAGATCATCTCCCTCTCCAAATATTCCATTCAAAATGCCAAAAAAAGCTATCACTATTACTGTAACTATTATTAAGCCAACAAATTGCTTTGAGGTGTTTGAGGTATCTTCTGTTTTATTTAAATTATTTTCTTTTGACATTACTCTTGTAACTTTCCATTTATCCAAGTGCCTGTTTTTTGTTTACCGTCTGCCCAAGTAAATGTTCCTTGACCATTCATAAAACCTTTAGACCATTCACCTTCATATGTAGATCCATCTGGAAATGTTAAAACTCCCTTTCCACTCCATTCACTATTTTTAAATTCACCTTTATAAATGTATCCATTAGGCCATGTCTCAACTCCTTGACCTTGTTTTTTTGTAGCAACCCATTCACCTTCATAAGTTGTTTTATCGGTATAAACCCATTTACCATAACCATTCTCACAATTTCCTTCTTTACATCCAGTGCTTCGGGCAAATACAGAAGAGCTAATTAAAAAACTAAATAATATAAATAGGAGAAGTTTTTTCATAAGAGTATTTTACATAAATTCAGATAAAAAAAAATCCCCCCCAAAAGTTGGGGGAGATTTTAATTTTTTAAACTTTTATCCTTACTTAGTAAAAGCTTTCCAAACTGACTCGTTGTCAGCTAACCATTTTTTAGCTGCATCTTCGTGAGTCATTTTGTCAACGTCAACTAAAGCTGCCATTGCACCAATTTGACTTGTAGAAAATGACATCTTTTTAAATGCTCCCGCTGCATCTGGGTGAGTTTTTGGGAAATCCTCATGAACTGCTTTTTTCAAGTATCCATCAGGAGAACCGCATTTACCATCACCACCATCTTCAGGTCTGCAACCAGCTGTGTATGGAGGGAAGTCAATAAATGTAAAACCAGCACCATCTGTGAAATTTGGTGTCCAGTTAAAGATTATAGTTCCTCTTCCTTCTTTTTCAGCTGCTGCTAATTCTGCCCAAAGTGCGTCTGCACTTCCAGCAAATTTAACCCACCAAAGATCACCTAAACCTAATGCATCAACCCTTTGCGGAATTAAATCACCATGCCAAGTTTGAGGACCTTCCAACATTCTTCCTTTTCCATCTGGAGAATCGGGTGTTGTAAAGTTTTTAGCACAGTCTGGATTTTTTAAAGCTGTCCAATCTGGTAGACCTGGGCACAGACCTTTGTCAGTAACCCAATTTGGGTAACCCATATCTTCAAGAGTTCTTGCCTCATGATCACCCCAGTCAAGTAAACCGCCTTTATCTAAAGCAGTAGTAAATGACTTACCGAATGCAGACTCCCATACTTCGTGAGAAATAGTTACGTCTCCAATTCTGATTGATTCATAAACTGCTTGTGAGTCAGCGTTTACGTATTTTACATTGTTACCCATACTTTCAAAAATTCCACCAATTACATACGCCATTACAATTTGTGATGACCAGTTATGAGTTGGTATTACGATGGGCTTTTTGCTATCAGCGTTAGAAATTCCTGCAAAACTTACTACAGAAATAACTAGAGCAGATAATAATGACATTATTTTTTTCATTTTTTCCCCTCTATTAATATTAATAACAACACTCTATGATAAAAAGATTAGTCAGGTAAAGGATAATTAGTTCTAAAAAATATATATATATTTAAACAATAAAATTGGTGATAAAAAATATATCAATAATAAAAATTATTAGAAAATGTTCGGAACAAGTAAAGACATTAAATATCCTGGTTTAAATATTTTACCACCTGGAGTTGAAAGACATGTTGTTAATGGAGGTGCTCTTACAGCTTTTCAAATTTTTCCAGATGATGAATTAGAAATTATTAATAATGAAGGTAATCAAATTTGTGAAATCATTTGTTTTAATAAAGACGGTAAATCTGATGTCGGAATTTTAAATTTAAAATCAAACAATAAAAAAAATTTCATTAGAAATATTCTTAATGGTAAAGATGAAACAATATTAGCAACAAATCATCAATTAAAAAAAAGAAACTTAAATATTTCAGATTCAAAATCTTCAATCATATTTGATACAGATACTAAAGCAGGAGAAAGTATCAAATTTAAATCACAAGATAAGTGTTATGCTATTTTTGCTGCACCTGGCGAAGATATGGATGTTACAAATCAAAATCCTCCAAGTGATTTAACAATTTTTATTAAGAGATCTAAAATCGTTAACGATAAAGAATTAAATGTAATACCAGATCCTGTCTTTGAACCATTATATGAAGAAAATATAAATAAAGAAACTTCTATATCTTACCAAGTAAAGGAAGGAGATTATATTCAGGTAATCAGTCCAACTGGAAGACAGTGTTCTGACTTCGTAGCATTTGATACAAAAAAATTAGATAAAGGAATAGAAAAAGGATTAGACTGGCAAACAACTAGAACTTTTATGGGAAATACTTTCCCTGGTCCTGGATTGCATTCAAAATTTTATGATACAGACCATGAGCCTCTCGTTGAAGTTATAAGAGATACGGTAGGAAAACATGATACTTTTAATCTTGCTTGTACTTCAAAATATTATGAAGATGCTGGTTACTTTGGTCATCCTAATTGCTCAGATAATTTAACTGAGAGTATGTCTAAATATGGAGTTCAAAAACAAAAAGGATGGCATGCAATTAATTTATTTTTTAATACATCGGCAGCTGGTTTGAATTCAGTAATATCTGATGAATCTTATTCTAGACCTGGTGATTATGTAATGTTTAGAGCATTAAAAGATTTAACAATTGGTACTACAGCTTGTCCTAGTGATATTGATGCATGTAATTCGTGGAATCCTACTGATATTTTTGTTAGAACTTATGATAAAAATAAAGAATTCAGTAAATCATTTGCGTTTCGAATGAAAACAGACTCAGAAAAAAAATTAACTAGAAATTCCGGATTTTACGAAAGAACTTCAAAGCTTACTAGAAACTTTGTTGATGCAAGAGGTTTTTGGTTACCGAATGATTATACTAAACATGGATTAGTTAATGAATACAATGCTTGCAGAAACGATGCTGTGTTAATTGATTTATCTTCGTTAAGAAAATTTGAAATAATAGGTCCTGATGCAGAAGAGTTAATGAACTACACACTTACAAGAAATATAAAAAAACTATCTGTAGGTCAGGTGGTTTATTCAGCTATGTGTTATGAAAATGGAATGATGTTTGATGATGGAACTCTCCTAAGATTGAGCGAAACAGGTTTTAGATGGATTTGTGGTGATGAATATGCTGGAGAATGGTTAAAAGAAATTGCTAAGAAAAAAAATTTCAATGCCAATGTTAAAAATTCAACAGATCAAATAAGTAACGTTTCTTTACAGGGACCGAAAAGTAGAGAAATTTTAAAAAAAATTATTTTTACACCACCTACTCAACCATCGATCGATGAATTAGGATGGTTTAGATTTACTATTTGCAGAATAGAAGAACTACAGGGAATTCCTCTGATTGTTTCAAGAACTGGTTACACTGGCGAACTTGGTTATGAAATATGGTGTCATCCAAAACATGCTCCTGAAGTTTGGGATAAATTAATGGAAGCAGGAAAAGATGATGGATTAATTCCTGCTGGCTTTGCAGCTTTGGACAAACTTAGAATAGAAGCTGGATTAATTTTATTTGGAAATGAATTTGACGGTCAACAAGACCCATTTGAAGCAGGAATTGGTTTTGCAGTTCCTTTAAAAACAAAAGAGGAAGACTTTATCGGTAAAGAAGAATTGATTAAAAGAAAAAACAATCCACAAAAAAAATTAGTTGGTTTAGAATTAATTGGAAAAGAAATTGCTGGTCATGGTGACTGTGTCCATATCGGAAGAGCTCAAGTAGGTATTGTTACAAGTGGATGTCTATCATCAAAACTAAATAAAAATGTAGCTCTTTGTAGAATTGATGCTCAGTATTCAGAAATAGGTACAGAGGTTGAGGTTGGAAAAATAGATGGTCATCAAAAAAGAATTGGCGCAAAAGTCGTTGGGTTTCCATTCTACGATCCAACTAAATCTAGAGTGAGATCCTAGGAAAAATGCCAAAAGAAAAAAAGACCCTTTTAGATTTTTGGGAAGATCAAATGAAACAATCCCATACCGCAAGTAACTATTTTTTTAGAAAATCACCTTCTCATTATCATATGATGTTGTTGGTTATGTCAGCTTTCAAAGAAGGAAAAAAATTATCAGTTGAAGAATTAAAAACAAAATTATTTAAAACTTCTCGACCAAAATCAGCTTTAATAATTAATGAAGCTGTCGAAAAAGGGTTCTTTAAACTTGAAAAAACTTCAACTGATCAGCGAATTAAAAATATAGTTCCTAGCGATTCATTTATTAGTGAATTTAATCACTATTTAGAAACACTCAAAAACATCAGTTATTAATTCATTTTTTTGATCGATATTAAAAATATCTAAATTTTATATATAATTTTTACTTCTATAAATAAGTATATTAATTACCATTATCAAAAAATAATGTTTTGATATGACGACATTACCTTCAAAAGCAAAAGTAGTAATAATCGGTGGTGGAATACACGGGTTAAGTACTGCATGGAAACTTTCAGAAACTTACAAAAATCCTGGAGATATAGTTGTGCTAGAAAAAAAAGATACGGCTGCTGGTGCAAGTGGAATTGCATGTGGAGTTGTAAGAAATAATTATTTTCAGCCAGCAATGAGAGAATTGATGGCTCATTCAGTTTCAGTTTGGGAAAGTGATCCTAAAGCATTTAAATATAATCCAGTTGGATACTTACAAATATCTCCAGAAGTAATGCATGAAGATGTTGCAAGTATTTATGAACAGCAAAAAGCAATTGGATATGAGTCGGTTTTTATTGAAGGAGAAAAAGATTGTACAAATTACATGAAGGGAATTTTTGATGATTGGCAAGCTCAAGGCATCACTTCTGTACTTCATGAGAAAAAAGGTGGATACGCATTTAATAAAGATTCAATTAAAGCTTTAGAAAGTAAATCGACATCTAATGGTGTTCAAGTTATGAAAGGTGTAAGGGTAACTGGATTTAAAAAAGGAAGTAACAGTCAAGCAGTAACTGGTGTTGAAACTGACAAAGGAACTATTGAGTGTGAACAAGTTGTTGTTGGTGCAGGACCATGGGCAAGAGATTTTTGGAATATGTTAGAGTTACCAAAGACTGCTCATATAAAAGGTAAAGATGGTAAAATGCATGAAACTGATATGTGGACTTACTGGATGCTTCAAGAAGGGGTTATAGGAGTTGAGCCAGATTTCTTAAAAACAAATGATGGTAAACAACCACCTGTAGTTCACGTAGACTCAACAGCACCTTTATATTCTGACAAAACACAAAAATTATTAACAGACAAAATTTGGGGAATTTATTATAAACCTGATATTGAAGGTTTAGGTGTACAAGGTGGAACTTCTCCTTACATTGTTAAAAAACATTTTGATCAAGTAAATGTTGATCCTTATGGAATTGAATCTCCAGAGTATCAAACGACGGATGCTTTTAGTGAAATGTGGTGTTCAGCACTTGCACATTGCCAAAAAAGGTTTGAAGGAAAATCAGATTTATACAGAAAAGGACCATCGGGTGGTTTGGGATGTATGACGCCTGACTCTTTTCCAATCTTCGATAGATTTTTTGAAAACGTCTATATGATTGCAGACGCTAATCACGGATATAAAATGATTGGTGTTGGTGAACTTGTTGCAAAAGAAATTCTTGGTACTGAAAGTGATTTATTGAAACCGTTTAGATTCAACCGTTACGAGAAGGGTGAACTTCATCCTACTTCTAACAGTCCGTTCCCTTGGAGTTAAACTCTAAGCCTAGACACAAATAAAATTTTCAGCTACGTTTGAATAAATTAAATTCATTGAGGGGTGAAAATGACAGATCTAGAAAAACACGTTAACCAACCGGGACGTGCTAAATTAGTTAAAGACGTAAGAGCAAAAATTAAAGAGTTAGGAATAACTTATATTTATTTTCAATTTATTTCAGTAACTGGAAGAGTTGTGGGAAAAGGTATTCCTGCTGATCATTGGGAAAGAACTGCTGAAAAAGGTTTTCAATTAGTTTATGGTTCTACTGCAAACTTATTTTTAGATCGTCACAATAATTACATCGGTTATGGTCCAGAGGCTATGGAGCTTGTAGGTATTCCTGATCCAGAAACTTTTGTACAATTACCTTGGGATAAAAGAGTTGCTCGAGTTTTCTGCACTTGTTTTAGAAATAGAGAAGAAAGAGTAAATCCAGGCGGTCACTTAACTTCAGACTGTAGAGGAAATTTAAGAATTTTCATGGATGAATTTAAGAAAAAACATGGTCTTGAATTAAGAGTTGGTACTGAACCTGAAATGATGTGGTTAACTAAAAATGAAGATGGAACACCGTCAGGTAAAGGTTTCTCAAAACCTTTCTGTTACCATATTGATCAATTCGAGTCATTAAGACCTGTATTTATGCAAGTAATAGAATATGCAAATGCTATGGGCCTTGATATGATTCAAGGTGACCATGAAGATGCGCCAGGTCAATTAGAATTAAACTGGACTTATGATAACGTTTTAAGAAATGCGGATAGATTATCCACTTACAGACAAATTTGTGCACAAGTAGCAAGAGAACATAATTTAATTGCTTGCTTTATGACAAAACCTTTTATGGGTGTTTCTGCAAGTGGTTGCCATACAAACATGTCTTTATGGAAAGGTGGAAAGGTTAAAGTAAATAAACTTGGTCATAAATCTTTACCAGGAGTTGATGGAGTTTTTAGTTATGTTGAGGGTGGAACAAACACTTTCATGCCTGATACTAAGGATATGCAAATGCCAGGTAAAATTGGTTTACAATCTATTGCAGGTATAATGAAACACTTGCCAGCATTAACAGCTCTTGGATCTTCAACTGTAAACTCTTACAGAAGATTATGGGATCAAGGATTTTGGGCACCTGTTTATGCTGACTGGGGATATCAAAACAGAACTTGTGGTTTAAGAGTTTCTGCTCCAGGAAGATTTGAGTATAGATCAGTAGACTCGATGCATAATCCTTACTTGTTAGGTGCTGCTTTATTAAAAGCTTGTGACGAAGGAATAAGTAAGAAAATGAAACCAGCTGCTCCAGAGTCTAGAAATATTTACGAAGCTCAAAAAGCAGGTAAAGATGTTAAAAAACTTCCATTAAGTTTAGGTGAAGCTTTGGATAGACTGGCAGAGGATGAAGTAATCAAATCTGCAATGCCAGATGAAATGTATAAAGTTTTCCATTGGTACAAAAATGATGAGTGGGAAAGATTTCTTGGTGCAACAACGCAATGGGATCTGGATACTTATCTTGATTGTCTACCGTAGGTCTTAAAAAAATATAGAAAGGGTATAAAAATATGTGTGGGATAGCAGGATTAATTCATAGAGGAAAATCCTCAAATGTTGGAAGCGAATTACAAGGAATGCTTCAAGCGTTAAAACATAGAGGTGAAGACTCAACTGGATATGCTTTGTATGGAGATACAGATGGTAAAAATTTCATCATGCGTTTCAAAGTTGGTGAAAACGTTGGAGAAGGAAGTTCATCTATTATGGAAGATGTTTCTGTATATGATGAAAGAAAAAAAGTTGTAGATCAAACTCTAGCTGAGATGGGAGCTAAAGTTGTTAAAGAAGAAAGAACACTTCCCTACTCTTTAAGATATGAAATTAATTATGATGTAAAAGACCTTCTGGAATTTTCTCAACGTATAGAAAGTATTCCTGGTGTAGAGATTCTCTCGATGGGTAAATCTTTGGAAGTTATTAAAGATCTTGGAAACGCTAAAATGGTTTGTGATAGATATAGCTTAGATAAAGTTGTTGGAACTCATGCTATTGGCCATGCTAGAATGGCCACAGAGTCTGGTGTAGATATTAAATCTGCTCACCCTTTTTGGGGTTATCCATTTAGCGATGTATCTGTTGTTCATAATGGACAGTTAACTAATTATTGGAATAATAGAAGAGTTTTAGAAAACAAAGGTATGAGATTTATGTCTGAATGCGATTCAGAATTGATTGCAGTTTACCTTGCAGAAAAAATGAGAGATGGAGCAACTTTAGAAGAAGGAATGAAAGCATCTTTAACAGGTTTAGATGGTGTTTTTACTTACTTTGTTGCAACAAAAGACTCTTTGGGAATGGCAAAAGACACAATGGCTGCAAAACCTTTGGTGTTATACGAGTCTGACGATTTAGTTGCAATGGGATCAGAAGAAATAGCAATAAGATCCGTATTACCACAAGAAATTGACACATATGATCCATTTGATGGGGAGGTGAAAGTATGGCAAATCTAAAAACAGTATCGAAAAAATCAAAAGCCCAATCAATGGGTATGCACACGGAAGTATTAACAGGAAGAACTCAACAAAAGTTCTTTAACCCTGATGAAGCAGAAAACTTTTATTACTTTGGTACATACGATGTAGACTTCAATAAAAGAACTGAACTTGATGTTAAAGACATGACAGCTCCTGAAGCTAATAAAGAAATCGATAACTTAATGAGCCAAGGATATGGGACAATAGTAATAAAAAACCCACAAGGTAAACATAGTCTTGGGGTTGGTATTTTAAATAAACTTAATTTAATTTTTGAGGGAAGTTTAGGATACTTTGGAATGGGTTCTTGCGATGGTCCTATAGTTAGAATTAATGGAAGAGTTGGCTGGTCATGTGCAGAAAATTTAATGGCTGGTAAAGTAGTTATTGAAAAAAATGCTGGATCTTGTTTTGGTGCGGCAATTAGAGGTGGAGATTTAATTTGCAAAGGTAGTGTTGGTGCCAGAACTGGTATTGATATGAAAGGTGGAACCATAATAATTGGTGGTGACGCTGGTGCCTTTACTGGTTTTATGATGCAAAGAGGTAGAATAATAATTCTTGGAGATGTTGGAATTAACCTAGGCGACTCTATGTATGATGGGACAATTTTCGTAGGTGGAGAAATTGGTTCTTATGGTAGTGATGCAGTAGATGCAGAATTAACATCTAGTGATCAAGATTGGCTAAAAAGAAAATTAAAGGTAGCTGAAATAGGTGAAAATTTTGACGTAAGTAAAATGAAAAAAATTGTAGCTGGTAAAAAGCTTTGGAATTATGACAATTTGGAACCTACAGAGAAGAAGGGAGCAATATAATGCCTAAGAAAAAATCTAAAAAAATTAAAAAAAATGGAAAAGGTGTTGGTGGAAAGGCTGATGTCCATGCACATGAAGAAGGCAAAAGAAATAAAAGTTTATTAGGTCATAACGCTATCTTCACACCTGAAGTTATAGACGACATTCATATTAAATCTCAATTAGGAAGATACAGAATGCGAGGAATGGCATTGATGAAAAAAATTCCTACTTTTGATGATTTGGTTTTCTTACCTGGAACACTAACTAGATTTGTAATCGAAGGTTACAGAGAAAAATGTGAAACAAAAACTGTTATTGGACCAAGATGTGAAAATCCAATTGAATTAGATATTCCAGTTTATATTACAGGAATGAGTTTCGGTGCGCTTTCTTATGAAGCAAAAACTGCTTTAGCAAGAGGAGCTACTATGGCTGGAAGCGCTACTTGTTCAGGTGAAGGTGGAATGATACCGGATGAAAGAAGATATTCAGAAAAATGGTATTACCAATGTATTCAATCAAGATATGGTTTTAATCCTCATCACGCTCAATTAGCTGATGGAATTGAAGTATTTATTGGACAAGGGCAAAAAGTTGGTATGGGTGGACACTTAATGGGTCAAAAAGTAACCGACCAAGTTGCAGAAATGAGATCGCTACCATCAGGTATTGACCAAAGATCACCTGCAAGACACCCTGACTGGTTAGGTCCGGATGATTTAGCTCTAAAAGTTGAGGAGTTAAGACAATTAACAAAAAATAAAGTTCCAATTCAGTTAAAACTTGGAGCATCAAAAGTTTATGATGATGTGCGTATGGCTGCAAAATGTGATCCAGACTCTATTTATTTAGATGGTATGGAAGGATCTACTGGAGCAGGACCACACATTGCTGCTGCAAATACAGGAATTCCTGGTATTGCTGCAATCAGAGAAGCAAGAAGAGCGATTGATGATGTGGGTAAAACTGGAAAAGTAACATTGATTTATGCTGGTGGAGTAAGAGACGGTGCTGACATGGCTAAAGCTTTAGCTCTTGGAGCTGATGCAATAGCAATTGGTACAGGGTCTATGATCGCATTAAACTGTAACAAAGATATCCCTGAAGCAAACTTTGAAAAAGAAATGGGAGTAAAAGCAGGTGAATGTTATCATTGTCATACTGGACGTTGCCCAGTAGGTGTTGCTACACAAGATCCTAAACTAAGAGCAAGATTAAACCCTGATGATGCTGCGTTAAGAGTTTATAATTACCTTCACTCAATGACTTTGGAGGCTCAGCTATTAGCCAGAGCTTGTGGTAAAACAAATATCCACTCTCTAGAGCCTGAAGATTTAGCTGCATTAACATCAGAAGCATCAGCTTTAGCAAAAGTTCCGTTGGCAGGAACTAACTATACAGTTGGTGTTGATAACTACCACAAAATATAGAGGTAACTATGCCAAAGAAAAAAAGTAAAAAAGTAGCAAAAACAAAAGAGGTAAAAGGTCAGTTAGGTAAAAAGAAAGAGACTGCCAGAGAAAAAATGATCGGTCAGTCTATTGGTTATAGATACGATGTAAATCTTTTACCTGACTATTCTAAACTAACTCCATTTCTTAAAAAATACATAGAAGCAATGGGTTGGGATGATTTAAATTGGTTGGAAGATGTGCATATGGGCTATGAGGAAGATAGACCGGCAGTGTTCTGTAGAAATGCAAATGGTTGGGTTACAATTCCAAAATCAATTAAACTTCCTAACAACCAACAAGACAGAGACATGATTGCAAGAGAGCTTTTAGTTAAGTTCCAAATGTCTCCAAAACATCCTCTTGTTGATTTGAAAAAAGCTTATCTAAAATTTTAAATAACAATCAACAGTTGATTTATTTTTAAAAACCTAGTGCACATGCTAGGTTTTTAAGCCTTTTTTATATTTGTATCGAATCAGAAAATTTAATAGGCTTCCATAAACAAATATGGAGAGAGAAAATGACTGATCAGTTGGCTGCTCTTACTACCATATTTACAGAATTCTACTACTGGGTGACAGTGGTGCTGATGTTCTTAATTCACGTCGGTTTCTGTATGTATGAGGTTGGAGCTTCTCGATACAAACACCATCAACATACTCTTATGAAAAACACAATGCTGATACCTTTGGTAACAGTAACTTGGTTTTTATTTGGTTGGTGGATTTACTGGGCTTTTCCAACAGGACCTGGATTAGCACCTTCAATAATGAATGAAAGTACCGCTCTAATCACAGACGAGTCTGCGTTTAGTGCTACTTGGTATACAGCTACAAGTGAACTTATGGCGATCAATCTAGGAGATCACATTTCTGGTGTCTTCTGGGCTGCATTCCTTCTGTTTTCTTGGACAGCTGCTTCTATCGTTTCAGGAGCTATCATTGAAAGAATTACAACTTTTGCATTTGGTATTCTAGCAATTGCAATTGGATCTGTATTTTGGACAATTGATGCTGCTTGGGGATGGCACTTTGATGGATGGATGTTAAAACTTTTGGGATATCATGATGCATATGCATCAGGTGTAATCCACGCAATTGCGGGTGGATTTGCTTTAGGTGTTCTTATGGTTTTAGGTCCAAGAATTGGAAAATTCTCATCAAGTGGTGAACCTAGAAACATAGGGCCTAGAAATCCTTGGCTAGTAACAGTTGGATTATTTTTAATTTATACTGGTTTTTGGGGATTTTATGCTGCATGTAACATTCCAATTTTTGACTTAGGTCCAGAATATGGAATGGAAGGTATATCTTATTGGACAGCTACAAACATATATGTAACTCCTACTACACTTAGTGGTATTACCTTTAACTTCTTGATGTCACTATCAGGAGGATTATTGGCTGGATATTGGATTGCTAAAGGTGATCCTTTCTGGACATACTCTAGTGGACTAGCAGGTGTTATCTGTGCTTCAGCTGGAAATGACTTATATCATCCAATTCAATCAATGATCATTGGTATGATCGGTGTTGTGATTGCATACAAACTACATTACTGGGTTGAACGTAAGTTCAAAATCGACGATGCAGTTGGTGCAGTAGCAGTTCACGGTTATGCAGGATTTGTTGGTCTTGTAATTTGTGGTTTTGTTTTATGGGGCTACCCTTCATCTGGTTACAGTGTGGGTGCTATGTGGGATGGAACTACTTATGCAACAATTAATCCTCTTGGACAGTTCATTGGAGCAATAATTATGTTTGTTGTTCTTGGACTAATACCAGGCTATATCATAGCTAAAGTACTTAACGGTATGGGCAAACTAAGAATCCCACGTGAAGTAGAAATAGCTGGATTAGATTATGAAATGATGGAAACTGCTAAAGAAGATGAAAAAGCAGTTGCATCTGCAACCAGGTAAAGGAGAAATATATGGCTACAGTAACAAACTGGATAGATCACCTTAACAAACCAGCTGAAGAAGTGGTTGGTGCTGTTTACCCTGGTGCTGGATCTAGCGAAGGTATACTAGTTATCATTGCTATAATTTTATGGGTTGGTTGGCATATCTTAACTGCAAAATCTGAAAGTGATGAACTTTCAAGATTAGCAAGGAAGAGACATGGTGCTAACGATCATAAAAGCAATATTACCGATTGGTAATTAAACTTAAAATTTGGGCGCTATTTTAATTAATAGCGCCCTTTTTAATTTAAAGTTTTATGAAAAATGAAAATGAAGAATTAAGGCCCTCAAAAATGAGGGGAGTTGTGTTTCCTAAAGCTAAATACGGTGTAATTTTAGCAATAATAATTATTATAGTTGTTAATCTAATTTATTATAAAGAAACTATCTTATCTTTTTTTAAATAATTATGTTAAGCTAAGTAATGGCTAAAGACTTATTTAAAATTGCAAAACAAAAAAAAATTAAATATTTTTTAATTAGCTTTGTAGATCTTTTTGGAGTTTTGAGATCAAAACTTGTTCCAGCTCATGCGATAAAAGAAATGCAAACTGCAGGTGCAGGTTTTGCTGGTTTTGCAGCATGGCTAGATATGACACCAGCGGACTCTGATATGTTTGGGATCCCCGATCCTGATAGCTTAATTCAATTACCTTGGAATAAAGAAGTTGGATGGTTAGCATCTGATTTATGGATGAACGGTAAACCAGTAGAAGCATCGCCAAGAGTAATGTTAAAAAATCAAATCAAAAAACTAAAAACACATAATTTGATAATGAAATCGGGTGTTGAATGTGAGTATTTTCTAATATCACCTGATGGAGATTCAATTGCAGACCCAAGAGATACACAATCAAAACCTTGCTACGATCAATCTGCACTGATGAGAAGATATGATTTAATAAAAGAAATTTGCGATTGTATGATTGAAATGGGATGGGGCCCATATCAAAATGATCATGAGGATGCAAACGGACAGTTTGAAATGAATTGGGATTACTCTGATTGCTTAGAAACTGCAGATAGACACACATTTTTTAAATACATGGTGAAAACAATTGCTGAAAAACATGGATTAAGAGCGACCTTCATGCCTAAGCCATTTAATAATTTAACAGGTAATGGGTGTCATGCTCACGTATCAGTTTGGCAAGGTAAAAAAAATATGTTTTTAGATAAGTCTGATAAACTTGGATTAAGTAAAATTGCCTATAATTTTTTAGGTGGAGTAATTAAAAATGCATCATCGTTATCAGCATTTTTTAACCCAACAATTAATAGCTATAGAAGAATAAATGCACCACCTACGAAATCCGGAGCATCATGGTCACCAAGTAGTATTTCTTATACAGGCAACAATCGAACTCACATGATTAGAATACCTGATCCAGGAAGGTTTGAATTAAGATTAATGGATGGATCTGCAAATCCATATTTATTACAAGCTAGTATTTTAGCTGCTGGCTTAGACGGTTTGAAGAATAAAATTGATCCAGGTAATCCTTTGCACTGTAATATGTACGAAGACTTTGCAAAATATCCTGACTTACCAAAATTACCAGATGAGTTAGATCAATCACTTTCTCAATTAAAAAATAATAAAAGTATGAACAACGCGTTTGGATCTAATGTTATTTCAAGCTATGTAAAATTAAGAAACACAGAAATCAAAGAATTTAAATCAAAAGAAAGTTTTGACAAAGCTAAAGCAGTCACGAAATGGGAAAAAGATAATACATTGGATTGTTAGTTTATGAGTATTTTATCTAACGGTCATCAATGGAAATTGACTGAATTTGTTGATAATAAGAAATATTCATTTGATAGAGACCAAATCTTAAACTCATTAACATCAAAAGATATCGATGATGCTTTCAATTCTATTTCAAAATGGGAAGGATACTCCCCTACACCTTTAGTTAAATTAAACAAATTAACAAAAGAATTAAATTTAAAAAATATTTTTTATAAAGACGAAAATAAAAGATTTAATTTAAAGTCTTTCAAGGCTCTAGGAGGAGCATATGCAGTAGAAAAAGTTACTAAAGGAAATAAAGAAATAGTCGTAGCAACTGCTACAGCTGGAAACCATGGTAGGTCTGTTGCCTGGGGTGCAAAAAGATTAGGTTTAAAATGTAAAATTTTTATAAGTGAATTTGTAAGTGATGCAAGAGGCAAAGCTATGGAAGCGCTTGGTGCAGAAGTCATAAAAGTTAAAGGCAATTATGAAAACTCTTTGATAGAATGCATTAAACAATCTACAGAAAATAATTGGCAAATTGTTCAGGATGTTGCTTGGAAAGATTATATGCTAGTACCTAAATATACAATGTCTGGTTATTCAGTCATGATGAAGGAAATAGCTGAACAAATAAATAATGAAAAAATTTCTCATATTATTTTACAAGCTGGAGTTGGTGGCATGGCTGGTGCAATGGTAGCTGGAATAGCAAGATATCTAGATAATATTCCAACAATAATTGTTGTGGAACCAGATAGTGCGGCTTGTGTGATGGAAAGTATTAAAACTGGAAAGATAGAAAAAATTGATATTAAAAGAGAAAGTTTAATGGGCGGAATGTCGTGTGGAGAAGTGTCACTTGTGCCATGGGAAATCTTAAAAAACTCAGTTAAACATTGTATAAGTTTACCAGACGATGATATTGCAAAAACTATGAAATTACTTGGAAATGCAAGCTTTAGTGAAGAGAGTATAATTGCAGGTGAAAATGCAGCTCCAGGTGTAATTAGTTTAATTGCAAGCTACGAAGATGAAACAATTAAGAATAAAATAGAGCTTAATGAAAAATCTAATGTGTTAATTTTTGGTTGTGAAGGCGATACCGATCAAGAAATGTATCAAAAATTAGTAAACCAAAAATAATTATAATGAAAAGCACAGGAATATTTTGGATTAGAGAAGATTTTAGAATTCATAATAATCCAGCTCTTTCCTTTGCAACCAATAATCACGACAACGTGGTTGCACTATATATTTATAACAATGTTGAATTTGATAACAAAAGAGAAGCTCAGAAATGGTGGTTATTTAAATCATTAGAGTCAATAAAAACAGAACTTTCAAAGTTTAAAATCAATCTTGAAATTTTAAAAGGTGACGAATTAGATATTTTTTCAAAACTGAAAAAAAAAGATAATGCATGTATCTATTGGAATAAAATTTATGAACCAGATGTTATATCTAAAGGAAAAAAAATAAGAGATCTATTTGTAAAAAATGAAATAGAATACAAATATTTTAAAGGAAATATTTTAAATGAATTTCAAGAAGTAACTAAAAATGATGGCACACCATTTAAAGTATTTACACCTTTCTGGAGAACTGCTGAACAAATTTATCTAAATCAACCTCCCAGCAAAAATTACATTGTAAAAAAGAAAACTAAGGCAATCAATTTTTTTAAAAATTCTATAAAACTCAAGAATATTTTACCTAATAAAAAATGGTATGAAAAATTTGATAAATATTGGAAAGTTTCAGAAAATGATTCTCAAAAAATCCTTAAAGATTTGTTAGAAAATAAAATTAAGGATTATGGAACAAATAGAGATATTCCTTCTATAAACGGTACTTCTAGGCTGTCTCCATATTTAAAATTTGGTCAAATTCATGTAAATACAATTTGGAAAAAGTGTAATGAACTAAAATCAAAAGGAATTGGGTATAGAAAATATATAAACGAATTAGGTTGGCGTGAATTTTCTCACAGTCTAATTAATTATTTTCCTGAATTTTTAAAAGGTAACTTTAGAAAAGAATTCGACAAATTTCCATGGGCTAAAAATGAAAAATTTTTAAAAGCATGGAAAAAAGGTATGACGGGTTATCCTATTGTTGATGCTGGTATGAGAGAGTTATACGAGACTGGATGGATGCATAATAGAATAAGAATGGTTGTGGGATCCTTTTTAGTTAAACATTTGAGAATTAATTGGATAGAAGGAGAGAAGCATTTTAGAAACTGCTTACTTGATTTTAATAAAGCTAATAATGTTGCACAATGGCAATGGGTTGCAGGTTGTGGAGCTGATGCTGCACCATACTTTAGAATTTTTAATCCTATTCTTCAGGGTGAAAAGTTTGACAAGGAGGGAATATATGTAAAAAAATGGGTTCCTGAATTAAACAAAGTTCCTGCAAAATTTATTCACAAACCATGGGAAATGGAAGTAAAGTATCAAGAAGCTATCAAAACAATTATTGGTAAAGACTACCCACAACCAATAGTTATTCATGAAAAAGCAAGAGCTGCTGCATTGGATGCATTCCAATCTCTGAAGAAAAAATAACTTATTCTCCCAAAAAGTGGTGAATTATAGATCTTTTTTGATCCTCTAATCTATGTTCAAACAAATAGAGACCTTGCCAAGTACCAAGTAATAATTCGTTATTTTTAACACTAAGAGAAATTTGATTATTCGTTAATGCAGATTTTATATGAGCTGGCATATCGTCTTTACCTTCAGTTGTATGAACATAAAGCGAATTATCCATTGGTGCTAATTTATCAAAATATTTTATCAAATCAGTTTGTACATCTGGGTCAGCATTTTCCTGTATAATTAAAGATGCACTTGTATGTTGAATACTTAAATTTAAAATTCCATTCTTGAAATTGTTTTCATTTATCCAATCAAGAGTTTGATCAGTAAATTCATATAACTTTTGACCATTAGTATTTATTTGAAGATTAAAAAATTCTTGTTTCATGAATTCATCGCTTTGGATGTTAATTCATATAATCTACTGATTGTTCTTTCAAATGGTTTTTCTAATAGTTTTGAGGATGTAAATTTATCTAAACTTTGATCAGCTGTTACTGCAATTGGAATACTATTGTCATAAATTATGTCTAATAAAGTAATAAACCTTTTCTGTTGATTAGAATTAAAATTATCAAACTGTGGTATTTGATCGATCACAATAAAACTACAATTTTTAATAATTTCTAAATAGTCTTCTGCACCTAAATTTTGATCACATAATGTTTTAAAATCAAATCTAGCCACTCCTTCATAAAAATTTTCTATTTTAAAGTTTCTTCCTTTAACATTAATTATTTTCTCAGTTTTTTTTTTATCTTTTGTAATAGTTCTAAAAAATTTATTTATTTTAAAATTAGTTTCTTCATCAAGTGGAAAAAAGTATCTATCTTGAGTATTAGATTTTCTATAGTCGTCTTCAATTACAAGTTCGTATTGAAAAGATTGATCCTCCATTATTTTTATAAATGGTTTGAATTGATCTCTTTGAAGACCATCTTTATAAAGTTCAGCGATTTTAGTATTTGAAGTTACAATTATTTTTATATCTTCTTTGAAGATTTGATCAAACAACTTTCCTAAAATCATGGCATCAACTATGTTAGTTACTTGAAACTCATCAAAGTAAATTAAAAAAGCTTTTGATTTTAAATCTTTAACAAATTCATTAATAATATTTTCTTGGTTATCACCTTTTCTTTCATGAACAAAATTATGAAAACTCAACATAAACTCATTAAAATGTAATCTTAATTTCTTGTGATCTAATTGATCAAAAAAGAAATCTAAAATCATTGTCTTGCCTACACCAACATCTCCATATAAATAAAATCCCTTTTTAAAAGATTGGCTCTTAAAAATTTTTGATATTAATGATTGGAAATTACCCTTATGGTACTCTTGCAGTTTTTTTAATAAATCTATCTGGCTAGAATTAATTTCTAAATTTTGTTTTTTACAATGAAATATAAATTCTTTTTCAAAAGATAGAGCCATTAATTTCTTTTAGTTTTAAAATCGATACCATATTCTGAACGAGGTCCTTTTCGTAAACCAAATGGTCCTGGAATAAATATTGTCATTGGTTTTGTACCTGGTTCTAAATCAACTCTATGAAAAGAGTTTGCGGATCTAAAACCTATGTATCCTGGCTTTCTCCAAAATCTTCCATTTTTTGTGGTTTCCCAATACCCTCCTCTTAAGATTATAGTAATGTAAGGGCATAAATGGTTATGCACTCCATCGCCATGATCATCATCTAACATTTCATGAATTAATATATTAAATGGAAACCATTTAGGTCTATTCCTGAATATGACATAGTATCTATTCATCCACGGTTTTGCTTCTTCAAATTTTGGGTGTGATGGTCCTCTATCTAGAACTACTTTTTTTCGACCGATCTTCTCTAAAAATTTCAAGATCATATTTAATTGTATTGTACGATAGAACCGTTTCTTACTACATACAAATTATTATTAAATATAAATGGCTCTGAAACTATGTCTCCAGAAACCTTTTCAATGTTTAAAACTTTTCCTTCACTTAAATCAGCTATTATTATTTTTCCATCAGAATTTGTTAAATATAAATTGGTATTACCTATAACAAAACCAACTGGTTGAATATCTTTTCTTTTTTTGGTTTTATAATTGTTAAAAAGATCTGTAATTCTAACTATATTTCCTTTATTTTTTTCAATTACATACAAGTAACCATCGTTTGAAACCGAGAAAATCAAATTACCAGTAATTATTGGAGTAATGTTGGAATTTAAATTATTAATCCAATTAACAACTCCTGTTTTTACATCCACAGAGTAAAATTCATTTTTATTATTTGAAAAAAAGATGGATTTTCCATCTGATACTAGTTTTGATATTTTAAAATTATATGTTTCATTGATGATACTGCTACTTTGAGTTGGTAATTGCCAAGTGATTAATCCAGTTTCAATATCAACCGCTGTGATATCTCCGATTGAGTTACTAAATACCACCATTTCATTGATTATAATTAATGAGTATTTTGCATTTGATATTGTAAATGAGTCTTCCGTTTGCAAATTCCAACATTCGGACCCATCTTCAATTTTATAGCATCTCAATGTATTTTTATAATCAACTACAAAAATTTTATTTTTATAACTTTTAATATCTGAATTAAATGGATAGGTATTATTTTTTGACCAATCTAACTCCCCAGTGTCAAGCCTAACTGAGTAATATTTAGCAATACTGTCAGTAATGAAAATATTATTTTCTTTAATTATAAAATTTAATTTAGGCCTTAATTTTTTTTCAGACTTTGTGTAATGATTTTTTTTCCATAATACTTTTTTATTATTGTCATATCTAATTATTGTACCCTTTTTATCAAAGAAAATTATACCGTCTGACAAGAAAATTGGTTTGTAATTAAGATTGTTTATTTCATCTAACTTTGAGAATTTAAAACTACCAATTTTTTTAAACACTCCATCATATATTTGAGCACCATAGTTATTTGTATTATCAATTATTTTATTAGATGTTCTTAATCCTGATAAATTCAATTTAACTTCTTGGTTGAATTCAGAAGCTTTTACTTGTTCTTCTGCAAATATTTTTTTTACATTTTCTTTTTTTGATAAATCTTTGTCCTTTTCTTTCCAAATTCTTGAATTTTCATTGAAAGAACAATTATTTAGAAGAAAAAATGCAATAAATAATGCTAATAGTCTATTCACTCAAATCTCTGTTTAATCTTTTCTGTGATTCTATTCTTGTATCTGGATTTGGATTTTCTAAAGTTGTAATTTGTTCAAAAAACTCTTTTGCTTTCTGTTTTTGATCTTGTGCATAAAAATACTCAGCCATTAAGTATAATGCGTGTGATTTCCATACACTCTCCGAATTAATTAATGGATTTAGCATATTTAGTAAATCAGCTTCATTTGCCTGATCTGCATTAAATAGTGCCTTCTTATAAATAACCAAATTTTTAATTTCTTTATCTAGTGATGTTTCATCAATTATGACATCAAATAATTTATTAACCTCGCTTTGATCAGGAAGGAGGTTGTTATCAATTATAAAATAAAGAGAGAGAGGAGAATAAGTTGGATCTTTTTGATTAATTATCTCCAATAATTTATTTAAAGTTATGTCTTTAGAACTTTCAGAATGATCGATCGTGATTGCATTAAAATTATCAGATATCTGTCTTTTTTTATCAGTTGTATATTTATCATAACTGTAAACACCTATTACTATTAAAACTAATATAATAACTGAAGAAATTAGAAGTTTTTTGTTATTAACAAAAAAGTTCTTAATTTTTTCGTTTCTAGTATTTGCATTTATTATTGATAAATCTTCATCCATATCAAATCATATTCCTTAACACATATTGGAGAATTCCTCCATTTTTATAATACTCCAACTCATTTTTAGTATCTATTCTAGATAAAGTCTTCACTTTTTTAATTTCTCCTGAGATATATTTGATCTCTATAATAACTTCATCAGAAGGATTTATGCCTTTTTCAATGTCAACTACACTTATTAGTTCTGAACCAACTAAATTTAAGCTTTTTCTATTTTCTCCATCTTTAAATTGTAGTGGCAAAATTCCCATCCCAATTAAGTTTGATCTATGAATTCTTTCAAAACTTTCAGCAATAACTGCTTTTACTCCTAAAAGTTTAGTTCCTTTAGCGGCCCAATCTCTTGAGGAGCCGGTTCCATATTCTTTACCACCTATAACTACTAGATCAGTTCCTCTTTTTTTATACTCAACAACCGCATCATAAACAGGCATAACTTTTTCTTCAGGATATAATTTTGTAAATCCACCTTCAGTTCCTGGCGCCATTTCATTTCTAATTCTAATATTTGCAAAAGTTCCTCTCATCATAACTTCATGATTCCCTCTTCTTGAGCCATAAGAATTATAATCTTTAGGTAAAATTTGATGTTCCATAAAATATTCTCCAGTTGGACTATCTTTTTGTATGCTGCCAGCTGGTGAAATATGATCTGTTGTTATCATGTCACCTAATATTAATAACGGTCTTGCATCTTTAATTTCTTTAAATCCTTCTGGTTCATCAGATAAACCTTCAAAGAATGGAGGTTTTTTTACATAAGTTGAACCTTCATCCCATTTATAAATACTGCTTTTTTCAGTTTTAATTTGTTGCCATTGAGTAGGACCATCAGAAACATTTGAGTATCTTTGAATAAACATATCAGCATTCAAAGATTGTTTTAAAGTATCCTCTATTTCTTGATTTGATGGCCAAATATCTTTTAAAAATATATCTTTTCCATCTTTACTTTTTCCTAAAGGATCTTTGTATAAATCGAACTCCATGTGTCCTGCTATTGCGTAAGCAACCACTAATGGTGGAGATGCTAAATAGTTTGATTTTATATGAGGAGAAATTCTTCCTTCAAAATTTCTATTTCCTGATAGTACAGAAACAGCATGAATATTTTCTTTTTGAATTGCCTCTACTATATTTTCAGGTAATGGTCCTGAGTTTCCAATACAAGTAGTGCATCCATATCCAACTAAATTAAAACCTAATTGATCTAAATAAGTATTCAAACCAGCTTTTTCTAAATAGTCAGTTACAACTTGAGATCCGGGTGCTAATGATGTTTTGACCCATGGTTTAACTTCTAGTCCGTACTCAACAGCTTTTTTGGCAAGCAAACCTGCTCCAATTAAAACATTTGGATTTGAAGTATTGGTACATGAAGTTATGGCAGCAATTAAAATTGAACCATCTTGAATTTCATAATCAGTATTGGAAACTTTCGATATTGATTTTTGATCTTTATTGGTTGATTCAGATAAAACTTTTTTAAATGAAGTTGGTGCATCAGTTAACAAAACCTTGTCTTGAGGTCTTTTTGGGCCAGAAATAGTTGGCACAACTGTAGACATGTCTAATGAAATTACATCGGTAAATTCTAAATCATTACTTGCCCATAAACCTTGTTCCTTCGCATATTTCTCAACTATCTCAACTGTATGCTGATCTCTTCCTGAAAATTTTAAATATTTTAAAGTTTCGTCATCTATTGGAAAAAAACCACAAGTTGCGCCGTATTCTGGAGCCATATTTGCGATAGTTGCTCTATCTGCAAGAGTTAGGTTTTTTAATCCATCTCCATAAAATTCTACAAATTTTCCAACAACACCTTTATCTCTTAGCATTTTTACCACTGTTAAAACAAGATCTGTTGCTGTTGTACCTTCGGGCATTTTATTTTTAACCTCGAAACCTATCACTTCGGGTATCAACATAGAAATAGGCTGACCTAACATTCCCGCCTCTGCTTCAATGCCACCTACTCCCCAGCCTAAAACTGAAAGTCCGTTAACCATCGTTGTATGACTATCTGTACCGACAAGGGTATCTGGAAATATATATTTCTCTCCTTTAAATTCTTCAGACCAAACTACTTTGGATAAATATTCTAAATTTACCTGATGACATATTCCTGTTCCTGGCGGAACAATTCTAAAATTATCAAAAGCTTGCTGTCCCCATTTTAAAAATGAATATCTCTCACCATTTCTATTGAATTCTATATCTACATTTTTTTCAAATGAATCTGCTTTTGCAGATTGATCAACTTGCACAGAGTGATCAATTACAAGATCGACTGCTGACAATGGGTTAATTGTATTTGGATCTTTATTCTTTTCTTCTACAGCTTCTCTCATAGCAGCTAGATCTGCTACTGCAGGGATTCCTGTATAATCTTGAAGTAAAACTCTCGCAGGTCTATATGCGATTTCGGTTTTAGATTTTTTTGTTTCTAACCAATTTTTAATTGCTTCTATTTGGGACTTTGTAACACTTAAGTCATCTTCATATCTCAATAAGTTTTCTAATAAAACTTTTAAAGATTTAGGAAGTTTACCAATTCCCTCAAGTCCATTTTTTTCTGCTTCGCTTAATGAATAATAATTGTACTCTTTGTTATTGATTGTGATTTTTTTTAGAGAATTGTAAGAATTTTTTTTTCCTGGTGTCATATTTTACAAATAAAAAGTTATTATGCTTGTTAAAAGAAGCAGTGACATAGCATAATTAAAATAATTAATAAATTTCTGATTTGTCGCAAATTTCCTAAAGAATTTACCTAAAAATGTCCAAAGAGTTATACTTGTTACTGAAACTAGTAAAGCCATGACAAGAATTTGAGTCGTATAACTCACAAATGTTTCTCCTGGATTTATATAAGTGGATACAAGAATAATAGATGCAATTACACCTTTCGGATTTAAAAACTGAAAGATAAAAGTTTCATGAAATTTAATCGGATTTTTATTTTTGTTTTCTTGGTTAGACGGACCTGAAAAAGAAATTTTATAAGCCAAATAAATCAAAAATAGAGTTCCTAAATATTTTAATATCTCTTGAATTAAAGGATAAAGCTTAAATATATTTATCAAACCTAAAGCTAGACATAATAATAAAAATGGAAAACCTAGGGTGACACCAATTATATGTGGAAGTGTTCTAACTATACCAAAGTTAAAACCAGAATAAAAAGCAACAAAGTTATTGGGACCGGGTGTAAATGCAGCAACAATTCCAAATAAAGTTATCGAAAGAATTTCAGGATGCATTACTAAGCAATTGGTAAACCATTCTCAGCTTTTTGTGATGGGTGTACAAGCGTAACTTTCCCTTCAGCATCAATTGCTCCTAAAACCAATACTTGTGAAACTACACCAGCAATATTTTTCTCAGCAAAATTACAAACTGCAATGACTTGCTTTCCTTTTAAATTCTCTTCATTATAGTAATGAGTGATTTGTGCTGAAGATTGCTTGACCCCAATTTCATTTCCAAAATCAACTTCAACCACTAAAGATGGTTTTCTCGCCTTTTCATTTTTTTTGACTGAAATAACAGTTCCAACTCTAATATCTACTTTGTCAAAAATGTCATAGGTAATTTGCTCTTTAGTCATAATATAATATAGTGTTTTAAGATAATGAGTATAGATAACAATTTATATGAAAAATCAATCAAGATTTTAACTGACTTAATTGCTTTTAAGACTATCTCGGGTCAAGATAATAGTAGTTTAATTGATTATTGTGAAAACATTTTAAATAACATTGGAATAGATACTTTCAAAGTTTACGATGATGATAAAAAAAGAGTTAATCTGTTTGGAACTTTAAAAGCAAAAAATCAAAGCACAAAAAAACCAATCATTCTATCAGGGCATACAGATGTGGTTCCAGTTTCTAAAGGTTGGAGCAGCGATCCATTTGTTGCAACAATTAAAAACGATAAACTTTATGGAAGAGGCTCATGTGACATGAAAGGTTTTATTGCATGTACACTTGCTTACGCACCAATTTTCAAAGAAAGTAATTTAGATAGAGACTTACATTTCTGTTACACATTTGATGAAGAGACTGCATGTATCGGAGCTCCTTTATTAATAAAGGAATTGAAAAAAAGAGATATCAAAAATGGAATTTGTATAATTGGAGAACCAACTACAATGAAAATAATAGATGCCCACAAAGGTATGAATGAATACACAGTGCACTTTGGAGGACTAGCAGGACATAGTTCAAAACCACATTTGGGAGTAAATGCTGCAGAATATGCTACTAGGTATGTTGGAAAACTTTTGGAAATAAGAGAACAGTTAAAAAAAAGAGTTAAAGAAAATAGTATTTTTGATCCTCCGCATTCAACTTTATCAATTGGAGGTATTAAAGGTGGTATTGCTCATAATGTCATTGCAGACAAATGTAGCGTTGAATGGGAAACAAGGCCAGTTGTTAAAGAGGATGGAGAATTTGTAACAAATGAAATTGATAAATATGCAAATGAAGTACTGCTACCAGAAATGAAAAAAGTATTTCCAGATTCTTATATTAAAAAAGAAACGATAGGTGAAGTGGTTGGGTTTAATAGATTAGATGAGTCTGAGGCATGTGAATTTGTATCAAATATAACTGGTGATAATTCAAGGGAAGTAGTTTCTTTTGGAACAGAGGCTGGTTTATTCCAAGAATTAGGAATCAGTACAGTTGTTTGTGGACCTGGATCTATTGAACAAGCTCACAAAATTGATGAGTTCATAGAATTAAACGAAATGAAAAAATGCCTTAAATTTTTAGAAGGTGTAAAAGATAAATCGGTAAATTAACTCCAACCACCCACAGCTTTTACTTCTAAAAATTCTTCTAAGCCGTGTTCACCTGCTTCTCTTCCAATACCAGAGTGTTTAAAGCCTCCAAATGGTGCATCAACTGCAATACCAGCTCCGTTAACATCCACCATTCCAGATCTTAATTTTCTAGCAACTCTTTGAACTTTTTCAGAATCTTGAGTTTGAATATAGTTTGTTAATCCATAAGAAGTATCATTTGCAATTTTAATTGCCTCTTCTTCTGTTTCAAATGGGATAACAGATAAAACAGGTCCAAAAATTTCAGTTCTTGCAACATCCATATCATTATTTACATCTGCAAAAACAGTTGGTTTAACAAAGTAACCTTTGTCTAATCCATCGGGTTTACCTGTTCCTCCAGCAACTAATTTTGCTCCTTCATCAATACCTTTTTGGATTAAAGTTTGAATTTTATTGTATTGGGTTTCTGAAATAACTGGACCTATGTGCTCTCCTTCTTTTTTAGGATCACCCACCTCAAAGTTTTCAGTATATTTTTTTAGTCTATCAATAGCTTCATCATACATTGATTTTTCGACCAACATTCTTGTTGGCGCATTACAAGATTGACCTGAATTTCTAAAACATCTCAAAGCACCTCTTTCAATAGCTTCTGGATCAGCATCTTTAAAAATTATATTTGCTCCTTTTCCACCTAGCTCTAAGCTTACTCTTTTAAAATCTTTAGCAGCATTTTGAGAAATCAAAGCTCCAGCTCTTGTTGATCCTGTGAAAGAAATCATATTAATATCTGGATGACTTGTAAGTGCATCACCTGTTGTTGCTCCATCACCATTAACTAAATTAAACACACCTTTAGGAAATTTTACCTCATCGATAATTTCAGCAAGTATCATTGATGAAAGTGGTGCTAATTCTGATGGCTTTAAAACCATGGTGCAACCTGAAGCGATTGCTGGCATTACTTTTAAACAAACTTGATTCATCGGCCAATTCCATGGTGTTATTAATGCACAAACCCCTTTTGGTTCATAAATTAATCTTTGGTTAGGAGCGTGTTCTCCTAATGGTTTTTCAAATTCAAAATTTTTTAAATATCTAATAAATGATTTAATATGACTTGCTCCTGTACCTGCTTGTAATTTTGTTGCAAAATCTTTTGGAGCGCCCATTTCAAGAGTTATAGCTTCTGCAATATCAGCCCATCTTTTCTTATAATTTTCATAAAGTTTTTCTAATAGTGTAATTCTTTCTTCTTTAGAGGAAAAGGCCCAAGACTCGTAAGCATCCTTTGCTGCACTAACTGCTAAATCAACATCTGCTTTATTTCCTAAAGTAATTACAGCACAGTTTTCCTCAGTAGCTGGATCGATTACTTTTATTTCTTCTTCACTATTTGGTTTAACCCATGCTCCATTAATATAAAAATTTTTTTTATCTAACATGATTTAAAATTATCCTTTCCTTATGATTTTGCAAATAAATTTGTTAATTCGTAAACTATTGTTGCGGCTGCAAGAGAAGTAACTTCTGCATGATCGTATGCAGGTGAAACTTCAACCACATCAGCAGAAACTAAATTTAATCCTGACAACCCTCTTAAAACATTTACCATTTCTCTGGTTGTCATTCCTGCAATTTCTGGTGTACCTGTACCAGGAGCAAATGCTGGATCTAACACATCAATATCTATAGATAAATAAAGAGGATTATCTCCTACTCTCTTTCTAATCCTTTCAGCAATTTTATCTGTTCCCTCAGTTTGAAATTCATCACAGTGAATTATTTTAAAACCAAAACTTTCATCATTTTTAATATCATCTCTACTATAAAGTGGGCCTCGAATTCCAACATGCATAGAAGCATCATCTAAAAATAAACCTTCTTCTCTTGCTCTTCTAAAAGGAGTTCCATGTGTATATGGAGCACCGAAATAAGTATCCCAAGTATCTAGATGAGCATCAAAATGAACTAAAGAAACTGGTCCTTTGTTTTTTTTATTAATCGCTCTTAACAATGGTACTGCAATTGTATGATCACCACCTAAACTAATTATTCCACCTACTTTATTTAATAAATCAGTTGCCCCCTCTTCTATTTGTTTAATTGCTTCATCAATACTAAAAGGATTACACGAAATATCTCCAGCATCAGCCACTTGTTGAATTTTAAATGGCTCTACATCATAACTTGGATGATAATTTGTTCTTAAATGTCTTGATGCTTGTCGGATACTCTGAGGGCCAAATCTCGCCCCTGGTCTATAACTGGTTCCAGCATCAAACGGAACACCTACAATCGCTACATCACAACTTTCAACATCTCTCAATTCAGGCAATCTAGCAAAAGTACTTGGACCAGCATACCGAGGTACTTTTGTTCCACTTACTGGTTGAATAGGATTTTTATTTCTTTCTTTTGTCATTTTTTAATAATCTAAGATAATATTATCTAATCTAATTCGTCTATAATAAATTAATGAAAGTTATATTTTTATTCATCATATTATTTCAGTTTTTCCATGTAAATGCTGATGAAATATATAATCTATTAAAAATTCCAAACTTAGAAATCTACAAGCTAAAAAATGAGAATAATATTCGTTATCTAAATGCAAAAGGAGATTTTAAAATAGGAGTGGATGATAATATTACTTGCAACAAAACAAATAAAGAAAATCTTAATACAAAATTTCAAGTTATTGAAAGAAATATAAAAAGATACAATTCTAAATTCCTAAAGAAAATAGATTTAAAATATATTGTATTTTGTGAAGGTTTATTTATTTCGAACATTAATACTGGTGGAATACCAGATAATAAAAATAGAACCTTAATATTAGACATAAACTTTAATGAAAAATATTTTGAAAGAATGATCCATCATGAAATTTTTCACATGATTCAAAATAGTTATGAGGATGATTTTAATGATCAAAAATTTTCTTTATTTAATAATTCTGATTTCGAATACGCTGAATGCTCCACTTGCTCTGATAGATTAAATTTAGATTTATATGAAAATACAAATGGTTTTTTAACAGAATATTCAAAATCAATTCCATCAGAAGATATGGCTGAAATCTTTTCTTTTTTAATGGTTAATAAAAATTTAATTGAAGAGAAAATAAAAAAAGACTCCATATTAAAGAATAAGGTTAATTTTATTAAGACCAATATATTTAAAATCGATGAAAATATTTTATGATTAAAACAATTAAAGCTTCAAAATCAGAAAAAATTTTATTTATTTTTTTAATAGTTTTAGGCGTTTCTGCTTTTTCATCTTTTTTTTTATTAAAAAATAAATGTTTGTTTGTAGAAAAAAACGATTTAAAAAAATTAAACTTTGAAAACCCAGATAATATTGCTGTGATGAATTTAGAATGTGGAAATGTAATTATAGAGCTATATCCAGATATATCTCCAAAAGCTGTTGAAAGATTTAAAACACTAATTAAAAAAAAAATGTATGATGGTTCAGCCTTCTATAAAGTTGTTGAAAATACATTGGTGCAAGCTGGTGATATAGAATTTGGTAACATTGAGTATTTAGATTACTCAAAAATTGGAAGTGGAAAATCTGGACTAGGATTATTAAAATCAGAGCTTAGTGATAATTTTGAATTTATTGAGGGAAGTATTGGTTTTGCAAGGTCAATAGAGTTTGACTCTGAAGATAGTGAATTTTTTATAACCTTAAAAGAAATCCCAATTTATCAAGGAGAATATACTCCAATTGGAAAAGTGAAGTATGGCCTAGATATTATTAAGAAAATAAAAACAGGGAATAAAGCAATATATGTGCTTAGACCTGATTATATAAATACTTTTAGAATGCTCGAGACTAATTAACTAATGGTTTTCCAGTTGTAAGAGTGTGTTTAATTCTATCCTGAGTTTGTTTAGTTTCTATCAATCTCATAAAAGAATCTAACTCTAATTTGTAAAGATCATCTTCTGATAAAGTTTTGTCTAAATTTGTATCACCGCCACTTAAAACATTTGCTAGTTCTGTTCCAACATGCATTCCGTGATCTAAAATAATTTTTTCATTATATAATTTATCTAAAACTTTAATCATCTTCTCTTTCAAAGGTTTGCCAGATAGATTAAATTTACATTCTTCTGGAGGAACAAAATCATTATTTTGATAGATAAGTTTTCTAGCCTCCTCAAAAAGACTGTTTCTATTCATGATTTTTTTATCTTCAGATTTTAAATATTTTAAAGGCTCTGCTTCTACAGGTGATGTTGCAGTTTTTGCGTATCCAATAATATCAAATACTTTCAAAGGAGCATAATCAGGATCAGATTTTGCTTCATCAGTTTGTGACCATCTCCAAAGCATTTCTTTACATCCACCTCCAGCAGGCACTAATCCAACAATTGTCTCTACTAGACCAACCACAATATTTGTGTGTGATGCAACAAAGTTACTTTGAACTAAAACTTCAAAACCACCACCTAATGTAAGACCAGAAGGCGCAGACACTACTGGGTACTTAGAGTATTTTAATGTTTTGCAAGTATCTTGAAAATATTTAATAAATTTTTCAATAGATTTGAAATCACCCTTATCTGCAAAATTCATCGTATAACTTAAATTCACGCCTGCAGAAAATTGCATACTTTCATTCATAACAATAAGCGGTTTATCAGTTGCATTTTTTAATGCGTCCATCGAGTCGTAATCTAGTGCACAAGCTTTTGTGGTAAATTCAACAATATTAAAATCCTTAAAACGGTAAATTTCTGCAGAATTATTTTTATCTACTTTTATTGCTAATGGTCTAATTTTTCCTAGTGTTTCAATATCAGTGTAAAGTTGTCTTTCTCCATAAAAGTTTTCATCTTTTGATTTCGATAAATTTTCTAAAAATTTATTGTTTTCAAAATTATCTATTCTTGAAAAAAAATTTTCAACCCCAATTGATTTTAACATTTCAAAAGGACCCATTGCCCAATTAAAACCAAGCCTCATTGCTTCATCTATATCGTTGAACTTATCTGTAATTCCCGGAACTAAAGAAGATGCATATTTTATTATTTTAGAAATTACTCCCCAGGCATATTCTCCATATTTATCTTTTCGATTAATTAAATTATTTATATTTACAGTCTCAACCCCTAAATCTACTTTTTTTGAAGTTGTGTATTCACCTGTTTCTAAATTAATGGCTTCTAATATTTTCTGGTTTCCACTTTTATTCATTCTATAAAAACCACCTTTTCCTTTACGTCCAGTGTAACCAGTATCAATTAATTTTTTTACTAATGGAATTTCTTTTGCAACTATTTGAAATTCATCATTTTCAGAAAGTTCTTTAATAAAACTTTTTAAAACATCAGCCATCAAATCAATTCCGATTAGGTCATATAAGCCAAAAACTCCTGTTTTAGGTATACCCATTGGTCTTCCAAATACTGCATCAGCTTCTTCAATAGACAATTTCATTCTAAATGCTTCGGTCATTGCTACCTGCATTGCATAAACACCTATTCTATTTCCCAAAAAACCAGGTGTATCATTACAAACAATAGCACCTTTACCTAATTCAATTTCACAAAATTTTTTAAGAGAATTAATTTTATTTAAATCATTATTCTCATTCTTAACAATTTCTAACAATCCCATGTATCTAACTGGATTAAAGAAATGAGTTATGCAAAAATCTTTTTTTTCTTCCTCAGTTAATTTTTCTGACAAAACTTTTATTGGGATAGATGATGTATTTGACGAAACAATTGCTCCCTGTTTTCTATTCTTAAATATTTTTTCATAAATATTGTGCTTTATATCAATTCTTTCAACAACAGCCTCAACAACCCAATCAGCTTCTTTCACTACATCAAAATTATCATTAATGTTCCCAACTTTAATATTTTCTATTTTAGTTTTATCTAAAAGTAACGGGGGTCTTGATTTATGAATTCTATCTCTAGCTTTTTCAGATATTTCTGTTGTTAAATCTAGAAGGGTTACTGGTACATTGGCATTGCAAAGGTGTGCTGCAATTCCACTGCCCATAGTACCAGATCCGATAACAACTACTTTTTTTATATCCATAATCAGTAAACTTTTATTGAATTAATCAAAAACTTGAAATAAGACAAATTTCCTGATTAATTAAAATGGTAAGCTATATAAATTAACACAATATTAAAGAGAAAAATGTACAATTCAGTAATAGTTGGTTACTCCAGGTCCCCTTTTGCAATGGCAAATAAAGGGAAATTAATAGATGTAAAACCAGTTTATTTACTAGCTGAAGTAATTAAAAACCTTGTTTCACAATCAAAGATTAATCCAAAAGAAATTGATGATGTTGTTATAGGATGTGCTTTTCAGGTTGGTGAGCAGTGTTTTAATATTGGAAGATTAGTAACTTTTTTATCAGACTTAGATATGAGAGTTCCAGGTATGTCCGTAGATAGATGGTGTGGATCCTCTATGGAAGCAATTCATATTGCTGCTGGAAAAATAGCAATGGGATCAGGTAAGATATTTATTTGTGGAGGGGTAGAAAGTATGACAAGAGTAAGAACTGGATTTGACCCTTTGCCTTATCCTTATTCGGATGAAGAAAAACAAAATCCACATTTATATTTATCAATGGGAATTACTGCAGAGAATGTTGCAAAAAAATATAATATTTCAAGAACAGAGCAACAAAAGTTCTCTTTAGAAAGTCATAGAAAAGCAAATGAAGCACAACAAAAAGAAAAATTTATAAGCGAGATTACCAAGATAGGTGATTGTGAAACAGATGAAAATATTAGACCTAATAGTACAATGGAAAAATTAGATAATTTAAAGTTAGCATTTGATCAGAATGGAACTGTAACAGCCGCAACTGCCTCTCCCTTAACTGATGGCGCTGCTGTAACTTTAATATGTGAAGAAAATTTTGCTAAAGAGAATGGTTTGGAAATTTTTGGAAGAATAAAATCTACAGCTGTTGAGGGATGTGATCCAAATTATATGGGATTAGGTCCAATTTCAGCTACCAAAAAAGCTTTGGAAAGAGCTAAACTTTCTATGAGAGATATTGATATTGTGGAGCTAAATGAAGCCTTCGCATCTCAATCGCTTGCTTGTATCAAGGATTTAGAAATAGACATTAAAAAAGTAAATCTAGACGGTGGTGCAATTGCTTTGGGACATCCTTTAGGTGCAACAGGTGCGAGGATAACAGGAAAAGCTGCACAACTTTTAAAAAGAGAAAATAAAAAATACGCTCTTGCTACTCAATGTATTGGTTTGGGAATGGGAATTGCAACAATAATTGAAGCAGTTTAATTTTATCTATTAATTCCTCTTAATCTCTCAGATCTTCTTCTTAACAATTCTGCACTAATTAAGATTAAAGTTGAAAGAATAATTAAACATGTTGCAACAGCTAAAATTGTTGGACTTAACTGTTCTCTTAAACCAGTCCACATTTGTACTGGTATTGTAGTGTTTTCTAAACCAGCAAGAAATAAAACTACAACTACTTCATCAAAAGAAGTTACAAATGCAAATAAACCTCCTGAAATTACTCCCGGTAATATTAAAGGAAGAGTAATTTTCATAAAAGTGTTTACTGGATTACTACCTAAGCTAGCTGCCGCTCTTGTTACACTATGATCAAATCCTGACAATGTTGCAGTTACGGTGATTACAACAAATGGCGTTCCAAGAATTATATGAGCAAAAACTATTCCTGTATGCGTTGCTGCTAAACCTACTTTTGCCATGAAAAAGAATATTGCAACACCTGAAATAATTAATGGAACAATCATTGGAGAAATAAGAGTGGCCATTATAATTCCTTTATAAGGCATGTGCCTACTACTCAAACCTAGTGCAGCCAATGTCCCTAGTATTATAGAACCTATTGTTGCAAATATTGCGATTATAAAACTATTTTTTGCGGCTAATCCCCATGGGTTTTTAGTTCCATAGACCATATCCTTATACCATCTAAGAGAAAAGGCATCAGGGTCAAGATTTTTCATCCCCTCAGAAAATACTAAAAATTCTTCAGCATTAAATGATAATGGAAATATTACGAATAAAGGGGCAACTAAAAAGAAAAACACAAAAGCACAAATAGCTAAATAAACATAATGCCAAATTCTATAACGCGTTTCTGTATAACTTGGTAATGCCATCTTTATCCTAATTTAATATTATCTACTCCAACAAGTTTATTATAAATCCAATAAATAACTAAAACTCCAGTTAACAACATCAATCCCATTGCAGACGCAAAACTCCAATCTAGAGTTGTTTTCATATGATATGCAATCTGGTTACTAATTAATGTTCCAGATGCGCCCCCTACAAGTGCTGGCGTAATGTAATAGCCAATTGCTAAAATAAATACTAACAAACATCCTGCTCCAATACCTGGAATAGTTAATGGGAAATATACTTTCCAAAATGCAACAAAAGGAGTTCCTCCTAAAGATTTTCCTGCTCTCATTAAACTAGGAGAGATTGTTTTCATCACGCTATAAAGAGGAAGAACCATAAAAGGTAATAATATTTGTGTCATCGCCACATAAGTTCCAACTTTATTGTACATCATTTCAGGTCTGCTATCGTCTGCAACTAATCCTATCATTACAAAGAAATCATTAACGACTCCTTGTTGCTGTAATAAAATCATCCAACTCGCAGTTCTGACTAATAATGAAGTCCAAAATGGTAGAAGAACACAAATCATTAATAGATTTGAATATTTCATTGGTAATGTAGCCAATAAATGAGCTATGGGATATCCCATTAAAAAACAGAATACTGTTACAAATAAAGCAATTTCAAGGGTTCTTAACCACAAAATTCTATGAATTCTTCTATCTTCATCTACTTGAGCAATACTTCCATCAGCAGCAAAATACATGTCCATACCTTTAAGATATTTAGCTAATGTATATGGGGGTGCTGTTCTTTTTATCGCTTGCCAATACTCAACTTTACCCCAATTTTTATGCACTTTCATCATCTGTTCTTTGATGCTTGCGCTTTCATCAATCTTTTTTCTTTTAATATTTCTAAACAATCTTTTAGTTGTTGAATTAAAACCATTTTTTTCTTTATTTAGTCTTTGACCAAGTTTTCCATGTTCTTGTTTTTCAACAAGGGCTTTGTAGTCATAATAAAAAGCAGAAAAAACTTCTTCAGGAGGTAATTCTTGTCCATCCCAATTTTCCATTTCCTTAAATGTTTTAGGAAGCATATTTGTAATCATTTTGTCATCAATACTTCTCGTAAACATTTCGCCGATTGGAAATATATAAGTAATGACTAAAAATAATAATAAAGGAGCCACTAGAAGAAATGCTTTAATTTTATTCTTCCGTTCAGCTTTTTTCAAACTGACTTCTAATGGTATGCCGTCAGTTGTTAAAATTTGTTTTGCTTCAGAGCTCATAAAAAAATAGGGCGGTTATTAAATAACCGCCCTAAATATATTATATAAATTCAGTGATTAAAACTGAAATTATAGGCCTGCTTTGAAAGCTTCCCACTTCTCACCAATCTCTGTTCCATAGTCAGCCCAGAAGAATGGGTCAACTAAGAAATAGTTTTTAGTGTTAGCAGGAGCAGTTGGCATTTGAGACATCATCTCTGTTTTACCATCTTTGTACCATGGCTCACCAGCAGTGATTACATCAAGAGAAGATTTTCTCCATGGAGCATATGCAATGTACTTCGCGCTACCAGCTAACATCTCAGTGTTAGTCATCATAGCTAAAGCTTTTTTAGCATTTGCTTCATCTGGACCACCTTTAACTAAAGCAAAGTATTCGTAGTCAAGACCTTGACCATCCCATACTTGTTTAATTGGAGCACCTTCACCAATTTCAGCATTGAAGAATCTTCCGTTCCAACCAGTTGCCATAACAACTTCACCAGCAACTAATAATTCAGGTGGTTGAGCACCTGCAGACCAGAATACACATCCACCATTTGGATCTGTACATAGTTCTCTAATTTTATTTAATGCTCTGTCGATTCCACCGTCTTCTAAAAGTTTTCTGTAAACTCTAGTTCCGCCGTCACCTAACTTCACACCATCCGCAGCTAAAGCAATTTCTAAATTGGTTAAAGCACTAGTATAGATTGCTCTTTTTCCTGGGAATTTTTTAGTGTTAAAGAAATCCTTAATTTTTGTAGGCTCTTTACCACCAAATGCTCTTGTGTCAAAAGCATAGTTCCAAGAATATAAGATGTTCCCTACTGCACATTCACTAGGCATGTCTGTAAAGAAATCTTCACTTGCAGGAGTTCCATCTGGTGCAGGTGGGAAGTCTTTGTCAAAATCAAATTTAACAAATAAACCTTCATCACATCCGTTAATAGTATCGAATGCAAATAAATCTATGATATCCCAAGTAATAGCACCCGCTTCTTTTTGTGCTTTTATTTCTGATAAACCACCAGAATAGTCAACCCAGTTGATTTCTACTCCTAGTGCTTTAGCAGTCGGATCACCATACCCTAACTTCTGAGACTCTGTATAAGCTCCACCCCAAGATGCAACCGTTACTGCAAATGCTGATGAAGTTATAGATAGAGCAAAAGAAAGAGCTAGTAATAATTTACTTATTTTCTTCATTATTCCTCCGTTTAAACGTTGATATAAATTAATTTATATAAACAAAATTACAACAAATAGACCAACTTAAGTCAACAGCTCTTTTTTGTCTTTACAATAATAATATATTTATTTTGGGTCTAAAGCCCTAGCATCTAAGCTGTTCCATCCAATTTTAATATCTTGACTTACTTTTAGCTCTAGATTGGACGTACTATTTGGAACTTTTAAAATAAATTCTGAGCTACCTAAAAGATTTAATCTCACTCTTGTATGGTCGCCATGATAGATAACTTCCTCTATCTTTCCAGTAAACATATTATCCATTTTATCTTTTGGATTTATTAGTGCCCTTTCGGGTCTTAATGAAACTGTAGTTTTTTCTCCTTTGGATTTAACTGAAATAGGATTGGCCAATATTTCTGAATTCGCCAGTTTAACTTTACATTTATCTTTATCTATATCTGTAACTTCTCCATTAAAAGTATTATTCTCACCAATAAATTCAGCGACAAACGAATTTACAGGTTTTTCATATAATTCAGCTGGGTCTGATAATTGTTGAACTTTTCCATCATTGAAAACTGCAATTCTATTGGACATTGTCAAAGCTTCACTTTGATCATGAGTAACATAAACAACTGTTACCCCAATACTTTCGTGAATATGTTTAATTTCATATTGCATACTTTCTCTCAAATTTTTATCTAGCGCTCCTAAAGGTTCGTCCATTAAAACAACTGCTGGGTCAAATACTAAAGCTCTTGCTACAGCAACCCTTTGTTGTTGACCACCTGAAAGTTGGGCTGGCATTCTAGTTTCAAATCCGTTTAATGAAACCATCGACAAAGCCTTATCAACTTTTTTATCAATTTCGTCTTTCTCAACTTTTCTTACTCTTAAAGGAAAAGCTAAGTTTTCATAAACTGTCATATGTGGGAATAATGCGTAGTTTTGAAATACCATTCCAATTCCTCTTTTATGAGGAGGAATATTTGAAATTATATTTCCGTCTAATAATATCTCACCATGAGTGGGTGTTTCAAATCCAGCTAACATCATTAAACATGTTGTCTTACCTGATCCAGATGGACCAAGCATGGTTATAAACTCGCCCTCTGCAATATCTAATTGAAGATCTTTGACGACAAGAACTTTACCGTCATAACTTTTATCTACTTTGTCGAATTTAACGAATTCTGGATTTTTAGACATAAAGGTGAATATAAAACATTTGTGTAAATAGATTTCAATAGCTAATTAACTCTTAATATGAAGCTCTTTTGGAAAATTACAAAATAGTTCTGATCCATTTTCAGTAACTCTAATTGCTTCAGATGCCTCAACACCCCAATCACCAAACTGCATCACTGCTATCATGTGAAAACAAACATTGGGCTCAAGCACTGTCATATCTCCTTTATATATATTAAGAGTATGCTCACCCCAGTCAGGAGGATATCCAATTCCAATCGAATAACCTGTTCTAGATTTTTTTTCTATTCCATATTTATCTAAAATTTTCCAAAAAGATTGAGCAACATCATCTGCGGTATTTCCAGGTTTGATTGCACTAATTCCAGCATTTAGTGCCTCGATGGTTTTGTTCATTGTATCAATTTTTAGCTGATTAGGTTTTCCAAGAAGAACTGTTCTGGCCATTGGAGCATGATACCTCTTATAAACTCCAGATAGTTCAATAATTGTAGCCTCTCCTTCGACAAATTTTTCTTGAGTTGCTGTTAAATGTGAAGCTGAGGTTCCTTTTCCTGTTGGTAGTAAAGTTGCTATACTAGAATACTCACCACCATATTCCTCTGTACCATAAAATAATGTTTTTTGAATTTCACCTACAGCATCACATTGTCTAACACCTGGTTTAATTACTTCCATTGCAGTTTTCATTCCTTTTTCAGATATTTTTGCTGCAGATTTCATAAAACCAATCTCAGCATCAGATTTAACCAATCTTGCCCAATTAACCAAACGATCACTATCCTTTATTTGGGCGTTTGGTAATCCCTTTTTAATTTTTTCATAACAGAATGCGGTAAAATAATGGGCATCCATTTCAACCCCTATATTTAGTTTATCCCACTTACGCTCTTTAATGATTTCAACTAAATAATCATAAGGATGTTTTGGCCATGTATGAATGTAGTTTTCATCGTAAACAATAATATTTTCGTTTTTTAAGTAAGTTGTTATATACGCACCCCCAGCATCCTGTGCTCTTACAAAACATAAAGGCTCATCAGCATTTACATGAACAATAGCACATTGAGCATAATAGAAAGACCACGCATCATAGCCTGTTAAATAATTCATATTATTTGTATCATGTGAAATTAAAAGTTCGATGCCTTTTTCCTGCATCATTTTCTGAACTTTTTTTAACCTTTGTCTATATTCTTCTTTGCTAAATGACATTAATTCACTTGGAATAATTTTCCAAACCCTTCAACTGAATTATTTTTTTTTATTTTTACAAGGGTATCCCAAATTAACGCCTGATTGCTAGATAAAACTGTCGTATTTAATTTTTTTTCTAATTTATCAATAATTTCTAGAACTGGTAAAGCTGTGCATGAAACAAATAAAGCATCAGCTCCATTTAAATCTATTTTTGATAATACTTCATACAAATAATCTTGATCAACTTTTCCAATGTCATAATCATCTTGAATATCAAAATAAGAATTTGATGTAACTTCAAAACCTTCACTTTTAAAATAATCTAAAACATCGTCATTTAATTTTTTGCTATAAGGGGTAAATATTGAAACTTTCTTAATATTGAATTTCTTTAATGCTTTAATAGCAGCAGTGCTTGGTGTTGATACATCTGCCATTGGTTTAGCAACTTTAACTTTTTCTTCAATTGAATCATGACCAGCAGCAATAGTTCCTGATGTGCATCCATAAACTACACAATCCAAGTCTTGATCAGGTAAAATATCTTTTGTAACGTCAGTGATTTTATTAGACATTTTAATCAAGTTTTCTTTCGTGAGAGGGTTGTAACACTCAATACGATTAACAAAGAAATCGATTTTCTTATTTTTAATCACATTTATAAAATCTTTTTCAATCATAAAATCACTAGCAAGAGCGATTAAACCAACTCTAGGGTTAGCTTGGCCGATAAACTTAGGATCTATTTTTGTTGAATTCATAAATTAAAAAGTGAATATATCATAAGTTCTTTAATAATCATTAATATTAAAATAGGCATGAATATAAAAGATACTTTCGTAGCATCCCTTGTGCCTATTTTTTTAGGGTTCGGTTTTGTAATTGCTAAACCAGCATTTGAATCTTTTCCTCCTGTTCTTTTAATGGGTATCAGATTTACATTTGCTGCATCATTATTAATTTGGTGGTTTCCAATTCCAAAAGGATATTTGAAAAGAATATTTGTTGCGTCATTAGTGGCTAATTCGTTGCAATATAGTATTACATATACTGGTTTAGATTTAATTGATGCATCTTCAGCAGTTCTTTTGGTTCAGATGGAAGTTCCGTTTGGAGTTATTTTTGCTTACTTCATGCTTAAAGAAAAACCAACTATTAGAGCTTTGATTGGTATAGCAATCGCTTTTGTTGGTGTTTATATTTTAACCGGATCTCCTAACTTGGATGGAAAATTTATTGGAATTGGTCTTACAATTTTAGGATCTGCTATATGGGCTCTTGGACAAGTTATGGTTAAACCTTTAAGTAAAGAAATAAATCCTTTAGCTTTAGTTGCATGGTTAGCATTATTCTCTGGACCAATTTTAATAATGCTTTCTGCAATAATTGATGGAAATACAATTAATTATTTAACAAATGCAAAAATTGATCACTGGATCATTGCAATTTATATTGGTTTCATAATGCAACCAATTACTTATGGTTGTTTCTATTATGTTTTAAAAAACAACCCGCTTTATAAAGTGCTTCCTATCGTTACGATGGGTATACCCCCAACAGGATTATTGGCTGCAATTTTTCTTTTAGGTGAAAAACCAACACAAGAATTATTTATAGGTGGTGCAATAATAATAGTAGGTGTAATTTTAATTGTATTTACAAAAAATAAAAAAGAAGAGGAAATAAAATGAAAATAGGTTTTATTGGTTTAGGAAATGTGGGTGGTAAACTAGCTGGAAGCTTAATAAGAAATAATTTTGATGTTACTGTTAGAGAAATAGATGAAAGTTTAACAAATGAATTTAAAAAGCTAGGTGCTAAAATTGCAAAATCTCCTAAAGAATTAGCAGAAAAATCAGATCTAATAATTACTTCTCTTCCTTCGCCTGAAGTTTCTGCAGAAGTTATGGAAAATGAAGATGGAGTTCTAAATGGTTTGTCAGAAAATAAAATTTGGTTAGAAATGAGTACAACAGATGAAAATGAAGTTAAAAGACTTGGTAATAAGGTAATATCAAAAAAAGCTATCCCACTAGATGGGCCTGTAAGTGGTGGTTGTCATAGAGCTGCTACAGGTAATATTGCTATATTTGTAGGCGGAGAAAGAAAAGCTTTTGAAAAAATATTGCCTGCATTAACTGTAATGGGTAGAAAAGTTTTACATACCGGTGAATTAGGTAGTGCATCAGTTCTTAAAGTCATAACAAATTATTTAGCATCAGTTCATTTAGTAGCTTTAGGTGAGGCATGGACTGTTGCGAAAAAATCAAATTTAGATCTAACTAAAGCATTTAAAGGTATAGCAGTTTCATCTGGAAATTCTTTTGTACATGAAACAGAAAGTCAGGTTATTTTAAATGGCTCTTATAATATCAATTTCACAATGGATCTTGTTTTAAAAGATACTGGTTTATTTGATAGTCTGGCTAAGAAATTAAATGCTCCTTTAGAGATTTCTCCAAAGATAGTTGAGATATTTAAAGATGGACAAAAAAAATATGGTTCAAGAGCATGGTCTTCCATGATTGTAAAAAGAATGGAGGATTTAAATAAAATTAATTTTAGAGCTGAAGGTTTTCCTGATGAGCTTGTGGATAATGAACCAGAAGAAAAAGGCTATGAAATTTAATTAATATGCTAAGATTATTAAATGTTAGATAAAAGAAAATTTTATATAAATGGTGGATGGGTTGATCCAGTTAAAAAAAACGACTTTAAAGTAATTAACCCATGTAATGAAGATCCTTGTGCAATTATTTCGTTAGGTTCAAAGGATGATACAGATAATGCTGTAAAAGCTGCAAAAACTGCATTTGAGAGCTTTAAAGAAACCACTAAAGAAGAAAGATTAGATTTACTTGAAAAATTATTAGCTATTTACAAAAGAAGGTTTGGTGAAATGGCTGAAGCTATCTCATTAGAGATGGGAGCGCCAATGGATTGGGCTACAGAGGTACAAACTGCGTCGGGACAGGCTCACTTGGAAGATTTTATAATTAGACTTAAAGAATTTGAATTTGATGAACATTTTGATGAAAAATCAAACAACCATATTTATTATGAGCCAATTGGTGTTTGTGGATTAATAACTCCGTGGAACTGGCCTATAAATCAAATAGCTTTAAAGGTAGTTCCTGCATTTGCAACAGGATGTACAATGATTTTAAAACCATCTGAAATAGCACCAATATCAGCAATGTTATTTGCAGAAATGATTGATGAAGTAGGATTCCCTAAAGGGGTTTTTAATTTAGTGAACGGAGATGGTGTGGGCGTTGGAACTCAAATTTCAAGTCATCCTGATATTGATATGGTTTCTTTTACAGGATCAACTAGAGCTGGGAGATTAATTTCAAAAAATGCAGCTGAGACAATTAAAAGAGTTTGTTTAGAACTTGGAGGCAAAGGTGGAAATATAGTTTTTGCAGACAGTTATAAAAATGCAGTTCGAGATGGTATCAGAAATGTAATGAGTAATTCAGGTCAATCCTGTGATGCACCTACAAGAATGTTGGTTGAAAAATCTATTTATGAAAGAGCAGTAAAAGAAGCTGTTGATGAAGCAAATAAAATTAAAGTTGATCAAGCAACTAAAAAAGGAGATCACATTGGACCTGTAATTTCAAAAATTCAATATGATAAAATTATAAATCTTATTGAAAGTGGAATTTCTGAGGGTGCAACTTTAGCTGCTGGAGGGCCAGAATTACCAAACGGTTTAAACAAAGGATATTTTATCAAACCAACTATTTTCACAGATGTTACTAATGAGATGAGAATTGCAAAGGAAGAAATCTTTGGGCCTGTTTTATCAATTATTCCATTTGATACTGAAGATGAAGCAGTGAAAATTGTAAACGATACTTCTTATGGATTAGGAAATTATCTTCAAACTGATGATAAAGAAAAAGCTCATAGAGTTGCAAAAAAATTAAGATCAGGATGTGTTTATATAAACGGTAATGCAGCTGACGCAGGCACCCCGTTTGGGGGATATAGACAATCAGGAAATGGTAGAGAAGGTGGAGTATGGGGCCTCACAGAATATCTTGAAGTAAAAACTGTTACTGGTTGGAAGAATTAATACTTTTAAATTCTAGCATATCTTCAAAAGTGCACATTTCAGGTTTTTCAAGAGTTAGTTTTGGAAATCTTTTACTAAAGTCAAAAAATAATTTTTTATTAAATTCAATTAAATTTTTTATTTCAGTTTGATTAAGTTCTCTTAATATATACGCTAAAGTAATATGGAAAGTGTATCTTTGATGATTTTCAAATTGAATTTTTAACAAACTGCTTAGTTTATCTCTACAATTTCTTAATATTTTTTCGTCCTTTTCAGAAAATGGTTCTAAAATAATACTGTAACCACCAAAAAACATTTTTAATTTTAAGTTTAATTCTTCAGGAAAAATATAATCCTTAATTCTTTTATTTAACTCAATAGCTATATTTTTATAATCCATATTAGGATCTATATTTGATGGCCAATATTTAGTGTTTTTTGTATTTAAATTACAACAATCAAATAATGTCATATGAAAACTAGAAGCGGGTAAATAGAAATAAGTTTTTTTAGGATTAAAATTTTCTATTTTTTTTTGATAATTAATAATTTCATTAGATAAATCAGTATTAAGAGGAATATTGCAAATTATTGTGCAGCCTGGAAATAATAAAGGATTTCCTTTGTCATCAAATTTATTTTCAGCACCTTTTAATGTATAACCTTCAAGTTTACCTGCTAAAAACTTTTCCTCATTATTAACTATATTTAAGTCCATCAAAATAAACTAGAACCAGTTTATATTTTCTTTATCACAAAGTTCTTTCAACCTTATTGGATAATCTGTCATGATGCCATCTACACCATATTCAATCATTTTTAACATGTCGTACTCTTTATTTACGGTCCACACATTAACTGGCAATTCTTCTTGGTGAGAAATATCGACTAATTTTTTTGTAATATCTTTTCGATATGGATGCCAAGCTTTTCCACCTTGTGACTTTATAATTCCCGGTAATTCATGGTCTTCATAATATGGTAAAAAACTCAACCATGGAGATCTGTTGTAAATGGTTTGATTAATGTTAATTCCAGTTAAATGTTGAGTTAAGTAAGCTCTCGGAATTTCTGGATAGTTATTTTTGATTACTGTTAAAGTTCTCCAGTCAAATGATGAAACGATTATTTTATCTTTTAAAAATGATTCATTTATATCGTTCATAACTAATTTTACTGTATCTTCTGGTTCTGGTGTCAAATTTTCTTCATCTGGCGTAGATTTAATTTCTAAATTTATTAATAAATTTTCAGATTTGTTTTTTTTAGACATTTCTAACAATTCAGAAAGTTTTGGTATTTTTTGATTTTCTAATTTTTTTTGATTGATAAATCTTCTTCCATATCTGGATAATTTATTCACTGAACCTACATCAAACTTTGAAAGTTCTTCATAAGTTAAATCAAACATTTTTAAATTTTCATCCTCTATCCAATTTCCTTCATTATCTTTTGTTCTGCTTGGATCTAATCTAAAATCATGAGCTATAACTGGTACAAGATCTTTTGAAATTAAAATATCTGTTTCGTAGGCATTAATATTGTTATCAAATAAATATTTAAAACTATCTAGTGTATTTTCTGGTAGATCGCCTCTGGCTCCTCGGTGACCATAAATTTTTATATGATTTGGTTTTGCTAAAATCAAACTTAGTTTACTCTTTTGCCAGTGCTTTTATCAAAGATATAATATTTATTTTCTTCAATATTCAAACTTAGAGTGTCGCCTTTTTTGATTGTTTGGTTTCCTGGAGATCTATAACAAAAATCTTTTATATTTTTTATTTGTCCATAAACAAGATTATCTGAACCTAGCTGTTCTACTAATTCTACTTTTAAATTTATCAAACCATTTTCAGTCTCTATTAAATGCTCTGGTCTTATTCCTAAAGTAACCTCACCATTATAATCACTTTCTATATTTTTAATCTCAAAGTTTTCTGCTGATAGCGTTTTATTATTTAAATTAGCATCTAAAAAATTCATTTGTGGAGAACCAATAAAACCAGCAACAAATAAAGATTTTGGATTATTATAAATTTCAATAGGAGTTCCAAGTTGTTCTATAATTCCATCATTTATAACAGCTAATCTGTCTGCAAGCGTCATAGCCTCAACTTGATCGTGTGTAACAAATATACTTGTTACTCCAACTTTCTGCTGAAGTTTTTTGATTTCAAGTCTCATTTGGATTCTTAATTTTGCGTCTAAGTTTGAAAGAGGTTCGTCAAATAAGAATATTTTAGGATTTCTAACAATCGCTCTACCCATTGCAACTCTTTGCCTTTGACCGCCAGATAACATTGATGGTTTTCTCTGTAAAAAATCTGAAATTTGAAGAAGTTTTGCTGCATCATTAACTTTTTGCTCGATTGTTTCTTTGTCAATTCCTCTATTTTTTAAACCATAAGCTAGATTATTATAAACATTCATATGTGGATATAATGCATAGTTCTGGAATACCATTGCCACATCTCTTTCAGATGGATCAACTTCATTTATTAATTTTCCATCAAGATTAATATGACCTTCAGTTATGTCCTCTAATCCTGCAACCATTCTTAACAACGTTGATTTTCCACATCCACTAGGCCCTACAAAAACCATAAACTCTCCTTCGTTGATACTTAATGAAGTTTCATGTACTGCTTTTGTGCCGTTAGGGTAAATCTTAGTTACATTTTTTAAATCTAAAAAACTCATTTATTTCTCCGTTTGAATTAATCCTTTTATGAACCATTTTTGTAAAAATACCACCACTAATACTGGAGGGATCATAGACAAAATAATATAAGCAAACCTTTCTGCAGTTCTTGGTAGCGCAACTCCCTCGTAACTCTCAGTGTAAATAATTTTCATCCCCATCACAACAGTCCAATATTCTTCAGCAGTAGTCATAATCAATGGCCATAAATATTGGCTATATCCATAAACAAACATAAATATAAACATTGCAGCTATCATAGTTTTTGATAGTGGAACTAAGAAATCAATGAAAAAACTCCAAGCATTTGCTCCATCTAATTTTGCAGACTCCAATAGTTCATCAGGAATTGTTTTGTAAAATTGTCTGAAGAAAAAGGTTGCCGTTGCTGAGGCAACTAACGGAAGAATAAGGCCTGTATATGAGTTGGTTAAACCTAAATCAGATACTATTTTATAACTTGGAAATATTCTCACCTCCAAAGGAACAAGCAGAGTAATAAAGATCAACCAAAAAATTGGTACTGCTAATTTAAATCTATAATAAACTAAAGCGTATGCAGACATTGCTGAAATAGCTACTTTAAGTGTAGCAATTCCTAAAGCCATTATAAAACTGTTAATAAACATTTTTGCAGCAGTTACTTCCTCTGACCAACCACCTTTTTCATTTAAAACTTCATTATAATTTCTTGAAAATTGTTCACCCAAAGTAAACCTCATACCCTCTGTAAGTATAGATACATTTTCATGAGTGGAACTTGCAAAAGAAATCCAAATTGGGAGAACCATTAACAAAACTCCTATTATTAAAATAATATGAGCAACAATTTGAAGTGGTTTTATTTTCATTTATCTTGAAAAACTCCTTTAATAAAATGTTTCTGTAAAACAATTATAATTAAAATTGGTGGAACCATAGACATCATAACAAACGCAAAACGGTGAACGATTGAACCTGACATCATCTTTAATCCCATAACCACAGTCCAGTATTGCTCTGAGCTTGTTACTAATAATGGCCATAGGTACTGGTTGTAACCAAAAACAAACATAAATATTAACATCGCCACTATCATTGTTTTTGATAATGGAAGTAAAAAATCAATAAAAAATCTCCAAGTATTTGCTCCATCTAGCTTTGCTGATTCAAGTAATTCATCTGGAACAGTTTTGTAAAACTGTCTAAAAAACAATGTTGCTATAGCTGAAGCCGAAATAGGCACAATCAATCCGAAATAAGAATTTACTAGATTTAGCTCAGCCATTACTGAATACGTTGGAAAAATTCTTAATTCTAATGGAACTAAGATTGTAACAAATATCATCCAGAACAATAATGTTGCATATTTTGTTCTAAAATAAACTAGAGCATAAGCAGCCATTAAAGATGTAATAACAGATAATATTGCAACTCCAGTTGCCATTATGAAACTGTTTAAAAACATTTTTAAAGCGGTTATCTCTTTGAAAAAACCACCCTTGTATAACAAAACTCTCAAATAATTTTCATAAAAGCTGTCTCCTAAAAACATTTGAAGACCCTGAGTATTAATTATTAAACCTGTATGAGTTGAGCTTGCAAAAATCATCCATACAGGAACAATCATAATTAATATTCCTATGAATAAAATAAAATGAGAAAATCCTGACGTAATTAATCTAGTCATTAATTATAATGTATTCTCCCTTCTATGTATCTAAATTGAAAAATTGTAATAAATAATACTATGAACATCATCATTATTGATTGAGCGCCTGCACTTCCTAAATCTAATCCTCTGAAGCCATCCATGTAGGCTTTGTAAACTAGAGTTCTTGTTTCACCTGATGGGGCACCTATTGTTGTAGTATCAATAATACCGAACGTATCAAAAAACGCATAAGTAATATTAATAATAATTAAAAAGAATGTTGTTGGCATTAGTAAAGGAAATGTAATTGTCCAAAATCTTCTAATACTATTTTTGCAATCTATCATAGATGCTTCAATCACAGATCTTTGTATGGCTTGTAGACCCGCCAAAAAGAAAATGAAATTTGCACTTATTTGCTTCCAGGAACCAGCGATAATTAAATAAATATATGAGTCAAAGACACTTTCATACCAGTTAAATCCCCATAGATTATTAAACAAATGATAAAGTAGTCCAAATCTTTCACTAAAAAAATAATTTGCCATTACACCAACAACAGCAGGAGCAATTGCATACGGCCAAATTAATAATGTTTTGTATGCACTTTTACCATGTATAACATTATTTGCCTGAACTGCGAGCAACAAGCCAATAGAAGCTGTGATTAGGGTTATTACAAAGCTATAAATAATAGTAAACTTAAATGCTATCCAATAAGCAGGATCATCAAAGATGAATAAAAAATTATCAAACCATACAAACTGAGTTCCAAATCCAAATGCATCCTGCATTGTAAATGCATCTCTAAAAGTTTGAATGATTGGCCAATATAAAAAAATTAATAAAATTCCTAACTGTGGAGCCAAAAATAAATATTGAGAATAACTAGATTTAAATTGGACTTTTTTCATATAAGTAAAATAAAAAATAAGGAGGGTAAGTTATTACCCTCCTTAATTAGATTATTGTTTATAAAGTTTTAGCAAATTGTTTTAACAATTTAGCTGCACCTTTATCCATGTTCTTCAATCCTTTTTCGATAGATATTTTACCGTTTAACATAGGCTCAACATTTTCGTAAATTACTTCACGAATTTGTGGCCAGTTACCAGCTCTATATCCACCAGGAATAGTCGAACCTTCTAAGCTTAATTGTTCACCAACTGCTTTATGATATGGAGAAGCTCTATAGAAGTTTATAGTTTCAGCTAACTCTATACCACCTTTAGTTACTGCAGAGTAACCAGTCATATTGTGATAATACAGATCCATTTCTGGAGAACCCATAAATTCTATAAACTTAGCAAGTCCTTTGTACTCTTCTTCTGTATGACCATTTAATATCCAGTTAGCAGCACCACCAATAAATGTTGGATACTCTTTACCACCTGTTACAGAATCCCAATAAGGAATATGGTTTACTGTAAAGTTAGGAACAACACCTTTCATTCCACCGAACGATGCAGCTGAACCAAACCAAAACGCAGCTTCACCAGCTATAAATGGAGCTTGGTTATCTCCCCATGCTCTTCCTTTATAACCATAAAGGCCTTTTTCATACCACTCTTTAACTTTCTTCCAGTGCATTACAAATGCATCTGTTTCAGCAAATAAAGTTTTTGTTGGAACAGCATCGTAACCATTGTTTCCATCTGTCATAAGTAAGTTATGTCTTGAAAAGAAATTTTCTGTCCAGATCCAAGGAAAGTGACTTTGAACTAAAGGTATGTATCCAGCAGCTTTAATTTTTGGAGCCATAGCCTCAAATTCTTCGTAAGTTTTTGGTACTGATTCAATTCCAACTTCTTTCAAAATATCCATGTTTGCATACATCAAACAAGTTGAACTATTGAACGGTACACCGATCATTTTTCCATCAGAGTCTGCATAGAAATTTTTAATTCCTGGAATATAATTGTCTGCATCAACTTTAATTCCATATTTCTCTGCCATTTCTTCAAAACCAATAACAACACCATTTTTAACTTGCGCTACCATTATCGCAGCACCAGCATCATAAACCTGTGAATAGTGCGGTTGGTCTCCAGCTCTAAATGCAGCAATAGTTGCTGCCATGTTATCTTCATAACTTCCTTTACCTGTAGGAATGACCGTATATTGATCTTGTGAAGCATTAAATCTATTTGCAATTTCAATAATTACATCACCAAGAAAACCACTGTTTCCATACCACCAATGAATTTCCGTCTTTGAGTAGCTGTGCGATGTAAAAGAGAATGTAAATAGAATTGTTAAAATACTAAGTATTTTTTTCATTTTTTCCCTCTCTTTTTAATTTATGTATTTACAATGAAGTAAAATATAAATGTTAAGATATCGTTAAATTAAGGTTACTTAAATATTAAAATATATTATTTTTCTAAATCAGGTTGTATCTATTAATAACTTTTAAGAAATTTTAATCTTCCAATTATTTCATCTCTATCCATGTAATATCCTTGGAGATGTCTATGACCAGAATTAGGATCAAACTCTGTTCTTCCATGAAGTAATCTTCTATTGTTAAATGAAAAAATATCACCTGGCTCTAGTCTAAAATTAATTTGAAATTTAGCATCATGCAATAAATTTCCAAATCGATGATGAGCTTTATAAACTGAGTCCATTATATCTGGATGACAATCAAGAGCATCTAGTGTTGCAATACTATAACGAATATCATTGTAATCTCCGTCTTTAGTTAGTGATATTGCTGTACCATAAACACTTCTGATTGCTTCTTGAGTGTAGTCTTTATCTCTAAATTTTAGTGGAGTATTTACCAATATATCAAAAGTATCTTTTTCGTTATTTCTTAAATAATCTGCTACAGCAAATGCATCTACAGCTGAGGAGTCACCACCCTTCGCTGAATTTATTAAACAATGTAAAAATTGATAACCAGGTGGGTTTTCAAACCAAGGCAAATCCATATGATTTCTTAAAGCGTGCGCTGTGTATGCGGAGTTATTTGGTTTTGGAATATTAATTACTTCAAAGGGGGTATTAAAAAATGTCTCTCGTGTATGACTAATACGATTTAAAACTTTTAATGCAGAATTTTTTTCTATCGGTGCATTTTTAACTATAGCTATACCAGTATAATGTAAAAGTTCTAACCACTTAACCAATCCTTCATCTGAATTTATAATTTCATCGTGATCAATTTGAATTGATTTTAAATTTTTTTGTAATGAACTATCCCATAACTTGTATGGAGAAACATATTTTTGCTTATTTTTTATGGTATAACAATTTTCTCTAAGCCAATTAGGATCATAACAACTTGTATGATCTCCTTCACTCCATTCAATTTCTAATTTTCCATCTGAACTTATGCAATATTTTGCAGGATTAATGTTTTGCGAGACTTCCAAAATATTAAACATTCTGTGTCTTGAGTCTTTATCATGAGCAGTTGGACAATTATCTCTAAGCCAAAGATAATTAAACTTGCTTTCCTCACCATCATTCCAAATAACTTTTAAATATGTTGAATTTTTTTCTAGTTTAGAAATTGAGCTCACACCTAATTTTTATATAAAAGAGTAATCAAATCAACTCAATTAATAGTTGTATTTATAATTCAAAGCTTGTTTTTTATCTACATTCATTATTAACTCTCAGAATTAAAACTTAACCTTAAGGAGATAATTAATGAAGTTTTTAAAGAAATTAACAATCTCAATTTTCCTTCTGTCATCTTTGATTGCGACAAGTGCAAATGCTGGCGACTGTAAAGCAAGATTGGGAGATTTTGACTGGAGTAGTGCTAACATCCATACGGCAATTACTACTTTTATTCTTGAAAAAGGATACGGGTGTGAAGTTTCTGTAACTAAAGGAAGTACTACCCCAATAATGGCTGCTCATTACGACGGTCAATTAGATGTTATTACAGAAGTTTGGTATGACAACATTATTGCTAATTACGAGCCACATGAAAAGGCTGGCACTATTATTAATATTGGAGTCAACACTCCTGACTCACAACAAGCTTTCTATGTAGATAAAACAACAGCTGATAAATACAATTTGAAATCAGTTGATGATATGAAAGATCCAAAAATTGCAGCTTTATTTAAAGACCCAGAAGATCCTTCAAAAGGACGTATGACTAGCTGTATATCTGGTTGGACTTGTTATACTGTAAACTTGGTTAAACAAATAGAGTATGGTTTAGATGAATACTATACTAACTTTGATCCAGGTTCAGGTGGAGCATTAGATGCTGCTATAGCAGGAGCTTTTGCCAAGAAAAAACCAATCTTTACATATTACTGGGCGCCAACTGGTTTAATGGGTAAAGTTGACCTAGTTAGACTTACAGAACCAAAATTTGATTCTGATTGTTGGAATTCTATGTCTGCAGTTGTTGAAGATATTAAAGCAAACGGACCAGATGCTTACAAAAAAAGCTGTGCATGTGAATATAGAGATATGGCTTTGACAAAATCTGTTTTAACTGATTGGGCGAAAGCTAATCCTAAAGAAACTGATTTCTTAAAGAAATATACTATTCCAACAGCTACAGTTAACAAAATGTTAGCTTTTTACGAAGATGAGTCAGATGGTGATATGGAACTTACCGCGATGCACTTCTTAAAAAATGAAAGTATGTGGAAAGATTGGGTGCCAGCAGACGTTGCTAAAAAAGTTAGCGCCGCTCTATAATCCAATATCCTAAATAATTATGAAAGAGCCCTTCGGGGCTCTTTCTTTAATTAGATTTAAATTATGGAAGCATTAAAAAAAAATAAAAAAATATTTTTTAATATTGGTTTGCTCGTTATCTTTGTATGGTTATTAATAACTAGTTATTCTCAATCAAAAAGAAAACCTGACAATATTGGAGAATTATTAAATGATTTTTCATGGTTAGGGGGTAAATGGCCAAAGTGGCTAGATTTACCATTAATGAATTGGATCAATGTTGGTTTCAAAACACTTAATGAAAAATATGGGTACATATTTGAAGCTATTAATAATGTTCTTCTTTATATGTTAATGCTTGTAAAAAACTTTTTAATTCAAGCTCCATGGCCATTGGTTATACTTGGTGTAGTAGTTCTAACTTATTTTGCAAGTGGAAGAAAAGTTGGAACGACAGTATTTGTAGGGTTTTGTACTTTTTTTATAGGGTTTCTTCACCCAATATTTTGGCAAAAAGCAATTGAAACTACAGCAATAATGTTAATTGGAATATTTCTTTGTGTTGTTGCGGGCATTCCATTGGGAATAGCGATGGCAAGAAGCGTAAGAACAAGAAATGTAATTTTACCAGTTTTAGATTTAATGCAAACTATTCCTAGTTTCTGTTACTTAATTCCTGGTATTATGTTATTTGGCTTAGGAGCAGTTCCTGCGATCATAGCTACATTTATTTATGCGGTTCCTCCTTTAGTAAGACTTACAGATTTGGGTATAAGACTAGTTGATACTGAGGTTATTGAAGCTGCAGATGCATTTGGTGCAAGTAAAAAACAAAAGCTATGGGGGGTGCAAATGCCATTAGCTTTACCTAATATAATGCAAGGTATTAATCAGTGTACAATGATGGCATTAGCTATGGTAGTTATTGCATCGATGATAGGAACTAGAGGTTTGGGGGATGAAGTTTTACTTGGACTTCAACAATTAAATGTGGGAAGAGCTGCTGAAGCAGGAATTGCAATTGTACTTTTAGCAATTGTTCTTGATAGGATAACTCAGTCTTACGGAGAAACTCTGCAAGAGAGAACAGCTCCAAATACAAAGAAAGGTAAATAATGTCTAAAATTGAGATTAACAATGTTTATAAAATCTTCGGTAGTAATCCTCAATCTGTAATGCCTATGGTAAAAGGTGGGGCTAACAAAGAGGAGGTTTTAGAACAAACTGGTCATACAGTTGGTCTTGATGATGTTTCATTAAAAATAGAAGAAGGTGAAACTTTTGTTTGTATGGGTTTGTCAGGATCTGGAAAATCAACCCTAATTAGGCATTTAAATAGATTAATTGATCCAACAGACGGTGAGATCTTAGTTGAAGGTACAAATGTTATGTCTTTCAATAAAGATCAACTGATTGAATTTAGAAGACACAAAATGAGTATGGTGTTTCAAAGATTTGGCTTATTCCCTCATAAAACAGTTATACAAAACGTCGGTTATGGGCTGGAAATGCAAGGCAAACCTGAAGATGAGAGAAACAGAGTTGCGATGGAAAAAATTGATGCTGTCGGATTAAATGGATTTGAAAATCAATTTCCAAATCAATTATCAGGTGGAATGCAACAACGTGTTGGTTTAGCAAGAGCTCTTGCTACAGACAGTGATATTATGCTTATGGATGAAGCTTTCAGTGCGTTAGATCCACTGATTAGAAGTGATATGCAAAAACAGTTACTTGATCTACAATCAGAATTAAAAAAAACTATTGTATTTATTACTCACGACTTAGATGAATCTCTTAGACTTGGTGATCATATTGGAATACTAAATGCTGGAAAATTAGTTCAAGTTGGAACTCCCGTGGATATCATTATGAACCCAGCAGATGATTATGTAAAAGCTTTTGTAAAAGATGTAAATAGAGCAAAAGTTATTAAAGCCAAAGTTATTATGAAAGATATTAATAATGCTAATGATATAGATAAGTCCAGTTTAATAAAAGTAAATGAAGATCAGTTTATTGAGGAATTCCTACCACAAATAGTTTGTTCTAATTCAAACTGCGAAGTGGTAGATAAAAGTGGAAATGTTAAAGGCTATATATCTAATAAAGAATTACAGTCATCTTTAACAAAATCATAATTAATGGTTAACCAATCATTAAAGAATAAAAAAATAATAATTTCTGCAGGAGCATCTGGAATAGGTTTAGCTACAGCCAAATTATGTCTTGCACGCGGAGCATATGTTTATCTTTGTGATATTGACACTAAATCTTTAAACAAACTCAATAAACATCCTTTAAAAAACAAAAGATTGTTTGGATACGCATGTGATGCCTCAGATGAAAATCAAGTTTCAGATTTATTTAAAAATATAAATAAAAAAACAAAAAAAATCGATGCTTTAATAAATAATGTTGGAATTGCCGGACCAACTGGATCTCTTGAAAAATTAAAATCTAAAGATTGGGAAAATACCCTACATGTAGATGTAAATAGCCACTTCTATTTCACAAAAAAAGCTATTCCATTACTTAAAAAATCTAAAAATGGTTCAATAATCAATATTTCATCAACAGCTGGAATTCTTGGTTTTCCTCTTAGGTCTCCTTATGCTGCAAGTAAATGGGCAATAATTGGAGTTACAAAAACCTTGGCTATGGAGCTTGGCAAATTTAACATTAGAGTGAACGCAGTGTGTCCCGGAACAATTAAGGGAGACAGAATGAAAAGAGTTATAAAAGATAAAGCAAAATTTACTAAAGTTTCAACAAAAGTAATTGAAAAAGATTTTGTTTCAATGAGCTCAATGAAACAATGGATTTTGGAGGAGGATATTGGAAAAATGTGTTCTTTTCTAATTTCTGATGACTCAAGCAAAGTTTCTGGACAGGTAATTTCTGTTGATGGTCACACAGAAAGAAATGATTAGTTTATCTTAATTTTTTTTCGTATTTTTTTCTAAGCTTTTGAAGCTCAACTAAATATTCATCTCTAATATTTGAGATTTTGGTAACTGATTTTCCTTTAGATTGTTTTTTCGTTCCTTTAACTAATCTATCAATTAACTTATTTGATAATTTTGGAGCCTTAAGTTTTGTCCATGGAAGTTTTAAAGCTGGTCCAAATTGTTCTAACATGTGTCTCATACCAGCTTTTCCTCCAGCTAAATGAAAAGTTAGAAAGGTTCCCATTAATGACCATCTTAAACCTGGTCCATCTTCGATTGCTCTATCTAAATCCTCTGTAGTTGCGTGACCTTCGTTAATAATGTGTAGCCCTTCTCTCCACAAAGCTTCCTGCAATCTATCCGATAAATAACCTGGTAACTCATGTTTAACCATTATTGGATTCATAGAAATTGATTTATAAAATTTTTTAGCCAAATTTAAATTTTTTTTTGAAGTTCTCTTACCTGGAACAATTTCTACAGCAGGCAATAAATAGACAGGATTAAATGGATGTCCAATTATTCCCCTCTCTGGATTTTTACATTTAGAATAAATTCTTGTTGGTAGCAATCCTGATGAACTTGATGAAATAATTGCACTAGGTTTAGAATATTTTCCAATAGTGCGCATCAACTTAGTTTTTAAAGTATAATTTTCAGTTGCACATTCTTGAATAAAATCTGCATCCCTTAAAGCTTCATCAATAGAAGTAAAATATTTAAAATTTTTAAGATTAATTGTTTTTTTATTGAAAAGTTTTTTTACATATGGCCAAGTTCTTTTAATCTCAGTAATTAAATTTTTTTTTATTTTAATATCTTTGTCATAAGCATGAACAATTTTATTATGAGCTAAACATCTGATGATCCAGCCTGCGCCTATTACTCCAGTTCCGATAACTGCTATATTTTTTATTTGAGACATTACTTGTGTTTAACAAGTTTTAACTTTTCTCTAGTTTCTGCTGGTGTCATTGGGGCATAGCCAAGTTCATCTATAATTCTTACAGCTTTTTCTACCAATTGAGCGTTAGTAGCTAATTTACCTTTGGATAAATATAAATTATCCTCTAAACCGACTCTTGGGTTACCTCCCATCAAAACAGTTTGAGCAACAAAAGGCATTTCATTTTTTGAAATTGCAAACCCTGACCAAATTCCTTCTTTTGGCATAATATCTTTCATGGCTTGCATAGCTAATGTCGTTGCAGGAGCACCCCATGGTATTCCTAAACACATTTGAAACATTGGCGGATCACTTAATAATCCCTCTTTATATAATTGAGCACCAAACCACATATTTCCTAAATCAAATGCTTCTATTTCTGGCTTAACACCTATTTCTTTTAATTTTTTTGCAGCTTTTCTCAAATCATTTGGGGTATTAACTGTAATAACTGAGCTATCACCAAAATTTAAAGTTCCAGCATCTAATGTACAAATTTCAGGTAAAAACTGTTCAGCATTTGCAATTCTTTCCATAACATTTGCCATATCCGTCATAGGGCCAAAGTCTAAAGGATTGTCTCCCTGTCCTATATCTAAATCTCCACCCATTCCAGTTGTTAAATTTAATATTACATCTTTGTCACTTGAACGAATTCTATCAACTACTTCTTTATATAATTCTAATCTTCTGCTAGGTGTTCCATCTTCCTCTCTTACATGAATATGTGCAATTGCAGCTCCAGCTTTAGCGGCCTCAATTGACGCTTTTGCAATTTGTTCTGGGGTTTTAGGTAAATCTGGATGCTTACTTGCTGTATCTCCTGACCCAGTAACAGCACACGATATGAATACCTTGTTGTTCATTTTAAGTAAGATTTATACTATTATAAAAAGGTCGAGGGAATAAAAAAATGTCTTTTCACATAACAAATCTAACAATTAAAAAAGATTGGACTGATTATAACAATCATATGAACATGGCTTACTATGTCCTAGTTTTTGATCAGACGTGGGAGATAATACTTGAAAAATTTAGGATGGGTGAAAAATCTGCAAAGGATAGTCTAAGGAGCACCATGGTTGTTGAAACTCGTACCACATATGATGGTGAAGTTAAAGAGGGCGATGAAGTTGAAATTGTTTTAACCTTCTTTGATCATGATAAAAAGAGATTACATTTCAAGATGGAAATGATTGAAAAATCATCAAAAAAATTATCGGCAACTATTGAAATGTTAGCGCTTTATATTGATCTTAGTAAAAGAAAAGTTACTGAGTTTGAAGAAGAAAAAATTAAAATTATGGATGACTTTATTAATGAAAATAAAGATGAATTTAATTCTAACAATTTAGCAATTATTGGAAAACTCAAAAAATGATTGATGTAAAATTATTATCAGGAGCATTGGGTGCAGAAATAAATGGAATTAATTTAACCGATGTTTCAGATGAAAATTTTAAAAAAATAAACAACCTTTTGTTAGAACACAAAGTAATCTTCTTTAGAGATCAACCTTTAACAACAAAACAACATATAGCTTTAGCTGCTAAGTTTGGTCCATTAGAAACACATGCATATGTTAAAGGTAGAAGTGAATTTCCTGAAATTGTAAGAATAATTAAAAAGCCTGATGAAAAAACACAATGGGGTGAAGGTTGGCATTCAGATGTTAGTTACAATAAAAAACCCACAAAGGCTGTTGTTTTAAAATCAATTAAAATTCCACCAGTTGGAGGTGATACTGTTTTTTCAAATATGGAACTTGCATGGGAAACATTGGATGAAGAAATAAAAAATAAGATCAAAAATAAAAAAGCGGTTCATTCCTCACTAGGAGGAGGATTTTTTCTTGATAAATATAAAGGAATGGAGAGCAATGGAAATATGGATGAATATTCAAACAATCATCCAATTTTAAGAACTCATCCAGAAACAGGTAAAAAAATTCTTTTTGTAAACTGGACTTACACAAAAGAAATTGTTGGTATGGACAAAGAGGAAAGTAATGAAATATTAAATTATTTGTTCGAACATCAGGCAAGATTAGATCTTACTTGCAGATTTAAATGGACAGAAAACGCAATTGCGATATGGGACAATAGAAGTGTTCAACACTATGCGATTGCTGATTTTTATCCAAATAAAGGACTTGGTTTTGAAAGAATAATGGACCGTATTGCTATTGAAGGGGATTATCCACAATAATAAATGAAGATAATTTATAAAATCATTTCAAATTTTATAAATAATAAATCTTTATATATAGGTGAAAAAGTAACAATGTCTGAGCACATGATACAATCAGCTATGCTAGCTGAAAAAGCAAAGTGTGATGATGATTTAATTTGTGCTTGTTTACTTCATGACTATGGGCATTTTCTTTTAGAAGATCCTGATGAATTAGTTAAAAATAAATTAGATGGAGAGCATGAAAACATTGGATATCAATATCTTAAAAAGTTTTTTGGACAAAAAATTGTTGAGCCAATCAAATACCATGTATTAGCCAAACGTTATTTAGCTAGAGACAAAAAATATTTTAATTTTTTATCAGATGCGTCAAAAATAAGCTTAAAGTTACAAGGAGGCGTTTTAAATGATAAAGAAAGTAAAAAGTTTGAGAATAAATCTTACTTTAAGCCATCAATTCTTCTTCGAAAATTTGATGAAGCTGCTAAAAGAACCGATATTAAAATGAAATCTATTCATGACTATGAAAAGTTGTTAAGTTCCAAACTTATATGAATTTCGATTATTTAATTATTGGCGCTGGAAGTGCAGGCTGTGTACTTGCAAATCGATTAACAGAAAACAATCAAAACAATGTAGCAATATTTGAAGCTGGAAAACCCAGTGATATCTGGAAAGTCAACATGCCACTTGCAATTTTATATACGATGCATGATCCAAAATATAACTACAAATATTATTCAGAACCAGAACCCCATCTACATAATAGAAGATTATTTTGTCCAAGAGGAAAAATGATTGGTGGATGTTCTGCTCATAATGGAATGGTATTTGTCAGAGGCAATCCAAATGATTATCAAAGATGGGCGTCTTTTGGATTAGACGATTGGTCTTATGAAAAAGTTCTTCCCTATTTTAAAAAAATTGAAACTTGGTCAGAAGGAGAAAATGAATATCGAGGTGGTAATGGAATATTGCCAGTAAACCAATCAAAAAATAAAAATCCTTTATTTAAAGCATTTGTAGATTCAGCTGGAGAAGCTGGTTACAAAATAAATAACGACATGAATGGTAAGGAACAAGAAGGTTTTGGAATGTACGATGTCACTATTCATAAAGGCGAGAGAGCCAGTGTTTCAAAATATTATTTAAATCCTGCAAAAAAAAGAAAAAACCTTAAAGTATTTACCGAAGCTTATGTTGAGAGAATAATTTTTGATGGAAAAAAAGCTATTGGAATTGAAGTTAAAATTAAAGATAAAGTTGAAAAAATTTATGCAAATAAAGAAGTAATTTTAAGTGGAGGTGCAATTAATTCACCTCAGTTACTTATGCTTTCAGGGATTGGCCCAAGTCAACACTTAAAAGATAAGGGAATTAACGTTGTTCATAACTTAGAGGGTGTTGGAAAAAATCTACAAGATCATTTGGAAACGTATGTGCAGCAAGAATGTAAAACTAAAGATACCTTATATTCTTACGTTAATAAGTTAAATATGGTTAGAATTGGGATTCAATGGTTTTTAAATAGAAGTGGTCCTTGCTCTACCTCTTTCTTGGAAGCTGGAGGTTTTTGTAAATCATCACCAGAGAGAGAATATCCTAATATTCAATTTCATTTTTTTCCTGCTTTTGTTATTGATCATGGATTAGTTGATCCAGATAGGCATGGCTACCAATTGCATGCTAGCCCTAACCATCCAAAAAGTAGAGGCCATATAACTTTAAACAGCTCAAACCCTTATGATTATCCAAAAATTCAATTTAATTATCTTGAGCATGAAGATGATTTAAAGCAAACGATAGAATGTATTCATGTAGCTAGAAAAATTTTAGGACAAGATTCTTTGAAGCCTTTTGCAGGCAAAGAAATTGGACCGGGAGAACATGCTCAAACGAATGAGGTATTTGAAGAATACATCAGATCTAAAGCTGAAACTGCTTACCATCCATCTTGTACTTTAAAAATGGGTGTAGATAATATGGCTGTTGTTGATCAAAAACTAAAAGTTCATGGAGTTGAAAATCTAAGAGTAGTTGATGCGTCTGTAATGCCTGAAATTACAAGTGGAAACCTAAATGCTCCAACATTAATGATTGCTGAAAGAGCTTCAGAATTTATTTTAAATTAAAATTACTTGTTACGATAAACTGAAATTAAACAAATAATTTCAAACATTATAGAAGCTGCAACCATTGCTGTAATTTGATTTGGACTATCTTTTGTCGGCATTAAACAAGCAACATCTCCACCAATTACATTTTTTCCTTTCAAGCATTGAATTAGTTTTCGCGCTTCATCCATGTTAAATCCTTTATATGCAGGTTCTATATTTGCTACACCTGGAGCAACTGCTGGGTCTAAACAATCTAAATCAAAGGTAACGTAAATAGGATTGTCCCCTAATCTATCTAAAATCATTTTAACACATTTTTCATGGCCCCATTCTCTATATTCATCCATTGTAATTACTTGATAACCAATATCATAGCTTGCTTGTAACCAATCTAATGTTCTTGGATTTCCTCTTATACCTATCTGAGTACTTGTATGCGGATCAACATTTCCTTGTTTAACTAAATAAGAAGCCCAATGTGCTGCTGATTTTTTTGCACCCAAAAAATGATCTAATTTTTCAAAACAATCTGTATGGGCATCAAAATGAAGAAATGTAATTTTTTTTCCTTTAGTTAATTTTGAATTTTTTTTAGCTAAGCTTTGAACAATTCCACCAGTTACTGAATGATCACCACCAATTGATACAACTGGCTTTTCGGCCTGTTCAATATGATCATAAAAAGCTGAAATTCTCTCTATACATTTTTCATTATCATTCGCTTCAGGAAAAGGAACGTCTCCCAAATCGTGAATTTTATTTTCTTTCCAAGGATCAATTTTGTAATCAAAGTGAGATCGTCTCAACATTGCAGAAATATTTCTAACTGCTCTTGGACCTAAATGCTGATCTCTTTCGGTAGTTCCATTCCCAGTACTATGAGGAACGCCTACTAACGCTATATCACAATTTTTCGGGTCTGGATCATTTTTACATCTAAATAAAGTTGGTATACCCCACCAATAAAGGGTTTCCATCATTATTTTATCTTCCTCAGAAATCATGAATTAAATATTGCATAAATTTAATAAATTTAAAAACATATTCTTTTTTTGATATATACCGACAATGAGCACTCCAAACAATAATCCTAAAGGAATAGTTTACATATTAATAGCCATGATGGTTTTTTCTGTACAGGATGGAATTATGAAACATATTTATAATTTTGTTTCACTCTATGAAATTTACTTAATTAGAACAGTGGTAAGTTTTGTGCTTATCTTAGCATTTTTAATAATTACAAAAAAACCAATAGTATTTAAAAGCCAATATCCTTTTTTAACTTTTTTACGAGTAATACTTTTTTTCTTCGGTTTTAGTTCTTTTTATGTTTCTTTAACTGTATTACCGCTTGGTACTGCAACCGCTTTATTTTTTGTTACTCCATTTTTAATTACAATATTTGCTCATTTTTTTTTAAAAGAAGAAATAGGAATAAGAAGATGGGCTGCTGTAGTAGTGGGATTTATTGGAGTTTATGTAACACTAAATCCTGATTTTAGTAATTTTAATTACTTAAGTTTACTGCCTATTTTGTGTGCGTTTTGTTATTCCTTATCAATGATAATAATTAAAAAAACATCTGACAAAGATAGTGTGCACACGCAAACGTTTACATTTTATATTGGCGCAATGATACTTAGTATAATTTTTTATTTTATCATTGGTGATGGTCAATATAACAATTCAGATCATCCAGCTTCTCAATTTATATTTAGAGAATGGTTTGTTGATTTTAATGCTAATATTTTATTAATGGTTGCAACTGGAATTACAGCTACTCTTGCTTTTCTTTTTTTATTTACTGCTTACAGCATTGCTTCTCCAGCTGTTGTTTCGCCTTTTGAATATTCAATATTATTTTGGTCACCGCTTGTAGGATGGTTATTTTTTGAAGAGATACCTTCATTAAATACAGCAATTGGTATTTTAATAATAGTATCCAGTGGAATTTATATTTTTGTTCGTGAAAAAGCACAAAACCAATCTTTAGCTACAGAAAAACCTCTTAGATAAATGACAAAAGATAATAATTCTAAGGGTATTATTTTAATAATCATCGCAATGACGTTATTTGCGATGCAAGACTCTTTAATTAAATTTATTTTTGAAAAAGCCTCTCTTTATGAGATTTTTTTTGGAAGATACTTTGTTGCTGCTGTTTTGCTTTTTAGTTACATAAAATTTAGAAAACAAAAAGTTTCATTAAAAACTTATTATCCTATTTTAACAATTGTTAGAGTGGTTCTTCACTTCTTAGCTTTTTCAGCTTTCTTTATTTCTCTTACTTACATGCCCTTAGCAACTGCAAATGCCTTATTTTTCTCTTGTCCTTTTTTTGTGTCTATTTTTGCTAAATTTTTTTTGAAAGAATTTATTGGAATAAGAAGATGGTCAGCAATTGTATTTGGTTTCATAGGAGTTTTTATTGTACTTGATCCAAACTTTTCTGACTTTGAATACAAAAGTTTACTTCCAGTAGTATGTGCATTTTTTTATGCAGCATCCATGACAATAACAAAGTACACATCTGATAAAGATGATGTAAATACTCAATTATTTTATTTTTATTTAATAGCTCTAATTTTATGTGGTCTTATTTATTTGTTTATGGGAAATGGACAATTAAATAACCCAGACTTTGATCCGACTACACAGTTTATTTTTAGAGAATGGTTTTCAAACATCGAATATACATGGAAATTTATCTTATTTTTTGGGTTCGTCGCCTCGATTGCCTTTCTCTGTATATTTTCTGCCTACATTGTAGCTTCACCTTCTGTAGTTTCTCTTTTTGAATATTCATTAATTATAATGTCAATGATACCTGGATATTTTTTATTTAATGAAATTCCATCAAGTAGAACATTTTTTGGAGTTGCGTGTATTATAGCAGCTGGCATTTATATTTACCTTAGAGAAAAAGCTAGAGATCAATATATTGCAACAGAAACACCGGTAAGAAGATGAACAAAAACTATATACCGACAATCAATATATCTTCACTAATTAAAAATAATTTTGAAACTCAAAGTGCTTTAAAAACAATTAAAGAAATTGAAAAAGCTTGTGTAAATATAGGTTTTTTCCAAGTGACAGGACATGGACTTAACTTAAAAGAAATTAAAAATATATGTGATGTGGGAAATAAGTTTTTCAATTTACCAGAAATGAAAAAAAGAAAACTATCTCCAAAAAAGTGGAACAAAAAAAATAAAAATCTTTACAGAGGTTATTTTCCAAATGATGTGAATGGCAAAGAAGGTTTAGATATAGGAGATTTAAAAGTTACCAAGAAATATTCTTCAAAAATTAAAAACCAATATATTGAATATCTAGATCTAAATACATGTTTTAACAAAACTTCTATAAGGGCCTTGAATAAATATTTTGAAAATATTTACAATTTAAGTGAAACTTTGTTTAAAAGTGTGATCAAATTAAACAAACTTAATCCAAATCTTTCAAGCAAGGCTTTTGCAAGATTTAAAACACTTAGCACCTTAAGATTTAATTTTTATCCAAATCAAACTACACCAGTAGAAATTTCTAAACAAGATGGTGTGGCGCTTGGATGTGAAACACATGTTGATAGTGGAATATTTACAGTTCTCTACCAAGATAAAAAAGGTGGTCTTCAAGTACAGAATAGAAAAACAAAAAAATGGTATGATGTACCATTTAATAAAAAAGCTTTAGTAGTAAATACTGGTAGAGCTTTAGAGTTTTTAAGTAGAGGAAAATTTAAAGCTACAAACCACAGGGTACTATGGAATAAAAGTAAGAGACTTTCTATTCCATTTTTCTTTGAACCCTCTTATGACTTTAAAATGAACAGATCTTTCCTTAATTCAAAAAAATATTCTAACACAGGTCAGATTTACGAAAAATTTCTAAATCAATCATTAAAAAAATTTATTGAATATCAACGTTAAAATACTTTAAGTCGTTGAAAATTTATAATTAACTTTTATAAAGAATTTATAATTTGATGTCTAAAGTATTTGATTTATTTATAATTGGTGGCGGTATAAACGGCGTAGGTATTGCAAGAGATGCTGCTGGGAGAGGTTTATCTGTATGTTTGGCAGATAAAGGAGAAATAGGTGGTGCAACTTCTTCTTGGTCTACAAAATTAATTCATGGTGGACTTCGTTATTTAGAAAATTATGAATTTAAATTAGTAAGAGATTCACTTAAAGAAAGAGAAATCGTTTACAAAATTGCAAAACATATCTCAAGACCAATTCCATTTATTATTCCACATACTGATAAAATTAGACCAGCCTGGTTAATTAAATTTGGTTTGTTTTTGTACGACAATTTAGGCGGAAAAACCAATATTCCAAAATCAAAAACATTTGATCTTAATAAAAAATTTCCAAATATTCTAAAAGAAAAATACAAAACTGGTTTTCAATATTTTGATATTCAAATTGATGATAAAAAATTAACAAAACTAAATGCTCAAGATGCAAAAAGATACAAAGCCAAGATTTTAGAATATAACAAAGTTAAAAAAGCTGAAATTAATAATAATGAGTGGGTCATAAGTCTTCAAAATGGAAAAAAAATAAAATCAAAAGTTTTGATCAATGCATCTGGCCCATGGATAAATGAGACTTTAAATAAAAATATAAAAATAAAATCTAAAAATAAAATAAGATTAGTTAAAGGAAGTCACATCATTACTAAGAAACTGTATAAAGAAGATGTTGCATTTACTTTTCAAAATACAGATAAAAGAATAATATTTGTAATTCCTTACAAAAAACATTTTTCATTAATTGGAACAACTGAAGTGGAAGTCAAATCCCCAGAAAATAATGGAATATCAAATCAAGAAATTCAATATTTAATTAAATCAGTAAATAATTATTTAAAAAAACAAATTAGCAAAAAAGATATAGTGGATACTTATTCAGGAATAAGGCCTCTAATAGAGGATTTTAAAGAGGCTTCAAAAGTTACTAGGGATTATGTTTTTGATTTACACATTGTGAAAAAATTACCTCTTTTAAATATTTATGGAGGAAAACTTACTACATATAGAAAGTTATCTGAAAAAGTCCTCATAGACCTTAAAAAGTTTTTACCCAAAACAAAAAAAGGCCCATGGACAGATAAAAAGAGACTTTTTTAGATTTCCACTGCTATAAAAAAGTGATATCGTTATTTAATAAAGCGATACATAACTCGTCGTTAAAATCAAAGATTTACGAAAGTGGGATCGGTCGTCTTTAAATTAACTTTTAAAGGAGGCTTTATGAAATTTGGTTATTTTTGTAATACCACAAACTGGACACACAAACCTTATCATCAGCTATTAGATGAAACTAAAGAAATCACAGAATATTGTGATCAAAATAAATGGAATTCAATATGGTTTACAGAGCATCACTTCAATCACGAAGGAATGGAGTCTTGTACAAATCCATTAATGATGGGCGCAGATGCAGCAGCGAGAACAAAAAATATTAGAATAGGTCAAGCTGCAAATGTTATTACTTTTCATAATCCGATAAGATTAGCTGAAGATATTGCAACATTAGACCAGCTTTCTAAAGGCAGAGTTGAAGTAGGTGTAGCAAGAGGAATTTATGGAAGAGAAGCAATAAACTTAAATAAAGAAGCTGATTTAAAAGATCAGGCAAAAAATTTTAGATTATTTGCAGAAACTTTAGAAGTATTAAAAAAAGCTTGGACTGAAAAATTTTTTAGTCATCAAGGCGAATTTTATACTTATCCATCACCGAATTATGTCTGGCAACACGATATGAGTCCGCCAAGTGATGAATTTATGAATATGGAAGATAATACTATGAAAAAAATTAGTGTTTTGCCTCATCCATATCAAGAACCGCACCCACCTATTCATCAAGTTGTTGATGGCATTAGGTCAATTGAGTGGGCTGCTGAAAATAATATTAATATTATTATGTGGATACCAACAGTGAAAGCTTTGAAAGCAAAATTTGAGGCCTATAAAAATAAAAGATCAGAAGTAACAAAAAAAAATATACCTCTTGGTGAAGGAGTTTCTCTTGTAAGAGATATGTTTGTTGCTGATACAATGGAAGAAGCAAAAGAAAAAGCTGGTGAACATATGGTGAATTACATGAGATGGGTTTGTCATTGGAGAGGTTTAGGAAATCACATGGATCCAGGTGAAGAATTGCCTGAAACAAAAGGTAAATTGGATTTATTAAATTATGAATTTTTACACAAAAGAAACATGTTATTTGGAACCCCTGAGTACGTGATAGATAAAATTCATGAATTAAAATCTGAACTTAACTTACAAAATTTACAAGTTTGGTCTAATTTTCCAGGAGTGAAGCATAAAGATTGTATGAAAAGTATAAAACTTTTCACTGAAAAAGTTATGCCACATTTTCAGGATGATTTTGATACTGAAGTAAAAAAAGTTTCGTGACAAAAACACGAAAAATTATCAGCGGCGGACAAGCTGCTGTTAAATCATTAAAAAAAGAAAAAGTAAAACATGTGTTTGGACTTATTGGTTCAGCTACAATGGAAATGTTTGATGCTTTATATCATGAAAAAAGTATAAAATTTATTGGAGTTAGAGATGAAAGAACTGGCACCCATATGGCTGATGGTTATGCTAGAGCCTCGAATAAACCTGGAGTAATTATTGCAGGACAAAACGGGCCTGGTGCAACCAACTTAGTAACAGGAGTAGCACAAGCAAAAGCTGCATTTTCTCCTGTAATAGCAATTGCAGGTTCCTATTCAACTAAAGACAAAATGGAAGATGCTTTTCAAGGTTTAGATCAACAGTCTTTGTTTGCACCTATTACAAAAAAAACTTGGACAGTAAAAAATTCAAAAATAATTCCAAAAATAATGAGTGATGCTTTTAATTTGGCAATGAAGCCTAGGAGAGGACCTGTTTGTTTGAATTTACCAAGAAATATATTAGCAGCTTCAAACTCCTATAATATTAATATTAAAAAACCATCTTTTGCAAACGAGAGTAAACAGAAAGGAAGTAAAGAAAATATTAAAAAGGCAGCTAAATTAATAGGATCATCAACCTGTTCAGTAATAATTGTTGGGGCAGGAATTAAGTATAATTCTAGTTTTAAAGAAGTAATAAAATTAGCTGAATTATGTAATATACCTATTGTTACTGCAGCAGGACATGGAGATGCAATTCCGTTTAATCATAAATTAAATGCTGGGCAAATGGGTCCTAGAGGAAATCCCGTAGCATCCAGATTGGTTAAAAATGCTGATGTAATTTTAGCAATTGGAACGCGTTTAGGATTTAATTCAACATTTTACTCTTATGAAAATATTAATAAAAATGCAAAAATTATTCAAATTGAGCTAGAAAAAAAAATGCTAGGAAAATATTTTCCAGCAAAATTAAAGATACACGCAGATGCTGCTACAGCAACTAAACAACTTTACGAAGAAATTAGAAAAGAGAAAATTAAATTAAATGTTAAAAATTGGACCAACTCTTATTTAAAAGAGAGAAAAGAATATTTATTAAATAGAGATAAAGAAAATTTAGGTCCAAATTTTCCTATACAACCAAAAGGACTCTTCAAACAATTAAGAAAAGTAATGCCAAAAAACTCAGCAATTACTCTAGATGCTGGAACGTTGTGTTTACAAGCAACAGATGCTTTAGAATACTATAATCCCCCTTCTCTATTTACACCTTTAGATTTTGGCCTAGTCGGTTTCTCATTTGCTTGTGGACTTGGAGTTAAAGTTGCAAAACCAAAAAAAACAGTTGTAAGTTTGATGGGTGATGGTGGCTTTGGAATGACTATTTCTGAATTAAGTACAGCTGTTGAATATGGAATAAATACAACAACAATAGTAATGAATAATAAAAGTTGGGGGGCAGAGAAAGCTTATCAAAAAGATTTTTTTGGTAAAAGATATTTGGGTGCTGATATAACTAGTCCTTCTTTTGATAAAGTTGCAGAATTATATGGAGCAAAAGGATTTAAAGTTAAAAAAATCTCTGAAATAAATGAAGCAGTTAGAGCTGCAATCAAAAGTAAAAAACCTTCAGTGATAGATGTTGATGTAGATCCAAAAGCATTATACAGTTTTAGAAGAGATAGTTTTCAACATAGAATTAAAAAATGAAATTAGAGCTAAGAAAATTTGCTAAATTTGTTGATAAAACTTTTATCGAAGGAGGTAAAGAAGCAAAAGAGCCTGTATTATTGGTATCTGTTGCTGCAGTTTTTAAAAATCCATGGCATGGTCAAGGATTTGTTGAGGACTTAAGACCAACTATTTTAGATCTGGCTCCTAAGTTAGGTGATTTACTTGTTCCAGAATTAATAAAAGAAATAGGATCTCCTGAAAAAATATTAGCGTATGGTAAAGCAGGTGTGGTTGGATTGGATGGAGAAATAGAGCATGCATCAGCTTTTATTCACACTTTGAGATTTGGAAATAAATTTAGAGACGCTGTGGGAGGCACATCTTATTTAAGTTTTACAAATACAAGGGGACCAGCTGGATCAAAAATTTCTATTCCCATGATGCATAAAACTGACTCTGGGTTAAGACCCTATTATCTAACACATGAATTTACTATACATGATGCACCATTTGATGATGAGGTGGTGATTGCGATAGGTGGAGCATCTAGTGGAAGAGCACATGCTAGAACAGGTGATCGATATCAAGATATGAAAGAAATGGGAATTGAACCCAAATAAATCTTGATGACCACTGGAACTACTGCTTCTGGAACTTTTTACTCATACAAAAAAAAAGACCAAGAAATTCCAATTGTATTTGTTCATGGTGTAGGTTTAACCCATGAGATTTGGAAACCTCAATTAGATTTCTTTAATAATTATAGTACTCTTGCATACGATATTCTTGGTCATGGAAAATCATCTTTAGATAAAGAAATAATTTCATTTGATGACTTTTCCAATCAACTAATTGATTTAATTAATCACCTAAATATAAAAAAAATTCATTTGGTTGGTTTTTCAATAGGGTCTTTGATTGCGAGGAATTTTGCTATCAATCACAGTTCACATTTACAATCACTAACTCTTTTATGCTCAATATATAAAAGAACCGAAGAGCAACAAAAAATTGTAAATCAAAGATTTGAACAAGCAAAGAAAGATCTTAAATTGTCAAGGCAAGCTCTTAAAAGATGGTTTACTGACGAGTATATCGAAAAGCATCCAAATATTTATGATAAAATTAGCTCAATTTTAGCAGCTAACAATATGGAGCATTTTCTGAAAGTTTATGAGCTATTTGTAAAACATCAAAATGATGAGGATTTTAATAAAATTCAAAATCACACTTTAGTTATGACTGGAGAGCATGACATTGGCTCCACAGTTAAAATGTCTCAAGAATTAAATGCTTTAATACCAAAAAGCCAATTAAAGATCATCAAAGATGGAAAACATCTTTGTGGTATTGAGTGTGCTGATGATGTAAATTCAACTCTCAATAGTTTTATCAAAAACAATGAGTAAACTTAAAAAATATCAAATGTATATTGATGGTCAGTGGGTTGACGCTGAAAATAACAAAACATTTGAAACTTTAAACCCAGAAAATAACGAACCTTGGGCAATTGTTCCTGAAGCAAGTGCAAAAGATACTGATAAAGCTGTTCAAGCCGCACAAAAAGCCTTTGAAGGTGAATGGCCTAAATTACTGCCAAGAGAAAGAGCAAAATTTTTAAGAGCAATTGGAGATCAGTTAAGAGAAAATGCAGAAATGCTTGGAGAAATAGAAACCATAGATACTGGAAAATTATTCAGAGAAACAAAAAAACAAGCAATCTATATAGCAGAGTACTATGACTATTATGCAGGTTTAGCAGATAAAGTAGAAGGTACTGTATTACCAATTGATAAACCAAACGTTCAAGCAATAACTACTAGAATTCCTATTGGAGTTATAGCTGCAATAATACCTTGGAATTCGCAAATGTTTTTAACTGCAACAAAGTTGGCGCCAGCACTTGCAATGGGAAATACAGTTGTAATTAAATCATCAGAATTAGCGCCTGCAGTATTATTTGAATTTGCAAAATTAATTGAAAAAACTGGTATCCCTAAAGGTGTGGTGAATGTAATTACAGGATTTGGAGATGCTTGCGGTAAAAGTTTAACCACTCATAAATTAGTTGAAAAAGTTGCTTTCACTGGTGGTCCTGAAACAGCGAGACATATAATTAGAAACTCAGCAGAAAATTTATCTGAAGTAAGTTTAGAATTAGGTGGAAAAAGTCCTGTTGCTGTGTTTGATGATGCAGAACAAGAAAATGCCATTAATGGAATAACAGCTGGAATATTTGGTGCAAGTGGTCAAAGTTGTATAGCTGGGTCTAGGCTTTACATTCAAAAAGGTATTTATGATGAATTTTTAAATAAACTTTCTCAAAGAGCATCAAAAATTAAAATCGGAGCTCCCATGGATCCAGAAACTGAAATGGGTCCACTAAGTAATTTTAAACAATTAGAGGTAATTGAAAAAAATATAAAAGATACAGTTGATCAAGGTGGAAAAATCAAATGTGGTGGTAAAAGACATTCTTTTTCAAATAAAGGTTATTATTTTCCGCCAACAATTATTGAATGTGATAATCATAATTTACCTGTTGCTGAAAATGAATTATTTGGACCCGTACTCTCTGTTATGAAATTTGATACTGAAGAAGAAGTTATTTCAAAAATGAATGATAATCAGTATGGATTGTCTTCTGGGGTTTATACAAGTAATTTATCAAGAGGCATGAGGGTTTCTAAGGCAATAAGAGCTGGAATAACTTTTGTGAATACTTATAGATTAATTTCACCATCAGCTCCATTTGGAGGCATTAAAGATAGTGGATATGGCAAAGAAGCAGGAATAGATTCAATTAAAGATTATACAAGAGTTAAAACAACTTGGTTCTATACCTCTGACGAACCAACACTAGACCCTTTTTCAATAAGGTAAAATTTGTCTCCAAAACACACAGGTTTAATTGTTTTGGTAATGTTTTTTTTAGGAAGTGCATATCCTTTAGGTAAATTTGGTTTAAACGCATCAATGAACCCCCTATTCTTTGGGGCTTTAAGAATGGGTTTTGTTTTTTTATGCTTATTACCTTTTTGCAAAATAATTATTCCTGAAAAAAAATACATATTACCTTTAATTGGATTTTCTATTTGTATGGGTGCTGGAGTAAATATGTTTTTATATCTATCTATTAATTCAGTTTCATTATTGGCACCTATTACAATTGGAGCACAATTATCTATCCCATTCTCAATTTTAATTAGCTCTTTATTTTTGAAAGAAAGTATTAGATTAAAAAAATGGATTTTTATTTTTTCCTCATTTATAGGAATATTATTAATATCTTTTGATCCAAAAATTTTGGATGAAATTATTGGTACATTTCTAGTTTTTGGGATGGCATTTTTTTATGGGTTATCCCAAGTTTTTTCAAGATACATCAAAGATCTCGATGTAAAGTTTACTAATTTCTTTATGGGTCTTGTGGGTTTTTTAGTTTTAATAATTTTTTCACAAATATTCGAAGGAAATATTTTTCACCAAGTTAAAAAAGTCGAAACTAGTGGTTGGCTTGCGGTTATGTATGCCGGAATGATTATTTCAATTTTTGGTCATATGATGATGTTTTACCTTTATAAATTTTATCCAGTTGGCATGGTTATGCCTTTCTATTCTTTATTTCCAATCTTTGGATTAATACTATCTTTTTTTATTTTTGGAGAAGTTCCCTCTATTATAACAATACTTGGAGGAATAATTGTAATAAGCTCAATATATATGCTTCAAAAAACGAGATAATTTTGTCATTGAATATTAATTGTATTCATACTTAAATCGATTTTTATAAATTGTTAACAATAAAGAGGAAGATAATGAGAAAACTATTTATCGCTGCATTTATGTTTGTATCAAGTTTTGGTTCAAACGTTATGGCAGACGGACATTCGATCAAAATGGGGATTATTTTAGGATTTACTGGTCCTATTGAATCTCTTACTCCAGCTATGGCTGCATCTGCAGAGCTTGCATTTAAAGAAGCTTCAGATTCAGGATCATTACTTGGTGGAAAAAAAATTGAAGCAATGAGAGCAGACTCAACTTGTGTTGACTCAGCAGCAGCAACAGCTGCAGCTGAAGGATTAATATCAGGTGGTGTAGCTGCGATTATGGGAGCTGACTGTTCAGGTGTAACAGGTGCTATTGCAACAAATGTTGCTGTACCAAATGGTGTGGTAATGATTTCACCTTCAGCAACTTCTCCAGGATTAACAACTCTAGATGATAATGGATATTTCTTTAGAACTGCTCCATCAGATGCTAGAGGTGGTCAAATCTTAGCTGATATTACTAAAGACAGAAAAGTAAAAAGTGTTGCAATCACTTATACTAACAATGACTATGGAAAAGGTTTAGCTGACGTTTACAAAGCAGCAGTTGAAGCTCATGGTATTAAAGTTACAACTGTAACTGCTCACGAAGATGGTAAAGCAGATTACTCATCAGAGGTAGCAACTCTTGCTTCTGCTGGTGGTGATGCTGTAGCAGTTATTGGTTATCTTGACCAGGGAGGAAAAGGAATTATTCAAGCTTCTTTAGACTCTGGTGCATTTGATACGTTCGTTTTATCAGATGGTATGATTGGTCAATCTTTAGTTGATGCATTTGGAAAAGATTTAAGTAAATCATTTGGATCATTGCCAGGTTCTACTGGTAAAGGTGCAGGTATATTTGCTGAAGTTGCAAAAGCTGGAGGTGTAGAAGCTTCTGGTCCTTATACAGGTGAATCTTATGATGCAGCTGCTTTAATCGTTCTTGCAATGCAAGCGGGTAACTCTGCTGATAGAGCATCAATTGCCAAAAATGTAATGGATGTTGCTAACGCTCCTGGAACTAAAATTTATCCAGGTGAACTTAAGAAAGGTTTAGACTTACTAGCAAAAGGTAAAAAGATAAATTACGAAGGTGCTACTGGAGTAACTTTTACTAGTGTTGGTGAAGCAGAAGGTTCTTTCTTAGAACAAGAAGTTAAAGGCGGAAAATTCAAAACTAAAAAACAAAGATAATTTTTTATCTTAATTCAAAAAACCCCAGTAATTTAATTGCTGGGGTTTTTTTTTAGATCAGCTCTTATAGTAGATAGAGCTATTATAATTAGAAAAATCAAACATATTAAATTCATAGTTTTCCAGCTAGTTAAGCTTAGAAACACCCCAGCAGACAAACTCGCTGCTGCTTGTATAGTATAAACGATCAAATCATTATACCCTTGAGCTCTAAATTTTTCTTCTTCTCTGTAACACAAAACAAGTAAACTTGTTCCTGAAATGAATAAAAAATTCCACCCTAACCCCAGAAAAATAAGAGCAATCAAATAATTAATAAAGTTTTGTTCAAATAAACTAGTAATAATTGTGACTAAAAACAATAAAACTCCCATATACATAATTTTACTATGACCAAACCTTTTAATTAAATTTCCAGTAACTAGAGAAGGTAAAAACATTGCTGCTATATGAAGCTGAATGACTAATCCAGTCTTGGACAAACTTATTTTCTCCATCAAATGCATACTTATAGGTGTGGCTGTCATTAAAAAAGTCATAACAGCATAGGCAAAAGCTGACGCTACAAGTGCCTGTAGAAATCTTGGTTGTGACATAAGTTCGAAAAAACTTCTTCCAGTCTTATATTGATTATTTGATGTCTTTATAGGTTCTTGAAAAAAAAATAAAAATATTGTTGACGAAATAGATAATGCTGCAAGAGCAAAATAAGAACCTGCATACATATGATTTGAGATAAGTCCTTTAGAAATATTTGCAATGTTTGGACCAATAAATGCTGAACCTATTCCCGCTAACAAAATGATAGAAATTGCTTTTGGTGCATAGTCCTTATCCACAACCTCGACTGCTGCAAAACGATATTGATGACTAAAAGCTATTCCTCCACCAATTAAAAAACATCCTAAATTATATAAGACAAAGCTTTCTGCTATTATAGAGTATGCAGTTAAAAGAGATGCAAAACTTGTACCTATTGATGCATAAATAAATCCTAATTTTCGTCCAATTATACTCATTAACTTTGCAGCAAAAAAAGCAAATAACGCAATTCCGACTACTGACAAAGCCATTGGAAGAGTTGCTAAAGATTTTATTGGACTAAATTTTGAACCAATTATACCACTTAAAAAAACGGTGACTGGGGCAGCTGTAAAAGCAAAAATCTGGCTTAATATAAGTAACGAAAGATTTTTATTCATTAAAAGAATAAATACTTATCAGCCATATACAAAGCCCAAGCAGCAGCAGCACCTAATATAATATATTTCATTACGTTTACTTTATTTCTATTTTTTCAGGAAGTATACCTTTAGGTCGATACCTCATTATAAACAATAATCCTAATCCCATCAGTAAAAATCTGAAATAAGGAACGCTTTCAATTAAATGAGCTTTAAGTGCATTTGTTTCAGGAATTCCTGCAGTGAAAAAATTAATTAAAAATAAAGAAATTGGAGCAGCTTCAATCCATAAGAACCAAACAACAAATCCTCCTAAAATTGCACCAAAGTTGTTTCCACTTCCTCCAACGATTACCATTACCCAGATCAAAAAAGTATATCTCATAGGTCTATAGCTTCCTGGAGTAAATAATCCATCCTGAGTAACCAACATTGCTCCTGCAATACCAACAATTGCTGATCCTAAAATAAAAATTAATAAATGTTGTTTAACAACATTTTTACCCATGGCATTTGCTGCCTCTTCATTATCTCTTATTGCTCTCATCATTCTTCCCCATGGAGAATAAAGAGCTTTTTGAGTTAAAATTAAAAGTATAATTACTACTACTAAGAATAATCCTGAATAACACAGTTTTACAAATACTGATGAACCTTCAATAACAAGTTGGTTTAAAGTAGCTTGACGATCAGCTAAATTCTCAATTACACTTAATTTTCCTGAATTAAACTTTTCAACTAATTTAATAAACCAATCAGTAGTTTGAAGATCTACTTCATAAGGTGCAGGTCTTTTTAGTCCAATAACGTTTTTGACCCCTCTTGTGAGCCAATCTTCGTGTTTAATAATCGCAATAACAATTTCGGAGATAAGAAGAGTGGCAATAGCTAAATAGTCTGCTCTAAGACCGAGCGCAACTTTTCCAACTATAAAAGCTAAACCACCCGCAAAAAGAGCGCCTACTATCCAAGAAAATACAATTGGTAATCCAAATCCTCCTAGGAAACCAGTTTTAGCAGGATCAACTGCTTCAATAGCTTCTATACCTGGCTCTGCAGAAAATCTAATAAGTAAAATACCTGAAATTATTATTGCAGCTATGCTGTATGTTCTGATTTTTGATTTTTCAAATCTTTTTAAAATAAACCTTATAACTAATACCATTACTACTATGAGCCATAAGGCCATTAAAATATCAAAACCTCCTGCCCTCCAGGCTTCTTGAACAGGATCGACCGATATCAATACTGCAGCTAAACCACCTAAAGCTGTATAACCCATAATTCCAAAATTAATTAAACCAGCATATCCCCATTGAATATTCGCACCCATGGTCATAACTGCAGAAATCAAACAAAGATTAAATATTGATAACGCTATATTCCATGACTGAAATATACCAACCATCAGAATGAGCACCATCATGATGCTATATGCTGCAATTACATTTAAATTTTTTCTCACAATACTTTTCCTTTAAATATTCCCGAAGGTCTATAAAGCAAGACAATCACTAAAATTGAAAATGAAACTGCAAATTTATAATCTGTCGAAAGTAATTGAACTAAACCTTCTGGCTCCATACTTTCAGGTAAAACATATATAAAAAATTTCTTATACGCGTATGTTAATAAAATTTCTGAAAAAGCGATGACATAGCCACCTAAAAATGCACCAAATGGATTTCCAATTCCTCCAACAATTGCAGCTGCAAAAATAGGAAGCATATTATTAAAGTAAGTAAATGGTTTAAAACTTTTATCTAAACCATACAAAGCACCACCAATAGTTGCTAAAATTCCAGCAATTACCCAAGTAACTAAAACTATTTTTTTTGGATCAATACCTGACAATAAAGCAAGATCTTCATTATCAGAATAAGCTTTCATACTTTTTCCAGTTTTTGTTCTATTTAAAAACCAAAACAATAAAGAAACTAAAACTATTGTTACAAAAATAGTTATTACCTGAGTTGATTTCAATGCAAGCCCCTCGTTTAAACCAGTCATCTCTTTAAATTCACGAGCCTTAATAATAAATTTTTCTCCATCAAAAAATCTTCTATCTGCAGGTCCAATTATTATTCTTACTACAGCTTGAGTTACAAACATTACACCTATACTTACCATTGCAAATTGAACTGGGGGGCTTTTCTGATGTCTATAATATTTAAAGACAAATTTATCTATCAGAAGCATGTAAAGAATCATAAAAATGATTCCAAATGGGATGGCTAATAAAGCAGTAGGTAAAACACCTAAAGAGACTCCTAATGATTGAAAATACCATGTAAATAAAATCGTTGCCATGGTTCCAAAAGACATCATGTCACCAGTTGCAAAGTTTGCAAATCGTAAAATTCCATAGATCAGTGTTACAAATATTGCACCCAGTGCCAACTGAGAACCATAAGTGAATGCAGGTATGAAAATATAATTTAATAAAAGAATTATTGCATTTAAAAAATCCATATTACCCTCCTAAAAAAGAGCTTCTTACTCTTGGATCGTCTAATAATTCTTTTCCAGTTCCTGAATAACGATTTTCTCCAGTAACCAGAACGTAGCCCCTATCTGAAATGCTTAATGCTTGTTTTGCATTTTGCTCTACCATTAAGATTGCAACGTTTGTTCTTTTTACTTTTACAATGTGATCAAATAATTCATCCATCACAATTGGTGATACTCCAGCAGTTGGCTCGTCTAACATTAAAACTGTAGGTTTAATCATTAAAGCTCGACCAAGAGCAACTTGTTGTCTTTGACCACCTGAAAGTTCACCAACCAATTGATTTCTTTTTTCTCTTAAAATTGGAAACAGCTCATAAATTTCCTCAATTATATTTTTAATTTCATCCTCAACAAGAAATGCACCCATTTCTAAATTTTCTTCAACAGTCATACCGGCAAAAACATTTTTAGTCTGAGGGACAAAAGAAATACCTTGTTTAACTCTGTCTTGAGGAGATAATTTTGAAATATCCTTGCCATCAATTTTTACTGATCCTGATTTTAAATTGAGCAAACCTAACATTGCTTTCATAGCAGTTGATTTGCCAGCACCATTGGGACCCAGAATAGAAACTATTTCACCCTTATTTACACTTACAGAACAAGAGCTAATGATATCAGGACCATTACCATAACCACCTGTCATTTCTATTCCTTCAAAATATGCCATTAGTTTGTATCCTTTAATTTTGATCCTCTGCCAAGATAACTCTCAATAACTTTTTCATCTTTTTTTGCTTCTTCAACACTTCCTTCAAATAATACTGATCCCTCAGCCATTACAATAACTGGATCACATAATCTCCCTATAAAATCCATATCATGCTCAATCATACAGAAAGTATAACCTTTTTCTTTGTTAAGCTTTTCTATTGCAGTACCAAGATCTTTTAATAAAGTTCTATTAACACCAGCCCCTACTTCATCTAACAATACTAATTTTGCATCAACCATCATGGTTCTTCCAAGTTCTAATAATTTCTTTTGTCCACCTGAAAGATTTCCAGCAAGTTCGTTCGATAAATGCCCTAGGTTTAAAAATTCAACAACTTCTTTTGCTTTTTCTTTAACGACAGCTTCTTCTTGTGCAACTAAACCTGGTTTAAATAATGCAGTCATTATTTTTTCCCCAGATTGATTTCCGGGAACCATCATTAAATTTTCTAAAACAGATAAATTTGAAAACTCATGTGCAATTTGAAATGTTCTCAACAAACCTTTGGAAAATAATTCATAAGACGGAACATCAGTAATATTTTCCTCATCAAAAGTTACACTTCCACCTGATGATTTTAAATTTCCAGCGATTAAATTAAATAAAGTTGTTTTACCAGATCCATTAGGTCCAATGATTCCTGTAATTGTTCCTCTTTTTACTTTAATTGAACAATCTGAAACTGCAGCTAATCCACCAAAATATTTACTTAAATTATTTATCTCTAAAATATTTTCAGACATTAGATTTATTTATTTAATCTTCGATGAATACTATTTAACGTTTTTTCTAGAGATTTATAAAATCCAGCTTTAGTCAATTCTTTTACACCTTGTTCATTTAATCCTTTAGGTGTTTGAGATTCTTTAACTAAATTTTTTAAATTTTCTTTTGAATTTTCTACAGCATCTTGAGACAAAGCCAAAAACAGAGATGTGATATATTTTTGAGCATTATTTCTTTTAACTCCTCTTTTTACCAACCAATCAGTCATCACTCTCAATACTTCATAAAAAGGTGCCATCATTCCTGAAGTTGACCAAAAATTAATAGAAGATTTTTCATTTTTAATTTCTACTGTTGTTCCTAATTTATTGAAAAATGCTTTTACTTTGGGATTAGGAGGACAAATAGGTACAGGACCTTTTTTTAATGAAATTGGAGGTAAAGGTATTGCCCTTACAATTTTTGCTTTTACTTTAATTGCTTTTTTTAATTGTGACAAAGTTATAGTCGAGATAAAGCTAACAATGGTTTGTTTAGATTTAAATTTTAAATCTTTTATAATTTTTTCTCCAACAGTTGGCGTCACAGATAAAAATACCCAATTAGACTGATCTACAATTTGTTGATTATCTTTAGCAATTACTATTTTTTTAAACTTTCTTTTTAAACCTTGTGCTATTTTTTTATTTCTTGGTGAAATAATTATTTTTTTATATGAAGTATTTGATTTACATATTCCAGTAATAACTGAAGATGCAATTTTTCCTGTACCGATAAAACCTAAAATCATAATTTCGGTTACTTTATATTGATTATATTGAATTAATTAACAAAAAAAGAACCTCTAATTCTGAGCAATTCTCTGCTTAATTCCTTATTTTCTTTGAACGGCTTTCTACCATGTAGCCAGAAATAATTATTTGCAATGACAGAGTATCCAACAGGCAATTTTGTTATTATTTTATTTTTACTCTCCTCTAGTCCATCAGATAATCTTTGCAAAAAATTTCCTTGTTCCATATTTTGAGGTTCAGGAAATTGATCTATGTAAGAAATTGTTGGTCTACCTTCATTATCAGCAGAAAAAACAGGGTGTTCAACTTTATAATCAATATTTTTACTTTTTGGTGATCCCCAAACAAAATTCTGCTTTCCTACTGGATCGTTAAACAAGTCCTCACAATGTTCCCAATCATCAAGGTGTAACATTGCAGTTTCACCACCTTCTACATTTTGTTCATCAATTTTTGTCATTATTAACCAATCAGTAATATCCTTCACATAAGTTCCATCTGTATGAAGATCCATATTTCTATAAGCCTTTCTTAAATATGAGTCGCTTGTATCCTCGTGTTTTACATGAAAACGAGCATAATATTTTCCTGCCATTGCATCATGATTTGGTACGCCAATAAGATGAGCTATTGCAGTTGATAACTTAACCAAAAAAGTATCATTTATTTTTGCAGTTATATTTTTTGGTCCTATTATAAAACAACCGGTTGATCTATCTCTAATGATTGAATTCATTAATTCGCTTAATTTATTATTTGTTAAATCGTCTAAACTTTTTGCTAAAGTAAATCTTGTAAATGGTTTTAGCTCTAATGCTGTTAAATCAAATTTGTTAAAAGGAAAAATTAATTTATCTATAATGTCGTTTTCTAAACTAATCTTTACAATTCTATTCGATTGGTCGTGCTCTTGAATATCTATACCAGTAATTTTTTGCATTCTAAATTTTATTTTACCTCATTTTATAAATCAATCTAATCAGATATAATTATTAAGTATTGCCATACAAATAGCTGAGAAAATTGTAGGATAAACAAAGTTTTTCTTTGAAATAAAAAAAACAACTAAAGATAACAGTACAACAAGAAATCTACTTGAATAACTAGCATCTACCAAAACACCAGCAGGAAAAATTATAGTTCTAGCTATTAGTGCTGCTAAAGTTGCATAAGCTAAACAATTAAACCACTTAAAAAGTTTAGAGGTTTCTTTTATACCTTCAGATGTAAGAGCTCCCAAAAATCTAGACAGAAATGTTGCTAGGGACGTAACAAGGATTGCATAAACGATGTTAGCTGACACTGTGCTCTCCTACTAGATAAGCTATGGTTCCACCAATTACGCCTGCTAACAAAATTGACCACTCTGGTGAAAATAAATAAATAATTGGTCCCAATACAGTTCCAAGCAAAACTGATAGAGTTACCGGTATAGTCTTAGATGCCCCAACCATCATGCATAAAAAATAAACTGGATTAAGAATTGCTAATCCTATCATCATATCTTTACTCAAATACTCTGAAAAAGAGAAACCTATAAATGTTCCGATAACTGATACACTTACAGTTGCACTTCCAATACCAATCCAATAATCAATTCTGTACTCTCTTGGAATTTTTTTGTAATTACTTTTCATGATTAGCCAAGCAGAAACAGCAATGAAATGACAAGAAAAGTAATACTTCCACTTAGGTTGACTTTTGTGCATCATTAACGGGAATAAGGATACAGCCATAGGGTAAAGTCTTGCGTTAACAAACCAAACCGCCAAAAAAATATTTAACAAAGATGCTCCAATTAACATGGACTCAGCCATTACTAATGAGCCTGGTAAAGCATAAGTTAAAACAGTTGAAAAAATACTTTCCTGAATATTAAAACCTAAATTTTTAAATAGAGCTCCAATAGCTATAAAACAACAAGTTAGAGCAATTGCAGGACTGTCGTGCGTAAATATAGATCTATATCCTTTAAGGAAAAAATTTTTATTGATCATTATCCACCTAGGAACAGTCTACCAACATCAGGGTTTTGAAGTAAATCGTCTCCTTTACCTGCTATTGCAGTTTGCCCAGATACTAAAACGTATCCTATATCTGCAAACTCCAATCCTTTTTTGGCATTTTGCTCAACTAGTATGATTGTTTTTTTCTCATTTTGTTGAAGATCTCCTAAAATTTCAAAAACCATATCAATATATCTTGGTTCCAAACCAATTGAAGGTTCATCAACAAGTAATACTGATGGTTTCATCACTAAAGCTCTTGATATTTCCAATAATCTTCTTTCTCCACCAGACAATACTTTTGCGGGTTGGCTTCTTCTATTTCTTAGCCTTTCATATTTTTCTAATATTCTCTCTGCTTCTTCAAACGACTCCTCTGTTTTATCTTTTATGTAACCACCCATCAGTAAGTTTTCCTCTACTGTCATATCTGGAAAGACAGAGTTGTCTTGTAAAATATATGCAATTCCAACTGACTTTAATTTTTCAGCTGGTGTTAGATTTGTAATTTCTTTACCATCTATTTCTATTTGACCTGAAAAAATATTTGTAAACCCATATATCGAATGGAGTATTGTAGATTTACCTGCTCCATTTGGTCCAATCAAACATAATGATTGAGCCTTATTTACAAACAAGTCAAAATTATGCAGAATTTCCATTTTTCCATATCCAGCATTTAAATTCTTAATTGTTAAATGTATTTCATCTGGAGATAGCTTTTTTAAATCTTCTGGTGTTGGCGCTTTACCTAAAACTTCATATTGATTTGACATTATTGCGCTCCTAAATATGCGTCGACAACTCGCTTATCGTTTTTAATTTCATCTGGCGATCCGTTTGCCAACATCTTACCATGAGCTAGACAAAAAATATTTTCTGCTAATTGCATTATTACTCTCATGTTGTGTTCTATGACCAATAGAGTAATTCCAAAATCTTGGTTTACTTTAATTAATCTGTCTATGATTCCATTAATTAATGTTGGATTAATTCCAGCTGTAGGCTCATCTAACAGTAGCATCTCTGGTTCATTCATCAATGCCATTGCCAGTTCTAATAATTTTTGCTGACCAAAAGATAAATCTCCTGCTCTAAGTTTTCTCTTTTGATATAATCCAACAAAATTCAATAAATTTTCTGCTTTTTCTGTTAATTCCTGGGGTATTTTTGAAAATAATTTAAACATACTTTCATCACTTCCTTTGTGACTGATAAGCATGTTGTCTATACAATTTAATTTTCCATAAATTCTTGTTTGTTGAAATGTTCTTAATAAACCTAATTTTGCAATAACCGGGACTGGCAATTCAGAAACTTCTTTTCCATTAAACTTAATTGAGCCTTGGTCAATTGGATAAGTTCCAACAATTGAATTAAATAATGTTGTTTTTCCAGAACCATTTGGACCAATAAGACCAACAATTTTTCCTTTCTCAACTGACATAGAAATATCAACATTAGCTTTTACTCCTCCAAAAGATTTGCTGACATTATTTACTTCAAGAATACTCATTTTATCTCTACCTGCGCCTTTCGGTCTGCTTCATCTACAACTTCACCAAATCTCTCAGGATATTTTTCTCTTAACCATCCCATAATTCCCTCTGGGAAATAAATAACAATTACTACAATTAAAACTCCAAGAGCTACATACTGCCATCCCAAGAAGAAAGTCCAAAAACCCTCTTTAAATATATGAAATACTGTTGCGCCAATGACTGGTCCCCATAAAGTTCCTTTGCCACCTAATATTGCCATTAAAACCATAAACACACCCATTTCTCTTCCATCAAATGCTACATCAGTGGAGTCTATGTATCCAACTAAGCCACCCATAATTCCTCCAGCTAGACCACAGAAGAAGGCAGATATCATCCAACCAATTATTTTATATTTCATGGTCTCTATTCCCATGGCTTCTGCTTTATCCTCATTATCTCTAATTGCATTTAAAATTAATTTAAATCTAGTAGTATAAATTGCTTTGACTGCAATGAATGTTAGAACCAAAACTAAGAAACTTAAAAAATAAAAGAATTCTCCTCTCGCCTCTAAACTTCCTACATTAGGAAAAGGCGGAGTAGTAAAACCTTGTCCTGCACCAATGATTTCAATTCCTCCTGAAATTTCTCCAGCTGCTACACCTAATCCAAGAGTACAGATAGCAAAGTAATGACCCCTTAAACCTAAAATTGCATATCCAATTAAACCAGCAACTATTGTTGGTACAATTGCAGCAACTACTAGTCCAGCTGCCATTCCTTGAAAAAATTGAGCTGGTGTATGAACAAAAGTTTTTTCACCACCACTTTCAGTCCATTCAGCTAATGGAAAAAACATTCCAACTTGGACTGAGGCACATAAATACATTCCCAATCCATAAAACAAAATATTTCCAAATGTGTTATAGCCCATTTCACCTCCTTGAATATTCCAGGTGATTGCAAGCACAATTAAAATACAAAGTATCGATAATTGCACTTTAAATGCAGGGAATATATAGGGAGCTGCTAATCCAAAAATTAATATACCTATGTATAGTATTAAATTATTCTTGTTCATATAAGCTCTTGATTTTATCTCTAAAATTTTGATCTACTGTAAAATAATGACCATCTTCATCATGTACACTTGAGCCTGATGAATGAAATTCATCTAAGTGTTTCTTAAATTCATCTATGTCAACTTCAACTGATTGACCTTGATTATCATTAATTTTAACTTTCCTCATTTTAAGTACTCTCTTTTTCTTGAAAGTTTAAATCTTCTATAAACTAATATTAAAACTAATAATAAAAATACTGATCCAATTCTAAATTCTGTACCTAAAATATAATCTGCAAATTCTTCAAAAACTCCTAATCCCATTCCTGACATAGCAACCCCTGGTAAATTTCCTAAACCAGCAACAATTACAATCATGAAAGATCTAATCGTATAAGGTAAACCCATATAGGGATGGATAGTAAATGTTATTGAAATTAAAGCTCCAGCAACACCGCAAAGGGCAGCATTAATTCCAAATGTTGCAGCATAAACTTTTTCTGTATCAACACCTAAGATCTTTGCAGCTCTAGCATTTTGAGCTGTTGCTCTAATAGCCCGGCCAAGCTTAGATTTTTTCATATAGATCACCAAGCAAACTGCAAATAGAATGCTAATAAATGCTGAAAATATTTTTGAATTTGGAAGAACTACATTGTTATCAAACAACATGGTTGTTCCATAACCTGAGTTTGCCAAAACAACATCAGCACCAAATGCAAAGTTCATTAACTGCATGAACAAAATACTTATTCCAAAAGTTGCTAAAATTGAGATAAATAAATCTCTATCTACTACTTTATTAATAACCAGTTTGTAAATCGCTATTCCAACGAAATACATTATGATTGGAGCAACAATAACTCCCCATGCTGGATGAATACCATATAGATACATAAAGTAAGCAATATATCCTCCTAAAATTACTAAATCTCCTTGAGCAATATTAATAATATTCATAACACCCCATTGGAGTGCCATACCATAAGCAATCAATGCAAATAATACTCCCAAAAGAATACCGTCCAAGCAAGCTTGAACAGTTATCATTGGGTATTGAAATACAAGAAAATCCATAAAACTTTTTTGGTTTATATAAAAAAAAGCCCCCTATTGCTAGGGGGCTTAATTTTTAATTTTTATCTTTCAGACCACTTAGGCACTGGGTGAATTAACTTAGCAGATGCCCATTTTAAAGGAGCAACAACTTTGTTTTCACACTTACCAGCAGCATCACACATTACTTGGAAAAGTACCATTGGCTTATCAACGTTCTGACCGCCAGGTGCAAATTTAATATTTCCATAGAATGTTTGCATGTTAGTAGCCGCAAGAGCATCTCTTACTTTCTTTTGATCGAAAGAATTTGCTCTTTCAAATGCATCTTTGAATACCAATAATGCAGCTGAAGATTCAGCAGATTGGTATGGAGGATCATATCCAAACTCTTTCTCAAAGTCTGCAGCATAAGTCATTCCATCTTTAAAGAAATCATCTTTATAAGTTAGAGATTTATGCCACTGAGAAGCGCAAAGTGCATACTGTGAATTTTTGCCATGTTGTTTTGATAATTTCGCAGCATCACAGTGAGTCATAGCTAACATTGGAACATCAACTTTCATCTCAGCAATTTGTCTGATTGCAGTTAATGCGCCTTTAGTGTGACCTGATACAACAAGAACATCTGGTTTCATTTGTTTCACTTTAACCAAAGTTGCAGCCATATCATTTAACTCTTTAGGCAGTTTGTCATCAATGATGATCTTAGAACCAGTTCTTTCTGCAGCATCTAAGATACCTAATCTAACATCCTGTGAAAAAGCATCTTGTTCAAAAGCTTGAGCAATTCTAACTGGTTTTCCACCATTTAATTCAACTGCTGTTTCAATTGCTACATCAAGATATAGATTTGCTGGAGCTAATACCGCAAATAGATATTTGTAACCTTTAGTAAACAAAGATCTAGAAGCACCATTTGCTTCAACCATTGGAACACCATATTTTTCAGTCACAGGTGCAATTGCTTTTGTCAAACCTGAGCTGTATGGGCCAAGCATAAACTCAACACCATCTTGTGAAATTAATCTTTCTGCAAGCTGTGCAGCTCTCTTAGGATTTGATTCATCATCGTAATAGATAATGTCAAACTTATAAGTTTTTCCACCAACTTTAACACCACCCATGCTGTTAATTCTGTCAACGGCCATGTTATAACCATTTTGAGTATGAACACCATTAGATGAGTATTTACCAGTTAAGGAAATTGCAGCACCTAAAATAATTTTGTCTCCAACTACCTTTGCAAAAGATGCAACAGAAGTTGAAAATAAAATTACTAATGCAGAAACAAAACTTAGAATTATTTTATTTAACTTCATTTTATTTCCTCTTTAATTAATTAATTTATATTGAATTAAATAAATAAATTGCATGCAATGCAAGTGGCAATAAAGACTTAGTTAGGTTTAATATTGTTGTGTAATAACAATAATTCCAGCAATAATTACTAAAACACTCGCTGAAATTGTATTAATCGTTTTAGGATTTGCTGTGATCCATTTGATCAATTTTTGTGCAAGTATTGCATAACCAATCAAAGATAAAAAATCTAATACAATGTAAGTTGTAATTAAAATTGTGAATTGACCTAAAAGATTAGAGCTAAAATCAATAAATTGTGGAAATATAAAAGGAAAAAACATCCATGCTTTAGGGCTAGTTCCTGCAACTAAAAACCCATCTTTAAAAAAAGATAAATTACTTTTTGTGATTTCTTCCTTATCTTTTAAATTTTTTGGGCGAGATTTATAAATATCATAAGCAAGATATAAAATGTAAATAACTCCAATCCATTTGAAAATATTAAGTATTAATGAATTTTCTGAAAAAAAAGAACCTATTACAAATATTACTAAAGTCGCTTGAATTAAATTTGCAGTAACATCTCCAAGCGCTGACCAAACACATTTTCCAACCCCATAATTCATTGAATAAGAAATTATAACTATTCTTGGAGTGCCCGGGGTAATGAACAAAAAAATGATGATTTGTAAGTAGAGTAAAAATTCTAGAGGAAGCATATTCGTAAAGAGAAGATAGTCCTTAAAAACCGGGAGCTAAAGATGGCTAAGAAGGACTATCTAGATGATAATATCAGAGGTTAAAAAAAATGCATTAAATATTTTTTTCAAATATAAAGGATTTATGAAAAAAAAAGGCTACGCCCCTGTAACTAAAGTTAAAAATCCTGAGCCTAGCATTGATGACCCTGACTGGATAATTTGGGCAGCATGGGCTGATCGGATAACTTTTGAAGAAATTGAGAAAAAAACAGGAAGGCGAGAATCTGATGTAATCAAAATTATGAGGAAATCTTTAAAACCTTCCTCTTTCAGATTATGGAGAAAAAGAGTAAATCAAAAAAGTATCAAACATAGAAAAAAATTTGAATATTCCAGAAAAGAAATAACTAGTAAAATTAAAAAAGGTGACTATCTATAGCTCATGAAAAAAATTACCATGTATACTGGACCACTTTGTAATTACTGTGAGGCTGCAAAAAGACTGTTAGCAAGAAACAATGCTCCATATAACGAAATAGATATTTCAAAAGTTGAGGGTGCAATGGATGAAATGATTAAGAAAGCAAATGGAAAAAGAACAATTCCACAAATTTTTTTTGATGAGCAGCATATAGGTGGCTACGACGAAGTGAGAGCTTTAGAAAAACAAAATAAACTTCAAGATTTGTTAAAAAATTAAAATTATTCTTAAGCTTTTGGCTTAAAAACTAAACAGACACCATTATTACAATATCTTTTTCCTGTTGGTTCTGGACCATCTTCAAATATATGTCCATGATGGCCACCACATTTTTTACAATGATATTCTGTTCTTCCATAGCCTAAATGATAATCTGTTTTTGTTTCAAATACATCTGGTAAAGATTCATAAAAAGATGGCCATCCAGATCCACTTTCATATTTAGTATTTGAATCAAATAATTTTTCACCACAGTTTGCACAATGAAAACTTCCTTCTCTTTTTTCATGATTAAGTTCACTTGATCCAGCAAGTTCTGTACCTTCCTCAAACAAAATTAATTTTTGTTCGGCGCTTAAGTTAGGATTAATTTTTTTTGTCATGATTAAATATATTTAGCACAAGTTTGGTGTAACAATGAGTGTAATTCTACTAATTTTTCAAAATCTTTATTGTATCCTCCACCCAAAACTCCACAAAAAGGTATCCTTTTTGAGTAAAAATTTTCTACAATAAGCTCATCTCTTAGTCTAATACCTTGATCAGAAATTTTTAATTTTCCTAATCGATCATTAAAATGAATATCTACTCCCGCAATATAAAAAACAAAATCAAAATTTTCTTGATTTAACTCTATCAAATAGTGTTTTAAAGTTTTTATATATGTGTCATCTTCCATATTGTCCTCTAGCTCGACATCTAAATCACTAATAGATTTTTTTGCAGGATAATTAGTTTTTGAATGCATGCTAAATGTAAAAACATTTCTATTTTCTTTAAAAATGTCTGAATTTCCATTCCCTTGATGGACATCAAGGTCTACAATTAAAATTCTATTTGCTAAACCTCTGTTTAGCAAATAATGAGCAGCGACTGCCACATCATTAAAAACACAGTAACCAGCACCACCATCAAAATTAGCGTGGTGGCTGCCTCCAGCTGTATTACAAGAAATTCCATAATTAATTGCAAGTTTAGATGCTAAAACAGTTCCTCCTGTTGCAACTAATGATCTCTGAACAACACTATCTACTAAAGGAAAACCTATTTTTTTAACACCATCTTTGCCTAAAGTTTTATTTTTTATATCTCTTATATATTTTTCGGAATGGGCAAAGTTTAATGTTTCAGATGAGCATGGATAAGGTTTGTGAAACTTTTTAACAACATTTTTTTTTATTAAATAATTTGCAAGTTCACCAAATTTATTTATTGGAAACTTGTGATCATCTCCAATTTTTGCAAAATAATCTTTATGATTTACAACTGGTAACTCCATGGTTACTCTAAAACTCTAATTGGCTTTCCATTAACACAAGCCTCTAATCCTTCGATCATTTGATTATAAAAAATACTATAATTTTCTGCTGTTACATATCCTATGTGTGGAGTTAACAGTGCGTTTGGTAAAAATCTTAATTTATTATTTTCAGGTAAAGGTTCTTTTTCATATACATCAATACCCGCCCCAGCAATTACATTGGTTGACAATGCTATAATTAAATCATCTTCATTAACTATTGGGCCTCTTGAAGTATTAATTAAAAAAGATGTCTTCTTCATTTTATCTAAATCTTTTAATGTTATGCAATCTTTATACCTCTCTCCACCTTGTACATGAATGGATAAAACATCTGAGTTCTTAATCAAATCATCTTTGCTACAAGGTAATACATCTAGCTCTTTGCATTTGTCTAGACTTAAATTTTCACTCCAAGCCATAACTTGCATTCCAAAAGCTTTTCCAATTTTTGCAACTTCGCTTCCTACTCTACCCAATCCAATTAATCCTAATATTTTTCCTTTTAACTCAACACCAATAGTAGTTTGCCAGTATCCTTGATACATGTTATCAAACTCTTCTTTAAAGTTTCTAGCTAAACCAAGAATTAATGCCCAGGTAAGTTCTGGTGTAGGATTAATATTAATCTCTGTTCCACAAACTATAATTTTTCTTTTTTTTGCAGCATCTAAGTCAATGGATCTATTTCTAAGTCCACTTGTAATAACAAACTTTAAATCACTCAAGTTATCTATAAGATTTTTTGTGATTGGAGTTCTTTCTCTCATTATCAAAAGAGCTTCAAAATCAGCTAACTGTTCAATAGCATCTGCTTCGTCTACAAAAGGTTCACTGAAAATCTTAAACTCATACTTCCCAGATAGTTTTTCTAAATCAACAAATTGTTGAGCAACATTTTGGTAATCATCTAATATAGCAACTTTAAGCATTTTTAATTTTCTTATTTGATAACAATATTCCTGTTACAATAAAACAGGCGCCTAAAATATGATAAAACATAAATTTTTCACTAAAAAAAATCATAGCCATTATTGCGCTTAAAATTGGCATTAGGTGTAAAAAAACACCTGATCGATTAGCGCCTATCATTGCAATTCCTTTTATCCACAAAAGGAACGATGCCAAACCAGGAAATAAAACTACATAGGATAAAATTAAAATAAATGGTAACTCTAAATTAATCCTAAATCCAATTTGATATTCTATAAAATAAATTGGTATTAAAAATATTAAGCCAAAAGTTATTACTACTTGAAGCAAAGATAATTGAGTTAATTCATATTTTTTTCCTTTTAACAATGTAGAATATAAGGCCCAAGAGAACATTGCGATAACCATTGTTATGTCACCTTTATTAAAATCTAAATTCATTAATATCTCAATGTTTGCTTTTGTAATAATCATAATCACACCTGCAAAAGAAAATACTACTCCTATGATTTGAAAAATATTTGTCTTTTCAATTTTTAAAATTGATGAAAACAACATTATCATAACAGGTATAGTTGAGATCATTAAAACCCCACTAATCACTTGAGTAAAATTTAAAGAATAATAAACAATTGAATTAAATACCGTAATACTGGTAACTCCCAATACAATAAAAAGCTTATAGTTTTTAATTATATAATTTTTTTTCTCTAATATTTCAGGAATTGTAAAAGGTGCTAAAATTAACCAAGCAAAAAACCATCGATAAAAATTTAGTGAAAATGGTGGAACTTCATAAAAACTTGCGAGTTTTCCAACAACAAAATTTCCTGCCCAAAATGTTACAGTTAAAAATAGATATAGATAAGCTAAAAAATTATTATCTTTAGTCACTTAACTAAATCTTAGCGAGCTATATGGTTTTAAGTCTAGGTTTGTATTTTCGTTCGCTATCATTCCTGAAACAATCTTTCCAGAAATTGGGCCTAAAGTCCATCCTAAATGATGATGTCCAAAACAATAATAAACATTTTTATAATTTTTTGATGGTCCCATAACAGGCAAAAAGTCTGGTAAAGTCGGTCTAAATCCTAACCATTCATCCTCATGTTCGGGTAAATCTCCAAGCATATATTTTGCATTGTTAATTAAATTTTTAACTCTAGATTTAGACAAAGGATTATCTAATCCACCAAATTCAACTGTTCCAACTACTCTCAATCCTTGTTCCATAGGTGTAATTCCAAAACCACGATTTGAAAATATTACAGGTCGACTTAATAAATGATCACAGTTTTTAAAATGAACATGGTATCCTCTTTCTGTATCTAGAGGAATTTGTTCATCTAGATTATCGGTTAATTTTTTAGAAAAAGCACCACAAGCAATTACCGCTTTATCAAAAAAATAACTTTGTGAATCAGTTTTAAAGATAGGTTTTTCATTATCAAATTTAATATCTTTAATATTAACTTTGTTAAACTTTCCACCTTTTTGTAAAAATAAATCAAATAATTTTAAAAGAATTCTTTTTGGATTTCGAGCATGTCTTGCATAAGGATAATAAACACCTGCATGATAAAAAGGTTTAATATGAGGTTCTAGATCATGAATTTCATCTTTATTTACTAATTGTTGCTTTACACCTAATTCATCTCTAACTCTAATTTCTAATTCCCTACTTTTTAGATCTTGATCATTCCAGATATAAAGTATTCCTTTGTTTTCTACCAAACCTTCCAAATCTATTTCATCAAATAATTCATCATAAGCTGGCAAAGCTAAATCTAAAATTTGATGCATATTTTTTGCGGTGTGCATCATCTTACTTTTGGTGGTGTTCATAATGAATTTCATGAACCAGGGAATCATTTTTGGAACATAATTCCATTTTAAAGCAAGAGGACCTGTTGAGCTTAATAACATAGATGGTACATCTGCTAAGACATCAGTTCTATTTAAGGAAAGTGAAGCATAAGGTGAGAAATGTCCTGCATTTCCATAAGATGCAGCTTGACTGCCTGGATTATCTCTATCGAATATCGTTACATTAAATCCTTTTTTTTGAAGGAACAGTGCATTTGATACACCTTGAATTCCTGCTCCAACTATACCAACCTTAATGTTCTTATTCATTAGGATGTTATACAATTAAAAAATAAAATTTTCATAGTGACAAATTATGCTTAATTTAACTTAATAATTTAAGCTATCATCTGTTTATGATTTATCTTTGCACTGAGAACAATACCAAACCCGATCATAGTTGCTAACATAGAGGAACCTCCATAAGACAGTATTGGTAATGGAGAGCCAACAATTGGTAATAAACCTAAAACCATTGAAAGATTTACAACAATATAAATGAATATTGCAAAAGCAAATCCAAAACAAAACAATCTTGAAAAATTACTTCTTGAGATGGCTCCAATTCTTAAAATCCTGATAATAATAATTGAATACAAAATTAACAACGCTACCGATCCTATAAATCCAAACTCTTCAGAAAATAAAGTAAATATAAAGTCAGTATGCTTCTCTGGTAAAAAATCTAAATAACTTTGAGTACCTTTTAAAAAACCTTTGCCATCTAAACCTCCAGAACCGATTGCTATCTTTGACTGGATTATCTGATAACCAGCACCTAATGGATCTCTATCAGGATCTAAAAAGGTTAATATTCTTAACTTTTGGTAGGGCTTTAAGAAAGAAATTACAAAAGGTAATGATATTAAGAATACTATAAAAGAATATATAAAATATTTTATCTTAACACCTCCTAGCCACAGAACAATTAATCCACTAGCAGCGATTAGGATTGAAGTTCCTAAATCAGGTTGTGAGAGCACCATAATAATTGGTATTATAATTATAGTTGCAACAGTCATAATGCTTGTAATTGAATTTACATTTTCAATTTTGATCCTGTGATAATATTTTGCTAAGCAAAGTATAATTGCTATCTTCATTAGCTCAGATGGCTGTAAATTAAACAAATATAAATCCATCCATCTTCTTGAACCTGAAGACTTTATTCCAAAAAAAGAAACATAAATTAATAAAAGAATTACAGCAAAATAAAACAAGTATGATAAATTATGCCACCATTTGATGTTAAAGAAAGCAATAAAAATCATTAAAGGAAAAAAAATTATTATTTTGCTAAAATGACTTTTTGTATGGAAAAGAATTTCACCGCCATCTGTTGAATACATTACAAATAAACTTAATATTGAAAGTAGAAGTACACTTGTCAGCAAAATATAATCTAATTCTTTAACTTTTTGCCAAAAAGTAAGTTCGTTATTTAATCTATCGTGTTGAAACATTAAATTTTTATTTCCTCAAAGTTTTTTTGTTTATTTCTTAAATCGTTTCTATCTATAATTAATTTGAACAATTCTTTTGCTATCGGCGCTGCAGTTCTACTTCCTGAACCACCATGTTCAACTATAATGCTTAATGCATACCTAGGATTAATATACGGACCATAGGCGATATATAATGCATGATCTCGATCTTTATAGGGGATTTGTTCGATTTTTAAATCAAGTTCTCTTTCTCGCATACTAATTCTCTTGACCTGCGCGGTTCCAGTTTTGCCTGCAAATTGGTATTTAGGATCATCTATTCTAGATTTATATGATGTTCCATATAATTCATTGGTAGAACTAAACATGGCTTCTTGAACAATTTTTATATTTCTAGGATCATTAAATAACTTCTTTTCTTGAGCATGCAAGGTTTCTTCTTTTAATTTTCTTTTTGTTTCCTCAAGTGACATAGGATTATTATCAACAATAATTCTTGGTTTTATTGAGTAGCCTCCATTAGCAATTTGTGCTGTCATAAGACATAGTTGAAGAGGAGTTGTTTGAGTATACCCTTGACCTATTCCAGTTATTAATGTTTCACCAAGAACCCAACCTTTTCCAAGATTATTTATTTTCCATTTAGTGTTTGGAAATAACCCTGATTTTTCAAAATCAAAATAATCTCCTAATACTTTTTTACCTAGACCAAATTTTTCAGCTGTAACATTTAATCGATCTACACCCAACAACCTTGCAACTTCATAAAAATAAGTATCACATGATTGTTTCATTGCATTTTTTAAACTTACAAATCCATGACCCTTTTCTTTCCAACAATGAAATGTCTGTCCATAGAGCTCCATCTTTCCGGTGCATTTAACTTTAAAACTTGGGCTAACAATTTTGTTCTCTAAAGCAGACAAAGCTACAATTGGTTTTATTGTAGAACCTGGTGAATAAAGTCCTGAAAGTGTCTTATTTACTAGAGGTTTTAATGGATTATTTCTAATTAACGCCCAATCATCATTACTTATACCAAACAAAAATTTATTTGGATCATATGAAGGAGAAGAGTACATAGCAATAATATCACCTGTATAAATATCCATAACACTAATAGAGCCCGCTCGATCATTTAAAAGTTTTCCACAAGCCTTTTGAACTTCAGTATCAACTGTTAATCTTACTCTTAAACCTTGTTTACCTTTTTGATGTTCTAGTTGATTAATTCTTTTTCCATAAGCATTAACTTCATATCTTTGAATTGCATTCGTTCCAATCAGATGGTTTTCTAAAGTTTTTTCTAAACCTAACTTTCCAATTTTCATTCCTGGAACAAATCTTTCTTGTACTGTTTCGTTTGCAAGAATTTCTTCTTCGTTAGGTTGACTTACATATCCTAAAATATGGGTATATACTTCACTGAAAGGATAGTTTCTTGAAATAGTCATAACTGGCTTAATACCAACCAAATCATATAAATAGTTATTTATTTTTAAAAAATCACTCCAAGATAAATTTTCAGAGACAATAATGCTTTCCCAAGGTTTTAATTTATTTTTTAATTTTACAATTTTCTCTATTTTTTTATCACTTAAATTAAGTAAAGTTTTTAATCTTGTTAACAAATAATTGAAGTTTTCGACTTGTTCAGGAATTATATGAAGTTGATAAACTTTTAAATTTCCAGCTATCACATTTCCAAAATAATCAACGATATCCCCTCTTATAGGTGGTAACTTCCACTCTCTAATTCTATTTTTGTCTGAAAGAGTAAGATATTTTTTATTTTCATTAACTTGTAGAGAAAAAAGTCTAGCTATAATTCCTGTAAAAATTATTATTTTTGCAGCACCTATGACAAACATCCGTCTGTTAATTACGTCTGTTTTTCTAATTCCTGAATTTCCTTTAATCATTCTTTTTAAGTGAAATTTTGCTGTTTAAAATATTAAATAATACGAAAAATAATGGGTAAAATAAAAAAGTAAAACCAGAGTTTATCAGGTAGCTCATATAGTCTACTTGATATAAAAATATTAAATCTAAGATTATTACTTGAATTGAATTTATAAGCAAAACAGCAACAATAAAAGAAAGCCAATCATTTATAAATTTTGGACTTAATGTAATTTGTCTAATATATGAGGTAATGGCACAGATTAATAAGTAACAAAAGCTGCTTATTCCTATTGGAATACCAATTACTACATCATTAATAATTCCTGCTAAAAAAATTGAAAAATATCCCAGGTAATCTGGATTTCTTAGTGTCCAAAAAAAAATTAAAATGAAAATAAAATTAAATGAAAAATAATCTAATTTTAAATAATTAAAATCAAATTCATTAAACACGGAAAAAAACAAAATAATAATCGGTAAATATGAGAGGAATGATCTAAAAAATGTACTTTTATTCAATGAAGCCATTATTGATCCTCACCTATCTTAAATTCTACAATCTTTACAAAACTTAATTGTCCAAAATCAGAAAAAAAAGTTAATTGCTCTAAATTATTTGTAATTTTACCAACTGGAATACCTGGTTTAAAAATACCGCCCAAGCCAGAAGTATACACAACTGCCTCTTTTTCAATCTGACTTTCTTTATATTCATCTTTAGTATATTCAATTATTCCATAATTCTTACCAGTTCCCGAGGCAACAGCTTGCAAAAATGGGGGTTGGATTATTACTGGTATTTTACTATTTAAATCTGACAAGAGAAGAGCTCTTGAATTTGAGTAATTTACCTCAATTATCTGACCAACTAAATAGTTTCTATCCATTATTGCCATTCCAATTTTTACATTGTCTTTTGAACCTCTATTCAACACAATAGATTTTAAATAAGGACTTTCTCTATCAATTATAACTCTTGCAAATATTTCTTCTGAATTTATGCTTTCATCAATCAATTCTCTTAGCCTTTTATTTTCAGCAATTAAAATATTATTTAATACTTTAATCTCATCTGAGTTTTCTATTTGAATTAATTTGCTCTTATGATTTTCGTATAATTTAAGATGTAATTTAAATTTAGATATTACATCTTTAATTTTATTTTCTGGAATTGATGAAATATAAGAAGATCTATAAATTACTTCGTTTATTCCTAATTTTACATGTTGAATTAGTTTAAAATTAAAATTACTAAGAACGATTATAACTATAGATAAAACTATTAAACTTATGAGCGAAAACTTTTGTTTATCTTTCTTTTTAAAAAAAGCTGATCTTAAGGCAATTACAAAATCATCTCTGCCTTTTACCATTTCTTAATATTCAGATAACATAGTAGAAAAAGTTTCTTCTTGATCCAAAGCTTTACCTGTTCCAACTGCAACACAAGATAATGGATCATCAGCAACGTGTACTGGTAAACCTGTTTCCTTTGAAAATCTTTTATCAATATTTTTTAATAAAGCTCCACCACCTGTTAAAGTTAGACCCATATCCACTAAGTCAGCAGATAATTCTGGAGGGGTATTTTCCAAAGCATCTTTGATTGCATTTACCATTTCTTTCAATATATCATTTAGTGCTTCAGAAGTATCTTCTTCTGTAATGTTTACTTCTTTTGGGGTACCCGATCTTAAATCTCTACCTTTTACTGGATAAGTATTTGTTCCTGTTGGTATAGCTGTTCCCATTTCTTTCTTAATCTTTTCAGCAGTGGTATCTCCTATAAGTAAATTATATTCTTTTCTCATATAGTTAACTATTGCTGTATCCATTGCATCACCAGCAACTCTTAAAGATTTAGAATAAACTAATCCACCTAGTGACATAACTGCAATCTCACTAGTTCCACCACCAATATCTACAATCATCGATCCTGTAGCTTCAGAAATTGGAAGGCCAGCTCCGATAGCTGCTGCAATTGGCTCTTCAATTAATTGAACTCTTCTTGCACCTGCAGCTAATGCACTATCTTGAATTGCTTTTCTCTCAACTGGTGTTGAACCTGTTGGAACACAAATTAAAATTCTAGGGTTAGCAAATGTACTACCTTTATGAACTTTTTTTATAAAGTGTTTGATCATCTCTTCTGTGACAATAAAATCTGCAATAACACCATCTCTTAATGGTCTAATCGCACTTATATTTCCAGGTGTTCTTCCAAGCATAGTTTTAGCTTCATCTCCAACAGCTAAAACATTTTTCTTTCCACCTTGATCAACAATTGCAACAACAGATGGCTCATTAAGAACAACACCTTTTCCTTTTAATACCACTAGTGTATTTGCTGTTCCAAGATCAATCGCCATATCTTGGCTCCAAACTTTTTTAACGCTATCAAATAATCCCATTATATTCCCCTTACTTTTTGACTCTCTTGCTCCATTGGAGCTGTTTTATCTCGTTTAATTATCATTTTATTTAATGCATTTATGTAGGCATTTGCAGAAGCAACTAAAGTATCAGTATCTGCTGCTTGACCCACCGTTGTTTTTCCATTTTCCTCTATTTTTACACTTACAGTAGCTTGAGCGTCTGTTCCTTCGGTAACAGCATGAACCTGGTAAAGCTGTAAATTTACATCATGAGGATAAAGAGTTTTTATACATTTAAATATTGCATCAACTGGTCCATCACCAGTTTCTGTAGCTTGTTTTACATCTCCGTATACATCTAAAGTCATCTCTGCTCTTTGTGGTTCACCTGTTCCTGCAAACACTTTTAATGATTTTAAACTAATAGCACTGACTTTGTTATCAATTATTAAACTATCATCTACTAGTGCAATAATATCTTCGTCATAAACATGTTTTTTCTTGTCTGCTAAAACCTTGAATTTTGCAAACGCATTTCCTACAACATCGTCTGTTAAATCTGGGTAACCTAGACTATTTAATTTATCTTTAAAAGCATGTCTTCCAGAATGTTTACCCATGACTAATGAAGTTTGTTTAACTCCAACACTTTCAGGAGTCATAATTTCATAAGTCTGTCTATTTTTTAACATTCCATCCTGATGAATGCCTGCCTCATGCGCGAATGCATTTTTTCCAACAATTGCTTTATTATATTGAACTGGAAATCCAGTTGCATTTGAAACTATTTTTGATGCTTTGCTTAACAAAGTTGTATTAATTCCAGTTTCGTATGGCATCAAATCTGGTCTTGTCTTAATTGCCATAACAACTTCTTCTAAGGCAGCATTTCCTGCTCTTTCACCTAAACCGTTTATTGTACATTCAATTTGTCTTGCTCCTGCTTGAACGCCAGCTAATGAATTAGCTACAGCTAAACCTAAATCATTGTGACAATGAGTAGATAAAATTGCTTTATCAATGTTAGGAACTTTATTTAATAGTGTTTCAATTATTGAAGTAAACTCAGATGGTATTGTGTAACCAACAGTATCAGGAATATTAATTGTTGTTGCTCCATTTTTTATTGCAAGCTCAACTGTTTTACACATATAATCCATATCCGTTCTTGTGCCATCTTCGCATGACCACTCAACATCGTCAGTAAATTTTCTTGCATAAGAAACATGTTTACCAATTGACTCATAAACATCCTCAGGTGACATATTTAGTTTATGTTTCATATGTAGTGGGCTTGTAGAAATAAAAGTATGTATTCTAAATCTTGGAGCATGCTTTAAAGCTTCATAAGCTCTATCAATATCTTTTACAGAATGTCTAGATAGACCTGCGGGAATTGAATTTTTTAAAATTTTACTAACTTCAGAAACAGCTTCAAAATCTCCAGGTGATGCGATAGGAAAACCAGCTTCAATAATATCAATTCCTAGCTCATCAAATACTCTGGCAATTTGAATTTTTTCCTCCAAACTCATAGATGCACCTGGTGATTGCTCACCATCACGCATAGTTGTATCGAATATAAAAACTCTATCTTTGTTACTCATAATAAAATATTTAGAAAATCTATAATACAATCTATAAGAGAGATTGCAAAATAATAAGTATATTTAACTATTATTTTTAGTCCATTTTAGGCGATACAAAAATTAATTATAAATAGATTCAATTTTAGGCATCAAGTGCAAAAGTTCCTTTGTGTATTCATGGGAAGGATGCAAAAATAAATCCTCAGTATTTGAAACTTCACATAACTTGCCATCTTTTAATACTCCAATTCTATCACACATTTGTCTTACAACCGGCAAGTCATGACTGATGAATAATATAGTTAAATTTAATTGCTCTTGAAGATCTTTCAACAAATTTAATATTTGGGCTTGAATACTAACGTCCAGTGCAGATGTAGGTTCATCGCAAACTAAAAGTCTTGGCTGAGTTGCTAAAGCTCGTGCAATCGATATTCTTTGTCTTTGACCACCTGAAAACTCATGGGGATATCTGTCTGCAGATTTTTGTGTCATTTCAACTGAGTCCAACAAATCATTTACATAATTATTTAGATCAGAATTAGATATAGATGGATTATGAAGTGTAATAGGTTCAGCAATAATATCTTTGACTTTCAATCTCCCATTTAATGATGAGTACGGATCTTGAAAAATCATTTGTATTTGTTTTCTAAATTTCATTAATTCTGATCTATGTTTAATTTTTGTAATACAAGTTTTGTCAAAAAATATATCCCCCGATGAAGGTTTGAATAAATTTACTATCATTTTAGCAATAGTAGATTTTCCACTTCCACTTTCACCTACCAATCCAAAAGACTCCCCTTCCTTTATTTGAAAAGAAACATTGTTTACAGCTAATACAGAATTTTTAGTACTTTCTACAAAAAAATTGTCATCAAAACTTTTACTTAGATTTTTAACCTGAACTAAATCTTGATCACTAATTTCTTTTTTGGTCCATCTATTCAATATTTTGATATTATTTTCTTTATTTTTTTTATTTTCTTTTTCTACTATTACAAATCTTGAAATTTTCTTATTGGTTGGTGGAACTGAACTTACAAGACTTTTGGTATAACTTTGTTGAGGAGTTGTTAATATTTTTTTTGTTTCACCAATTTCTACTAAATTTCCACTTTTCATTACAGCTACACGGTTAGCTGTTTCCGCTATAACACCCATATCATGTGTAATTAAAATCACAGCCAAGTTTCTTTCTTTTGTTAGTTTTTTAATTAAATCTAAAATCTGTGATTGAATAGACACATCTAAAGCTGTGGTAGGTTCATCGGCAATTAATAATTCTGGTTCACAGCATAATGCTAAAGAAATAACCACTCTTTGTCTCATTCCTCCTGAAAACTGATGAGGATAATCATCAAATCTTTTTTCAGCGTCCTTAATTCCAACTTCTTTTAATAGATTAATAGATTTATTTTTTGCATTTTCTTTGCTTGACTTAAGATGAGTTTGTATAGTTTCAATTAATTGTTCACCAACCGTTAATATTGGATTTAAAGATGTTTGTGGATCTTGGAATATTAATCCAATTTTATTTCCTCTATATTTAACCATACTTTCTGAATTTTCATGAATATTTAAATCTCCCAATATTACTGAACCACTAGAAACTTTCCCTGGCTCATCAATTAAATTAATTATAGCGTTTCCAACTGTGCTTTTGCCAGAACCAGACTCGCCAACTAAGCCTAAAATTTCACCTTTATTTACGTCAATATTTACATTTTTAGCTGCATAAACAGTCTCTTTACGCATTTTATAATCAACACTTAAATTATTTATTTTTAAAAAGCTCATTTTTTTAATTTTGGATTTAAAGTATCTCTCATCCAGTCTCCTAATAAATTAATTGAAAAAGCTAAAATCACTAAAAAAATTGCTGGAAAAAATGTAATCCACCATTCCCCCGAAAATAAAAAGTCATTACCCAATCTTATTAATGTTCCTAAAGAAGGTGTTGTTGGAGGAACTCCAACTCCCAGAAAACTTAGCGTTGACTCAGCTAAGATTGCAAGAGCTAAACCGATTGTACCAATAACTAAAACTGGTCTCATAATATTTGGCAAAATATGTTTAAACATAATTACTATATTTGAAACACCAATTATTGTTGAGGCAGACACATAATCTTTATTTTTTTCAACTAGAGTTGCTGCTCTAGATACTCTAGCAAACTGAGGCCATTCAGAAATTCCAATAGCAAATATTAAAACGTAGATTGCCATTTCATCATGCATCTCTCTTGAAATTAGTCCTCTTGCAATCCCATCAACTAAGAGTGCCATCAAAATACTCGGAACAGTTAACTGAACATCAGTAAGTCTCATTACTACCATTTCATACTTGCCACCAAAATATCCAGCTGTTAATCCTAAACCAACACCAAGAACTAAACTAAATATAATTGCTGCAAAACCTACAATAAGGGATATTCTACAACCGTATAAGATGGTTGATAGCATATCTCTTCCTTGACCATCAGTGCCTAAAATAAATTGTGCCAAACCATCTTCTGTCCAAGAAGGGGGTGTAAATGCATCCATCAAAGATAAAGATGATGGATCAAAAGGTGTATATGGTGTTAAAAATTCAATAAAAAAAGAACAGAAAAAAATTATGAATAAAATAGCTGAGGATATAATTGCTGTCGGAGATTTAATAAAGCTATGATAAATGTCACTATCCTTAATTCTTTCCCATCTTGTCAAATTTAAATTATTATCCACTTGCAGTATCTCCTTTAACTCTGATCCTTGGATCAATAAAATAATAAAGAATATCGACTATGAAATTTATCATCACAAAAACAAATGCAATAAAAACTAAATATGCTGACATTATTGGTATATCTACAAACTGAACAGCTTGGATAAATAAAAAACCCATACCAGGCCATTGAAAAACAGTCTCTGTTATAATTGAAAACGCAATTAAAGTTCCGATATTAATTCCAGCAATAGTAATTACAGGTATCAAGCCATTTTTTAGTGCATGTTTATATTTAATACTATCCTCACTAATTCCACGTGCTCGAGCGAATTTTATATAATCAGTTTGTAAAATTTCCATCATCTCAGCTCTTACTAACCTGATAATATAGGTCATTTGAAAAAGACTTAACGTAACTGAAGGAAGAATTATTGCTTTAAGACCTGAAACTGTCAAAAAACCTGTTGTCCAAAATCCTAGATCAACCACTTCTCCTCTTCCAAATGAAGGTAGCACTCCTAAAATTACGGCAAATAAGTATATAAATAATATACCTATTACAAATGTGGGGAGTGATACTCCAAGTAAAGATACTGCCAAGATAAAGTCACTCAAGAAACCTTTCCTATGAATACCAGTGTAAACACCTAATAGAGTTCCAGTTATCAACGCTATTAAAGCCGAAATTACTACAAGTTCAATTGTAGCCGGCAATCTTTCAGTAATTAATTCAGATACAGGTCTTCTTAATTGATAAGATATACCAAATTCTCCCTTAGAAGCATTGACCACAAACCTAGAAAATTGAATATGGATTGGATCCATTAATCCCAGAGTTTCCCTCAATTCAGCCCTTTCTTCATCAGAAGTTTCTTCCCCAACCATATTGTTTATTGGGTCTCCAACAAAATTAAAAAGAGAGAAAGAAACAAAGGCAACTACAAGCATTACCAAAGCAGATTGGAACAGTCTTTTAAAGAAATATTGTATCAATTTTAGAAGATTTAATGTTTACAAGCCCTTTAAATATCTAAAGGGCTTGTAATAATTTTTATTTATTTTGAACCGTAAACGGCAAATTTAAATAATGGTTCATTGTTAGGTCTTATAGGAACACTAACATTGTTTTTAGACGCCCAAGAAATTACTTGGTGGTGTAAAGGAAGATAAGAAATATCATCTTTTACAATTTTCCAAGCTTTTGCAATTGCAGCATTTCTTTTTTCTAAATCTACTTCACCTTCCATTACTCTAATTGCAGCATCTACTTCAGCGTTACTAAAGTTAACTCTGTTCCAACTAGCACCTGTTTCATATAAATAATGAAAAACGTAGTGACTATCTAAAGTTGGAACACCCCAGCCTAGCATATAGAAATCACCTTGATTATCTTTTAGCTCCTTGAAGTGTTTGCTTTTTGTTTGAGCAAATAAATTAACTTTAACACCTACTTTACCAAGCATTCCAACAACTGCTGTACAAATAGCTTCATCATTTACATACCTGTCGTTAGGACATCTTAACTCAACTTCAAATCCATTAGGATATCCAGCTTCAGCTAACAATTTTTTAGAAGCTTCGGGATCGTATGGTAATCTTTTATCAAGTTCAGCTGTATAACCATTTACACCTGGGAAAGTTATTATACCTGCAGGTTCACTTAAACCTCTCATAACTTTTTTCTTAATAGCTTCAATATCAATTGCCTGATAAAGTGCTTGTCTAACTTCTTTTTTCTTGAAAGGATTATCACCTGTATTTCCTGTTCTTAACTTATCTGCAGCTTGATCCATTCCTAAGAAAATCGTTCTCATCTGAGCAGTACTTTCAACTTTAGTACTTGGAGAAAAACCAATTCTTGCTAGGTCTTGCACTGGTGCATCTGTTACTAGATCAATTTCTCCTGATAATAATGCTGCTACTCTTGTTGCTGCATTTTTAATTGGCAGCAACTCTATTGAAGTAAGCCCTTTATCTTTCATTGCTCCCCACCAGTATTTATTTTTCTTAAATACTGTCTTAGTGTTAGGCTCTCTTTTAGTTATTCTAAAAGGTCCAGTTCCCATAGCATTTACAGCCGAAAATGTTTCTTGCCCTGCATCCCAGTTTTGAGGTGACGTTGCAAAATTTTTCTCAGACCAAGCTTTGGACATTATAAAAATGTTTGATAATTGGTTTAAAAGAATTGGATTTGGTTTACTTGTTGTAATTTTAACTGCATAATCTCCAACTGCTTCCACACCTGATACAGTGCTAATATATTCTTTAAAATCAGATGTTCTTTGTTTGGCTCTTAAGATACTAAAAACAACATCTGCAGATGTCATTCCTGAGCCATCAGAAAATCTAGCATCTTCTCTTAAAGTAAAAATCCAATTGTTTGGATCAATTGCTTTCCATTTTGTAGCTAAAGCAGGTCCAATTTTCATATCCAAACCTCTTTCAACAAGTGCTTCATAAACTTGTCTAGATACTTGTGTAGTTGGACCTTCATTTTGTGCATGTGGATCTAGTGTTAAACTGTCTCCTTGCATAGACCACTTAATTGTTTGAGCCGATGCAGAAGAAAATCCAAATACTAGAACTAATGACAATATTTTTATTATATTTTTAATATTCATTGTTGCCCTCATATTTTAAATTTATTTAAAAAAGTATAAGTGAAATAACTAGATTATAGTAGTAATAATTTAAGTATAAAATTTAACTTTTATCGCTATCAACTAATTTTTTCTTACTAATCCAAGGCATCATAGCTCTAAGCTCTGCACCAACCTTCTCAACAGAATGTTCAGCTAATTTTGCTCTAGTAGCTAAGAAATTTTTTTGACCAGTTTTACACTCATTCATCCATTCTTTGGTAAATTTACCTGATTGGATATCAGCTAAAACTTCCTTCATTCTCTTCTTTGTCTCTTCTTTGTTGATAATTCTTGGCCCAGATTGATACTCACCATATTCAGCAGTATTTGAAATGGAATAGTTCATATTTGCAATTCCACCTTCATAAATCAAATCAACAATTAATTTAACTTCATGTACAGTTTCAAAATATGCCATTTCTGGTTCGTACCCAGCTTCAACTAAAGTTTCGTATCCATTTTTAATTAACTCAACCAAACCACCACATAAAACAGTTTGTTCGCCAAATAAATCTGTTTCTACTTCATCTTTAAAAGTAGTTTCAATAATACCTGATCTTCCTCCACCTACAGCTGAAGCATAAGATAAAGCTAGATCTCTCGCTTTACCAGAGCCATCTTGATGAACTGCAAACAAACATGGAACTCCACCACCTTTTTCATACTCACTTCTTACTAAATGACCAGGTCCTTTTGGAGCAACCATAAATACATCTAAATCTTTTCTTGCTTTAATTAAATCATAGTGAACATTTAAACCATGAGCAAAAGCAATACTTGTACCTTCTCTTACTCTTTGTTCTATATGGTTTTTATAAATTTCAGCTTGTAGTTCGTCTGGAGTTAATATCATTACAACATCTGCCCAAGCAGCAGCATCAGATAAATTCATTACTTTTAAACCTTTTGACTCTGCTTTAGCAACACTTGATGATCCTTCTCTTAACGCAACAACTATCTCTTTAACTCCACTATCCTTTAAGTTAAGTGCATGAGCATGGCCTTGACTTCCATAACCAAAAATCGCAATTTTTTTATTTTTAATTAAATCTACATCTGCATCTTTTTCATAAAACATTTTCATAATTTATCTCCTGTTAATTAGTTAAAAATTTTTGCACCTCTTGTCATTGCAACAGCCCCTGTTCTTGAGGTGCTTATAAGTCCCAAGGGTTTTAATTTTTTACTCATTTTATCAATCTCTCTTCTAAGCGCTGTTATTTGAATAACTGCTGATGATTTTGTTTTATCCAATACTACTGGGTTAAATTTTTTACAAGCATTTAAACATTTTTCAATTTTATTTTTTTTACCTACAATTTTAAACAAAGCCATCTCTTTAAAAATTACATCTTTATCATCTCTTTTAAATTCACCAACTTTATGAACAGGTACTAATTTAGTTAATTGCAGTCTGATCTGATCGATTACTTGCGGTGTTCCAGTAGTAACAATTGTTATTCTTGATATATTTTTAACAGCATCGACTTCAGCTACTGCCAAAGACTCAATATTGTAACCTCTACCAGAAAACAAACCAACCACTCTAGCAAGAACACCAGCCTCGTTGTCTACCCAAACAACAAATATATAAGTATCTGATTTTTGTTTTATAGTTGGAGAGCTATAAGCTGACTTTGATTTTGGCATTTTGATTAAACTAAGGCTTTGCCTTTTCCTTTTATTTTATTCTCTTCTTGGTCGTTTGGCCCTAAGATCATTTGATTATGAGGTTTACCAGAAGGTATCATTGGGAAGCAATTTTCATTTGGATCCACATGACAATCAAAAATAACTGGACCATTATGATCAACCATTTCCTGAATTTTTTCATCAAGCTCTGATGGATCATCAGCTTTAATTCCTTTACAACCATAAGCATCAGCCATTTTCATAAAATCTGGTAGTGCTTCTGAGTAACTCTCAGAATAGTTCTTCTCATGAAGAAGCTCTTGCCATTGTCTTACCATTCCCATGTACTGATTATTCAAGATAAAAATCTTTATTGGTAAATTGTATTGAACAGCTGTAGACATTTCTTGCATTGTCATTAAAACGGATGCTTCACCAGCAATATCAATAACTAATTTTTCTGGATGAGCTACTTGAACTCCAACAGCTGCAGGCAATCCATAACCCATAGTTCCTAATCCGCCTGAAGTCATCCATCTATTTGGTTTGTTAAATTTATAATGTTGAGCGGCCCACATTTGATGCTGACCGACTTCTGTTGTTACATAAGTATCTTTATTTTTTGTTAATTCATAAAGTCTTTGAACAGCATGCTGAGGTTTTATACTATCTTCACTATTTATGAAATTTAAAGAATTTTTGTTTCTCCATTTTTGAATTTGTTCCCACCATTTTGCAACATTTGGTTTATTTGATTTACCATTTCCATTTTTCTTTTTAACAATTGTTTTGTTAACTTTATCAATTACTTTTGCAACATCACCTACTATTGCAAGATCTACTTTAATAATTTTATTAATTGAGGATGGATCAATATCAATATGAACTTTTTTTGAATTTGGAGAGAACTCGTCAATTTTTCCAGTGATACGGTCATCAAATCTAGCACCAATGTTTATTAACAAATCACAGTCATGCATTGCATTGTTTGCTTCATATGTTCCATGCATTCCTAGCATTCCTAAAAACTGATTATCATCTCCAGGATAAGCACCTAGACCTTGTAAAGTTGAAGTGATTGGGAATCCTGTTAATTCAACAAATTTTCTTAGAGCTTCACTTGCTTTTGGTCCTGAATTTATTACACCTCCACCGCTATATATAATTGGTTTCTTTGCTTTAGATAATAAATTAATTAACTGATCGATTTCATCGGCTGAAAACTTATTATGAGATTTACCATTAGATTTTTTCTCTTTTTTTGGTTTTTTATATTTTGCTTTTGCAAATTGAATATCTTTAGGAATATCAATTAATACTGGACCGGGTCTTCCAGTTGTTGCAACCTTAAAAGCTTCATGGATAACATCAGAAAGTTCATTAATATCTTTTACTAGCCAGTTATGTTTTGTGCATGGTCTTGTAATTCCAGTTGTATCACATTCTTGAAATGCATCTGTTCCAATTAGGTGTGTTGGAACTTGACCCGAAATACAAACCATTGGAACAGAGTCCATGTATGCATCAGTTAAAGCAGTAACTACATTGGTCGCACCAGGGCCTGATGTAACCAAAACAACACCAGGTTTTCCAGTGGATCTTGCATAACCTTCTGCTGCATGACCTGCACCTTGCTCATGTCTTACAAGAATATGTTTAATAGATGGATGATTTTTTAACTCATCATATATTGGTAGTACAGCTCCACCAGGATAGCCAAAAATATGGTTTACCTTTTGGTCTTCAAGACACTTAAATACGATTTCTGCTCCAGTTAATAATTTTGGCATTTCGCAATCTAGCTGAAGTTGTGCTGATTGGTCAAGGTTAAGTATGGAAATTTTAAATTTTTTTTAAAAATTTGTTTAACTCTGATGGCTTAAGTTTAACCCAATCACTCATGTGCCCTCTAGCCCATGTGCTTTGCCTTTTGGCGTATTGTCTGGTTTTTATCGATATTTTTTCTTTGATTTCTTCAATTTTTTTTTCATTATCTAAATATTCCTGAATTTCATTTAATCCAATTGCTTTGCAAGCAGTCATTTGTTTTTTAATTTTGAGTTTTAAAAATCTTTTAACCTCATTCACAGCACCCATTTTAATCATCTGTCCAGCTCTTTGATGAATTCTTTCAACCAACTCATCACGTGGGTAATCAATATAAATTTTGAAAAAGTCCTCTTCTAAATAATTTGATTTAGTATTTTTAAACCAATCATGAAGAGATTTTTTTGTAAACTTTTTAACTTCAAAAGCTCTTATTGATCTCTGGGTATCAGTAGGATTAATTTTATTTTTTGAAAGAGGATCTAGTTTTAATAATTGTTTATAGAATTTATTTTGACCAATTTTATTATTTAAATTTCTAATTTGATTTCTAAACCTAACAGGAATGTTTGGAATTCGAACTAAACCATCAGTTAAAGCTTTAAAATAAAGCCCAGTCCCTCCAACTAGAATTGGTATTTTATTTCTTTTTCTAACTTCAATTATTTTCTTATTTACAATTTTAAGCCAATCTCCAGTTGAAAAACTTTTCTTAGCATCTTGGAAACCATATAAATGATGTTTAATTGATTGATAATTTTTAGGGTCTGGTCTTGCTGACAAAACTTTAAGCTGTTTATAAACTTGCATACTGTCAGCATTAATAATTTCACCTTTAATTTTTTTTGCAAGTTGAATTGCAAAGCTTGATTTTCCAGATGCCGTAGGTCCTGAAATTAAAATTATCTTGGATTTCAAATCCATTACTAATCTAATTTAACGCCGATGTATCTTCGTTGATTTTGATTGTTATAAATTGCAATTAAAATAGTTTTTTGGTTTGAGTTTACTGCTTTTTGGGAGATGTCTCTTAAATCATCTGCTGACCTAATTTTTTTCTTCTGAGCTTCAATAATAATACTATTGATCTCAATCGAATTTACCAAAGGACTATTATTAGCCATATTGGTGATTACTAATCCTGTAGTTTGATTTGGTAATTTACGATTTTTTATATCTTCTTTAGTTAAAGGTCTTACTGATATTCTTAAACTCTCAATAATTTCATCCAAATTATTTTCATCTTTTTTTGGATTTTCGCTTACTTTGAAATCATCAGATGTTTCCAATCTTCCTAACAAAACTTTTTTAGTTATTTCTTTTTTATTTCTCCAAATTTTTACATCTACATTTTTACCAACATCTGTTCTGGCAACAATTGCTGGTAACTCTTTCATTTGCTTAATCTCAACCCCATTAAACTCTAAAATTATATCTCCAGCCTGAATACCAGCTTTTTCGGAAGGACTATTTTCAGCAACACTAGCAACTAAGGCACCTCTTGGTTTATCTAGTTCTTCAGCATCAGCAATTTCTTTCGTAACATCTTGAATTCTTACACCTAACCAACCTCTTTTAGTTTCTCCAAACTCAATTAGTTGTTTAATTACTTGTTGGGCACTATTTGATGGAATTGAAAATCCTATACCGATAGAACCATTTCTTCCTAAAATAGCAGTATTAATTCCAATTACATTTCCTTCCATATCAAATAAAGGTCCACCTGAATTTCCTGAATTGATTGATGCATCTGTTTGAATAAAATCCTCATATCTTGATAATCCAATTGATCTGTTTCTCGCTGAAATAATTCCGGCGGTTACTGTTCCACCAAGACCAAATGGATTTCCAATCGCTAACACCCAATCACCAATTCTTGCCTTATCAGAATCCCCAAAACCAACAGGTTTGAATTTCTCATCTGTTTCTAATTGTAGCACAGCAATATCCATCAAAGGATCAGCACCAAGAACCTTTGCTTTATATTCCTGGTCTCCATTAACTCTTACAATAATATCATCAGCATCTTGAATTACGTGATTATTTGTTACCACAATTCCATTTTCATCTATGATAAATCCAGAGCCTAAAGCTGCTGATTTTCTTTCTTGAGGGGTTCCAAATTCTTTAAACATATCTTCAAATGGTGAACCTGGTGGGAATTGAAACGGAAGAGGGTTGCTATTAGTAACTACAGTAGTTGATGTAGAAATATTTACTACAGATGGCATCAGTTTTTCTGCAAGATCTGCAAATGACGCTGGAACAGGTTTGGAGTTTGATTGTATTGAAATACTTAAAGAAAATACAATTGTTAAAAATATAAGTTTTAATTTTTTCATATTAACTTTTAATTAAATAAACAATTACAAAACCTATAACTGCAAAAATAAGTCCACCTGATCTCAGCTGACTATCTTTGATTAGTTCAAGTTTTTTAAGCATACTTTTCATTTTTGCTGGAAATAAGGCATATAAAATTCCCTCTATAAATAAAAAAAGACCAAAAGCTATGACTAGCTCATTCATCTAAAAATTATTGTTTAATATCGGGATTTGTATTTCCAAAAAATTTAAAAAATTCACTATCTGGAGACAAGATCATTGAGGTTTCACCCGCAGTAAATGCTTTGCTATAAGACTGCATGGATCTATAAAAAGAAAAGAATTCAGGGTCCTGACCAAAGGCATCTGCAAAGATTTTATTTCTTTCACCATCACCTTCACCCTTCATGATTTCTGATTGTTTTTGAGCATCAGCCAATATCACTGTTACTTCTTTATCGGCTGTTGAAGTAATTGTTACTGCCATCTCAGCTCCTTTTGCTCTAAATTCCTTTGCTTCTCTTTCCCTTTCTGTCTGCATTCTTCTATAAATTGCATCACTGTTTGCTTGTGGAAGATCTGCTCTTTTAATTCTTACATCAACAATACTAATACCAAAATTTTGTGCTTCGTTATTAACACCTTCTTTAATTAAAGACATTTGTTTTGATCTATCTTGTGATAACAAAGTTTGTAATTCTTCTTGACCCAAAACATTTCTTATTCTTGAGTTGATAATTGTAGATAATCTTGATCTTGCAACTCTTTCATCTCCAACGGAAATATAAAATTTTAAAGGATCAACTATTTGAAATCTTGCAAACGCATCAACAATTAATCGTTTTTGATCAGAAGCGATTACTTCCTCTGGTGGAGTGTCTAAATTTAAAATTCTTTTATCTAAATAAACAACGTTTTGAATAAATGGAATTTTAAAATTTAAACCTGGTTTCATTATAATTCTTTTTGGATCACCAAACTGAAGGATTATCGCTTGATTTACTTCTTTAACTATAATTACTGATAAATACGCTACAACACCAATTAAAACTAATATTCCAGCTACTAATTTTCCAGCTTTCATTTAATTTGTCTCTTTCTTTTTTAATTCTGGTAGCGGTAAATACGGGACCACACCTGAACCAGACTCTTTATCTATAATAATTTTATTTATATCTGCCAAAACAGTTTCCATCGTTTCTAAAAACATTCTTTCTTGAGTAACTTGTTTTGCTTTTGCATATTCATTGTAAATTGCTAAAAATCTACTAGCCTCACCTTCTGCTTTAGCAACAACCTCTTTTTTATATGCTTCTGCAGCCTGTAAAATTTTTTGTGCTTCCCCTCTTGCTCTTGGAATGACATCGTTAGCATAAGCTTCAGCTTCGTTCTTTGATCTTTCCATATCTGCTCTTGCAGCTTGAACATCTCTAAATGCATCAATTACTTGATCAGGTGGGTCGGCTTTTTGAGTTTGTACTTGTGTAATTTGAATTCCACTTTCATAATCATCTAAAATGCTTTGAATGATTTCCTGTGTCTCAATCTCAATTTTAGATCTACCTTCTGTTAAAATTGGTTGAATATCACTTTTAGCAATTACTTCCCTCATTGCTGTCTCTGCAGCAGCTTTAACAGTTCCTATAGGATCTTGAATTTTAAATAAAAAGTTTCCTGCATCTTTGATAACCCAAAATACCGAAAAATCTATGTTTACAATATTTTCATCACCAGTAAGCATTAGGCTTTCTTGAGGAACATCAGCAACTCCCCCACCTGTAGAAAACCCACTGTCTCTCTCCGATCTAAATCCAATATCAATTCTATTTACTTTTGTTACTTTTGGAGTTTGAACAGTTTCAACTGGAAAAGGAATATGATAATTTAATCCTGGTTGCGTAGTTTTAACAAATTTTCCAAATCTAAGAACAACGCCCTGTTCATCTGGTAATACTCTATAAAGTCCGCTTGCAAGCCATACAAAAGCTAAGACTAATAAAATTAATCCAATAGATTTACCTCCAGATGATTTTCCACCGGGTAAGAATTTTTTAATCTTATCTTGAAATTCTCTTATAATTTCATCTACGTTCGGTGGTGTTGGTCCTCTTCCTGAACCATTTCCTCCACTGCCTCCTCCAGGGGGTGCACCCCACGGGCTTCCACCTCTTCCTTTGAAATCATCTGACATATGCAAAAGTATATAGTGTCTTTATTATAAAAAACAAGTAATGATAGTTTTATGACTGATAAAAAGCCAGAACTTAGTGACGCAATGAAAAAGAAGCTGGAGCCTAAGAAATTTACAAAAAATCCAATCTTAGGAACAAAATTTACTATCGCAATTTCTAGTGCAAAAGGAGGTGTGGGTAAATCAACATTTGCAACAAACCTAGCTTTAGCTTTAAAAAAAGTTGGATGCAAAGTTGGATTGTTAGATGCTGATATTTATGGTCCTTCTGTACCAAAAATGTTTAACATTAATGAAAAACCAAAAAGTGATGGTCAAAAATTAGATCCTATAACAAAATATGACATTCAATGTATGTCGATTGGATTTTTAGCAGATCAGCAAACTCCGATGATTTGGCGTGGTCCAATGGTAACTAGTGCAATTAAAACTTTTACTCAAAAGGTTAATTGGAAAGATTTAGATTTTATAATTGTTGATATGCCTCCAGGAACTGGTGATACTCAATTAACATTTTCACAAGAAATTAAAATGGATGGCGCAATCATTGTATCAACTCCACAAGAAGTTGCCCTTTTAGATGTAAAAAGAGGAATTAAAATGTTTGATAAACTTGGAGTTAAAATTTTAGGTTTAGTTGATAACATGAGTTTTTTTGTTGGAGATGATGGAAAGAAGTACAAAATATTTGGAGAAGGTGGAGTTAAAAAAACTGCTGAAGAATTTCAAAAAGATTTTTTAGGAGAAATACCAATAAATCCTGAAGTTGGAAACTCTGGTGATCAAGGAAAACCAATAGTCGAGTCGAAACCGGACCACGAGATTTCAAAAATATATTTGGATTTTGCTGAAAAGATTAAATCAACTTATCTTTAAGATCAAAAGCAGTCATTAATTCATTCCACTCTCTTTTAGAAAGACCTGAACTCTCAACATCTACATTTTCACCTTTAATAAGTTTTTGAATTATAACTTTGCCTTTTGCAGAGACCTCTGTTCCACCTACTCTATAATCCATAAATGCATCATAAGTTATTGGTACCCATTTTTTTACTGTATCTAACATTATATCTGCATAAACTCTAATTTCGTACTGAGCATGACTGTCAGCTCTTAACCTTAAAAAATTCATTAAATTTAATAAATCGGTTTTCCAATACCACTGTGTATAAGTATTCAAAGTTAAGTTCATTCTTGCAAGCTCTCTTGCTAATCCTTTTTTATTCTCATCAATTGTTGAACCATCATATCTTTCATTAAGCATTGTCTCATAATTGTCATAAGTTCTCTCTGCATCACTTTTTAAAAGTTCTAGAACTTCTTCAGCCTGTTTTCCTTCAAGGACATCTCCTCTTCCCTGTCGATTGCTAGTTGACTGTGCTGCTAAATTTTCTTTAGATGGTAAGTAGAATTCTTTATCAAGAATTGAATATCTTGCAGAGTATTCATTTACATTTGCTGTTCTATGCCTAATCCACTGTCTTGCAATAAATATTGGAAGTTTAATATGATATTTAATTTCACACATTTCAAATGGCGTACTGTGCCAATGTCTCATCAAATATTTTATCAAACCTTTGTCTGTTGAAACTTGCTTCGTCCCTTTTCCATAAGATACTCTTGCAGACTGAACTATAGAAGTATCATCTCCCATATAATCAACCACCCTTACAAATCCATGGTCTAGGGCTGGCAGAGCTTCATAAAGTATTTTTTCAAGCTCTGGAGCGGTAACTCTTTTGGTTTGATTACTCTGAGATTGTTGATTTTTTATTTCTTCTGATTGTTCTTTGGTTAATTTCATGATTATTATTGAATCTGTTGAAATTACTTTTATATTATTAACGTTGGATTTCCAACTACGACGATAAACGAATTTCGTAATAACCATTGCGGACGTGGGGGCAGTACCCACCACCTCCACCATTACAACTTACGGGGGTGAACTAGAATCGACGAATGACTAAAAGCTATTCTTTCGTTCGGGATTGTTCCACCGTAACGGGCTAATTTATAATTGCTAACGAAAGTTACGCACTTGCTGCATAATTAACTTAGTTAATTAAGCACGGGGTCCGGGGCACCTGGCAACAGAACGCCCCTTCTCATTTGTTAATTTATATAATAAACAAAACAACTCTTATGATAAAACTAATAAAAAAAAATTTTACTTATTTCTTAATAGTCTTTTTAACAATCCTGCTCGTAACTGGATACTTTGTAAATAGAGAGAATTCTTTTTCAAAAAAAAATGAAATTGCAAACTTTGCTAAGCAATTAAATATTAGGAATGATCAGATAGTAAAAATTCAAGAAAATTTATTTAAGGATGGAAAAAATATTAATGATTTGATTAATGAAAAACAAATTACTTTTGACAAAATATTTGCGAATAAAAAATTAGATGAAGTTATTGGTGATCATTTTTCAAAAGATTATAAAAATAATAATAACTTAAACCAATATCTGGTCTCAAAATATAAAACTAATGATATGTTGTTTACAGGGAATATTGGAGCAACTGCTACTGGTTACCTAGATTTTTTTAACAAAGATCAAAATTTATTAATGACAACATATGATGGGATTTTTGCATACTCAGATATAAAAAATATTGAAAATTTTAAAAAAATTAAATCTAACTTTAGAGATTTCATAAATTATGATGAATTTCATTTTCATCTTCAATATGGAATTAAGGATATATTTGTAAATAAAAATATAGTTTACATATCTTATATCGATGAAGAATCAGAAGATTGTTTTGATCTAAAAATAATTTCTGCAAATATTAATGTTGATTTTTTAAGCTTTGAAAATTTTTTTAAAACTTCTGATTGTGTTAGAGTAAATAATGGCCATGGTTTTTGGCCACACCAAGGCGCAGGGGGTAGAATTTTTCTTGTAGATGAAGATCATATTTTATTCACAACAGGTGATTTTAGAAATAGACCTTTGGCTCAAGATCCTAAAAGTGATTTTGGTAAAATTATTAAAATAAATCTTAAATCAAAAAAAGGTAAAATTGTTTCAATAGGACATAGAAATCCTCAAGGTTTATTCTATAGCAAAAGATTTGATTTTATCTTATCAACTGAGCATGGTCCCAAAGGAGGCGATGAAATAAATTTAAATCACAAACCTTTTAATCAAATAAAAAATTTTGGTTGGCCAATAGCATCTTATGGAGATCATTATCACAAAAATTATTCTGAAAAGATAATAAAAGAAGCTCCTTTAAATAAAAATCACAAAAAATTTGGATTTAAAGAGCCAATAAAATATTTTGACCCTTCTATTGGTATAAGCGAAGTCAAGTCAATTAACGATGAAGATAATATTTTTTTTATTGGCGCTATGGGTAATGAAATCAAAGATATGGATTTAGGACTACATTTAATTGAGTTAGATAAAAAACATAAGAAAATAATTAAACATGTATATGTCCCATTAAATGAGAGAATAAGAGACATTATTGTGTCTGAAAAAAAGGACGTTATAGTATTATTTCTTGAAACTACTTCGTCATTATTTATTTTTAAAAAACAATCTAAATAAACCTTTTTTATGTTTTTTTAATTTAAAATCTTTTCATAATTTCAGCTTGAGCTGCAGCTAATCTTGCTACTGGAACTCTATAAGGTGAACAAGAAACATAATTTAAACCTGCTTTTGAGCAAAATAGAATACTTTTAGGATCACCACCATGTTCTCCACAAATTCCAAGTTTTATGTTTTTATTTTGGCTTTTTCCTTTTTCAACCGCTATTTTTATTAAATCACCAACTCCATCATCTATCGAAATAAACGGATCAATTGAAAAAATTTTATTATCTAAATAATCATTCAAAAATTTTCCACTATCATCTCTGCTTATTCCAAATGTAGTTTGAGTTAAATCATTAGTTCCAAAACTAAAAAATTCTGCATGTTTTGCAATATCTTTGGCTTTGATGGCAGCCCTAGGAAGTTCAATCATCGTACCAACTAAAAACTCTATTTTTAATTTATGCTCCTTTTGAACTTCACTTGCAATTCTAATTACTAAATCTTTCATAATTTTTATTTCTGCTTCAGTAGACACTAATGGGATCATAATTTCTGGAAAAGCAGATTCAATTTTTTCTTTTTTAAGTTCAGCTAAAGCCTCAAAAATTGCTCTACATTGCATTTCATATATTTCGGGGAAAGATATTCCAAGTCTACATCCCCTATGACCCAACATAGGATTTTGTTCATGTAATTCATCAATTCTAGACTCTACTTCTTTTATAGGAAGACTAACAATATTTGCAACTTCATTAATCTCTTTATCTGTTCGAGGCAAAAACTCATGAAGTGGTGGATCTAATAGTCTTACTGTAACTGGTAACCCACTCATTATTTTAAATATTTCTATAAAATCCTTTTTTTGATGAGGTAAAAGTTTTTTTAATGCAATTGATCTATCTTCTTTAGTCTTCGATAAAATCATTTCCCTTACTGATAAAATTCTCTCTTCATCAAAAAACATATGTTCAGTTCTGCAAAGACCAATTCCCTCAGCTCCAAAATCTTTTGCAGTTTTAGTATCCTTAGTTGTTTCAGAATTTGTCCTAATATTTAATTTTCTAAAACTATCTGCCCAAGTCATTATTTTGGAAAAATCTCCAGATATCTCTGGTTTAACTGTTGCCACGCTTCCTGAAATAATTCTACCAGTTGACCCATCTATAGTAATGATATCTCCTTCTTTAATTTCCATTGAGGATGTTTTGAATGTCTTCATCTCATAATTTATATCAATTTCACTTGATCCGGATACGCATGGTCTTCCCATACCTCTTGCAACTACTGCAGCATGACTCGTCATTCCTCCTCTGGCAGTCAAAATTCCTTTTGCAGCATGCATTCCTTGAATATCCTCAGGTGACGTTTCTACTCTTACCAAGATAGTGTCTTGCATCATCGAAGTTAATCTTTCAGCTTCTTCTGAAGTAAATACAACCTTTCCACTTGCTGCTCCTGGAGAAGCAGGCAAACCATTAGCTATTACATTGATTGTACTCTTTTCATCAAGTGTAGGATGCAAAAGTGTATCTAAAGAATTTGGATCAATTCTTAAGACTGCTTCTTTTTTTGATATTAATTTTTCCTTAACCATATCAACTGCAATCTTTACTGCAGATTTTGCAGTTCTTTTTCCTGATCTAGTTTGAAGCATCCACAGTTTATTGTTCTCAACCGTAAATTCTACATCCTGCATATCTTTGTAATGTTTTTCCAATTTCTTTAAAATTTTTTTTAATTCTTTGAAAACTCTAGGCAAAGACTCCTCCATTGAAGGCTCTTCAACTTTAGCATTTTTTCTTGCCTTCTTAGTTATATATTGAGGTGTTCTTGTGCCAGCAACAACGTCCTCACCTTGTGCATTAATTAAATACTCACCATATATTTCATTTGATCCATCTGAAGGATTTCTTGTAAATACAACTCCGGTAGCACAATCATCACCCATATTCCCAAAAACCATTGATTGAACATTTACAGCTGTTCCCCATTCTGCAGGTATTTGATTTAATTTTCTATAGACTTTTGCTCTATTACTTTCCCATGATAAAAATACAGCCCTAATTGCTCCAAATAGTTGTTGAAATACATCTTGTGGAAATTCTTTTTTTGTTTTTTCTTTTACTGTTCTTTTGAAATCTTCAATTAAACCATCCCAATCATTTTCATCTAAGTCCGTGTCTAACAAAACACCTTTTGTTAATTTATAATTTTCAATTAGCTCTTCAAAATGATAACTCTCTACGCCCATTACAACATTTCCATACATTTGAATGAATCTTCTGTAACTGTCTTTGGCAAATCGCCCATTGGAAGTTTTCAAAGCTAACGCGTTTACCGTTTTATCATTTAAACCCAAATTAAGAATTGTATCCATCATCCCTGGCATAGATACTCTTGCACCCGATCTAACAGATAACAACAAAGGATTTTTTAGGTCTCCAAATTTTTTAGAAACATCTTTTTCTATAATTTTTAATTCTTTTTTAATTTGAGAAATTAAATTGTTATTCAATTTTTTCTTATCTTTATAAAAAATCTCACAGACTTTAGTAGATATTGTAAAACCAGGAGGAACTGGCAACCCCATCCTGCCCATTTCAGAAAGGTTGGCACCTTTTCCACCTAAAAAATTTTTGGGATTTTTAATATTTTTTGATTTTTTCGAATTGAAATTTAATATGAGTTTAGTCATTAATTGGACTCGATAAGAGAAAAGTTAACATAATTGTCGAATGTTTTACACATCATTTGAATTAGTTCTAGCCTATTTTTCTTAATCACCAGATCGTCCTCATTCACAATTACATTATCAAAAAAATCAAATACCTCTCTTTTAATACTTGCTAAATTGTCCAATGTTTGAACAAAATTTTCATCATTATTAATACTTGAAAAATATTTCCTCAATTCATTAATTTTTTTATATAAATTTTTTTCAAGCTCAGTTTTAAAAATACCAGGGTCGGTTGTATTAGATAATTCGATTTTATCTTTTTTTAACTCACTTTCTAAAATATTTGATGCTCTTTTATAGCTTGCAATAATATCCATTCCGTTTTGTTTATTTATTATTTTATTTAAATTTTTTGCTTTATTAAAAATAATTACAGATTGATCTAGGTTAAAAGAACTTATTGAGGCTTTTATTATATCGTTTCGGATATTTTCCTCCTTCATATAATATTTCAACCTCTCTAATAAAAAATCTAGTAATTCTTTTTGTAAGGATTTATTCTCAAATTCAAATCCTTGATCCTGATACAAACTTGAAGAATAATTTATTAAATCTCTAATTTTAAAATCTTTTTTATTTTCAATGATAATTCTAACAATCCCTAACGCTAATCGTCTTAAGGCAAAAGGATCCTTGGAACTTGTTGGTTTTTGGTTTACACCAAAAAATCCAACTAAAGTATCAATCTTGTCAGCTAAGGATAAAGCTATGCTATAAGGTTTTTTTGGAATTTTTGTTCCAGATCCAACAGGTAAATATTGCTCACTAACAGCAAGTGATAATTCTTTATCAAAACCTTGCACATTTGCAAAATAACCTCCCATAATCCCTTGAAGTTCTGGAAATTCACCAACCAATTCAGATAACAAGTCTACTTTGCTTATCGATGCTGATAATTCTACTTTTTCTTTACTAATTAATAACTCATCAGAAATAATAGCACCAAGCTTTCTCATTCTTTGAGCTTTATCAAAATAATTTCCAAGACCTTTAAAATAATTCATTAATTTTAAACCAGAAATTTTTTTAACCATGTTTTGAGCTTTATCTTTCTGCCAGAAAAATTCTGCATCACTTAATCTTGCTTCAACTACTCTTTCATTTCCTAATTTAATTAATCCTTTTTTATCTTTATTGTTTGCTACTACCAAAAATTGGTTTGTAATGTTTCCTTTTTTATCAAAAGTAGGAAAATACTTTTGGTGATATTGCATGGTTAGTATTAAAATCTCTTTAGGTATATTTAAAAATTTTTTATCAAATTCACAAACAATTACGTTAGGTTGGTCAGTTAAATCAACTACTTCCTGAAGAAGCTTGGGATTGCTGTCAATATTTATATTTCTTTTTTTTAAAATAATATCAAATTTTTTTTCTATTAAATCTTTTCTCTCAGTGTGATCGATAAGTATATCCATTTTTTTAAAAAAATTTTTATAAGATTTAAAGTCTGAAAATAGTTTTTTCTTTTCTTCAAATTCTTTATCAACAAATGTCGAGTTAGATGAAATGAAATGATGAAATTTAAAATTTAGTTTTTTTTTATCAAAAATGGATAAGATAGATTTTAATGGCCTGCCCCAAAATATTTCATAATTTGACCATTTCATTGACTTTTTCCATTGAATTTTATTCAGTATTTGAGGTATGGCTTCTTCTAATAATGTATGAGTATCTAATTTTTTTGATCTAGTTTTATAAAAATAGAACTCACCTTTATCTGTTTTTTTTATAAATAATTCTTTTTTTGAAACACCATTTGATCTCGCAAATCCCTCCAACGCACTATCTGGAGACTTTGTATTCGGACCTTTTATTTCCTCAGATTTTAAAACTATCTTCTTTTCAACTCCCTCAAACAAAATTAATAACCTATTGGGTGTTGAGTAAGATGAATTTTTTTTAAATTTAATAGATTTTTCTAAAAAAAATTCATTAAAACTTTTTAGTAAATTTTCTCTTAAATTTTTTTGTAAATTTGAAGGCATTTCCTCACTAAACAATTCTAATAAAAATTCAGACATTATTTTTGACTATCTAACCAAATACTAGCAGCCGATTTTGTAATATCTCTTATTCTTGCAATATATCCTGCTCTTTGAGCAACGCTAATTGCTCCGCGTGCATCTAATATATTAAACACATGACTTGCTTTTAAACATTGATCATAAGCTGGTAATGAAATTTTTTTTTCAACTAATGACTTTGCTTCCGACTCGTGCATATCAAACATTTTAAAAAGTGACTCTACATTCGCATGTTCAAAATTATATGCCGAAAATTCTCTCTCAGCTTGATGAAATACTTCTTTGTATTTTACACCATCATCATTCCATAATAGATCGTAGACATTTTTTTGTTGCTGAATAAACATACATATTCTTTCTAATCCATATGTAATTTCTACAGAAACAGGTTTGCACTCAAATCCTGCCATTTGTTGAAAATAAGTAAATTGAGTAATCTCCATGCCATCACACCATACCTCCCAACCAAGACCAGCAGCGCCCAATGTTGGACTTTCCCAATCGTCTTCTACAAATCTAATATCATGATCTGAATGATCAATTCCTATAGATGATAAACTATTGAGGTAAAGTTTTTTAATATTTTCAGGTGAAGGTTTTATAAGAACTTGAAACTGATAATAATGTTGAAGTCTATTTGGATTATCTCCATACCTTCCATCTGTGGGTCTTCTTGATGGCTGCACATATGCTGTTTTCCAAGGTTTAGTCCCTAATGACCTCAATGTAGTTGCTGGATGAAATGTGCCTGCTCCTACTTCCATGTCATAAGGTTGGAGAACTACACATCCTTTTTTACTCCAAAACTTTTGAAGGTTTAAAATTGTATCTTGAAATGTAAGAATTTTCTCTTTTGATTTAGAAACCATATCTTTGCCAGATTGATCTTTCATCTAAAATATTTGCAAATTGGTCAATATGATTTGAAGATGAAAGTTTTTGACTTAACCACCCTTTTGTTTTTTCAAATTTTTTAATCACGACATCTTCACCAAACTTTTCTTTTAAGATTTCATGAGCATCTCCTATGCCATCTATTAATCCTAATTTCTTAGCTCTAGAGCCTGACCAAAATTCACCAGAAAATAACTCTACTTCTATTTTATTTAATTTTGCTCCACGGCTTTTCTCAACTACATTTATGAAATCTTGATGTAAATCTAATTGAATATTTTTAAGTCTTTGAATATCTTCTTCCTTTTCTTCCATAAAAGGATCAAGTGTGCTCTTATTCTTTCCAGCTGTGTGAACTCTTCTCTCAACACCTATTTTCTTAATTAATTCAGTAAAACCAAATGATGAATATATGACCCCTATAGACCCAATAATTGAACTTGAATTTGCATAAATTTCATCTCCAGCACATGAGATAAGATATCCCCCAGATGCAGCAACATCTTCTGCAAAAAAAATAACTTTCTTATTACTTTTTTTAGCTTGCTGACGAATAAAACTATAAATTAAATGTGACTGTACAGGTGAACCACCTGGAGAATTGATTGATATTGCTACTGCAGCAGCTTTTTTTAGTGAAAAAGCTTTTTTAATAATTTCTTCCTGTCCTGCAAAATCAATACCTTGTTTAAATTTACCAGCATTACCAATTACGCCATTTAATTTAATATGTGAAACAATTTTTTTCTTTTTTAAAAAGGAGAACATATTTATTTCTTACAGAATATTTGTTTGATTATAAAGACTACTTATAATTGAAGAAATAGGTGCGTCAAATGATAAGTAATAAATATAGCTTATTTATATTAATTTAAAATTAATATGGGAACTGTAGTACAGCTTAAAAACCAGATAAATAATTCATATTTCCAATTGAAGGATTCTGTTGAAGAAAAACTGGCTTTGACTGAAGAAAGAATAAAATCCAAATTAATTAGTGATGTTCAATTGGTTCAAAAAATGACTAATTATCATATAGAAACTGGTGGCAAAAGACTTAGGGCTTTATTGACATTAGGAAGTGCTAAGTTATGTGGTTACTCAAAAGGTTCAAGAGACGTAAATTTAGCAGCTTGTGTAGAACTTATTCATAGTGCAACTTTGATGCATGATGATGTTATCGATGAAGGTGAGATTAGAAGAGGTAAAGAAACTTTAAATAAAATTTGGAATAATCATTCCTCAGTTTTAATTGGAGATTATCTCTTAAGTAGATGCTTTGAGATGATGGTGGAAGATGGAAACTTAGAGGTATTAAAATTATTATCATCAACTTCATCTAAAATTGCCCAGGGAGAAGTATTACAACTACAACATAATAATGAAGTTGATATGCTTGAAGAAACATATCTAAAAATTATCTCTGCCAAAACTGCAGAACTATTTGCCGCCTCAACAAAAGTAGGTGCGATTTTAGCTGAAGAAGAAAATAAAGAAAAAGACGCGCTAGAATTTTACGGAAGGAATTTAGGGTTAACTTTTCAAATTGCAGATGACACATTAGATTATAATTCTGAATTAAAGTTATTTGGAAAAAAAATAGGAAAAGATTTTTTTGAAGGAAAGGTGACTTTACCAATAATCTTGCTTTACCAAAAATTAGAAAACAATGAAAAAAGTAGGCTAAAAGAATTATTTAATAAAAAAGAGAGATCAAAAGAAGATTTTAATAATATTATATCTTTGATTAACAAATATAAGATTATAAATGAATGCTACCTAAAAGCTCAGCACTACATTAATTTAGCATCAAATTCTTTAAGTGTGTTCAGGGATACTAAAGAAAAAGAAATTCTTAAAAAACTTACATCTTTCAGTTTAGCGAGAAATTTTTAAGGACTTAATAAAGATTTATTCCATAATCCATTCTGGCTTTTTGTATAGAGTAATCTTTCATGAATTCTATTTTCTCCATCTAGCCAAAACTCTATATTTTGTGGATTTAAATTCCATCCAGACCAGTGTTTTGGTCTAGGAACTTTTGTTTCATCAGAATATTTATTTTTATACGCCTTAATTGAATTTATTAATTCATCTCTATTTTTTAATTCTTGGCTCTGATTTGATGCCCATGCACCAATTCTACTTTCATATGCTCTCGAAGAATAATATTTATCTGCAACATCATCAGAAACTAATGATACAGTTCCCGTAATTCTGACTTGTCTTAAAAGACTTTTCCAATGAAAACACATTGAAGCGTTAGGATTTTCCTTTAGTTCATTACCTTTTCGACTATTTAAATTAGTGTAGAAAACAAATCCATCTTTATTAAAACCCTTAAGGAGCACCATTCTGACGGATGGAACATTATTTTTATTTGAAGTTCCTAGCGCAACTGCATTTGGATCATTTAGTTCAGTCTGTTTAGCTTTTTCCATCCATATTTCAAACAACTTAATTGGGTCATCATAATTTAAAAAACAGCTATTGATACCAAGTTGGTTTTTTTCATTCATAATTTAAACAAAATAATCTATATAATATAAATAATGTCATTTAACACATTTGGAAAGCTATTTCGATTCACAACTTGGGGTGAATCTCACGGTCCTGCTATTGGCTGTATAGTTGATGGTTGTCCTCCAAACATAAATCTAAATGAAAAAGACATTCAATTAGAATTGGATAAAAGAAAACCTGGGCAATCAAAATTTACAACCCAAAGAAAAGAAGACGATAAAGTCCAAATACTTTCAGGTGTATTTGAAGGAAAAACTACTGGCACACCAATTTCTCTAATTATTTATAATAAAGACATGAGATCTAAAGATTATGGAAATATAAAAGATAAATTTAGACCAGGTCATGCGGACTTTACCTATTTCAAAAAATATGGAATTAGAGATTACAGAGGTGGAGGAAGATCTTCAGCTAGAGAGACAGCTTCAAGAGTTGCGGCAGGTGCTATAGCTAAAGTAGTACTTCAGAAAAAATTGGGAAAAAAATTTAAAGTTATAGGTGCTGTCACTCAATTAGGAATCTTAGGATGTGATACGTCACAATGGAATGATAAAATTATTTCAAAAAATCCATTCTTTTGTCCAGATAAGTCCATGATCAAATTATGGGAAAAATATTTACTTGGTGTAAGAAAATCAGGGTCATCATGTGGAGCTGTGATAGAAGTGAGAGCAAGAGGTATCCCGGCGGGCCTTGGAGCGCCAATTTACTCAAAATTAGATTCGGATATTGCATCAGCTTTTATGAGTATTAATGCAGTTAAAGGAGTAAATGTTGGTACTGGGATGAATTCTGCACAACTAAGTGGTGAGCAAAACTCTGATGAAATATCATCAAAAAATAATAAATTAAAATTTAACTCTAATAATGCAGGCGGTATCTTAGGTGGAATTTCTTCTGGACAAGAAATAATAGCATCATTTGCAGTTAAACCGACATCTTCAATTTTAACCACAAGAAAAACGATTAATAAATTTGGAAAAAATACTACAATATCTGTTAAAGGAAGACATGACCCGTGCGTAGGAATAAGAGCCGTTCCAGTTGGAGAAGCTATGATGAATTGTGTTTTATTAGACCACTATCTAATGAATCAGGCTCAGTGCCGATAAATAATTAGTTTTTTACTACTCTTATTGAATCCTTATTAAATAAAACTTCTAAAACTTTTTTTGTGATTTGTGGACTATTCAGTCCAGCAATATCATACATATTTTTTGGATTATCTTGCTCTATGAATTCATCTGGAAGAGTCATGGATCTAAATTTTAAACCTTTATCAAATATTCCTTTTTCGGCTAATAAATTTTTAACATGGGAACCAAATCCTCCTATAGAACCTTCTTCAATTGTAATCATTAATTCATGTTCTCTTGCAGATTTTAAAATTAAATCTTTATCTAAAGGTTTAGCAAATCTGGCATCTATAATTGTTGTTGAAATACCCTTTGCTTTCAATTCTTCTGCAGCTAATTTACATTCCTCAAGTCTAGTTCCTAAACTCAACAAACAAACCTGAGTTCCTTGGTGAATAATTTTTCCTTTACCTATCTCTATTTTTTCGTCTATTGAAGGAAGTTCAACTCCAATACCTGTTCCTCTTGGATATCTTATTGCACAAGGTTTATCATTAATATCAACCGAAGTATTAATCATTTTTACTAACTCAGCTTCATCACTAGCTGCCATCACGATAAAATTTGGTAAAGTCGACAAATAAGTAATATCAAAAGAACCTGCGTGCGTTGATCCGTCTGCACCAACTAACCCAGCCCTATCAATTGCAAATCTTACAGGAAGACTCTGTATTGCTACATCATGCACAACTTGATCATAAGCTCTTTGAAGAAAGGTAGAATAGATAGCTGCATAGGGCTTGTACCCTTCTGTAGCAAGACCTGCTGCAAAAGTAACAGCATGCTGTTCGGCAATACCAACATCAAACATTCTTTTTGGAAATTCCTTACCAAAGATATCCATACCTGTTCCACCTGGCATTGCTGCAGTTATTCCAACAATCTTGCTGTCTTTTTTTGCGTGTTTAACAAGTGTATTTGCAAAAACTTTTGTGTAAGCAGGTAAATTAGTACCACTTTTTTGTTGCTCTCCAGTTTCAACATTAAATTTTGATACTCCATGATAGTGATCGCTAGCTTTTTCAGCATATGAATATCCTTTTCCTTTTTGAGTTTTAATATGTATCATGATTGGACCCTCATGCTTTGAGTCTCTAGCATTTCTTAAAATAGGGACAAGTGTGGAAAGATCATGTCCATCTATTGGTCCCGCATAATAAAAACCTAGTGAGCTAAATAGTGTTCCACCTGTAACAGCCGATCGAAAAAAATCTTCTGCTTTACCAGCTTTAGCGCTAAATCTTTTTGAAAAAGCTGAGGTGATTAACTTTAAAGTTTCTCTTAAGCTAAAATAAATTTTTCCAGTAAATAATTTTGCTAAATATGTTCTCATTGCACCTACTGGTTTTGCAATAGACATATCATTATCATTTAATATAACGATCATTTTAGTTTTGGATGCACCAGCGTTATTCATAGCTTCATATGCCATACCAGCACTAATTGCACCATCACCAATAACAGCTATTACATTTGAAGATTTGTTTTCTAATTTATTTGCTTCAGCCATACCAAGTGCAGATGATATAGATGTAGAACTATGAGCTGCACCAAATGGGTCATATTCACTCTCAGATCTTTTAGTAAAACCTGATAAGCCATTACCTTGTCTTAAAGTATTAATTTTTTGTTTTCTTCCTGTTAAAATTTTATGTGGATATGCTTGGTGTCCTACATCCCAAATTAATCGATCATTAGGCGTGTCAAAAACATAGTGTAGAGCTACGGTCAACTCAACAACTCCTAGGCCTGCACCTAAATGTCCCCCAGTTTTAGATACTGCACTGATCATCTCTTCTCTAACTTCATCAGCTACTTGTTGTAAATCATTTTCAGAAACTTTTCTTAAATCGGATGGAAAGTTAATATTGTTTAAAAACTTGTAATTATTTTTCATTTATTTCTATTTAATATAAATTCTAATGTATCATTTAATTTTTTTGATTTTGAACCATAAATTTTTAAATTTCTATTAATATCTGAAATAATCTTACCACAATATTTGATTGAAGCATCATAACCTAGCAAACTTATAAGTGTTGCTTTTCCTTTTTTTTGATCTTTTTTAGTTTTTTTTCCAGCAATTTTAGAATTACCTTTAAAGTCTATTAAATCATCTGCTATTTGAAAAAGAAGACCGATATCAGAACCAACACTTTCAAAAAATTTAATTTCCCTCATGCTTTTATCTTTAATAATTGCTGGGACCGCACAACAAAAACTAAAAAGTTTTCCTGTTTTTTTAATCTCCATATCTACAATTTGTTTTTTTGAAACTTTCTTTTTTTCAAAATCTAAATCTAAATATTGACCTCCCGCTATACCCAAATGTCCTGAACATGTAGAAAGTTTATCTACTAATTTAACTTTAATTTTGTCACTCAAATTTAATTTTGAGCTAGTTAAAATTTCAAAAGCCATTGTTAATAATGAATTTCCAGCAAGAACAGCTGTCGACTCACCAAATTTAATATGAGTTGATGGCTTGCCTCTTCTAATATTATCATTATCCATGCATGGTAAATCATCATGAATAAGAGAATAAGCATGAATACATTCCACAGCAGCCCCTATAACAATTAATGTTTTATAGTTAATTGAGAATAATGATCCAATATCAATTAATATTTTAGATCTAATTTTTTTTCCTCCAGGAAATAATCCGTACTTCATTGCATAAATTAATTTGGAATTTCCTTGTTCCTGAATGTATCTCTTCAAGAATACATTAGTATCCTTTGCAATTTTGTTAAGTTGATTTTTCATTTTCTCTTAATAATTTCCTTAATTTTTTTATTTGTTTTTTCACTAATAGATCTAAAATTTTTTTGAAATTTTTTTTCAATTAAATTATTTAATTTTAGCAACTCCTGATAACTATCTACAGAATTATCTAAATCATCTTTTTCCTCTAATGACTTTATTATTTGATTTACTTCGTCTGTCAATTCCTCAAGCGTTCTACTGTCATAATCGAGTGGTAAATTTTTATCTTTCATATATTAATCATTACTATTACATGAAAAATATTCAATCAAATATCAAAAAAGCAAAAAATTACTTAGACAAAAGTCATTGTGTGGCTGTTCCAACAGAAACAGTTTACGGACTTGCAGGTAATGCGTACTCAGATGTAGCCGTTAAAAAAATTTTTAATCTAAAAAGAAGACCTGCTAATAATCCATTAATTGTTCACTATTATAATTTAAAGAAAATTTCAGAAGATTGTGAAATAAATAATAGTTTTATTAAACTTTATAAAAAATTTTCTCCAGGACCATTAACATATGTACTGAAGCTTAAAAAAAATTCTAAAATATCAAAGTTTGTAACTAATAATAAAAAAACAGTTGCTATAAGATTTCCAAGACACCCCCTATTTAGAAAATTACTAAAAAATCTTGAATATCCAGTTGCAGCACCAAGTGCTAATATTTCTTCAAGATTAAGTGCTGTAAAAGCAGCTGACGTCAAAGAAGAATTTGGCAGCAAAATAAAATTTATTTTGAATGGTGGTATTTGTAAGATAGGTGTTGAGTCCACAATAATAAGCATAATAAATAAACCAAGATTACTAAGATATGGAGGATTGGGTGTTTCAAAAATCAAAAAAACTTTAAGAAAAAATATAATTATTAATATAAATTCAAAAGATAAAATTTCTCCTGGTCTTTTTCCTTTACACTACTCTCCAGGATTACCTTTAAGAATGGATGCAAAAAATAATAAAACAAATGAAGCTTTTGTTCTTTTAAAAAAAAGAAAAAATGTATCTAAGGATATTTATTATTTAAGCAAAACAAACAACTTAAATGAAGCTGCCAAAAACCTGTATAGTGTTTTAAGGAAAATAAAAAAAGATAAATATAAATCAATAGCTGTAGAAAAAATACCAAATGAAGGAATTGGAAAAACAATAAATGACAGACTCAAGAGAGCATCAAACTTCAAATGAAAAACTCAATAGAGGTCATAAATCTATCAAAATCATATAAGACTAAAAAAGCAGTTAATAATATAAGTTTTAAAATTGACGAAAATGAAATAGTAGGACTTTTGGGTCCAAATGGGTGTGGAAAAACAACGACCATTGGAATGATACTAGGATTATTAAAGCCCACAAGTGGCCAAGTCTTAATCAATGGTAAAAATATTGAAAATAATAAAATTTCAATTCTACACAAAATGAATTTTATTTCTCCCTACATTGAATTACCTAAAAAATTAACTGTAAAGCAAAATTTAATTGTGTATGGGAAGCTCTATAATATTAAAAATTTAAATGAAAGAATTAATTTTCTTTCAGAAAAATTAAGATTACGAGATCTTTTAGATAAAATTACAGGGGAACTATCATCAGGACAAAAAAATAGGGTCAGTCTTGCAAAAGCATTGATTAATGATCCAACCGTACTCTTATTAGATGAACCAACTGCTGCTTTAGATCCAGAAACAGCAGATTTTATTAGAACCTTTTTAGAAAAGCTCAGAGAAGAAAAAAAAATATCTGTTTTGTTAGCATCTCACAACATGGATGAAGTAAAAAGATTATGTAATTCAGTTATGATGATGAAAGATGGTAATATTGTAGACGGTGGTACTCCAGAAGATTTAATAGAAAAATATGGGCAAAAAAATCTAGAAGAAGTATTTTTAGAAATTGTTAGGAAAGATAAATGAATATTACAAGAATATACGGTTTATTTTTAAGGCATTTTTATTTAATTACTAGGTCGTTCCCTAGAATACTTGATTTAATATATTGGCCTTCTATCCAGATAACTCTTTGGGGTTTTATTTCCAATTTTTTTGCAGCACATAGTTCATACTATAGTGGAGCTGTAGGAGTTATATTGTCATGTGCAATTCTTTATGATTTTCTTTTTAGAACAAGTATAGGTTTTAATATGTTATTTTTAGAAGAAATTTGGAGTAGGAATTTTACTAATTTATTTATAGCTCCGATGAAAATTAGTGAAATAATTACTGCACTTGTAATTACCGCTCTAATACGAGCTCTGATTGGATTAATACCAGCAATACTATTAACCTCACCATTATTTGGAATATCAATATTAAACTTGGGATTGCCGTTAGCTTTTCTTTTTTTAAGTTTGTATATTTTTGGTATCACTTTGGGTCTTTTTGTTTCGGCTGGATTGCTAAGATTTGGTCCGTCTTTTGAGAATATCGCCTGGTCTACAATGTTTTTATTGGCACCTTTTGGTTGTATCTATTATCCAGTTGAAATTTTACCCGAAATATTTCAATCAATAGCATTCGCATTACCTTTGGTTTATATATTTGAAGAAACTAGAAATATCTTAGTTAATGGGATTGTTAGCTATGAAAATATTTATATCGCACTTTCACTAAATGCATTTTATTTGACAGCTGCTATAGCAACATTTTATTTTTCGTTTGATAAAGCTAGAGAAAAAGGGACATTAATTAATATTGGAGAGTAAATGGTGCGCCTGCAAGGAGTCGAACCCTGAACCTCCAGAGCCGAAATCTGGCGCTCTATCCAGTTGAGCTACAAGCGCATATAGTATTAATATTATATTTTATGGAAAAAAGCATTAATTTTATAGTTGAAGAAGAAGAAAAGAATTTAAGAGTTGATGTATTAATTAACAAAAGAGACGAAATTATTAGCAGGACCAGAGTAAAAAACTTAATTTTAAAAGAAAAATTAAAACTTAATAATGAAATAATTAAAAGCCCATCGAAAAAAGTTTCGATTGGCGATTTAGTAAATCTTATAATTCCAGAACCAGAGATTGCATCTCTAAAACCTTATGATTTTAAATTAAATATTGTTTATGAAGATGCAGATTTATTAGTAATTAATAAACCTGCAGGAATTATAATGCATCCTGGAGCAGGCAACTATGACAAAACAATTGTAAATGCATTAATGCATTACGACAAAGAATCTTTATCAACTATTGGGGATGAATTAAGACCGGGAATTGTTCATAGAATTGATAAAAATACCTCAGGTTTAGTTGTGATAGCAAAAAATAATGAAACCCATGAAAATTTATCAAAACAATTTAGTAACCACACAATTATTAGAGAATACCAACTTTTAATATGGGGAAAGCTTAGGCCATCTTCTGGCAGGATAGAAACATTTATTACTCGTAGTTCAAAAAATAGACAACTTATGGAAGTGAGCCGTTCAAAAGGTAAGAAAGCAATAACAAACTATAAAACAATTGAAATTTTTGAAAATAAAAAAATACCAACATTAAGTTTAATCGAATGCAAATTAGAAACTGGTAGAACCCATCAAATCAGAGTACACATGAACTATATAGGGAATAGTTTAGTTGGTGATGATAAATATAAAAAAAAATATAAAAAATTGAAAAATGTCGATTTTGACGTTCAAAATTCAATTACAAATTTAGACAGACAATTTTTACATGCAAAGACTTTAGGCTTTGTTCATCCTAGAACTCAAAAAGAGATGATTTTTACCTCAATTTTGCCCCAAGAACTAAATAATATCTTAAAAATGCTTAGAAACACTGAAGAATAAATTATTGAAAAATAGGTATAATTAACTAAATAAATCCTGCTATGAGTATAACTATGAGTAACAATCTTCCTACGCTATCCAATGAGGGTGGTCTTTCTGCATACTTAGAGCAGATCAAAAAGTTTCCAATGTTGGCTGCAGAAGAAGAATATATGTTGGCAAAAAATTGGAAAACAACTGGAAATATTAAAGCTGCTGAAAAACTAGTAACTAGTCACTTAAGATTAGTTGCAAAAATTGCAATGGGATACAAAGGTTATGGTCTGCCGATTAATGAAATGATTTCAGAAGGAAATGTTGGTCTGATGCAAGCTGTTAAAAAATTTGAACCAGAGAAAGGATTTAGATTGGCAACTTATGCTATGTGGTGGATTAAAGCATCTATTCAAGAATATATTTTAAGATCTTGGAGTCTTGTAAAAATTGGAACAACAACTGCTCAAAAAAAATTATTTTTCAATTTAAAAAAAATTAAAAACCAAATATCCCCTGAAACTGAAGGTGATTTAAGAGATGAACACGTAAACCATATTGCTAATAAACTTGATGTAAGTAAAGAAGAAGTTGTTTCAATGAACCGAAGACTTTCTGGAAAAGAGTTTTCACTAAATGCTCAAGTTGGAGAGGATGGTGATGAATGGCAAGACTGGTTAGTAGATAAAGAGCTTGATCATGATTTAAAATTTGCTCAACACGAAGAGATGCAGCAAAGAAAAGATTTGTTAAAAGACTCTATTTCTGTGCTTAATGATAGAGAAAGAGAGATATTGTATTCAAGAAGACTAAATGATGATCCAACAACTTTGGAAGATTTAAGTAAAAAATATAAAATCAGTAGAGAAAGAGTTAGACAAATAGAAAATAAAGCATTTGAAAAACTTCAAAAACAAATGCTTCTTCTTGCTAAATCTAAAAATTTACTTCCAGCAAATTAAGTTTCAAAAGGATTTTCAATTAAAATTGTATCGTCTCTTTCAGGACTAGTAGAAACGCTAGATATTTTTGCTCCAATAAAATCTTCTACTGCAAAAATATATTTTTTTGCATTATCAGGTAAAGAGTCCATATTTTTAATTCCACTAGTTGATACCTTCCAGCCTGGAAAAGATTTATAAATTGGTTTTATTTTAACTTGATCTTCTACAGCAGCAGGTAAATAATCTAATTTTTCTCCATCGAGTTCGTAAGCAACACACATTTTAATTTCATCCAATTCATCAAGGACGTCCAATTTTGTTAAAGCTATACCATCTATACCTGAAACTTTAATTGTTTGTCTTACTAGAACACCATCAAACCACCCACATCTCCTTTTTCTACTTGTAACAGTTCCAAATTCTTTTCCACGTGTACCCAAAAGCTCACCTACTTCATCAATTAGTTCTGTTGGAAAAGGTCCTTCCCCTACTCTTGTTGTATAAGCTTTTGTAATTCCTAAAACATAGTTTATTGAATTAGGACCGCAGCCTGTTCCGGTAGCTGCACTCGAAGCAACTGTATTAGATGAAGTTACAAAAGGATAAGTTCCATGATCTACATCAAGCAAAATACCTTGTGCACCTTCAAATAAAATTTTCTTTTTTTGCTTTTTAAATTGATCAATTTTAAGCCACACGGGCTGTGAAAATTTTAATATTTTAGGAGCAATTTTAAGTAAATCAGATTTAAGTTGGTCTTTTTCAAAAATTTTTTTTCCAAGTCCTTTTCTGATTGCATTATGGTGTATCAATACAGAATCTAACCTTTGATCTAAATTTTTTTCTGATCTTAAGTCCATAACCCTTATTGATCTTCTTCCAACTTTATCCTCGTAAGCAGGTCCAATTCCTCTTCTAGTAGTTCCTATTTTGCTTTTTCCTGCTGTATCTTCTCTAATTTCATCCATTTCTCTATGAAAAGGCAAAATCAGATTTGCAGATTCTGATATTATGAAGTTATTTACATCTACTTCTACACCTTTAGATTTAATTTCTTCAATTTCTTCCAATAAAGCCCAAGGATCCACAACGACACCATTACCAATTATTGATATTTTCCCTTTTCTAACAATACCAGATGGAAGTAATCTCAGCTTATAAGTAACACCATCAATAACAAGAGTATGGCCCGCATTATGGCCACCTTGAAATCTAATAACTACATCTGCTTGTTCAGATAACCAATCAACAATCTTACCTTTTCCTTCATCGCCCCATTGAGATCCAACAACAACTATATTTTTCATTAATTATATTTTCTATTTACTTTTATAGAAGTGAGATGGTTAATTGGGCCATGACCTTTTCCATAATTTGGGTTTGTTTTAATAGCCGAATTTACATACTTAATTCCAAGCTCACAAGATTTCTTTGCTGGTTTTCCACACGACACAAATGTAGTGACTGCACTTGATAAAGTACAACCTGTGCCATGAGTATTATTTGTATTGTAACGCACACTATTAAAAATCTTAATATCCTTGTTATTTACAAAAACATCCTTAACTATTTTATTTTTTGAATGTCCACCTTTAATAAGTACATTTTTAGCTCCTAATTCTATAAGCTCATTTGCAGCGTAAATCATATCTTCAACAGATATGATCTTTGTTCCAGTCAAAATTTCAGCTTCAGGGATATTAGGGGTAACAAGTGAAACCTTTTTTAATAATTCCGATTTTAATATCTTAATTGCTTTGTTATCTATTAATTTGGCCCCACCTTTTGCAACCATAACAGGATCTAAAATAATTTTTTTAACTTTAATTAAATTTAATGCTTTAATTACCATCTTGATAACATTAGATGAATGTAACATTCCTATTTTAATTGCATCAGGCTTAATATCTTTACAAGTAAAAACTATTTGATTGAAAATTTCTTTTGGATTAATGCCAACAATTGATTTTACACCTGTAGTATTTTGAATTGTAACTGCAGTTATAGCTGTCATTGCATAAGAACCTAAAGCTGTCACAGTTTTAATATCAGCTTGTATACCGGCTCCGCCAGACGAATCTGAACCTGCAATAATTAAAATTTTTGAATTTGGTTTCAATTTATCTTATTTTTTTGGATATCATATTTACACATCTGGATAAAAGTATTTTATTATCACTTTCTGCCATCACTCTAATTTTAGACTCTGTTCCTGATTTTCTGACTAAAACTCTTCCCTGACCTTTAATTAATTTTTCAGCGAGTTTTATTATTTTTTTTATTTCAGGTTTGTTAATAATATTTTTATCTTTAACAGTTATATTTTCTAGTAGTTGAGGGGTTTTTTTAAAACTCTGAAAAAATTCACTAGTTTTTTTACCTTTTCTCAGTGCAAAAAGAGCTTCTAAAGCTACAAGCAATCCATCTCCAGTTGTTGCAAATTTGCCTAAAATAATATGTCCTGATTGTTCACCGCCTAAATTAAATTTATATTTTTGCATTTTTTCTTTAACATATCTGTCACCTACATTAGCTCTTATAAATTTTATTCCCATAGATTTAAAATATTTTTCTAATCCGTAATTTGACATTAATGTTCCAACAACCCCACCTTTTAGCATTTTTTTATTTTTCCATCTCGTTGCCAAAGCAGCTATGATTTGATCTCCATCTATAATATTACCCTTTTCATCGCACATTATAATTCTGTCAGCATCTCCATCTAAAGAAATACCAATATGAGCTTTATATTTTTTTACAGCTGTTCTGATTTTTCTTGGAAAAGTTGAGCCACAATCTTTATTTATATTTAAACCATTTGGGTTTACGCCTATTGCTATAACTTTAGCACCTAACGATTTTAATAATTCAGGACCTGCTTTATAACCAGCACCATTGGCACAATCTATAACTATTCTTAATCCCCTTAAATTAAACTCTTTTGTAAAATTTTTTTTTAATATTTTAATATAATTTTTAGTCCCTGTTTCTAATCTTTTGACTCTTCCTAACTTTTCAGGATGAGAGAGATTCTTGGATATTTTTTTATCTATAAGAGCTTCTATTTTTTTTTCTATTTTATCTGACAATTTCATTCCATCAGGTCCAAATAATTTTAGTCCATTATCGTAATGAGGATTGTGAGAAGCTGTAATCATAATGCCCATATTTGCCTTCATTTCTTTTGTAAGCATAGCTAATCCATTAGTTGGTAAAGGACCTAAAGTATAAATATTCATACCTGCAGAAGCCAAACCGGAAACGAGTGCGGGTTCGAGTGTATATCCTGATAATCTAGTATCTTTTGCTATAATTGCTATTTGTTTTTTTTTCTTCTGAGATTTAAAATATGTACCACTAGCTAGTCCAAACTTAAAAAACATATCTCCATTAATATGTTTGCTATTAATTGCTCCTCTTATTCCATCTGTTCCAAAATATTTTTTTGTCATTATTTATTTATTATCTCTTTAAAAACTTTAATTGCTTGCATAACTTCATTAACATCATGAATTCTTAAAATCTGAACTCCTTGCATCATCAAATATACTGAAGACGATATTGTTCCTCCAATCCTAGTATAGCTATCATTTTTTTTAGAAATATCTTTAATAAATTTTTTTCTAGAATTTCCTACAAGTATAGGAAATCCTAACGAATGAAAAATAGAAACACGTCTAATTAAATTCATATTATGTTTCAGTTTTTTTCCAAATCCGATACCAGGGTCTAAAATTATATTGTTATGTTTAATTCCTTTAGATTTTAGAAGTTTTATTTTTTCCTCAAAAAAATCATAAATATCCAATAACTCATTCTTATATTTTGGATTCTTTTGCATATTATCTGGTGTTCCAAGTGTGTGCTGAATGACAAAAGGAATTTTGTATTTTTTTAATATGTTTATTGTTTCGGGGTCAAAACTTAAACCTGAAACATCATTAATTAGTTTTACTCCTACTTTAATTCCATTTTTCATTATTTCAGATTTTCTAGTGTCTAAAGAAATTGGAATTTTTTTTACGATAGATTTTAAAATATCTTTAATTCTATTCCATTCATCTTCTTTGTTTACTTCCTTTGAACCTGGTCTTGTTGACTCACCTCCAACATCAATTAAATCTGCACCTTCTTTGTATAATTTAATAGCATGATTTATTCCTTTTTTTTTGGTATTAAACCTTCCTCCATCTGAAAAACTGTCAGGAGTAAGATTTAAAACACCTAATATATTTGGAATTTTTTTAAATTCTAAATTAGAAAAATTTTTTTTTTTAGATTTGATTTTTTTAATATCTAGGTAAATTTTTTTCTTCAAATCATTTGGTAAATATTTGATTTGGCTTATAGAAATTTTTCTCTTTAATTTTCTTGTTATTATTTCAATATGATCAAAAGATATTTCTTTAATTTGATGTAATGGTATAGTTTTTTTTTTATTAACTAAAATTTTTGACTGATTACCATAATAGAAATTACACACTCTTGTGTAATATCTTTGCATTATAAATTAATGAACAATTTTTGGTTTTAGACCCATGGCACCTAAAGCTGAGTCTTGATCATCTTTTGAGTCTTGATTTTCTAAAATTTTATCTTTTGGATACAAATTTTTATTAATTATATTCTCAATCTCTTCACCTGTTAAAGTTTCGTAAGTGATTAAAGCTTTAGCAATTTTATGTAAATCATCTATTTTATCAGTTAAAATTTTCTTTGCTTGATTATATCCCTCATCCACAAGCTTTCTAATTTCCTTATCAATTTTTTGAGCAACTTCTTCTGAAACTGATTGAGTTTGAGTAACTGATCTACCTAAGAAAACTTCCTCTTGATTTTCTCCATATTCAACTGGACCCATCTCCTCACTCATACCATATTTAGTTACCATCGCTCTTGCGAGTTGAGTTGCTTGATTTATATCTGAACCACTTCCTCCACCTGCTCCGGTAGAAATGTTGTCTTTTCCAAAAATTAATTCTTCTGCAACTCTTCCTCCAAAACAAACTGCCAATCTTGCTTTTAGATACTTAATTGAATATCCATGTTTATCTCTTTCTGGTAAATTCATAACCATTCCAAGCGCTCTTCCTCTTGGTATAATTGTGGCTTTATGAATTGGATCATAACTAGGCATATTAAATGAGACTAAAGCATGGCCACCTTCGTGATAAGCAGTAAGTTTTTTTTCATCTTCCGTCATAACCATCGATCTTCTTTCAGCACCCATCATTACTTTATCTTTTGCTTCTTCAAATTCTAATAAAGTTACAATTCTTTTATTTTTTCTAGCGGCCAATAAAGCGGCTTCATTAACTAAATTAGCTAAATCTGCTCCTGAAAAACCAGGAGTGCCTCTTGCAATAGTTCTTAAATTAACATCTGGTGACATCTTTATTTTTTTTACATGAACTTTTAAGATTTTCTCTCTTCCAATAATATCTGGGTTCGAAACAACTACTTGTCTGTCAAATCTTCCAGGTCTTAATAATGCTGGATCGAGAACATCAGGTCTATTTGTTGCTGCAATTATGATTACTCCTTCATTGGTATCAAAACCATCCATCTCTACTAGTAATTGGTTTAAAGTTTGCTCTCTTTCATCATTACCTCCACCTAAACCTGCACCTCTGCTTCTTCCTACTGCATCTATTTCATCAATAAATATAATACACGGAGAATTTTTTTTACCTTGTTCAAACATATCTCTTACTCTTGATGCACCAACACCAACAAACATTTCAACAAAATCTGAACCTGAGATAGTAAAGAAAGGAACTCCTGCCTCACCCGCAATAGCTCTTGCTAATAAAGTTTTTCCAGTACCTGGGGGTCCTACCAGTAAAGCACCTCTTGGTATCTTTCCACCAAGTCTACTAAATTTTTTAGGGTCTCTTAAAAATTCTACAATTTCTTCTACCTCTTCTTTTGCCTCTTCTACTCCTGCAACATCATTAAATGTTACTTTACCTTTAAGTTCATTCATCATCTTGGCTTTTGACTTACCAAATCCCATTGCTCCACCCTTTCCACCTTGCATCTGTCGCATAAAAAAGATCCATACGGCTATCAATAAAAGCATTGGGAACCAAGAAAGCAATACACCAAATAATGATGGCATTTTTTCTTCTAACGGAGCTGCTGAAATACTTACTCCTTTATCTGATAATTTTTCAATTAAGTTAGGATCGTTTGGGGAATAAGTTGAAAATGAGTTTCCATTTGAGTAAACACCCTTGATGTTGTTTCCCTGTATCTCAACTTTTAAAACTTCTCCATTTTCAACTGAAGTTAAAAAATCTGAAAAAATTATTTGATTTCCTCCTCTAATATTTGATTGAGGATTTTTAAACATATTATAGAGACCAATAGTTAAGAAAACTATTATTCCCCACATAGCGAGATTTTTTAGATTCATGCTAATAAGATAAGAATTATTGCAAATTAAACAAGTGACAAAATAACTGCAAATTTCAAGATATTAACGCTCTTTATATACTATCACAGTTCTGTTAATTTTTTTTATAACACAATTTCCAAGTGTAGTTTTAAAAGTAATTTTATTCTCTAGATTTTCTAAAATATTGACAATTTTTTTACCCCTAGGTGGAAAGTATTTTTTTCCGACTAACTGTAAAATCTGTGAAAATGACCTGAACAAAACTTCTTGAGGAAAATTAAAAAATTCTTCGTTCAAAACAATTTTATTCTCACAAATAATCGAATTTTCCCTCAAGTTTTTTTTACAAAAGAACTCGATTGATTGGTCGACACTTTTTAAATTGTGAATTGATAATTTAAATTTACTTTTATCTAAACCTTCATCCTCAAGATTTTTAATTAAATTTCTTATTCTTACTCTTGTAAATATTTCATCTTCATTTGATGGATCCTCTACATATTTATTAAATACTTTTTTAGAAATGTAGATTAAATCTTTTTTTTCAACCTGTATCAAAGGTCTTAAGATATTTACATTGTTAATTAAAGTCGTTTTATCTAAAGATACGATACCCTTTAAACCACTACCTCTTAAAAGCCTTATAAAAAAATTTTCATAAACATCATCTTCATGATGGCCAAGCAAAATATGATTAATTTTAAATTTTTTTGATTGATTAATTAATAAGTTGTATCTTTTTTTTCTAGCAAGAGATTGGATATTACTTTTGGGTTTTTTCCCAATCCATCTTAAAATATCTAAATCTATGGAAAAATCCTTCAAAAGATTTTTTACAAATAAAGCTTCTACAGATGAATTGGTTCTCAATTTATGATCAACCAGAAAATATTTAACTTTCAAAGATTTTTTAATCGAATAAATTTTTGAAAAAAAAGCTAAAGCAAGGCTATCAGAGCCACCTGATACAGCAACCGCAAAATTATTATTTAAATTTAAATTATTTTCAAATTTATTATAGATTTTATAAATTCTTTTATCTTTTAACTTATTAAAAAGGTGCTTATGAATCTTGCTTGACGCATTCAAATTTTTTAGACTCATATTTTGCTTTTTGTATTACAGACTGGTTTGCATTCGGATATTGTAACTCTACACCATTAATCATTTTGCAGCCCTGATCTTTTTCACCAATTTGTACCATTGAAACTCCAAGTTTTAATAAATTTATTGGAGCTTTCTTGCCTTTTGGATATTTTTGATATCCTTCAAGATAAGCTGAAGCTGCATCAGTATAAAGTTGTCTTATTCTAAAAGTTTCGGCATACCAATATTGAGCGCTACCCGCCAATTCGTCTTCAGGGTTTGATAAGACAAATTCTCTAAAAGCTCTTTCAGCTGTGCTGTAATCTCCAACTTTTAAAAAGCTTGTTGCAAATTCGTATTGTTCTTTTGGAGTTAAATCTATTGGTAAAATTTTATCTTCTGCTTGAAAAGTTTCCTCTACAATAGAAGCTGTTGTATCAACCGATTGAATTTGTTGGTTCTTTTCTGAAGTTTCCATATCTTTATAAGAAATTGTTCCTAAGTCTTGTGGCTGTGAGCTTCCAGGAAGTATTTGCTTTTCAATTTTAGGTGCAGAACTCAATTGTTGATTGCTGTCAATAACATTAACAGAACTTAAATCATTTTCTATATCTTGAAATCTTATCTGATTATCAGACTGTAGCTTGGATACTCTATTTGAAAGTTTATCAAGCTTAAAATTAATTTCCTCAAACTTATTAGTAAGTTCTCTAAACTGCTCTTCTACCTCTGATAATTTTAGCAAATGCCTGGTCAAGACATCTTCGGAGTTATTATCAAGATTTGATACTGATTGATTGTTTGTATTACTCTCAATTTCAATTGAACCTGAGTAAACAGCTCTTTCTAGAGTTTTTAAGTCTTTTTTAATTAAATCTAAGATTTCATAAATATTGTGATTATCTGAGTAAGCATTTCCTGAAAAAAGAAAATTTAATATCAATATTAAGCTTAACAAAGTTGACCTGAAGAATGATCTCATTAGTTTTTTATATGATTATATAAAGGCAAAAAAAAGACCCTAAAAATCCAAAAACTTTTAGGGTCTTTTTTAAAAAATTCTTTAGTTTGCTTTAACAGTTACTGATCTTCTATTTTTCGACCAAGCTAAAGGATTTGAACCTGAATCAACTGGTCTCTCTTTACCATAACTGATTACTGTAATTCTGTCAGATGAAACGCCATAAGTCATTAAATAATCTTTTGCAGCATTAGCTCTTCTTTCACCTAGTGCTAGGTTATATTCCCTTGTTCCTCTTTCATCTGCGTGACCTTCTAAGACAACAGTAATGTTAGAATTTGCTCTTAACCAAGCAGCTTGGGCTCTTAAAGTTTCTCGCGAAGCTGTTGTTAATATAGACTCGTTTGTTGCAAAGAATACTCTGTCTGCAACACCATCTGCTAAATATTTTACGCTATCAGTTCCAACGTAAACATCACCTTGCATTTGACCTGCAATTTTTTCAATTTTAGTTACTTCTTCTTTTTTTGTTTCTTCTTTTTTTGTTTCTTCTTTTTTCGGTGCCTCTACAGCTACTTCTTTTTTAGTTGCACACGCTGTTAAAATTATTCCAGCAGAAATAACTAGTAACGCATTTTTTAAAATTTTGTTTAATCTCATTAATTTGCTCCTTGCTGCTTTTTCAAATACTATCTTTTTCACAACTAATTAGATGTTTCAACCAAAAAAATCAAGAAATTTCATCTTATTCAAGGATAAATTGATATTAATTACTTAATAAAGACGACCAAGATGGGTCAGATGCGTCTGTCTCAGTTTTTATCAATCTTTCATTGTAACCAGTTAAATCAATAGACCACAATTTAGCAGAAAAACCTTCACCTTTAGAATTGGTTTTTGTTTCTCTATAAAATATTAAAACTCTTCCATTAGGTGACCAAGATGGAGCCTCTTGATAATAGTTTTCTGTTAATAATCTTTCACCAGTTCCATCTGTTCGCATCACTCCAATATAAAACTTTCCTTTGTGTAATTTCGTAAATGCAATTAAATCACCTCTAGGAGACCAAACTGGTGTTCCATACAAACCATTCCCAAATGAAATTCTTTTTACATCACTCCCGTCATTTTTCATTACATAAATTTGCTGGTAACCACTTCTATCAGAATTAAAAGTTATATATTTTCCATCTGGCGAATATGAGGGTGATGTATCAATTGAAGGATGATTTGTTATTCTCTCAACTAAACGGGTTTCTAAATTCATTGTATAAATATCTGACTTACCATCTTTTGCAAAACTCATGATTATTTTTTTTCCATCAGGTGAAAATCTAGGAGCGAATGTCATTCCTGGAAAATCTCCAACAACTTCTTGTGTCCCTGTTTCAATATCTAAAAGATAAACTCGTGGCATATTTTTAAAATAAGATAAATAGGTAACCATTTGACTTGCAGGATTAAAACGTGGGGTGAGAACAAGTTCGTTTCCCAAAGTAAGAAATTTATTATTCGCACCATCTTGATCCATAATTGCTAATTTTTTTATTCTTTGTGTTTTCGGTCCTTCCTCAGCTACATAAATTATTCTAGTATCGAAATATCCTTTTTCACCTGTTAATCTTTCATAAACTTTGTCTGATATAATATGTCCAACTCTTCTCCAATTTGTTGGGACGGTTGTGAATGCCAGAGCCATCATCTCTTTTGCAGCAAGCACATCCCAAAGTCTAAACTCAACTCTTAACTTATCATTAATAAAATTTACTTTACCTGTAATAAGAGCTTGAGCTTTAATTAAATTCCAATCCTCAAATCTTGGTTTTAAATTTGCTATATCTGGAGCTTGTAAAAATGCTTTTTTATCTAAAGGATTAAATAAACCTGAGGTTCTTAAATTATTTTCAACAATTAGTGATATCTCAGACCCTATGTTCTCTTTATCTAAGATTTGTTCAAAATTCTTCCTGGATGTTTCATCTATTGACAATGGTGAGACAGCAAGTGGAAGAGGGTTTAAGTTTCCCCTTGTGATGTCAACTTCAATTAAAGCTAAGACTTTTATTGGAATAAAAATAAAGATAATAATTATAAATTTTTTAATCATAAAATCTTTATACTAACCTCCTAACATCTCTCTTGCATCAAAATTTAATTGTAATTCTTTCCATCTCTCATAACCAGAAGCTGGAACTCTTAAAGGTTGACACAATCTTACTGCTCTTAAGGCACTTTCTGCTAAGACTTTATAGAAACCTTGCCCAGGTTTATTCATTCTAGCATGATCTAAAATCTCAGTTTTAGTTACTGAACCATCTGGTTTAAGCTTTAATTTTATTCTAACTAGTAAATTTTCATCATATGGCAAACCTAAAGGGATACTCCAACAACCAAATATTTGCGCTTTTAATGCATCTTCCTCACTTAAAGAAAGTTTGGAGTTTTCAATATTTCTGACTTGATCTTGAGTAACATCATTATTTGTTTTTACTATTTCTGCTGTTTCTTCTTTTGATTTATCAATCAATGCAGCAATGTTATTTGGATCAAATAAGTCTTTTTTTTCAAACTCAGATACTTGCTTTACTTCATTATCAACTTTTTCTGGATTTTGTTTTTTTTCCTCTTTGGTCTTTATTTTTTTAACTTCTTTCTCTGGCAATGGTACAGCTTCAGGATTTTGTTTTTCTATCTTTTTGTTTTTTTTTTCTGAGACAACGGTCTTAGTTTTGGATTTTTTTACCTTTTTTGGTGGAGCTTGTTCAGAAACAAGCTTTTTTTCTTTTTCTTTTACTTTTTCAATAATTTTTTTTGCTTTAGGTGCAAAAGGTATATTTGTTTCTTCAGTTATCTGAATCAATTCAACTGAAACTATGGGGGGAAGATCTATTGGTTTTTTCGAGAGAAAAGGCAAACTTAAAGCTGTAAGGATAACCAAAGATATGTGTAAAGCAGAGGATATAACTATACTACTACTCTTCACTAATGCTACCTTTGTTTAAGAGGCTCAGAGATTAGCGCAACCTTTGTAAAACCAGATCCAGATAATAAACCCATTATCTCTAAAACTCTTCCATAGTTTATTGTTTTATCTCCTCTTACATAAATTCTTGTATCGGTTCTATTTTTTGAAACAGCTAAAACTTTAGCGATTATATTGTCATACTCAACTTTTGACTCTTGTATAAAAATTTCACCTTTTGCATTGATAGAAAGTGTTAAAGGCTCTGTTTCCTCAGGCAAAGAATCTGCGGAACTCTCAGGTAGATCAACTTGAACACCAACTGTTAAAAGGGGTGCTGTGACCATGAATATAATTAATAGTACTAACATCACATCTACAAAAGGAGTGACGTTAATCTCACTCATTGGTTCCTTTGATGAGCGATTTAATTTAAAAGCCATTTTAAATTATTGTTAAAAATCTTTTTGAAAAATTTTCTAATTTTTCTGAATATTTTTTTGCGTCTGTGTTAAATTTATTGTAAGCAACTACTGCAGGAATTGCCGCTAACAGTCCTAATGCAGTTGCAAATAATGCTTCAGCTATACCAGGTGCAACTATTGCAAGACTAGTGTTTCTTGAAATTGCAATTGACTGAAAAGAATTCATAATGCCCCAAACTGTTCCAAACAATCCAATAAATGGTGCAGTTGAACCAACAGTTGCTAAAAATGTAAATCCCTTTTCAATTTTTGACATTTCTTTTTCTATTCCTCCCTCAAGGAATGCTGACATTCTCTCACTCAAATTTGTTTTGGATTTTTTCTTTAATAAGTTTTCCATGGCATTTTGGAATACCAAAGACATTGGATCTTCTAAATTACTTGGTAAACCATTATAAAAATTCTCAGCAGATTTAGAATTCCAAAATTTTTCCTCGAATTCCTCAGAAGATTTATTTATTTTTTTAAAAAGTCTATATTTTTCTATAATCACTGCCCATGAATAAACTGAACAAAGTATTAGGCTGATCATTACTGATTTAACAACTATATCTGCTTTTAAAAATAAACTAAAAAGTGAAAAATCTGTATTTGTGCCTAGGTCAATTGCTTTTGCGGCTATATCTGCTTCCATGATAACTCATCACACTTAATTGTGTCATGAATTTGACTATGTAATTTTAAAGATTACTCATTTTTATATGTTTCATGAAAATAACTGGCTAAAAGAATTGCATCAGCTTTATTTGAGTCTTTTTTTTTAGATAAATTTGACGAAAAATAAGGAAATATCTCAATAGCTCTTGTTCTGCTCGCATCTTTTTCGGAGTTAATTAAATTAAAATATTTTTTCCACTTTGCTGGTCTGACAAAATAAATTGGCAACTGCATTGCGCTACAAATACCTTTTAAAATTCCAAAAGACTGACCAAAATTAAACATACTAGTTACACCCTGGCCTGGCATAGCTGAAACTTGTTCTATGACTACTTTAATATTTTTTTTTTCATATGTTTTTATTCTAAAAGAAATTTCATTAAAAATTTGAGATCCATTAACTTGTTTTTTATTTTTTTTTCCTTCAGTCATTGTTGGCATCTCGAGCACATCTTTAATTATTCCATCTTCTAAAAAACATATAGATCCTGATATTCCTGGATCAATTCCGATTATCAACATCAAATATTTCCTAAATTTACGTTTGAAAAAACGTTCTGGACATCATCGTCATCTTCCAGATTTTCTAAAAACTCAATCACACCTTCTTTTTCATCATTTTGAATATCAACACTGTTAATTGGCACCCACTCAATCTCTGTGGAAATAAAATTTGCAATTGTATTTTCCAAATTTTTTTTAACATTATATATTTCATTTGAAACACATTGAACTTCATGAAATTCCTGGTGAGAAATACATTCCTCTGCACCAGCTTCTATAGCCAATTCAAAAATTTTGTCTTCTGATATTTCATTTTTATTAATCTTTATTATCCCGAGTTGTTTAAAGTTATGAGATGCTGATCCTTGCGTACCTAGACTTCCACCAGATTTTTGAAAAATGGTTCTCACATTGGAAGCTGTTCTATTTTTATTATCAGTTAAAGTTTCAACAATTACAGCAATTTTGTTTGGTCCAAATCCTTCATATCTCAAATTTTCAAAATTTACGCCAGATGCAGCAGAAGATTTATCTATTGCTCTTTCAATATTATCTTTCGGCATATTTGCTGATCTAGCAGCCTGTACTGCTGATCTTAATCTTGGGTTCATTGCAGGATCTTTATCTCCAAGCTTTGCAGCTACTGTAATTTCTTTAGATAACTTTGAGAAAATTTTTGAACGTTGCTTGTCGGCTTTTCCTTTTTTATGTTTAATACCTGCCCAATGAGAGTGACCTGCCATATCTAAATTAAATATTTTTTAGTTTATCTCCAAATATATAGCTATTAATATTTTTAGCTAAACCAGTATTTATATCACAATCAACAATAACACCAGACAAAGTCCCTTCTCCAACTGCAGGAAAATGTTTGACCGAGTCTTTTTTTAGAAATCTATTTAATGAATTTTCTTTGTCCATCCCAATTACAGAATCGTAATCTCCACACATCCCAGCGTCAGTTTGGTATCCAGTGCCATGATTTAGTATTCTTGCATCATTAGTTGGGATATGTGTGTGTGTTCCTACAACTAACGTTGCATGACCATCAAAAAAATGACCTATAGCATTTTTCTCACTTGTAATTTCACCATGAAAATCAATTACTAATAAATCGTAGTCATCTTTTAATTTATATTCACTTAAAAATTTTTTTGAAGTTTCAAAAACATCTTCACACTTTTTCATAAAAACATTGCCCATAAGGTTAAGTACCCCGACTCTTATATTTTTATCTGTTTTGAAAATTTGAAAACCTCGACCAGGCGCAGGCTCAAAAAGATTTTTAGGACGTAACAATCTCTCTTCTTTCTCTATATACTTCATGATTTCTTTTTGATCCCAAACATGATTGCCAGTTGTTATTACGTTAACACCACAGTTATAAAAATCTTTGCAAATTTCTTCTGTCAAACCAACACCTTGAGCTGCAGCATTTTCGCCATTAGCAATTACAAAATCTATTTTTTTTGATTTAATTTCACTAAGTAAGCTACTTGAAAGTTTTGAACAACCAGAAATACCAACAACGTCTCCTAAAAATAAAATTCTCAAAATATTAAACCTCTTTCAGTAATTATTAAATCAAGCTTCTTATCATAATTATTAACTGGTACCTCTTTTAATTCTTGGAAAGAAAAAGCAAATCCTACTTTAAAGGCCTTTTTTTTTCTTTCAATTTTTTCAATATAACGATCATAAAAACCACCACCATAACCTAATCGGTTAAATTGCTTATCAAAAGCTAATAGTGGAACTAGTAATATATCTGGATAAACTTTCTTTCTAGATAATGGTTCTATAATCCCGTATTTGTTTATCTTTAATGGATTATCTTTGGACCATTCATAAAAGTCCATTTGGTTATTATTCTCAATAATCGGTAATGAGGTAATTTTTTTATTTTTACTGAATAAATTTAAAACTTCTAAATCATCTATTTCATGATTGCATGGATAATATCCTCCAACAATTTTGGTCTTAAGCTTATTATCCCTTAGATATTTAATCAATTTTAAAGAATTAATTTTGAAATTTTCTTGAAAATTTTTTTTTCTAAGTGATGTTATCTTTCTTCTTAATTTAGATTTATTCACAAATTTATTGAGGTAAATTTTCTTGTTTTGCTTTTTCGACAAAACTTGAAATTTTCTCTGCAGCAGTATCAATTAAATCTTCATATTTTTTTTGATTAGTTTCGATCTCGATTTTTAATTTATCATGATTTAAATTTAACTCTTTTATTTCTTCTTCTTTATTATCTTTATATTCATAAATTAGAGTTTTTAATTCTTTAAATTTATTTGATAAATCTTTTAATTCTTGTTTCTTTTGGTCAACTTTCTTTTTTGTTTCATAGTATTCATCCATTATTTTAACTGATGTAATTAATAAGAGTTTATTCTCCCCTAAATTGCCAAGATCGTTTTTTAAATGATTAAATTTTTGGTTTATTTGTATTAATAATTCTTCTAGATGTTCCTCTTGTCCGTCATCACAGGACAATAAAAACTCTTTATTATTGAACTTAATACTTACATTTGCCATTTGTCTATTTCTTCCAATAAAGTATCTGTTTCTTGATTTAATTCATCGATTTTCTCAGAAAACTCTATTTGTTTTCTTTCTTCAACCTTTTCTTTACTTCTAAACTCATCTAATTTTTTTGACAAAATTTCATTTTGATCTGATAGCTCTTTATATTTTTTTTCTAATTCATTTTTTTCAATCTCTAATTGATTTTTTTGTAAGTTAAGATTTTCAATATTGTTTATCAAATGTGGATTGGTTAGATCTAAATTTTTTAATTCTTCTAAAGCTAGATTAAGTTTTTTTTCTTTTTCGTTTATAGAATTCATATATATATACTTATATTATTAAATAGAATCTTCTTAGTCTAGTCAGGATAATTTTGAGTAAAATACATAACGATTTAGCAAATTGTATCAGATTTTTATCTATTGATGCAGTTCAAAAAGCTAATTCTGGTCACCCTGGGATGCCAATGGGTATGGCAGACGTTGCAACCGTACTTTTTAGGCATTTTTTAAAATTCAATCCGCAAAATCCAAATTGGATAAATAGAGATAGATTTGTTTTATCAGCCGGACATGGTTCAATGCTTCTTTATTCTTTGTTGTATTTGACTGGTTATAAAAGTATTTCGTTAAATTCGATTAAAAAGTTTAGACAACTAAACTCTATTTGTGCAGGTCATCCAGAGTATCATCCAAAAACTGGAATTGAGACAACCACTGGTCCACTTGGACAAGGAATAGCTAATGCAGTTGGATTTGCAATAGCTGAGGAAGTACTCAAAAACAAAATAGGTAAAAATCTAATTAATCATAAAACTTATGTTCTAGCTGGCGATGGTTGCTTGATGGAAGGTATTAGTCACGAAGCAATGAGTTTAGCTGGTCACTTAAAATTAAAAAATTTGGTGATGCTTTTCGATAATAATAATATTTCAATAGATGGTCCAACAAGTCTTGCTGTGTCAGATAATTTTAAAAAAAGATTTCAAAGCTATGGATGGGATTACATATTAGTTGACGGCCACAATGAAAATCAAATTTATAGAGCTTTAAAAAAAGTTCAAAATGCGAAAAAACCAACTGTAATTTCTTGTAAAACAAAAATTGGATATGGTTCTCCAAATAAATCTGGCAAATCGTCTTCACATGGCAGTCCTTTAGGACTAGATGAAATCAAATTAGTAAGAAAAGCACTTAAGTGGAAATATAAAGCCTTTGAAATTCCTAATAAGTTAATGAAGGAATGGAGAGCTATAGGAAACAAGGGTCAGTTAATTGAAAAAAAATGGAACAAGTTAATTAAAAAACATAGTAAAAAATTTAGCCTAATCAAAAAAAATAACTTTAGAAATGCTTTAAATTCAGAAAAGAAACTTGCGGTTAAAGAACTTAAAAGCTTGGCAACAAGAAAGTGTTCTGAGTTAACTTTAAATGCATTAACCAATTCAAATAATAATCTCATTGGTGGTTCTGCAGATTTAGCTGGATCCAACAACACCAAAACAAAAAAACATAAAATTATTACACCAGGAAATTTTGATGGAAATTATATTCATTATGGTGTCAGAGAACACGCAATGAGTGGCGTTATGAATGGAATCGCACTACATAGTAATTTTATTCCTTATGGTGGAACCTTTTTAATATTTTCTGACTACTGTAAACCTTCAATAAGATTATCAGCTCTAATGCAACAAAGAGTTATTTATGTAATGACACATGATTCTATTGGCTTAGGTGAAGATGGGCCGACACATCAACCAATTGAGCAATTATCTGGTTTAAGATCAATTCCAAACCTAAATGTTTTTAGACCTGCAGACAGAATTGAAACAATTGAATGCTGGGAGCATGCATTAAAAACTGTAAAAACTCCAAGTGTTTTATCCCTAACAAGACAAAATTTAGACCCGATTAGAAAAAAATATTCCTCAAATAATAAATCTTCACTTGGTGCTTATGAAGTTCTCAGAACTAATAAAAAAATTAAACTAACAATTTTAGCAAGTGGTTCAGAAGTAAATCTTGCAATCGAGGCAAGTCATAAACTTGCCAAAGATAAAATTTATTCTAAAGTTATTTCGGTACCTTGTATGGAACTCTTTGATAAACAAAGTAAATCTTATAAAAATAAAATACTAAATGAAACCAAAAATAAAATCTCTATAGAAGCTGGTTCAAGTGATTGTTGGAAAAAGTATGTTGGAGAAAATGGAAAAAATTTTGGAATTAATGGATTTGGTAAAAGTGCACCATTTAAAGAAATATATAAATTTTTTGGGCTTACAAAAGAAAATATAACTAGCAAATCAAAAAAATTCATTAATAATTAATTATGACAATAAAGGTTGGAATAAATGGAATGGGTAGAATTGGTCGAATGGTAATAAGATCAATAATAGAAAACGAAAACAAAAATATAAAAATTCAACACATAAATAATAGATCAAATTCTGAGGCTACCTGTACATTGATAAAATATGATTCAATACATGGTAAATTTAATGCTAATTTAGATTTTGATGAAAATCACTTAATAATAAATAATAAAAAAATTACATTTTCTCAGGAATCTAATATTGAAAATATAGACTGGAAAAAATTTGATGTTGATTATGTTTTTGAATGTACGGGAAAATTTAACTCTAAAGAAAAACTTTTAGCTCACATTCAAAATGGAGCAAAAAAAGTAATTGTATCAGCACCATGTAAAGACGCAGATAAAACAATTGTATTTGGTGTAAACGAAAAAGATATAACCAGTGAAGATCAAATAATCTCAGCAGCATCTTGCACCACAAACTGTTTAGCTCCAGTTGTGCATACGCTAAATGAAAATTTTGAAATTGAAAAAGGTTTTATGACTACTATTCACGCCTTTACAAGTGATCAAAGAATTTTAGATAATTCTCATAAAGACCCAAGAAGAGCAAGAGCCGCGAGTCAATCAATTGTCCCAACATCTACTGGTGCCTCAAAAGCAATTGGTGAAATAATTCCAAGCTTGAAAGGGAAATTAGAGGGAGTTGCAATGAGAGTACCTACACCAAATGTTTCACTTGTAGAATTAGTTTTCTGTACGAAAAAAAATATCAATAAAGAAAATATAAATAAATCATTTGAATTAGCGTCTAAAAATAATTTAAAAAATGTATTAGAAATCACTCATGAGAAATTAGTATCAATTGATTTTAACCATAACCCTGCATCAGCCATTGTTGATGGATCACTTACTAATGTTGTTGGAGATAATATGGGTAAAATTTCAGCCTGGTATGATAATGAATGGGGTTTTTCAAATCGTATGTGTGATATTGCAGAATTTATTCATCAAAATTCTTAATGCAAAGTGTTTCTGAACTAACCAACCTTCGAGGTAAAAAAGTTATTTTAAGATTGGATTTAAATGTCCCTCTAAAGAATGGTGAGATAACAGACACAACAAGAATTGATAAAGTTCTTCCAACAATTGAATTTTTGTTAAAGCAAAATTCAAAAATAATTATCTTATCTCATGTTGGTCGACCGAAAGGAAAGGTAATAAGAGATCTTTCTTTAAAACCAATACAAGAGGATATAGAAAAAAAATTAAATGAGAAAATAAATCTTATTGAAAAAAATATTTATGAGATAAAAAAAGACATACTTAATAATTTTAATGAAAAAATTTTATTAATTGAAAATATTAGATTTTACCCAGAAGAGGAAAAAAATGATACTAATTTTGCAAAACATTTGGCAAGTTTAGGTGATATTTATGTAAATGATGCTTTTTCATGCTCACATAGAGCTCACACGTCTGTTTGTGAAATTTCAAAATTTTTACCATCTTTTTCAGGATTACAACTAGATTTAGAGATAAATGCATTAAAAAAAATTACATCTAACATAACTAAACCTGTTACTTGCATAATAGGAGGATCTAAAATTTCTACTAAAATTAATATTATAAAAAACTTAATTTCAAAATTTGATAACATAGTGATTGTGGGTGCAATGGCGAATAACTTAATTGAATACAATGGATACAGCATTGGAAAATCTCTTAAGGAACAAAATGTTAATTCTATAGTTAATGAAATACTCTCATATTCAAAAGAAAAAAATTGTAAAATAATTTTTCCAGAAGATGTGGTAGTGGCCAATGATTTAAATGGTCAGCCTAAAACTAAAGAATTAAATCAAATTCAATTAGATGAAATGATTTTGGATATAGGTCCAAAAACTGTTGAAAGTATATGTAATATTATAGATAATACAAATACCATATTATGGAACGGTCCTGCTGGTTATTTTGAGAATCCTAATTTTGCAAATGGAAGTAATGAAATTGCAAAAAAAATAGTTAAAAAAAATAAAGAAAATAAAATTTACTCTGTTGTGGGTGGTGGGGATACTGTTTCATTAATTAACTCTTTAAATGTTGCTAAAAACTTTAATTTTGTTTCAACTGCAGGTGGAGCATTTTTAGAATATCTTGAAGGAAAGAAACTTCCTGGTATAAGCGCCTTAAATTAGAATGTCAGAATTGAATAAAATTGCTCTTAAAATACTTTCAAATGGCAAAGGAATACTTGCGGCAGATGAAAGTAATGGAACTATGACAAAAAGACTTGAGGCTGTTAATGTTGAGTCTACACCAAAAAACAGACTCGCTTTTAGAGAAACCCTTTTTAGTTCAGAGAGTATGAAAGATTGTATAGGTGGTGTGATTTTATACGATGAAACGATAAACCAAATTTCAAATTCAGGTAAATCAATTCCTGAATTAATTTCTGCTAGTGGAGCAGTCCCAGGAATTAAAGTAGATACTGGTGCAAAGAATTTGGCAAACTCTCCTGAAGAAAAAATTACTGAAGGACTGGACGGATTAAGAGAAAGATTAAAAAAATACTATGAGCTTGGTGCAAGATTTACAAAATGGAGAGGTGTTTACTCCATAGGCAATAAATATCCTAGTAAACTTGCAATTCATTCCAATGCTCATGCACTTGCAAGATATGCCGCGTTAGTACAAGAATGTGAAATGGTTCCTATAGTTGAGCCAGAAGTTTTGATGGAAGGTGATCATTCTGCAGATGAATGTTTAAAAAAAACATCAGAAGTTATAAAAAAATGCTTTGAAGAATTAATTATACATAAAATTGATTTATCAGGGATTATTTTAAAACCAAATATGATTTTAGCCGGAAGTAATTCAAAAAATAAACTTTCTAATGAAGAGGTTTCAAATAAAACACTTGAATGTCTAAAAAATTCAGTACCGACAGAAGTCCCGGGAATTGCTTTTTTGTCAGGAGGCCAATCTGAAGTAGAAGCAACAGAGAATTTAAATTTAATTAGCAAAAACAATAGTGCAAATTTTATTGTTACCTATTCATACGGTAGAGCCTTACAACAAAGTGCTCTTAAATTTTGGTCTAAAGATATCACTAAAATCAACGAAACACAGAATATTTTTAATCATAGAGCTAGAATGTGTACTTTAGCTGCTCAAGGAAAATGGACTAGCGATCTTGAGAATAAATAAAAAAAAATTTATTTATCTTATCTCCCCAAATAAAATAACAAAGAATTTTTACCAGATGCTCAATGAGGTATTAAAATCTGGTAAAATAAGTTTTTTTCAAATGAGATTTAAAAAATATTCTTTTGAAAAAAAAATTTTGATAGGAAAAAAAATCAGACATTTGTGTAAAAAAAGTAATGTAAAATTTATTGTTAACGATGACCCAACTCTTGCTAAAAAACTAAACGCTGATGGATGTCATTTGGGACAAAAAGATATGAATATTAAAGATGCCAAAAAAATAATAGGAGGTAAAATTATTGGAATAACCTGTCATAACTCAATTAAACTAGCAAAAGAAGCAATTAAAAATAAGGCTAATTACATTGCATTTGGTGCTTTTTTTCCGACAAAAACAAAAAAAGCTAAATGTAAATCCAACATAAAAACTTTAAATAAAGCAAAGAAATTAACAAATATTCCTATTGTAGCTATTGGTGGAATAACAAACAAAAACTATAAAAAACTTTTATTGAACAATGCAAATTTTTTAGCTATCTCAGGCTACATTTGGAATAATAAAAAATATAAACCTATCGAAGCTATAGAAAATTTAAAATGAAAATTAATGCAAGTGAAATTAGAGTTGGGATGCTTTTAGAATATAAAAATGATTTATGGCAAGTTCTAAAAACACAACATGTAAAACCTGGTAAAGGAGGTGCATTTGCACAAGTAGAAATGAAAAGTGTTGGTAAAAATACTAAACTAAATGAAAGATTTAGATCAAGCGAAACTGTTGAAAAAGCATCACTAGATGAAAATAAATACAATTATCTTTATGAAGATGATGTTAATTATTTTTTTATGGAACCAAAAACTTTTGAACAAATTGAAATTAAAAAAGAAATTATTGGAGACCAGGGAAAATTATTAACTGAAAATCTTGAGGTATCTGTAAGCTTTTATGATGAAAATCCAATTTCGGTTGAATTACCAAACCAAGTACAATGTAAAATAGAAACTACTGATGCTGCATTAAAAGGACAAACAGTATCTTCATCATACAAACCAGCAACTCTAGATAATGGTTTAAAAATTCAAGTTCCACCATTTATAGAAGCAGGTGATGAGGTTATTGTTGATACTCGAAATCTAGAGTACGTAAAAAAGATTTAAAATGATATCAATATCATCAAATCTTAACTTAATGATAAAAGCTGCTGAAAAAGCCTCTAAATCTGTAATTCGTGATTTTGGAGAAGTTGAAAAATTACAAGTTTCAAAAAAAGGTCCTAGAGACTTCGTTACAAAAACTGACAAACTTGTAGAAAAAATAATAATTGACGAGCTTAGTAAAAGTAAAAAAAATTATTCTTTTCTTTCTGAAGAAATTGGATCAATTAAAAACAAAGATAGGGAAAATATCTGGATAATTGATCCGATAGATGGGACTACAAATTTTCTTCATGGTATTCCTCATTTTGCAATATGTATTGCATTAGAGTCTAATCAAGAAATAATAAGTGGACTAATTTATGATCCAATAAAAGATGAAATGTTTTTTGCTGAGAAAAATAAGGGTGCATTCTTAAATAATCACAGATTAAGAGTATCAAATAAAAATTCAATTGAAGACTGCTTATTTTCTAGTAATCATGAAGGTGTTAAATTCAGTAACCTTAATATGAGATATAGCGGTTGTGCTGCTTTAGATTTAGCGTATGTTTCGTCCGGAAGACTTGATGGTTTTTTTCATAATAAAATTAATTTATGGGACATCGCCGCAGGAGCTCTTTTGGTAGAAGAGGCGGGTGGAATAATAAATAACATCAAAGATTATAAAAATGATGATATAAATATCAGAGCTGCAAGCAGTGTTATTTACGATGAAATGATTAAAAATCTTAAGGACTTCTAGCCTAATTATTATATAAAAAAAATTATTATTAATTTACCAAGCCATCATATTATTTATTTTTGAAATTAAATTTTGATAACTTTAAATTAAATAATTTTAAACATTTAATATTGCTTAATTTCATCAACTATATAAAGTAAAATTAATGAAAAAAAAAAATTCTGATGAAATAGACTTAATTGATATCTTCATAGTTATTAAACAAAATTTTATTAAAGTTTTGTTGATAACAATCGTTTTCATATTTTTAATGTTTATTTATCTTATTTCTCAAAAATCAGAACAAATAAGCTATACAGCAAAAACAAAAATATTGCCTATTTCTACTTTTGATGTTTCGGATTATTCAGCTTACAACAGTTATTTGAAAGAGTATTCTTTAAAAAAACAATATAAATTATTCAAGAAAAATGAAGGAGATTCAAATATTGCATTTAATATAGGAACACCAAATTTAATTGATAACTTTAATTTAATTAACAAAAAAATTCTTTTGGATTTATTTATTGATAAACTGAAAGAAAGAGAAATTTTCATTGAGGCAATTAAAAAATTTGATTTAGTAAACGAGGAAAATTTCCAATTTCAATCAGAATATGAAAATAAAGTTAGAGAAATAGCAAATAGAATTAATATTATAAATTATACAAATGAACCAAGTTTAATTCCTGATTGGAATTTAGTTTTTCAAGTTACTAATAAAGACAAATGGGATTCATTTTTATATTATGTTGAGGATAAAACAAATGAAGAAGTTAGAAAATATTTAATTGAAAATTTTAATAGATTAGTTTCACATGAAAATAACTTAAAAAACTATAAAATAGAAGATCTCGATGTTTTAATCCAAAACAATCAGAGTGATTCAAAATTACAAGAAAAATTATTAAAAGATAAAAAAATGATGATTACCGACCAAAGCATGAAAAGACTGCAAAACTTATTTATTACAACTCCATTATTGGATAAAGAAAAATTTTATGCTTCTAAATTGATAGTTCATTCAACTGAATACAATATTAAAACACAACAAACATCAAAGAAAGTATCACTGATCTCCATTGCTATAATTGGTTTTATTTTTGGTATAATCTATGTGATTATTTTCAACTCCGTGAAAAATCGAGCAAAAAAGTCTAACCTATAGTTATATTTAATGGTTTTCATGAAAATTTAGCTACAAATTGTTTAGTTTGTATAATTTTTCTCTTTCAACAAATCTGTTGAATTAATAAACTTTTAATTGTGTTAAAAAATTCTTTTGCTATAAAGCTCCGTATGAAAAAAAATATACACCCTAATTACCATAACATAAAAGTTGAGATGACAGATGGCAGCCAATTTGAGACAAAATCTACATGGGGAAAAGAAGGTGAAATCTTAAAACTAGAAATTGATCCAAAATCTCATGCGGCTTGGACCGGTGGCAAACAAAAATTAATGGACAAAGGTAGAATAAGTAAATTTAACAAAAAATTTCAAAATTTTAAATCTAATACAAACTAAATGTCTAATGCTCCACTAATGCCTATGGCAACAGCTGTTTGGCTTGTTGAAAATACAACTCTAACATTTAACCAAATTGCAAATTTTTGTAATTTGCATGTTGTAGAAGTTCAGGGTATTGCAGATGGAGAGGTGGCCAAAGGTATAAAGGGCTATAACCCCATAATTGCTGGACAGCTTACAAGAGAAGAAATTGAGCTTTCAGCAAAAGATGAAACTAGACCCTTGGAAATTAAAAATAATGAAATCAAAATTTCTAATTCAGACAAAAAAATAAAGAAATATATTCCAATCTCAAAAAGACAAGACAAGCCAGACTCAGCTTTATGGCTACTCAAGCATCACAACATATTAAAAGATTCACAAATAGCAAAATTAGTTGGAATAACAAAAAACTCGGTCACTTCTATTAGAAATAAAAGTTATTGGAATTATAATAATTTAACTGCTAAAGATCCTGTGGCTTTAAATTTATTTTCCCAGAAAACTCTAGTTGAAGCTTTGGAAAAAGCTGAAAGAAGAATTAAACGAGAAAAAAAACAGAAAGAAAAAGAGAGAGCAATATAAAAGCTTAAAATATAAATGAATAAAATAATTAGACATAAAAATATAAAGATGTTAAACAACCATCTTTTTGGAGGTAGTTATTAAAATAGAAGTAAAAGACAATAATGTAGAACAGGCTCTTAGAGTTTTAAAAAGAAAACTACAAAGAGATGGTTTTTTTAAAGTTATAAAGTTGAAAAATACTTATGAAAAACCATCTGAGAAGAAAAAAAGAATTCTTCAAGAAAACATAAAAAGAGTAAAAAAACTAAATAAGCTTAAAAATAGAATTTAAATTTAACGCGGGGTGGAGCAGTCTGGTAGCTCGTCAGGCTCATAACCTGAAGGTCGGCGGTTCAAATCCGTCCCCCGCAACCAATCCTAGTGAAATTTTTATTTCACAAAATCGCTCCAATAATTGGTTAAAAAAATAATTGTTTATAACTCAAGACAAATGGATATTAGAGATAAAAATTTTATGTAGTAATTTTTTTTATTTTTTTAAATAAAGTTAAAGCTGCCAGTATAGTCATGTCCATATCGTAATAAGCATAATTGGCCAATCTACCTCCAAATAAAAAATTATTTACTTTTCTTGCAGTAACTGAATACTTTTTCTGTTTTTGTCTATTTTGTAAATCATTTATTGGATAGTACGGTTCTTTATTATCTTTTTTTGGATACTCTTTAATTATTATAGTCTTATTATTTTTGAAATAATTTCTCTCAGGATGTAAATGTTTTGGTTCATGAATACGAGTGAATTTGTATTTTAATTCCGGATAATTAATGACAGAATTGCCCTGGAAATCTTCGGTATTAACTACTTTCTTTTCAAATTTTAATGATCTCCAATCTAGTTTTCCGTGCTGATAACCAAAAAGTTTATCTAGTGGTCCAGTATAAATTGTAAAATATTTCACATTATATGTATTATTTTTTAAATCAAAATTCTTGTTTAATTTAACTTCAATTTTTTTATTATCTAATAGTTTTTTAACAAAATTTGTATAACCTTCTTCTGGAACCCCACTCCATCTTGAATTTTTTTGATAAGTTTCGTCGTAATTGAATCTTAAAGGAAGTCTATTAAATATTGTGCCGGGTAAATCAACGGGATCCTTACCCCATTGCTTTTTTGTATAATTTTTTATAAAAGCTTCGTATAAATCTTTTCCAATTTGAGACAAAGCTTTACTTTCAAAATTGTAATTTTTTTCATTTCTATACTTTTTAGTTATCTTAGTTATAAATTTTTTTGCTTCATCAGGATTATAGTTTTTGTTAAAAAATGAATTGATTGTCTCTAAATTTATTGGAAGTTGATAAATTTTATTTTTATATTCTGCTAAACTTTGATGTCTATAAGAATTAAATGAAGTAAATTGATTTATATAATTCCAAACAATGTCATGGCTTGTATGAAAAATATGAGTCCCATATTTATGATATTCAATACCGGTGTAAGGATCAATATGACTGTAAATATTTCCAGCAATATGATCTCTTTTTTCTAAAATAATTACTTTTTTTTTTAGAATACTTGTAATTCTCTCAGCCAATACACTACCAAAAAGTCCACAGCCAACAATTAGATAATCTGTTTTTTTCATAATTAATTTTTAAAATTTTGATTTTATAGTAACTTAAATTTAAAAATATCTAAAAATGCTAAAGCACATGTTTTGTATAATTTTAAAAATTTAATACTGGTACCAGTGTATCTTTTATTATGTTTAACATTTACACTTTTATAAGAATTTATTTTTTTCGATGATATTGATATGAGAATATTTGGAACTATAGAAAAAGATATTTTATTTATAATTTTTTTTAAAAAACTAGATTTAATTATTCTGAGTGGACAATTAGGGTCAACTATATATTTTCCGTATAATAAAAAAATAATCAATTTCATAAATCCAGAAATTAAAATTCTGCCTAAAGGATCATCTCTATTCTCTCTGTTGCCGACTACAAAATCATAATTTTTCTTATATTTGCTTAATTTTTTAAATTCATTAAATGCTATCTGATCATCACTATCTATTTGCAGTACATATTCAGCTTTCAAATTTATAGCTTTTTTATATCCATAAATTAATGTTTTTCCATGTCCTTCATTTTTTTTATGAAAGATTAAGATTTTTTTACTCTTTATTTCATCAAGTTTTTTTTTGGTATTATCTTTTGATCCATCATTAATTATTAATATTTTACTGTTAGTGTTTTTAAAATAATTCAAAGCCTTAGTGATTACCTTAATAATAATTTCTTCTTCATTATAGACGGGTATTATAATGCAATATGTTAATTTAGACATGAATTAAAATAAATTAGATATCATTTTATTAATAAATTAACAATGCTATAAAAATTTAGAAAGTAATGAAAAGAAAAATTTTAATTATTGGCAAACATAGTTTTCTATCTACAAATTTATTTAAATTTTTAAAAACAAAATTTTCTATAACAAAAATAGATTTTTACAACTTTTTAAAAACTAAAGAAGAAAAATTATCAAAATTTAATTGTATAATAAATTGCTCTACTAATAAATTTTTTTTTATCAAACAATATGATCTAAAATATGATCATGATTTTCTTTCTGCAAAAAAGTTAAAAAATATTAAATCAAAATTGATTATTTTTAGTACAAGCAAAATATATGGACCGGGATTCAATTTAAAAGAAAATTCTAAAAAAAAAACCTATTGATAGATATGGAAAAAATAAATTAATATCAGAAGATAAAGTTTATCAATTAAAAAAAGAATTACTGATATTTAGAGTTTCAAATGTTGTAGGTAAAGAAAATAAAAAAAGTTCAAGAAAAATTACAAATTTATTTTTTGATGAAATGAGAAAAAACCTAAAAAAAAAAAATATTATTGTAACAAAAATAAACTATTATAAAGATTTTATACTTATTGACGATTTTGTTAGAATTATTTATTTGTCAATAATAAAAAATCTAAAAGGAATTTTCAACCTATCTACAAACTTTAAAATTTATTTACATGATTTGGCTGAAGATATTTCTAAATATAACGGATCAAAAATAAAATATTCTAATAGTAAAACATATTCTTTTACTCTAAATAATAAAAAATTGTTAAATAAAATAAAAATTAAAAAATTAAAAAATCTGAGAAAAAACTTTTATAAATATATATAATGAAAAAATTTTTTATTACAGGTGCAGCTGGTTTTATCGGATCACATGTTTGCGAACATATATTGAATAAATTTCCAAATTCAAAAATTATTGCTTTAGACAAATTAACTTATGCGGGCAACAAATTTTTTTTAAAAAAAATTATTAATAAAAATAATTTCACTTTTATTAAATCAGACATAATTCAGGCAAAAAAATATATCAAATTTCTAAAAAATATAGATTGTGCTATAAATATAGCTGCAGAAAGTCATGTTGATAATTCTTTTGAGAATTCTATAGACTTTACAAAAACAAATACATTAGGAGCTCATATTTTTTTAGAAAATTGTATTGAAAATAAAGTTAAAAAAATAATTCATGTAAGTACTGATGAAGTTTATGGCGATAAAATAAAAGGAAAAAGTTATGAATATGACTCACTAAATCCAACAAATCCCTATTCTGCATCTAAAGCAGCAGCAGAAATGATTGCAGGTAGCTATAAGTATTTTTTTAAAAAAGATATTGTAATAATTAGAGCCAACAATATTTATGGTACAAGACAATTTCCTGAAAAATTAATTCCATCTTGTATTGTTTCGTTGATAAATAATAAAAAAATTCAAATTCATGGAAATGGTAAAAATAAAAGACATTATCTATTTGTTAAAGATTTTTGTGGAGCATTAGAAATAATTATAAGAAAAGTAAATACTGGAATATATAATGTAGGTTCAAATGAGTGTTTTGAAAATATTAAAATTGCTAAAAAAATTTGCTCTATGATGAAAAAATCTAATAAAAATATCCAGTTTATAAAGGACAGGCCATTTAACGATAGAAGATATAGTATTTCCTCAAAAAAAATTCGAAATTTGGGATGGAAACCTAAAGCAAAAATATTTGAAGAACTGAACCAAATTATAGACTGGTACAAAAAAAATATCAGAATTTTTGATAAAAATATTTCAAATAAATAAGGTTAACAAAGACTTCTTAATCTTCTTATTATATTTTATATACAATTTTTTTTAAAAAAATCTCAAGAGATATTGGAATAAACGATATTAAAGGTAGCACTATTGGAAATCTATATCTCCAATCATAATCAATTAATATAAACGAATGAAAAGCTGCTACAGAAAAAGATAAAAGTAAAATAAATAAAAAAATTTTATCTATAGTTTTTATATAGCTTCCAAAATATAACCATATAGATATTGAAAATAATACTAAAAAGATTTGGATCACATTTAAAAGTATATGAACTACTGAAAAAGTAGATGCATAGGGGTTAAAAAAATAAATTAGTCTTAAAAAATAAATATTAAATATATCTATAAAATTAGATGGCTTGTTAATCCATGTTTCTGGACGATCATGAATTATCATACCCTCCTTCACCATATTTGTAATAAAATCAAACTTTACAATTCCATTAAAATTATATTCAATAAAATAATAAGCTAAAGTGTATATAATTGGTGTAGAAATAAAGAGAATAAATAGAAATAATAAAATTCTCTTTGGTTCAAATAAAATCTTATATTTTGAAATTATAAGAAAGAAAATAATTGAAAATATTACAGGAAATGAAGCTGGCCTTGAGGCTAACAGCAAAAATATTATTAAAAAAAGTTCTAAATAGTAAATTCTATTTTTTACAATTCCTTTTATGATGAAATAAGAAGCAAACATAACTAGAAAGGCATAAATCATGTCAGAAAGTATAAATTTTGGCCAGATTAATATATCAACAGACAATGCTATCACAGGTAAACTAATCGCTATCAAAACTGGTCTAACTCCAATAAGTAAAAGACTTTTAACAAAAATTATTAGGGAAAAAAAAACTAATATTAAATTTAATAATAAAAAAGCAAACTGCCAATTATTAACAAAAATAACTTTACATAGTGCAATTAATGAAACTGGAAGTGAAAAAAAAAATAGATGTGGTCTAAGTGAAATCTTTTCAATTAAAAAGAAATCATAAAAATTGAATTTTAATTCAATTAGATTATCAGCCCACCTAGAAAATCTTTCAGAGTCTGATGACATGGAGAAACCAGAATATAAAATATAGAGAGCAATTAATGAAAAGCTTATAATAAATAATATAAATAAAAATATATTTCCATATCTCCAACTATTACTAAAAATATTTTTCATAATTTATTAAGAATAAAATATTAATATCTAAATTTAACAAAATACCTATACTTTATGATGGTTATTAGTGCCCTTATAGCATCATAAAATTTTATTTTTTTGCCTTCTTCAACGCTTCTCCCTTTGTAAAATATCGGCACTTCTTTTATTATTTCATTTAATAATGAAATTTTTGTAGTGACTTCTGGACAAAACGCAAAGTCATTCTCTTGTAAATCCAGCTTAACAAAAATATCTTTTTTAAATATTTTATAACATGTATGTGCATCAGTAAGTTTTTGATTATTTAAGAAATTTGAAATAATAGTCAAAACATGATTTCCAAATGTTCTGAAGTGAGAAAGAAATATTCCACCAAAATATCTTTTTTTATTTAACACTCTTGATCCATATACAACATTTAAGTTTTTTTTAATCATTAATTTAATTAATTTATTTAGATCAATGGGTCTATATTCAAAATCAGCGTCTTGGATAGCAATAATATCTCCTCTAATATAAGGTACAGCTGACTTAATAGCAGCACCCTTACCCAAATTTTTTTTATGTAAAATTATCTTATCAATATTTTTATTATTCTTTATTATTTTCCTTGTTCCATCTGATGAACAATCATCAACTACTATAATTTGTTTATTAAAGTGTAGATCCTTTTTTACTTTTTTAATTATTTTATCAATAAATTTTTTTTCATTAAAAACTGGGATAATAACTGTAATTTTTTTTTTTGGCATATTTATAAATATTTAATCCTTATGAAAATTATTATGAAAAGATTACATTAAATTAAATATAAATTAATAAAAACTTAAACAAAATGTGATTTAATCATTTATTATAATAATATAAAGTATTTAAAATAATAAATTCATTAGTAATAAAATGAAAATTTTGAGAAGAATTCTGTGTATCTTGGGAAATTACCTACCCCCTAAATTGAATTGCCTATTTTATAAACTTGCAGGAGTTAATTTAAAATTATCTAAAGTATGGATAGGAAACAATTGTTACTTTGATACTCAATTTCCAGAAAATATAATTATTAAAGACAACGTCTGTATTAGTTTTGGTACCACTATATTGTGTCATTTTGATCCTTCAGAAAGTATAAAAAATCACCCAATTAAAAAGTACAAAAAAAAAGTCATTTTAGAAGAAGGAGTATTTATTGGACCAAAAACTTTAATAATGCCCGGAGTAGTTATAAAAAAAAATACATTTGTCCAGCCAGGTTCTATTGTTTCAAAATCAACTGATGAAAATTCATTTGTATATAATAGTGCATTTAAAAAAAGAGGTACTTTAACAAAAGAACTAATTTCTAGAATCAATAATCAGAATAAAAAATTTAATTTTTAGTTTAATAATTACTTTTCAAAAAAATTTATTAATTTAGATATTTTAATGATATCATCTTCTGAGATTTTATCATGAGTTGGTAAACTTAAAACCTTTTCATGTAAATTCTCACAATTAGAAAAATCATTAAATTCATAATTATTTTTAGAATATCTCAAACTGTTTACATACCATGTATGTCGTATGTCATATCCAATTTTTAATAACTCTTTACTTAAAAATTTATTATTATTTTTTTTCAAAAGTATTGGATATTCCAAAAAAGAATTAATTTCGTAAAAAGGAAAATTATTTATAATCAACTTTTTATCTAAATTATTTTCGTATAATCTAACCTTTGCAATTTTATTATTTATTTTATTTTCAAGAGTTTTTAAATTTTCTATACCAGCTATAGCGAAATTTCCTTGAAATTTGTAATTATAATGTTCAGGAATCTTGTTAAAAAACTGAGGATAAACATTGGGATTCATCAATTTTTCTAATTTTCTAATAGATAATTTTAAAACATAATAGGTAAAATAATTAAAAATATATCTGTTGTAGAATAAATCTATTAAAATACAAAAAAATAATAATTTAAAAGACTTTGTTGCGGGATAATTAATATTTTTATCTAAATTTTTTTCTATTTCAAGCAATTTGGATTTATCCTTAGAATAAATTGCACCCCCATGAAAAGTACAAAGATGTTTCATTACCCCAAAACTATAAAATCCGTAATCAAATAAAGTTCCAATAAATTTATTTTTATCAATTTTTGCGCCAAAATTTATAGCTGCATCTTCTATTATCTTTATTCTTTTATTGTATTTTTTAGCAAACTTTAACAAATCTTCTTTATTTGAATATAAATGTGTAATAATTAGACCTGCTGTATTATCATTAATTTTTTTTTCTAAATCATCTTCTAATGGTAATCCTGTTTTTAAATCAATTTCTAGGTAAATTGGTTTTCCACCAGCGTATATAATTGCGTTTATAATTTCTGTTAGGGTATAAGGGCAAATTAATATTTCGTTTTTTTTTATCTGATAATATAACTTTGAAAATGTTAAACGCTGCCACTCTTCCTTGCGAGGTTAACAATAAATTATTTGTAGAAAAAAATTTTTGTAAAAGTATTTTTAATTTTTCTTTATTCTTTTTTCCTTGATTGAATATAAAACTTAAAAAAACTTTAATATAAATTTTAAAAGAGGTATTTATATTAATTCTTGTATTTTTTTTCATTAATTATTTTTTTTGATATAAATCTTGCATACAACATAAGAAAATAAGTTGGGTAATACAAACCCTCCTTAATAGACGCACCGTCAATAATATGGATATTTTTAAATTTATTTAACTCACAATACTTATTTAACAACTTCTCACCTTGAAAAAATTTATTTACTAGCGTACTTGTGTAATGAGCATCTGAACCATTTTGAAGTAATTTTAAATTTTGAGGAAAAAATTCAAACATATTAAATTGCGATAAGAAAGGATTTAGCTTTTTCTTGAGCTTAAATTTAAGTTTTTTTTGATGTAAATTATTTTCTGAATAAACTAAAGTTTTTAATTTACCGACTTTAACAAACGTATTTGAATAATTTGAAGGTAAAAAAATATTACCTACAAAAATAAATTTTTTAATAAATGAAAAAAACAAATTTGATTTACTAATTCCAAAAAAATTATTTGAAATATTATTTAAATTCATAAATGAACCACAAAATTTTTCCTTTTTAATATGAATATTTAAATTAAGTAGAGGTAAACTGAATTTAATTTTATTTGCAATCTTAAAGGGTAGTAAAAAATCTATATACATTATTTTAAGCATTGGTGTGTGAAATAATCTATATGTTTCTTTAGAATTTATTATTTTATCAGCTAAAATAGTTGATCCGACAGTACCTGCAGATATTATAATTTTATCAAAACTTTGTTTTATTTTTATTTTATTATCCGAAATTAGTTTGTAGGTCTTTTTTTTTTTAATATTTTTAATAAAAGTATTTGGAATATAAAAAAAATTTTTATTTTTTAATAAATCGATTATGTGAGTTTTGGAATTATATATACGTTTATTATATGAGCCTAATAAATCTTTATTATTATAATCATTAATAGTTAATTTTTTTTCATTAAACTGTTCTACTGCTGGTAAAAATTTAGAAAAATAAATAGATTTATTTTTCTTTATTAACATTTTTCTAATTATTTTTTGATTGAAAAAAAAATTAAAAAAATTAAATTTCCTTTTTTTAATTTTTAGTTCTTTATCAATATATTTCTGCTCTTTCATTATTGATTTACCAAAAGAATATTTTTTTAAATATTTTGTATCAGGAAATTCTAACCCAGCACCCCAAAAATTACTTAAACCACCTGAATTTAAACCACTAACTAAAAAAAAATTTTTAGTTTTGATTTTATATTTTTGTTTAAATTTTTTAATTGAATTAATTAATTGTTTGTTATTATACTTTGGAGATTTGTTGATTTTTGGTAAAAATTTAACATCTTGTTTATTTTCAACTTTTTCTTTTTTTAAAATATTTTCAGAATCAAATAAATAAACTTTGTGATTATATTCTAAGAATGTTTTAGCGACTATTATAGCTGAAATTCCTGATCCGATTACGGCTACATTCATAAGTAGTCTAATTTAAATCTTAAATTTAGATTTTTTGCTATCTATTAAAAAAGCTTTTACTGTTTCTTCTGTTAATTGACTAAAAGATTTACCAAAATTTTCAATCTTTTTAATAATAGTTGGTGGAATTGTAATAATATGACACCCTAATTGCTTCGCATGAACATAATTATAAGGCTCTCGAACACTAGCCCACAATATTTCAACATTTTTAAATTTTTTAGCTAATTTAATACTTTTAACAAACTCTGGAATTGGATCTTTACCAGCGTCCCCTGCTCTACCAGCAAAAATAGAAATTATTACTTTTGTTTTTTTATTAATATTTTTTAAAATTTTCCTCGTTTGTTTTGCTGTATAAACTGCTGTAATATTCAACTTTATATTTTTTTTATTTAGTTCCTTAATTACTTTTCCGGTAAATACACTTTTTGAATTTACTACTGGAACTTTTACATATACGTTTTTGCCCCAAGAATTAATATTTATACCTTGCTCAATCATTGATTTTTGATCATCAGCAAAAACTTCAAATGAAATAGGTTTGTTTTTACAAATCCTAAGTATTTTTTTTGAATAAGATTTATAATCTTTCGCCCCTGCTTTTCTCATTAAACTAGGATTAGTAGTGAAACCTTTTACGATTTTTTTGCTATTAAATTTTTTAATACTTGCTATATCTGCAATGTCACAAAAAATTTTTGTATTCATTTAATCTATAAGTTTTTAGTAATATCCTCTGTCATTTTTTTTGCATCTGCAAATAACATCAAAGTATTCTCTTTATAAAATAAATCATTGTCAATACCTGCATAACCAGGGGACAAACTTCTTTTTACAAATAAAACCGACTTACATTTTTCAACATCTAAAACAGGCATACCATAAATTGGGCTCTGTGGATCTGTTTTTGCAACAGGATTTGTTACATCATTTGCTCCAATAACAAATGCTACATCTGCATTAGCAAAATCGTTATTAATCTCCTCCAGTTCAAATACCTCATCATATGGAACATTGGCCTCAGCCAATAAAACATTCATATGTCCTGGCATCCTTCCGGCAACAGGGTGAATTGCATAAGAAACTTTAATATCGTTTTTCTTCAAAGTATCCACCATTTCTCTTAGCGCGTGTTGAGCTTGAGCAACAGCCATTCCGTAGCCAGGAACAATTATAACTGATGAAGCATTCTTCATTAAAAAGGCAGCATCATCTGCATTTCCACTCTTTACTGGTCGCTTTTCTTTTGTTGAGTTAATAGCTGTATCATCAGTTGCTCCAAATCCACCTAGAATTACGTTAAAAAATGAACGATTCATTCCTTTACACATTATATATGATAATATTGCCCCCGAGGATCCAACGAGAGCTCCCGTAATAATCAAAGCAGTATTTTCTAAAGTAAATCCAATTCCTGCTGCAGCCCAACCAGAATAAGAATTAAGCATTGAAATAACGACAGGCATATCGGCCCCACCGATTGGAATAATTAAAAGAAAACCAATCAAGAAAGAAACTGCCAACAAAATCCAAAACAAACTAGATGATTGAGATGAACAAAGTAAATAAATTAAAACAATTATTGAAATTAAAATTATTGCATTTAGAGGATGTTGACCTTTAAATGTAATTGGTGAACCAGACATTATCCCTTGTAATTTTAAGAAAGCAATTACTGAGCCTGAAAAAGTTACAGCTCCAACTGCAGCGCCTATGGACATTTCTATTAAACTACCAAGTTTTATGTTCCCTGGCTTTCCAAGATTAAATGCTTCAGGGTTTAAAAAAGCAGAAATTGCAACAAAGACTGCAGCTAGCCCAACTAAACTATGAAATCCTGCAACCAATTCTGGCATAGCTGTCATTGGTATTCTATAAGCTATGAACGCACCAATTGAACCACCTACTAAAATAAATGTTATTACAAAAGCAAATCCTGTAGAAAAATTACCAGTTGACAGAAATGTTACAGTTACAGCGATAATCATTCCCATAATTCCAAATAAATTCCCCTGTCTTGATGTTTCCGGTGATGACAATCCTCTCAATGCAAGAATAAATAAAACCCCCGAAACTAAATAAAATAATGCGGATAAGTTTGCTGAAATCATCATTTATCCTTTTTCTTTTTTTTATACATTGCTAACATTCTTTGAGTCACAAGAAATCCCCCAAAAATGTTAATTGCTGCTAATGCTATAGCTAAAAAACCAAAAATACTTGATGTATTAAATACACTTTCAGAATTTCCTGACAATCCTGCAATTATAGCCCCAACTATAATTACTGAAGAAATTGCATTAGTAACAGACATTAGTGGTGTATGCAAAGAAGGTGTAACACTCCAAACGACATAATATCCAACAAATATTGATAGGATAAATATGCTTAATCTAAATATTAACGGATCTATTTCCATAACTTATTTTATTATCGTTTTTTCTATAATTTCATCTTCTAAGTTAATATTTATTTTTTTATTTTCTTTATCTAATAAATTATCAACAAAGTTAAAAACATTTTTTGCATATAAACTTGAGGCAGAAACTGGTAACTTATTAAGAATATTACTTTCACCCATTATTCTAACTCCATTTTTTTCAATAATTTTATCTACCTCAGTAAATGAGGTATTTCCTCCCTGAATTGCGGCAAGATCATATATAAATGATCCTGCTTGCATATTATTCACCATATTTTCTTTAATAATCAATGGCGCTTTTTTTCCCGGTATTAAAGCTGTACAAATAACAATATCAATTTTTTTTAGGTTTTCTGATAATAATTCTTCTTGTTTTTTTTTAAAATCATCTGAGGCCTCTTTTGCATAACCACCTTCTGTTTCTAAATTTTCTGAACCCTCTACAGTTAAAAATTTACCACCTAGACTTTCTACTTGTTCTTTCGATGCCATTCTTACATCGGTGGCAAAAACAATTGCTCCCATTCTCTTTGCTGTTGCAATTGCTTGTAGTCCTGCAACACCTGCCCCAACAACCAAAACTTTTGCAGCAGGAACAGTGCCTGCGGCTGTCATCATCATTGGTATAGCTTTTTCAAAATTTGCAAAAGACTCGATTACAGCTTTATAACCAGCAAGGTTAGCTTGGGAAGACAAGATATCCATTGACTGAGCTCTGGTAATTCTTGGAAGCAGTTCTAGTGAAAAAAGATTAATTTTTTTTTTTGCTAAACTTTGTAATTTTTCCTTGTTATTATAAGGATTTAAAGCACCTATTAATATTTGATTTTCTTTTATATTAGAACTTTTATTTTCAGATAACATTCCAATTTGAACTATTATGTCAGAAGAATTTAAAATTTCACTTTCATCTTTAGATATTTTTGCTCCCTGATCTTTATACTGATCATCTTTTATTCCAAGATGAAATCCATAATTTTCGCTTAAGATTATTTCGAAACCTAAAGATATATATTTTTTTACTATATCTGGTGTTACTGCAATTCTTTTTTCAATTTTTTGATTTTCTAAAATAGAACCAATTCTCATAATTGGAACCTTACAATAAGAATATAGCCATAAGAACTAAAACAATAATTACAGCGACAGTTCCCCACAGCACAAATTTGGTAAAATTATTCCACGTGTTTTTATGGTCTTCATTATCCATAAAACTACTTTTGTCTTGCTTTAAATTTTGGATTTGTTTTATTTATAACGTAAACACGACCTCTTCTTCTCACTAATTTTGAATTGAGATCCCTTTTTTTAATAGACTTTAAAGAACTTTTTATTTTCATAAATATTTATTTAGCCTGGCGATGTCCTACTCTTCCATGTCTTAAGACAAAGTACCATTGGCGCAGAAAGGCTTGACTGCCGAGTTCGGAATGGTATCGGGTATAACACTTTCGCAATAATCACCAGGCGAGATCTTTTACTTAAAAAAACTATATTAGTAAAGAATAAAAAGTCGTGATTGCTATTTAATTTTCTTTATTTATTAACCTTCTACTCCAAATTATGAAAGGTAAATTCAATAACATTATTATATTTAACCAATTACTGAATATGTTACCTGTTGGTATTAAGGGCCACAGGTATATTGCGATCCCTGATAATATACAAATTTCGAAGTCAGTAAAATAATACTTCCCTTTAATTTTTAGAATCAAGTGCTTTGCTACATAAAAACAAAAATAGCTAAAAACAATTAATAAAAATATAAATCCAATTATCCCCGTCTCACTCAAAATTTGTATATAAGTATTGTGAGGATGAGAAGCGCAAGATAAATTACTGACTCTATACTGTTCAATATTACAAAATTTTCTGAAATTTTTAACTCCAACTCCTAAAATCTTATTGTCTAAATACATTTTATAGGCAGTTATATAATGATGAGTGTGCTCTTTTGAAAAAATATATATTTTATCTTCTTTTTTCTTGTTTCCTGTACTATCGATTATATTCATTTGCTTAAGAGTTTGATTAAATACGCGCTCTTTAGCAACTGGATTAATTAAACTAATAACTATTAATAATAAAATACTCAAAGACCAAGTGATCAACCTTAATTTAAATAATTTTTGAGAGAATAAAATTACAAAGAAAGCTGAAAGATTAATATTAAAGAAGGCAGTTCGGTCACCACTAAGAAAAATTAATGCCTCTGACATGACAAATACGATTATCAGCAAAAAAAATTTTGTATTTCTTTCTTTCAAAATAAACAAAGAAAGTCCAAAAAAAATAGGCCACAATCTGCTTAAATAACTTCCTAAAATTTTTTCTTCACCAAAAAAGCTTGCGACTCTAGAAGATTCTTCATTTTTCCATCCTAAAATATTTTCTCCATTCAGATACTCATAAAAACCATCTAAAATTAAAACAATAAAGCAAATAAATATACAATAAAAAAAATATTTTAAAAATTCATTGCCGTAATTTAAAAATGCAACCATCGCAATTACAAAAACTCCATATCTAAAATAGAACAATGATATTTTCAAACTATCAAAATTAAAATTATTAAATAGGCTATTTAATACTAGGTAACCCCAAAAAATTAAAAAAATATAAAAGTATTTATTTTTAAAAAAAAAATAATTTTTTTTTTTAAAGCAATAAATTAAAAACAATATAGAAATTATTGAGATAGCCAAATCGCTAAATAGCGGACCTGTAATTAAAAAAAATGGGATTAAAGAAAATAAAAAAATTGGAATATTATAGAAAATAAACTTTTCTTTAACTGAACTAAAAAGCATAAAAAATTAATAATTTAAATATTAATTAGCGTTAAGATTTTATATAATAATATTTTAATATTTATATAAAAATTGACAATTTTTATTGTTTTGAGCATTTAATATTTCGTTGTAATCTTATTATTTTTAGATTAATTCGTAAAATTTAAAACTATCTATGATGAGCACCACAGTAATTTATCTTCTATTAAATTTCTTAATTATATTTTGTTTTTCAAAAATCTCTTACAAATTAAACTTGGTTGACATACCAAACAAAAGAAAAATTCATAAAAAACCTACGGCATATACAGGAGGTATTGCAATAAGTGTTATATTATTAACTGCAATTATTTTATTTGATAATTTCAACAAAAGTTTGAGCTTAATATTGTCTATAGCTTTTTTAATCTCTTTTGTGGGACTAATAGATGATAAATTTAACTTAAATATTGGTGGTAAAATAAGTTTGCAAATTATTCCAATATTATATTTAGTAATTTTTGAAAATTTAAGCCTAATTAGTCTTGGAAATTATAATTACTTTAATTTAGAACTAAATACTTTTGCTGTTCCGTTTACAATTCTCTCTGTTTTATTTCTTATTAATGCCTTTAATTATTTTGATGGAATTGATGGCATACTAAGTTTTTCATCAATTTCAGTATTTGTTATTTTGATCTTTTTAGCATCCAGAGAAAACTACCATTTTTTGGTTTATGAACAAAATGTCAATATTTTTTTAATAACAATAATAATTCCAATAATAGTTTTTTTATTCTTCAATTTTTCATTTTTTAAAATGCCAAAAGTTTTTTTAGGGGATAGTGGAAGTTTATTGTTGGGATTTTTAGTTTCCTTTATTTTAATTTACTTTGCAAACCAAAATTTTATTCATCCAATATTACTTGCATGGTCAGTAGTAATATTTGTTTATGAGTTTTTATCCATTAATATAATTAGATTAAAAAATAATCAAAAACTTTTTAAAGCCGGACAAGATCACTTACATCACATAATTTTTAAAAAAAATAAGTCAGTTTTCTTGACGAATTTAACAATATCTTTATCAAATATAATTTTGTTTATAATTGGTTATTTAAGTTATTTATTAATAAATCCATTAACTTCTTTAATCTTATTTATTGCTTTATTTTTAATTTTTTTGAATTTAAGAAATACTTTTTCAAAAAAAGTATAAAATTTTAAAAATACTATTTTAATTAAAGATTTATTTATTTAATAATTTTTGTTCAACATAAATATGGTCTACAATTTCTGAGTTAGATTTAAAAGAATTAAGTAAATTATTTAATAATTTTTTTACTTCATCAGCTTTATTTTTATTTATCAAATTTATTAGTTTCTTTAAGTTTAATTCTAGTTTCTTGTATGGAATAAATGGATCGCTTATTTTTTGAATTTTAGTATGATAAGTTTTTTGTGGATTATTGCCAATCAATAATTCTTCATACAATTTTTCTCCTGGTCGCAATCCTATTATTTTAATTTCAATGTCACCATTAGGGTTTTTGGTATCCTTAACTATAAATCCTGAAAGATTAATCATTTTGTTTATTAAATCTAAAATTTTTATACTTTTACCCATATCAAGAACAAATACTTCTGAATGTTTGCCCATTGCACCCGCTTGTATTACTAATTGAGCAGCTTCAGTAATAGTCATAAAATAACGCGTAACATCTTTGTGAGTTAAAGTGACTGGTCCCCCTTCTTTAATTTGTTTTTTAAATTTTGGAATTACTGATCCTGAGGACTCTAAAACATTTCCAAAACGAACAATTGAAAAATTGATACTGTAATTTTTAAGACTCTCATAAATTCCCTGCATACAGAGTTCAGCGAGTCTCTTTGATGCTCCCATAATATTAGTCGGTCTAACCGCTTTGTCACTTGATATCATTACTAGATTTGAAACTTTTTTAATTACGCATGCCTTAGCAACAGCCAAAGTTCCAAAAACATTATTTTTCACTCCTGAACAAATATTTTCTTCAACTAAAGGCACATGTTTATAGGCTGCAGCATGGTATACTGTATCTACTTTAAATGTTTCAAAAATTATTTCTAATTTATCTTGATCTTTTACATCGGCAATTAATGAAATAATTTTTTGACTTCTATTAAAGGTTTCCAATTCTTCATAAATTTTATATAAAGCAAATTCGTTTAATTCTAGGAGTAATAACTTTTTTGGTTTTAATTTTATAATTTGACGACTTAATTCTGAACCAATTGATCCCCCCGCGCCTGTAACAAGTACAATTTTATTTTTTATATTTTTGTTTAATAGATTAATATCTGGCTTAACCTGATCACGATTTAATAAATCATCTATATTTAAATCCTTAATATCTGATATTGTTACTTTGCCATCAACAATTTCTGATATTGTTGGTAAAGTTTTGACAATTAATTTATATTTATTTAATTCTTTTATAATTGCATTTCGTCTATTTCTTCCAATCGAGGGCAATGCAAGAAAAACTAAGTTAACATCATCCTTTTTTATTAATTGTTTTAAGTTATTGGGAGAATAAACAGCCTGACCAAATAAAACTTTTTCGTATAATACTTTGTTGTCGTCTAAAAAACCTATAACTTTAAATTCAGGATTATTTTGCAAAGAAATAACTAATTGTTTTCCAGCTTCACCAGCCCCATAAACTAAAACATTTTTTTTTTTAGAAGATTTAACTTTCATTTTAACAAATATTTGAGTTTATATATTTTAAAAAATTTTTAGTTACTTGGTTCTGATCAAAATCTCTCAATACTTTTTTCCTAGCTGATATGCCGTACTTTTTAACTAATTGTTGATTATTGATTATATATAACATTTTTTTTTTTATATCATCTGTACTTTTAACTGCATGAAAAAAACCTGTTTTGTTTTTAACTATAGAATCATTAAGACCATAAATATTTGAGCAAAGCGCAGGGATACCACAAGAAGCAGCTTCAATCACTACTGTTCCAAATCCTTCTCTGTGACTAGGTAGACACAAAATATCTGCCAATGAAAACCAGTCTTCAGGTTTGGCTGTATAATCAAAGTATAAAATTTTTTTATTTTTTTTAAGTAAATCATTAAGTTTTTTATCCTCTATTGACCCTACAATTATTAACAAAACATCTTTACTGTGTTCAATTTTTTTAAAAGCATTTATAAGCTCATTTATACCTTTATCTTTATTAATTCTTCCTAAATATAAAAAAACAAATGTATTTTTTGAAATTGAATAACGGTTTCTTAAATTAAATCTTTTTTTTTTACTAAATTTAAACCTTGTAGTATCAACACCACCTACAGAACCTCTATGGATTACAATTGATTTATTTTTTGACACAACTTTTTCTTTAACTAGAAATTCTCTTTGAGAAAAACTATCAATGAGAACATTCTTTGATAGTAAAAAAATTAATTTATCAATTTGTTTAAAAAATACTTTGAAAAAACCTTTTTTGTTGGCCCAGATTTGACCTGTAAACCAGTGTATACGATTTGGGGTTCTTGTTATGAATGAAACAACGGCAACTATAAAACCGATTTTAGGAGTAAAAGAAATAGAAATATTTGGTCTTATTTTTAAAAAATAAAATAATGCAATTAAAAGTGCTTTTATATCATGTAGAAAACTAAAACCTCTTTTAAAATTTATATTAATTAATGAAACATTGCTTGGAACTTTTCTTTTTAATTTTATTGGATCATTACAACAAACAAAAAGATTATATTTTTTACTTAGATGAGTTATATGATTAAGCATAAATACATTAAAAAAATTTGATGTATTTGCAACTAAAACTAATTTGTGTCTCTTATTCATTTATAATTTTATATTCTTCAGTATCGAAAATCTTGGTTTAAAATTAAGTTCTTTTTTAATTTTTTCATTACTATAAGAAACTCTAGATGAAATAACTAAAATAAAATTAATAATTTTTTCTGATAAAGGTAAAAAATAAAATATAAATTTTGCTAGAGTAATTGGAAAATAAGCTTTAATTATTTTTTTTTTATATAAAATTTTATGCTTTTCATATAAGTGATATTGCCTACAATCATCTGAAACGATATATGTTTTATTTTTAGAAATTTTTAAATTAGATATAACTAAAAAAACAGCTCGGCACACATCTTTAACATTAACAAAATTAAATACGATATCATTGTAACACTTAATCCAAAAACCTAATTTTAATGAAAATCTAACATATTTGTACAAATTTGATTTTTTTCTACCACCAAATACATTTGATATTCTTAAAATTGTATATGAAATACTTTTATTTATTTTTTTTTTAACAGATTTTTGAATTGTTAAATCAGCTTCAAGTTTACTTTTAGAATAATAATCATGGATTTTTATAGCGCTATTTTCCGATACAATTTTATTTTGACCTAAATAGTTTTTTCCACCTCCATAAACCGAAATACTGCTCAAATGGACTAATCTAATTCTGAATTTATAAATATTAATATATTTAAGTAATCCTTTTACAAAATTTACATTTATATTTTCCAGTTTATTTTTATTGTTTGAAGTCTTACCGACACAGTTAATAATTATATTTGCTTTTTTTAAAAAAAGTAAATCTTGTTTTTTGAATGAATTAAAGTTCCATTTAAAGTATTTAATTCTTGAGTTTTTATAAGGTTTACTTTTAATGTTTTTTCCTACACAAATTAGTTGAAAAGATGTATTTTTAACCAAATACTTCAAAACATTACTGCCAATTAAGCCCGTATAACCTAGAATTATAATTCTCATTATTTTTTCAAGATAGATATATACAATTTATAATCTTAAATTAATTTTCTCTTTGGAAAATAAATGTTTTAAGTCATAAATTACATTATTTCTTTTGCATAAATTCAAAATTTTGTCTTCACCCATGTCTTTAAATTTTTGATGAGCTACGGTTATAATAACTGCATCATAAGTATTATTATATAATGTTGTTTTTGGTGCTACACCATATAACTTTTTTATTTCTCCTTCATTTGCCCATGGATCGTAAAGATCTAGACTACAATTATTTTTTTTTAATTCCTCTACAACAATTTTTACTCCAGAATTTCTTATATCAGCACAATTTTCTTTGAAAGTAAGACCCATAATTAAAACTTTAGAACCATTAATTTTAATATTTTTTTTTTTCATCTCATCTCTCATTGTTGAAACTACATGATTACCCATGCTATCATTGATCTCTCTCCCTGCTAAAATAATTTTTGGCTTATAACCAGCTCTCTTAGCTTTGTAAGTTAAATAGTAAGGATCTACTCCAATACAGTGTCCACCAACCAACCCTGGTTTAAAATTTAAAAAATTCCATTTAGTACTTGCTGCCTCCAAAACATCCTGGGTATCAATATTTAATTTATTAAAAATTACAGAAAGTTCATTGATTAAAGCAATATTTAAATCACGTTGTGTATTTTCAATTATTTTTGCTGCTTCTGCAACTTTTATACTAGGTGCTTTATGGGTTCCTACAATTACAATTTCATTATACAATTCATCTACTAAATCAGCAATTTTTGGTGTAGATCCAGAGGTTATTTTTTTAATATTTGAGACATTATATTTTTTGTCTCCAGGATTAATCCTTTCGGGGCTGTAGCCACAAAAAAAATCCTTATTAAAAGTTAGTTTTGAAAATTTCTCTAGGATTGGAACACATTCCTCTTCGACACAACCTGGATAAACTGTAGATTCATAAACTACTAGATCTTTTTTTTTTAAAATTTTACCAACCATTTTTGTAGCTTTCATTAATGGAGTTAAATCTGGTTTTTTAAATTTATCAACAGGCGTAGGCACTGTGATAATAAAACAATTTGCAGATTTAATTTTTTCTATTTTATTAGTAAAACTTAATCTTTTTACTATTTTTAGATCATTTTTACTAAACTCTAAATTTTTATCTATACCAGAATTTAATTCGGTAATTCTTTTTTTATTAGTATCAAAACCAATAACCTTTTTTTTTTTAGAAAATTCTAAAGCAAGTGGTAAACCAACATAACCCAGTCCAATAATTGCCAATTTAAGATTTTTTTTTATTTTAATCATTTTTTATAAAAATCTTTATACCATTCAACAAAATTTGACACTCCATCAATCACTGAAGTCCTAGGCTTGTAATTAAAATTTTCTTTTAAATCATTAACGTTTGCATAAGTGTCTAAAACATCTCCTTGTTGTAATGGTAAATAATTAAATTTTGCTTTTTTGCCTAAAGCTTTTTCTAAAGCATTAACATAATCCATTAAATCTACTGGACTGCTATTTCCTATATTATAAATTCGCCAAGGAGCTTTACTACTTGCGGGGTCTGGTTGATTGCTATTCCAATTAACATTGCCATAAGCTGGATTATCCAAGGTTTTTATTACACCTTCAACAATGTCATCTATATATGTAAAGTCCCTTGAATGTTTACCATGGTTAAATAAATCAATAGATTTTCCCTCTAATATAGCTTTTGTAAATTTAAATAAAGCCATATCAGGTCTGCCCCAAGGTCCATAAACTGTAAAAAATCTTAGACCTGTTGTTGGTATTTTGAAAAGATAACTATACGAATGTGCCATTAACTCATTTGATTTTTTTGATGCTGCATAAACAGATAGTGGATGATTGGCACCATCATGTTCTGAGAATGGCATTTTAGTATTTGCACCATAAATACTTGAAGTGCTCGCATAAACCAAATGCTCAATTTTATGCTTACGAGAACTTTCTAAAATATTTGCAAATCCAACTATATTGCTTGAGATATAAGCTTGAGGATTCTCTATTGAATAACGAACACCTGCTTGTGCAGCTAAATTGATTACTTTTTGAGGATTATGATTTTTAAATATATCTTCTAAAATTTTTTGATCCGCAAGATCTGCTTTAAAGTGTTTATAATTTGAATATTTTACTAGTCTTTCTAGTCTAGCATCTTTAATTTTTGGATCATAATAATCATTATGGTTATCAATACCTACTATACTGTCTCCTCGTTTAAGAAGTTTTAGACAGACAGAAGAGCCTATAAAACCAGCTGAACCCGTTACAATTATAGTTTTTTTTTTATACATATATTGGTTATAAAAAAAATTTAAGTTATAGTAATTTATATTTTATTTGTTTTTGTATAAACAGAAGACCATGCTTTATTATATAAGTTGATCATTTTGCTTATGCTATAATTTCTTTTTATTCTTAATCTTGCTTTATTACATCTTTTATTCCATTTAACAGTGGTTCTTTCATTTATAGCTTTTTTGATTGCATTTGCTAACTTAATTGAATCATTTGGAGGCACTACCCAACCTGTACTGCCAACAATTAATGAAGAATCACCAACATCTGTTACAATAGATGGCGTTCCACAGGCCATAGACTCTGCTACAACATTGGGGAAACCTTCTCCATAACTACTACTTAAAACATGTATATCTATCCCATTCATTACTTGTTGAATATTTTCAGTTTGACCTAATAATTTTATACATTTAGATAAGTCTAATCTCTTTATTTCAGAAATTAATTCAAAATTATTATTATTTATATTTGAGCCAATTAGAACACAAAAAAAATTTATATTTTTTGATTTAATTAAAAAAAGTGCATTAAGTAAATTAAAGTGATCTTTTTGGGGATCATAACGAGCAACTTTTCCAATTATTGGTATATTTTTTTTAATTTTAATTTTTTTTTTAAAATTTATTTTTTTTTGATTATTAACTTTTAAAATTGAAAAATCGTAACCATTGGGAATAAATTTAAATATTTTTTTATTATATCCAGCTAATTGATAAATTTTTTTTGCTTTTTTTGAGACAGTTACAATACATTTTGGGATTATATAAGATAATATTGATAATAATCTTATAACAATAATCGTAGTAAATTTTGCCTTTCCTAGCTTAATATTTGAATAGCGAACATTCCATAAAATTTTATTAATACCAGCTAACCGTGCAGCAATACTTCCTAGAAAATCTGCATGGACTAACCATGTTTGAACTATATTTGGTTTGAGTCTTTTAAGTAATTTTACAAGATAAAAAAATTTATTTAGAGAATAAAATCTCATGTTTAAACAATAAACCGTAACACCTAATTTTTTAATTAAAGAAAAATATTTCCCAGGACCTTTTAATGATATTATACAGTGTTTATTTTTGATATCATATTTACAAATTTTAAATAATACATTTTCAGCACCACCATCTCCAAGTCCAGTAATAATATGTACAATTTTCATTTAATTTTTTTAAATCTCCAAAATTCAATTATCATATTTCCTTAATTTTTTGTGTGAAAAACTAAAATTTGGAATTAAAGGTGCAGCAAGAATAATTAGTTCAATAACAAATTTTGTTCGATGCCTTAAACCCGCACCAAAATTACTTGTTCCAACACCAAAAATAAAAAAATAAGATGCCAAAATGATTAAAATAATTTTTAACGCAGGATCTTTCCAAATAACTTTAAAATTTTTAATAATTAAATAAGTTAAAATTAAATATAATAAGCCATCAAATACTCCATAAAAATGAATTGTTTTTGTTACATCCCATGGAAATGGCGCAACAAGAAAATAGAATGATCTCAATAAACCTTTATAAACAAGCTCAATAGGCGTTTTTATTGTTGTCCATTCAGGATAGGTTGCATCACCTTTCATCCTTTTCGATATATTTTCTATTAGCCACGTTGTATCGATAGACTGTTCAAAATTTCCAACGTACGGAATGTAAATTCTGCCTGAAAAATAAAATATGAAAAATATGAAAATTATAGATACAATCAAAATTGATTTTAAGTTGATACGTAGATATAAGATAGATTTATAAGTATCTTTCAAGTAAGTCATAATAACAATAAAGAGAAAAACAACTCCGCCTATTAACAAAACTCCATGAAAAAAAGTCGCTCCTATAAAACCTAAAATCGCAATTAAAATTGATTTATAACCACCAAATTTAGCCCAATTAACTATACCAGTCATTGCAACTAATAAAAAAAAACTACTATAAACTTCACGCAAGGGAATAATTGAATATAAAGCCAATGAGGGAAACAAAGCTAATGTCCACCCAGCCTTCATAGCTACTTGTTTGTCCCAAATTTTTTTGGCAAGTAACCAACCTAAAAGTACAGATAATATACCAAGTAATAAACCAAGTGACTGGATCATTATTACACTTCTTCCAAATAAAGAGTAAGATAAAGCAATTATCCAAGGGAAAAAGAAACTATTATATCCAGGATATCTGTCTAAAGTATTAAAAAAACCTTCTTGAGCCCAAGACCAAGCCAATTTTTCAAAACCGCTTGCGTCTTTATCGGTATCAGGTAGAGGTAATATATAGTGACCAACCAATAAAATCAAAATACGAAAAGTTAGGGCTACTAATAATATTCTAGAAATTTCAGGATATTTTAATGATAAGATTAAAGTTATTAAAGATACTAAGGCAATTGCCGTAAAACCAATTAGATCAGGCATTTTAATTTAATTTAAAAATTTATTTAACATCAAGAGTATAATTCATACTTGTACTATTTTTATGCTTTAAGTAGTAGTATTTTATTACTGATAAAATAACATTAAGTTAGTATATAAAATGAATTTTTTTTTAATAAAGAAATTTAATAACTTCAAAATGAATATTAAAAATAACTTAATAGAAACTATAATTTTAATCAGTACACTAATTCTACTTTTTTACTCTTCTGAACCAGTAATGTACTCTGACTCCAGTCGTTATTTGGAAGGAAATTTTAAAGATCCACCAATGTATTATACTTTAGTCAATTTAATGAATTTTATTTTTGGAAATTTAAAATCATTAATTATTTTTCAGACTTTATTTATTTGTTTTAGTATAATTCACTTTACAAGATCAATTACTAAAAATTTTTTAATAAGTAAATTAACAAAATATTTAGTATCAATATTCTTGTTTTTACCAATAATACAATTTTATAATAACTTGTTAACTGAAGCCCTAAGTTATGCTTTTTCATTAATGTTTGTAAGTTTTTCCTTACGATTAATATTTAATTATAAAATAAAAAATCTTATGTGGATAACACTATATGCGACTTTATTATTATTAATGAGGAATCAATTTCTTATCTTATATCCAGTAATTATCATGCTTTATATTGGAGTTTTTGTAATAAATAAATCAAAGAAAACTTATAATTGGTTTTTATCTAGTTTGATTATTATTCTTATTTCTCATAATTCAGTATTATATTTGAATTCATTTATAAAAAACTCAAACTTTGAAACTAAGAATTTGTCCTATTTAAAAGAGGGTCCATACTTTTTTACTTATCTTGATGCCATTTATATTTCGAGTAAGAAAGATGTAAAATTATTCAAAAATCTAAACACGCAAGATACACTTTCTAAAATATTTGAAAAAATGTATGAAGACAAAGCGTTAATTGAACACTATAACAGTCGAGGTCATTATGGGTTAAGTTTAAAAAAGATCAAAACTTTATCCAAACCGTTGCTGAAAGATTTAGCATTTAAAGAGAACAAAAGTGTTAATACATTAAGGAAAGAAATCTCGATTAAATTAATAAGAGCAAATTTTAAAAAATATTTAAAACATATATTTAAAAAGTTCTATGATTCTTCATGGCTTTTTATATTTTTGCCTTTTTTAATGTTAGTGTCAGGATTGATTTCTTTTTTAAAACATAAATCTAAATATTCATTGTTTATAATTTTTATCTCAATATTTTCATTATCTAACCATTCAGTTATTTATTTATTTGGCCGTGTTCAGCCTAGATATTTTATCTATACAGATTTTGTTTTGTTAATAAGTATATTTATTTTATTTGAGATTTTTCTTAGAAAAAAAAAATTTAATTAATATAAAAATTTAAAACTGTTAAGAAGTGTAAATAATACTATTTTCATATTCAGCTTTTAATAACAATTTAGCATTAAATATATAAATAATGAATTATAATGATTTTAGTATTAATAATTTCTATTTTTATTGATAAATGTAGTGTAATAAAAACCCTTAATATTTTAGTCGAGTATAATGAAAAAAATAGTTGTTATAGTTCCTGCATTTAATGAAGAAGAAACTATAGATGAAACTTTGGAGGGTTTATATTCTATTAAGAATGAATTAAATAACAACGGTTACGAATTAATCGTACATGTAATTAATGATGGTTCTACTGATTCTACAGAAAAGCTGGCAAATAAAAATGGAGAAACATTAGTTATAAGTCATAAAAAAAATGAAGGTCTTGGTTCAGCTGTTAGAACTGGATTAATTAGTGCCAATAAAATTAATGCGGATATTGTTGTAAAATTTGATGCAGATTTGCAGCATGATCCTAATGATATTCTTAAGTTAATAAATCCTATCCAGCATGATGAGGCAGATATTGTTTATGGAAATAGATTTGAAAAAATTAATTACAAAATGCCAATAATAAGAAAAATAGGTAATAATGTTTTTACTAAATTAATGAAATGGCTTACAGGATGGCCAGTTATGGATAGCCAGCCAGGTATATTTGCAGTCAATAAAATGTTTCTTGATAACTTTTACCTGCCTGGTGATTATAATTATACGCAACAAATACTGCTTGATGCATATCATAGAAATTTACGTTTTAGTCATGTATTGGTTACTTTCAATAAACGAGATAAGGGTAAATCATTTATAAGTCTAGGCTATCCTATTAAAGTTATCCCACAAATTATCCAAGTAATAATAGGTATAAAGCCACTTAAAGTTTTTGGACCAATTGGATGGTTTTTTTTAAGTCTAGGTTTTTTAGTTTTTATGTTTCAAATGATTATGTATATTTTAGGTTACACACAAAAACCTGTGGAAAATGTTAACTTAGTTTTAGGCTCATTCTTATTTGGTTTGCAAATTCTATGCTTTGGATTTCTAGCTGACTTGATAGTTAAATTTAATCGAAATATTATTGAAATATTAAAAAAAAAAAATAGGATCGATTAACTTACTTAGTTTAAATAAAATTAATTTCAAAAATTTTTAAAAATCCTAATTTAATTTTTAATTTCAACAAATTGAAGCTAAGTTATATTTATATTTTTGTTCGTAATTTTTTTAAAAACTTCAACTAAAAAAAATTTAATAAAATGTGTAAATAATGTTGTAATTATCCAACTCAAATTATGAGAGTCAAGTATACTTAGAATATAAAAAAAAATTTGGTACTCTAAAATTCTAATAATA
>CACDRL010000002.1 GCA_902555435.1 uncultured Pelagibacteraceae bacterium
AAATTTTTCCATCATCAAATCAATTGAATCGTCTGGTCCGTCAAGCGCTGCTATTCCTGCAAATTGAGCAGCAGCATTAACACATGAAACACTATTGATTAGTAATTTATTAATATGTTCTATTAAATTTTCAGGCCAAAAGCTCCAACCTAATCTCCAACCTGTCATTGAGTATGCTTTACTCCAACCTTCTAAAACAATTAGTCTTTCCCTTAACTCTGGATAGTTAAAGAATGTTGGCATTTCTTTATTATCAAATATTTGTCTACTGTAAATTTCATCACTTAAAATAGTAACATGAGGATGTTTTTTTAAACCCTCAGCCAGTTTATCAATTTCGGATTTCTCAACAAAACTTCCAGTTGGGTTATTAGGATTAATTAAAATTAGTAATCTAGTTTTCTCAGTTATTAAAGATAAAATTTTATCTGCACTAAATTTTAAATCTTTATCTTCTGTTAAATCATAAGGTACAGCAGTAGAACCTGTATAATTTATCATTGACTCATAAATAGGAAATGCAGGTGTAGGATGAATAATTTCTGCTCCTGGTTCCCCAAAACACTGTATCGCATAATGCATTGTAGGTTTACCACCTGGCATTATCATAATTCTTTCTGGGTCTACTTCAGTATTATATCTCTTCTTGATCCATCTAGTTACAGCTTGTCTACACTCTAAAATTCCGTTTGAAAGAACATAGCCATGGTGACCATCGTCCAAAGCTTTTTTTGCAGCTTCAACTACATGCTTAGGTGTTTTAAAATCCGGCTGGCCTAAGCCAAGATGTATCATTGGGTTTCCTTGTGCTTCTAATTTTTTAGCCTCTGCCAAAACTGAGAAAGCACTTTCTGTTCCAAGTCTATCAAGTGATGCTGCTAATTTCATAATAAAGTTGGAAAATATACATAAAAAAGAATGAATGTCTATTTAGAATTATTTTAAATTTGTATTAATTCTCTTAGTTTCTATAGACAATTTTTGTCTCATCTAGATCTTTTACAGATTTGCATCCCATCAAAATCATGTTTCTTCTAATTTCTTTTTGCATGTTCTCTAGCAATCTTTCGACACCTTTTTGGCCTCCAGCGCCTAAACTAAAAAGAAAAGCTTTTCCAAAACTACAAGCTGTTGCACCAGCTGCAAGTGCTTTAAGAACGTGAGTTCCTCTTCTTATACCACCATCAAGAATAATTTCTAATTTATCTCCGACCGCATCTGAAATTGCTTTAACTTGATCAAACGGAGATCTTGATCCATCAAGTTGTCTTCCTCCATGATTTGAAATCATAATTGCGGTACAGCCAATATCTATTGCTCTTTTAGCATCTTCTACTGACATTACACCTTTTAAAGCCATTGGTTTATTCCATTTTTTAATGCAGTATTCTGCATCTTTCCAATTCATCGCTGGATCATATTGCTCATTAATATAATCCATTACTGATTTTGCTATATTTGTTCCTTTGTCAGTTTTGTTTTTTATGTTTGCTAGTTCAAATTTTTTATTTGTAAAGTATTTGAAAACCCATCCTGGTCTCATTGCAAAACTCAATAAACTATCTAATGTAAATTTAGGTGGTGTAGTAAATCCTGTTCTATGATCTCTTTCTCTATTTCCAGCAACAAGTGTATCAACAGTAATACACATTCCATCAAAATTAGCTCTACTACATCTTTCAATCAAATCATCAGTAATTGATTTATCCTTATGAATATAGAGTTGAAATAGTTTTGGACCACTAGAAATATTTGCAACCTCTTCAATAGAAAATGATGCCATTGTAGACATACTATAGATCGTATTAAATTTTTCTGCTGCCCTAGCAGAAGCTTTATCACCTTCAGGGTCATACAAGCTTTGCATTGCTGTAGGAGATAAAAATAATGGCATATCAATTTTTCTTCCAAAAACTGTTGTGGATAAATCTGGCTCTCCAACACTATTCAAAATATTAGGAACTAAATCACATTCATTAAACGAGTCTGTATTTCTGTTTAAAGTTATTTCATCATCAGCACCTCCATCAATATAATGAAATATGGGTGCTGGTAATTTTTTTTTAGCTAATTTTCTAAAATCATCAAAGTTATAACAATCATTTAAATTCATAAAAAGTTTATTAAAAGCTTTTAAAGAAATTAAACATATAACTATTTGCCCCAGGATTTTTACTTCCTAAACTAGCATTAGATATATGATTATATGAAAAACCAAATTGACTGCTCTCAGACATATCTAAAGAAATTTGTAATTCAGACTTAAATTCCAAGACGTGACCAAGATCTTTTCCATCACCTTGGTGATATAATCCTGGTGTAAAACTTGGATTAAAATTTAAAGATCCTATTTTATATTGTGCTTCTACTCCTGTATAAACATAAGCTGCATTATCTGCAGTAATAAGAGCACCAGTAATAGGTGATAAATTTCCAAGAAAAGTATCTCTGTTTAATTCTTCATTTTGATGCTGAAAACCTATTAAAGTTGATTTTTTTCCATCATCACTAAAATCAAACATTCCTGTGTAAATATTAAACTCAGTATTTAAATCTTCTTTTTTAATTTCTTCTGCATTTAATGAAATCGTAAACGCTAGAAATGAGAATAAAATTAGTATTTTTTTTAGATACATTTTGGATTAATTTTTAAATTTAAGTTTTTTAATGATTATTGCACCTCCAAGTAAAAATATCAATATTGGCAATAACCAAAGAATATAAGTGTTTTTATTTAAACCAGGATCATACAAAATCCAGTCACCATATTTTTCTTTAAAAAAATCATAAATTTCATTTTCAGATAATCCTTCTGCAAGTTTTTTATCAACTAAAATTTTCATGCTATTTGCGAAATCAGAGTCTGAATCATATACAGATTGACCCTGGCAAATTAAACATCTTAAATTTTTTGTAATCTTATTTCTTTCAAATTGATCATCAGCAAATAATAAATTTGGAATTAATAATAAAATAATTAAGGTAATTTTTAAAATTCTCATTTTATAATCGAGTAAATTTCATTAATTAATTCTTCATTTAATGGTCCAATGTATTTTGAAACTATTTTATTTTTATGAATCAAAAAAGTTTCTGGTACACCGTATGCTCCCCACTCTATTGAAATTGTGCCATCTTCATCTAATAATATTGTTTCGTATGGATTTCCTAATTTCTTTAAAAAATTTTGAGCATTATTAAAATTATCTTTATAATTTAATCCAATTAAAGTTACTTGATCACTTTCACTTAATCTCATTAAATAAGCATGTTCTTGTCTACAAGGTACACACCATGAAGCCCATATGTTCAATAAATAAAATTTATTTGAATTAAATATTTCTGATGAGCTAACGTTTTCTTTGCTATCAAACTTAACGCTAGAAAAAATTGGGATATCTTTTTTTATTTCTGAATTGGGTGTATATATGTTTGTTTCTTGCAAACCTTTATAAAATATTAAAAAAATAATTATAAAACTTATTATTATTATTGAAGGTATTAATTTATCTTTCATACTCTCTTTTTAAAAAAACTTAATATTCCACCCATACTTAATAATAATACTGAAACCCATATCCAAAGCATCAAGGGTTTGTCTTGATATCTAACATTAAAATATTCCTGATTTTGTACTAAGTTTATGACAATAAATTTATCTTTCATCAAAGTAGTTTTGATATCAGCTTCACTAGTTACTATATTTGGCTGATTATAAATTCTTAACTCTGGGGACATTTTGTTAATTTTTCCATTTGAAGAAATGATTTTAAAATTTGCTACTACTGAATTATAATTTTTTTCATCTCTCTGCTTTATATCTTCAAGTGTAATTTTAATTTTTGAGTTTTCATAACTTTCACCAATTTTAAGATTAGTTATTACTTCACTAGAAAGTAAATTATTTAATAAAATACCTAAAATTAATAAACTAAATCCAAAGTGAGCAATATTCTGGGAAACATTGTTAAATTTTTTTTTAAAAAAATCCCTAACGGTAATAAAAAATAAATAAAAAGCACTTGAGATTAAGATAGTATTTATAAGTAAATTTTTATCAAAATTCTTAACAACTAAATAAGATATTAAAATAGATACAAATAATAAAATAATAAGAGTTTTTTTACTTTCTAAGTTTGATTTAATCCATTTTAATTGAGGTCCAATTGCCATAGCAATTAAAAATGGAATTAGGAAAGGGATAATTAATTTATGATAAAATGGTGGACCAACAGAAATTTTTTCAGAAGAAATTACATCTAAAAATATTGGATATACTGTACCAATTAAAACTACGGATAAAAAATACATCATAAACCAATTATTCAATATGATTGCACTTTCCTTACTCAACCAAAAAAGATTTATTGAATTCTTTTGATTATCTTTATGAAAAAAGAAAAAAATAAATAAAGACATAAAAATTAAAACAAACAAAAAAATTAGTATGAATAAACCTCTTTCAGGATCGTTAGCAAAAGTGTGAACTGAATTGAGGATACCTGATCTAACTAAGAAAGTTCCACACATACTAAGTGTAAATGTGGCTATAGATAAAATTATAACCCAAGAAGATAAAAACGTTTTTTTTTCTAAAACTAATATACAATGTAACAATGTAGTTAATGCTAACCAAGGCATTAGAGATACATTTTCAACTGGGTCCCAAAACCAAAATCCACCCCATCCAAGTTCATAATAAGCCCAAATAGAACCTAGTAAAATTCCTAATGTTAAAAATATCCATGAAATTAAAGTCCATTTTTTTATATGAGTTGCCCAGCTTCCTGAAACCATTTTTAAAGTTGTTGCAGCTAGTGCAGAGGAAAATATTATTGATGAACCAACATAGCCTAAATATAAAATAGGTGGATGAATTGCTAATGCAGGATCTTGTAATATTGGATTTAAACCTAAACCTTCCTCAGGAATTGGGAATAAGTAATTAAATGGATTAGAAGTTTTTAATAAAAATATAAAAAAACCAATAATTATTATCTGTTGGAATATTGTTGTTAGAGTTTTGTATTTTATTGTTTGATTATTTGTCCTTAATAAAAAAATGAAAATGAATAATGTTAAAACCAATAACCATAGCAACAAACTACCCTCGTGGTTTCCCCAAGTTCCTGTAATTTTGTAAAATAAAGGTTTAGTAGTATGAGAATTATTAAATACAGTTTCATTACTAAAATCTGAAACTACAAAAGATAAAACTAATCCAAAAAAACTAACAACAACAAAGAATAATTGTAAAAATGATAATGATAATATTTTAGTATCTAAAATTTCTGAATTTCTAAAATTTTGAACTGAAAAATAGACCAAAATTGAACCACTAATTAATCCTAAAATTAATGCATAATATCCAACAACGCTATAAATCAATTAATTTCCCTCCAATGCAGCTTTAACCTCTGGAGGCATATAATTTTCATCATGCTTTGCTAAAATTTTTGTTGCCGAAAAGAAATTTCTATCTTTCAAAACACCTTCGGCCACAACTCCTTTTCCTTCTTCAAATAAATTTGGAACTGCACCTGAATAGGTAACATTAATCTCATTTTTAAAATCTGTTATAATAAAATTCACTTCATCAGAATTCATACTAATAGAATTTTTTTTAACCATTCCACCTACTCTGATTTTATTATTTGTCAGCTCAGTTAATGACTTAATTTCTGAAGGAGATTGAAAATAAACAACATTTTCTTCTAAAGATTTTAAAACTAAAAAAACTGTTAATATTAAGATTAATAAAATGGTCGATACAAACAGAAATCTTAACTTAACTTTTCGACCATACATCGATCAAAAATTAGTTATTTGTTGCGTCAGCTAAAATTTCTTTATTTATTCTTTGTGATTTTGCAGAAATAGCTTGTTCAGTGTTAAGTGATCCAAATTTAGCAACAAATTTATTTTGTTCTTCAATAAATTGAACTTTAGTTACTAGATATAAACTTAGGAAACTTAATAAAGTAAAACCAAATGCAGAAAATACGTAGACTGCATATCCATTCATAAATAATAATTCGTTAATCATAATCTATCTAAGCCTTTATTTTTAATTTTTATCAGTTCTGTATTATATTTCATTAAGAAAATTAACAATGAAAAAAGAGCAAATGCCGCAGTCATTATCAACAACGGATAAAGCATTGATGAATGAATCGAGCTTTTTGACAAGATATTTATTGAGGCAGGCTGATGAAGTGTATTCCACCAATCAACGGAATACTTAATTATTGGTACATTAATAATTCCAAGAATAGTAATAAAAGTTGAGATTTTAAAAACTTTTTCCTCATTTTCATAAATTCTCCAAGAGATTAAATATAAAGCATAAAATAGAGCTAAAATTAACATTGAAGTAATTCTAGCATCCCAGGCCCACCATGTGCCCCAAGTAGGTTTGCCCCAAATAGAACCAGTTACCAAAGCAATAATATTAAAAACAAAACCTGAGGGTGCTAAACTTTTAGATATTAAAAAAAAATTTTTGTTTTTAAAAATAAATCCTGAAAATGATAAAATAGTTATGGAAGAAAAAATTCCAAGAGAAATCCATGCTGCAGGAACATGAACATACATAATTCTAACAGCGTCACTCTGCTTGTAATCTTCTGGAGACAATATAAGTGCTTCAACTAATCCAACAGACATGACAACAACAAATAAAAACAAAACATATTTAGGCGCCTTCGAAGTGATTTGAAAAATTTTATTTGGCTCTAGGAGTTTAAACATAACTCTAATTTAGGGATTTATTTTAAAAATACTATTGTGAAAAATTATCTGATCAAGAATGAAGAGGGGGAGATAATAAAGAAAGATTAACTTTTAACACTCTTGATCAGAATATGTGCATTTTATAAAAAATTTGTGTGGCCTAGATTGGAAATAAATGTGTTTGAATAATGATAGCTAATTAGAAAGCTTGAAATAACTTGAGCCCTTTTTACCTGAAAAAATTTCTTCAATTAATGGATGTTTTATAGGCTCATCAGAGTCATCCATCAAAAGATTTTGCTCTGAAACATAGGCTTCGTAAGTAATTTCATCATTTTCAGCAAGTAAATGATAAAAAGGCTGATCTTTTCTCGGTCTAACATTTTTTGGAATAGACTGATACCATTCCTCAGAATTGTTAAACTCGAAATCTACATCATAAATAACACCTCTAAATTCGAAGTGCTTGTGTTTAACAATATCACCAATTGAAAATTTAGCTTTTTGAATTGCCATGGTAGTTAGTATGGGTATTTAAAAATAAAAATCAATGTAAAAAATATTAATGTTTTGTGATGTGGCAAATATGTTAATATCTTTTAAGTGAATAAATCTTTTTTAAAATTTGTTACTGATTTTGGACCTCTAGTAATATTTTTTTTCTATTATTACAACAGTGGAAAAAATTTATCAGTAGCAATACCTCCCTTAATAGTTGCAACTATCGTTGCGTTAGCTGTTGTTTGGTTTTTTGAAAAAAAAATACCTCCAATGCCTTTGTTGAGTGGAATTTTGATAACTTTTTTTGGAGGACTCACAATATATTTTAATGATCCAATATTTATTTACATAAAACCGACAATAATAAATATTATGTTTGCTTTAGCTTTATATTTTGGAAAATACTTTACAAAAGAACCAATCCTTAAAAAAGTTATGGGTAAATCAATACCTTTAACAGATATTGGATGGGAAATTTTAAATCAAAGATGGATGTTTTTTTTCTTCGGTCTTGCATTATTAAATGAATTAGTTTGGAGAACACAAACTGAAGAATTTTGGGTTAATTTTAAAGTGTGGGGAATGCTTCCAATAACAATAGTATTTACAGGATTTCAGGTACCTTTAATAAATAAACATAAAATAGATGAGTAATAATTTAAGATTAGTAATAAACAATCCACATAACAAGATAGAAGAAAAACAATTTTTTGAAAAAGATGAACTTAAGATTATTTTAGATCTTTATGCAAAAATGGTTTCCGAAGGTTCCTGGAAAGATTATGGTCTCAACATATCAAGCAAGCAAGTTAGCTTTAGTGTATTTAGGAATGCAGCAGAAAATGCACTCTATAAAATCTGTAAAAATTTTAATCCAAAAAATAAAAATTTAAAATACTTAATCACAGATACAAGTGGCAAGATTTTAAAAAATTCTTACGAACTTAAGTCTTTGCTTAAAAATACTAATTGGAAGAAACTTCAAAAATAAATTATCGTCTTTGACCAAAAAGTCTTAACAACATTATAAATAGATTAATGAAGTCTAGGTATAATGTTAAAGCACCCATTACTGCTTTTTTTCCAACGATTTCACCAGAGTCACTTGCAACATACATGTTTTTAATTTTTTGAGTATCATAAGCTGTCAAACCTACAAAAATTAAAACACCTAAGATTGAAATTACGAAGTACATCATTGAAGATTTTAGGAAAATGTTAACGAGTGATGCTATAATTATACCAATCAATCCCATCATTAAAAATGATCCAAACTTCGTTAAATCTCTTTTAGTTGTATAACCATAAATACTCATCGCTCCAAAAGTTGCTGAGGTTATGAAAAATACTCTAGTAACACTCAAGCCAGTATAAACTAATAAGATTGAAGACAATGAAAGTCCCATTAGAGCTGCAAATACCCAGAATGTTGTTTGGGCTTTTGAAGCGCTCATCTTATTAATTCCAAAACTCATATAAAAAACGATACCCAAAGGAGCCAACATTACTAACCATTTAAGCCCTGATAAATAAATTGCATTCCCCATTTGTGTTAATCCAACAATTGCACCCGATTGATCAGTTATGACTGACATCTTAAATGTTATTAGTGCGATGATTCCTGTCAGCAACACACCTGTTGCCATATAGTTGTAAACTTTTAACATGTAGGCTCTTAAGCCTTCATCCATTACAGCCGCAGTTTGTTGTGCTGCTTTTGCTCTGTTTAATATTCCGTTTTTATCATATTCCATAATATGTTAGATATAATAGTCTTTTGACAATTATTCAAGATACCTTAATAGATTAACAAAAAGTTAACATAAACATTAATGAATTACAAAAAATTAGGAAATACTGATATTGATGTGAGTACAATTTGTCTCGGTACAATGACTTGGGGAGAACAAAATACTCAAGAACAAGCCTTTGAACAAATGGACTTTGCTTTAAGCAACGGAGTTAATTTTTGGGATACAGCTGAATTATATGCTGTTCCTCCTCGTAAAGAAACTTATGGGGACACTGAAGAAATAATTGGTAATTGGTTTGAAAAAACAAAAAAAAGAAAAGAAGTTATTCTAGCTACAAAAGTTGCTGGTCCAGCAAGAGATTATTTAAGAAATGGAGAAAATAGTTTTACAGGTCCAAACTTAGAGTTAGCTTTAAACAATAGTCTTAAAAGACTTAAAACAGATTATATTGATTTATATCAACTTCATTGGCCAGAAAGAAATGTAAATAATTTTGGAAGACTCGGTTATGTTCATAAAGAAAATGATTGGAATAAATTTGAAGATGTTCTTGGGGAATTAGATAAATATATTAAAGATGGAAAAATAAGATACGTTGGTCTTTCAAACGAAACTCCTTGGGGAGCATTAAATTATCTGCAGTTATCAAAAGATAAAAATTTACCAAGAATGATGTCTATTCAAAATCCATACAGCTTACTAAATAGATCTTATGAAGTTGGATTAGCCGAAGTTTCGATTAGAGAAAAAATTGGATGCCTTGCATACTCACCACTAGCAAGTGGATATTTAACTGGTAAGTATAGAAATAAGAATTTTCCTAAAGGATCAAGAATGGAAAGAGACTTTGATTTTTGGACAAGATATAGAAAACCAAACACAGAGGCTGCTGTAGAACTTTATTTTAAAATTTGTGAGAAACACAATTTAAATATGACTCAAATGTCTATTAAATTCTGTGAAATCCAAGAATTTATGACAAGTGTTATTATAGGTGCAACTACAATGGAGCAGTTGAAATCAGATATAGAAAGTGTAAATGTAAATTTATCTAATGATGTCATTGAAGAAATCAATCAAATTCAAACAATTTATCCAAATCCATGTCCTTAATTAAAAAAATAATAATTTTATCAACTATATTTATCTTAAGTTCAAATTATCTATTTGCTCAGGAAGTAAAAAAAATTGGTAAATATAAAGATTGGGAGGCAATGGAAGCTTATGAACCCAATGGCAAAATATGTTTTGCTCAATCAGTACCTATACTTCAAGCGCCAAAATCAAACAAAAGAGATGCAAAATTATTTGTGACTTTTAGACCAGAAGAAAATATTTCAAATGAAATTAGTGTTACTCCTGGATATGAATTTAATAGCAAGAATTCAGTTATTGCGGCATCTGGAAAGAACAAATTTAAGTTTGATATAATGCAACAAGGATTTGCATGGATTGCTGATAATAAAATTGAAGTAAAAATGATTGGTAGAATGAAGAAAGGTTCAAGAATAATGATTACTGGGTACAATCAAAATGGATCTCAAACAATTGATCATTATTCTTTGCTTGGATTTACCAAAGCTTACAACGCATCAAAAAAAGCTTGTAAATAATCAAATGAAATCAAAAAATAAAATTGTACTTGCCTACTCGGGCGGCTTGGATACGTCCATAATTTTAAAATGGCTTCAAGAAAATTATAAAGCTGAAGTAATTTGTTACACTGCTGATGTTGGTCAAGAAATTGATAGAAAAAAAATTTTTAAGAATGCAAAAAAATTTGGTGTTAAAAATATTATTATCCAAGATTTAAAAGATACTTTTGTAAAAGATTACGTTTACCCAATGATTAGAGGACATGCGATTTATGAAGGGGTGTATCTACTAGGTACTTCTATTGCTAGACCGCTAATTGCAAAAGATCAAATAAGAGTAGCTAAAAAATTTAAAGCTAATGCAGTCTCGCATGGTGCAACAGGCAAAGGAAATGATCAGGTAAGATTTGAACTAGGTTATCATTATTTTGGACCAAAAATAAAAATTATTGCTCCATGGAGAATTTGGAAATTAAAATCAAGAACAGATTTAATCAACTATGCAAAAAAACATGGAATACCAATACCAAAAGATAAAAAAGGTGCCCCACCTTTTTCAGTAGATGATAATTTATTTCATACATCAACAGAAGGTAAGCTATTGGAAAATCCAAAAAATACTGCACCAGAATTTATTTTTCAGCGGACAATCTCTCCAGAAAAAGCTCCAAATAAACCTTCATTTGTTACTATCAATTTCAAAAATGGAGATCCTTTTGGAGTCAATGGAAAAAAAATGTCGCCAGCTAAATTATTAACGAAGCTAAATGACCTAGCGGGTAAAAATGGAATTGGAAGAGTTGACTTAGTAGAGAATAGATTTTTAGGTATCAAATCTAGAGGAGTATATGAAACACCTGGTGGAACTCTTTTAATAAATGCTCATAGAGCAATTGAGTCTGTTACCTTAGATAAAGAAACTATGCACAAAAAAGATCAGGTAATGTCTAGATATGCTGAGTTAATTTATAATGGTTATTGGTATTCAAAGGAAAGATTTAAACTTCAAAAAATTGTTGATCAAAAAAGAGGCAAGGTTAATGGCTCAGTTAAACTTAAATTATATAAAGGGAATATTACAATTCAATCAAGAGTTACTAATAGCAACGCATATTCAATGAAGAAGGTATCTTTTGAAGAAAATAAATCATTTAACAAATCTAATGTTGAGAAATTTATCAATTTTCATAAGAAAAAGCTTCGTGCTTAGATTGCTTTAGGACAAATTGACATTTGTTTAAATCACTAAAAATTATATCCTTTGTTCATGGAATCAATAAAGAATTGGATGAGAGATGCTGCAAATATTTTATTTGATGATAGTAAAAATGATCTGCGTGCACTTCCTAAGACAGTTAGATTACAAATTCTTTTGGTTTTGAGTTTTATTTGGACTACTGTTTTTAGTTTATATGTTTTTTCTTATACTACTTTCGCTTTTGGATGGGCTGGACTTTTTTTAGCTCATATAGGTTTAATATTTGCCGTCTACATGACTTTTAAACAATTCCATAGAGCAGAGGAGAAGTCTGCAAGTGTTTTTCAAACAAAAAATTTTGATCCTTTTAAAATCATGGTGATAGTTTTTGTAATAGTATTTATATTCGTATTTTCAAAAGGAATTGAGGTTTTGACAAGTCCAAATCCAAACTCTTATTCAATCCCTTATGATGGTCCCTTAAAATCTGCGATTGAAAAATGGTTACCTTTTAGTAAAGATAAATAATGGACAAGATAGCAAAAAACTTACAGTTAGCATTAATGGTTATTATCCTAATCAGTACTGTTATTGCTGTTGGGATTGAAATGAAAAATATGTTCTTAAATCAATCTGTGACTTTAGCAGATTTATTATTAATGTTTCTTTATTTGGAGGTTCTAGCAATGGTTAGAGTTTTTTGGAACCAACAATCTATTAGTATTACTCTACCACTTCTTATTGCAATTACCGCCCTTGCACGATTTATTATTCTACAAGGTAAAGAAATGGATCCTACTGCACTTGTTTATGAAGCAGTAGCTATTTTGTTAATTGCTGGAGCAATTGTTGTTTTAAGATTAAGACATAGTGACAAATTGGGTCTTAAGAAAAAAAAATCAAAATAATTTTAAATGATATTTGAAGCTTCAAGGGCTAAGGCCTTAAATCAGTTAAATAATTTTGTTGATAATAATCTTGCAGAGTATTCAAAATTAAGAAATTTTGATTTTGGGCCTGAAAAAAGATCTAATATATCTTGCTTATCACCATACATAACTCATGGAATAATTAATGAAAAAGAAGTCATTCAGAAAGCGCTAAGTAAATTTTCTTTTTCAAAAAATGAAAAGTTTATTCAAGAAGTTCTATGGCGAACTTATTGGAAAGGCTGGTTAGAACTAAGACCAAATGTTTGGACAGATTATCTTGCTGAATTAAATCAAATAAAAAATGAATTTCAAAATAATCAAGACTATCTTTCTGCAATTGATGGGAAAACAGATATTGAGTGCTTTAATGCTTGGGTTAATGAACTGAAAGATAACAATTATTTGCACAATCACACAAGAATGTGGTTTGCTAGTATTTGGATTTTTACTCTAGAATTACCTTGGCAATTAGGTGCAGAATTTTTCATGCAACATCTTTTTGATGGAGATGCTGCATCAAATACTCTTGGATGGCGATGGGTTGCAGGTGTTCAAACTCAAGGTAAGCATTATCTTGCTAGTGAATGGAATATTAAAAAATTCACTAACAATAGATTTCAAAATATAAAATTAAATGAAAATGCACCGCCAAAAATTGCTGAAAAATCTTACCAAATAATTAAACAAGAATTTAATAACCCACAAATTATTGAAGAAAATAATCTTTTGATTTTTGAAAATAATCTCTCGTTTGAAATCACTGACTTTAAAAAAAATAACTTTAAGAAAATTTACTTAATTTCTAACAACAATGAAAATAGGTTTATAAAACTCAGTGAAAAATTAGTGAAATTTAAATCTCATTTAATAGAAAACCAAGAACAAAGATTAAAAAATCAATCTATTGATTGTCAAATTATAGACATAAGTGAATTAAAAAATATTGAAAATTATTACGGTTTGTACCCAACTGTAGGCGAAAATTTAGATTTTATAAATTCAAATAATTTAAAAATAAATTTCTTATATAGGAACCTTGACCAATTATCTTGGCAATACTGCAATAAAGGTTTTTTTAATTTTAAAAATTATATTCCCAAAATAGTTTCAAGCTTTAATTAAAACCAACGAACCATCCCAATAATTCCAGCGGTTGCATAAAAAAATTGTAAAAATAAAATTCCTTTATGGCCACCTCTATAAGCCCAAATTCCGATTAAAATAGCTGACAATAACAATAAACAAAAACCGAAAAATTCTATTCCTATATTTAAAGCAACAAACAAAGAATATAATATTGCGGTTATAACCCCTGCCCATTCAAAAATTTTATTATTCATAATTTTTATATATTTCTTCACGTTCACTTTTATTCATACCCTTTGTTTTTTCTACAAATTCATTTCTTAGATCTCTTGATTTAAATATGTAAAAACAAACTGTATCTTTGCTGTGATAGATTGCTTTTAGTTCATCATCTATAACATTTAACTCTTTGGGTATTTCAGCCTTTAAACAAATCATAGAAGTTTTTTAAAATTATTATAAAGAATTGTAGAATAATTATTCATATCTTTCATATTATCTTTTGCAGATTGATCAAACTTTTCTAATGCACCATTACCAAGCTGATCTTCCAAAGCTTTCTTATATTCAGGAACACATCCCCATTCATTTACGGTAGTATCTTTTATTTCTATATGAAATTGAATTCCGTAAGCGTGGTTTTGATATTTAAAAATTTGATATTTAGTAATCGGTGAGGAAGCCAGTAAAGTTATATCATTATTGTTTTCAATTCCCTGAACCTCATAAGAATGCCATTGTAAACTTTTTATTTTATCAGGAAACTGTGAAAACAAATTATCGTTTTCTTTTTTTTTAGAAAAATTGATATCCATAATCCCAATTTCCGCTGGATTTGATTTAACAACTTTACCACCAACTACTTCTCCTAAAAGCTGACAACCTAAACAAAAACCTAAATAAGGTTTTTTTAAATCTACAACAAACTCTTTGATTTTTTTCTTTTCTTCAATTAGCCATGGGTATTCCTTTTCCATATAGGTATCCATCGGTCCTCCCATACAAAACATTCCATCAAATTTAGTTAAATCTTCTGGTATTTTTTCACCTTCGTCTAACTCAATGGTAGTTAAATTTAATCCATCAGATAACATTAAATCTTTAATGTAACCTGGATCTTCTATTTTAATATGTTGTAATACTATTATGTTCACTCGGTTTAGCTTAACTTAGAACACTTCTTGGAACAATATTTTACTCTCTCCCAATTCAACTTCCATTTTTTTCGCCATGTGAAAGGTCTTTTACAGACAGGACATGTTTTAGTGGGTAAATTTTCTTTTTTCATCAAATTGTATTTTGTTTAATGAATTTATCGGCTTCTGATAAAATTAATTTTTTTCTATCAGATTTCATTTTATCAAAGATACGGACCATCATTGACAGTCTTGGATTTTTTAAAAAGAATTTTCTGTTTCGATCTATGAATCTCCAATATAGACCATCCATGGTGTTACACCACTCACCTTTCTTAAAGTCCATCATTTTCATAAAATAACTAGAACCACAAATATAAGGTTTGGTTGCAAAAATTCCCCCATCACTAAACAATCCCATTCCATATACATTGGGAACCATTACCCAGTCTGAGGAGTCTACGAACATTTCCATGAACCATTTATAAACGATTGTTGGCTTGATTTCACAAAGGTTCATAATGTTTGATAAGATCATTAACCTTTCAATATGATGTGACCAACCATGATTAACAGCATTTTTAATTGCATAATCCAAAGGTGGAAGACCAGTGGTTCCATCGTACCAAGAATTTTTCATTTTTCTATTTTGTTTGAAAAAATTTCCAGTTTCCATTTCTTGAGAGTATGACTGATAAATTCCACGCATAAATTCTCTCCAACCGATCACTTGACGAATGTAACCCTCTAAAGAATTCATTCTAATTTTATTTTTCTTGTGAAAGTCTAAAACTTTTTGGACAACAAATTCAGGAGTTATTAAACCTAAATTTATGTAAGGACTTAATGCACTATGGAACAGGATATTATCTTTTTGATCAACTGCATCCTCGTAATCACCAAAAAGATTAGATTTTTCTTTTATAAAAAAATTCAATAGTTTAACTACATCTTCGTATTCCGTTGCAAACCAAAAATTATTTGTACTTCCTGGGTGATTTTTAAATTCCTTTTCAATAATAGGCTTTAATTTTTTTGTATGACTGGTTTCATTTATTTTTGGAAATTTAGGAATTGAAATATTTTTAGGTAATTTATTTCTATTATCTTCATCAAAGCTCCATTTACCTCCAACTGGATTACCATCAGAACCCATCAATATTCCAGATTTTTTCCTAACATCCTTGTAGAAAGTTGCCATAAAAGGTTTTTTAGATTTTGATAAATAATTTTTAAATTCATTTCTCGAATTTAAAAACATAGGGGTTTGAATAACATTCCAGCTTATTTTTTCTTTTTTTAAAAATTGTGAAATTTTTTTCTCAAAAAATTTATCTTCTACTTCAAAACTTGAAATTTCTTTTACTTTTTTTTGTATAATTATTTTTTTTAATTTTTTTAAATAATCATCATTAAATTCTTTATCTTCGATTTTAAAATAATCTAATTTAAATTTGTTTTTTCTTAGCCCATCAGCGTAAGAACGCATTGAAGATAAAAATAATAAAATTTTCTGTTTATGATGTTTTTCATATGTACATAAACCCTTATCTTCAGCCATAAAGAATAGGTGGTCTTTTTTGAAGCGGTCTAGGTATTTTGTTGGAAATAATTGATTACCAAGTATAAAAAATAACTTCATAGTTAAATATAACTAATAAAATTTTTTATGTCAGAAAAATATGTAATTTTTGGTGCGACAGGTTCTATTGGATCAAGTTTAGCGGAACAATTAAAAAACTCTGGAAACGATATTCATTTAGTTGGGAGAAATGAAAGTGAACTTAGTTCTATCTCTGAAAAACTTAGATGCTCACATACCGTTGCAGATGTTTTAGAGGAAGGATTTATTGAAAAAGTTAAATCAGATATTTCTGAAATTAAAGGCCTAGCTTATTGTGTTGGTTCAATTGATTTAAAACCATTAAGAATGGTAAATGAACAAGACTTTCAAAAATGCATGAAACTTAATCTTTATTCTGCTGTAGAAGCTATTAAAGGATTTCAAGAAAGTTTAAAAAAAAATAAAGGTTCGATAGTATTGTTTTCAACCGTTGCTGCTCAAAGAGGTTTTACCAATCATGCAATCATAGCTTCAGCGAAAGCAGCTGTTGAAGGATTGACGGTTTCTCTTGCAGCAGAATTTGCTCCAAACATACGAGTAAATTGTGTGGCACCGAGTTTAACAAAATCTAAAATAGCAGAACCAATGTTAAAAAATACTGCTATAGCTGAAGGCATTGCAAAAGCACATCCTCTAAAAAGATTGGGCGAAGGTAAAGATTCGGCTGCTCTTGCTAAATTCTTACTAACAGAAGATAGTTCTTGGGTTACAGGCCAAATAATTGCTGTTGACGGTGGTAGATCTAAACTTTCATAAAGTGATCAAATATTTTTTTTCTATATTTTTCTTTTTTTTATTTTCATCAAAAAGTTTTTCTGAAAATTTTACTTTTAAAAAATTAGTTGATTTAAATGAGCCGTGGGGATCGTCCTTTATAAATAATGAAGAGCTTATTATCACTGAAAAAACTGGAAAAATAAAAATAGCAAATATTATTTCTGAAGAAGTTTATGAAGTTGAACATAACTTAAATTATTTTGTTCACGGACAGGGAGGTTTATTAGATATTATTTACCAAAATAATCACTTATGGATTTCTTATTCAGAAAATCGAGGGGATTGGAAAACAAGTACCTCGATTGCAAAAGCTGAATTAAATAAAAAAAATTTAGATTTTAAAAATATATTTAAAGCTGAACCACCAATAGAATCTGGTTATCATTTCGGTTCAAGATTGGCTATAAAAGATAATTATCTTTTTGCATCTGCTGGAGAAAGAGGTGGAGGCATGATCGCTCAAGATCCAACAAACCATCCTGGAAGTATTATCAGAATTCATTTAGATGGCAGTATACCAAAAGATAACCCTAAGTTTGAAGGTAAATCAGATTGGTTACCAGAAATATATCAAATAGGTGTTCGTAATCCTCAAGGCTTAACCTATTCCTCTTATGATGGAAAAATTTATGCAAGCAACCATGGTGCAAAAGGTGGTGATTGGTTTGGTGAAATTAAAAAAGGAGAAAATTATGGTTGGAAAATTTTAGGTTGGGGTGGAACAAATTATTCAGGCTCAAAGATTGGACCTAAATGGAAACCAGGTTTTACCAAGGCAATTCAATACTGGGTACCTTCAATAGCTGCAAGCGCAATAACTATTTATAAGGGAAAAGAATTTAATGAGTGGAATGGAGAAGCGCTCATTACTTCTTTAAAAGATAAATCAATGAGAAAATTAAACTTTCAAAATTTATCCAAGATTAAGGAAACAATTGTTTTTAAAGATAAAATTGGGAGAATAAGAGACATACAAGTTCACCCGGTTAATGGAAAAATATATTTTCTTGCGGGAAATAGCTTATGGCTAATGGAGAAAAAAAAATAATATGAAAGAAAGACCTTATCATCATTTACCTGATGGTACTTTCAGAAATCCTAAAGGATCTCCAGTAATAATATCTAAGTCAGGAAAGTTTTCTTATAGGACTTTCAGTAAATTGAGAAAGAAAGTTGATTTATCTTATCCAAAAGAACATGTTATTGAAAAAGAAAAAGTATTAGCTGATTTAGAAAAATATAAAGATAATGATTATATCGCTTGGATAGGTCACGCAACATACCTTATAAAATTTGGTGGAACTACAATTATAACAGATCCTGTATTTTCAAAGAACGCTGGACCACTAATCTTTGGTCCAAAAAGATTTACTAATCCTGCAATAAAATTAAACGAGATACCTAAAACCGATATATTTTTACTCACTCATAATCATTACGATCATCAAGACATGTCAACAATTAGAAATTTTCCTTTTAAGAGTGCAAAAGTATTAACACCACTAAATCTAGGTAAATACTTTAAAGGATATAAGGATGTAAATGAAATGGATTGGTATGATCAAATAATTATAAATCAGGATTTAAAAATTTCTTTACTTCCTGCAGTTCATTGGTCAAAAAGAAGTTTAACAGACACTAATAAAACTTTGTGGGGTAATTTTTTAATAGAACATAAAAATAAAAAAATTTTATTTGCATGTGATACTGGATATGGAGAAATCTACAAAGAACTAGGTGAAAAATACGGTCCTATAGATCTGACAATGATTAATATTGGGGCTTATAATTTTAAGCCAATGTTTGATAAAACTATATATCATACTACGCCAGAGGAAGCCCTGAATGTTGCGCAAGACCTAAAAAGTAAAAAAGTATTAGGAATGCATTGGGGAACATTTGTTTTGTCATTAGAGCCGATTATGGAACCCCCAATCAGATTTAAAGATAGTGCTGAAAAATATGGTTTTAATAAAGAAGATGCAATTATTTTTAAAATTGGAGAAGTTAGTCCTCTAGATAAATTGTTATAGAGTTAAATACTTAATTGCAAAAAATATACTCCCTATAGAAGCAATAGTAGAAACAAAAATTGCTTTAATTATATTTTCGGGACTTACATTATAAGCAGCACATAAAACTATAGAAGTAACTCCGCAAGGCGCAACACTCACAAAGAAAGCACCTGGTATTTCAGCTGGCAATCCTGCATTAAAAATCACTAATCCAATTAACAATAAAATTATTGGGGAAACGACTAATTTTAAAACTGAAATAGAAACAGATAATTTATTAATTACATTTTTAGTATAAAATGAAAGAATTATGCCAATTGCAAACAATCCAACTGGTGAAACACATGCTGCAAGTTTAGACAAAGTGTATTCAATCGGTGTTTGATCAATATTAAAATTTAATAATAAAAATAATAGACCTATAATTATTGAAAGAATAAATGGGTTTAAGAATAAATTTTTAATAAAATTAAATAAATTTACATTTTGTTTTGTAGATAATTCAAGAAAAAAAGCAATTATGGATAATAAAATTATCCCATCCATTAATATGATGCTTGCAACTTGTGTAATTACATTTTGTTGAAAATAAATTTCTGTTATTGGCAAAAGCAAAGTCACATGGTTTGATAATGCAACTGTTAAAGCCCAAATTATAGACTCTGGGATTGATCTTTTAAAATATTTTGAAGTAATTAAGTAAGCGATAATTCCACATATCGATTGCATAATTAAATAAGAGAAAATTTGTTTGAAATCTACTTGTCCAATTTCATTTTGAGCTATTAGCTTAATTATCAATGCTGGGACTGCAATATAGAACAAGAAAAGATTTAAAATTTTAGCATGACTAAGGTCTAAGACTTTTAACTTACCAAATACAAACCCTAAAAAGGTAATAAATATGAATGGAGTTAGTCCTAAAAAAATTGTGAACATAAATTATTTAATTGTTATTCTATGCATTATTCTATTTCCTTTGAAAGGTGTTGCTTGATGAAGCATAGATCTGTTATCCCATATAGCCAATTGGTTTTTTTCCCAAGGTAAAGAAAACTGAAACTTCTTCTTAATCTGATGGTTAAATAAAAATTTTTTTAACTTTTCTTGATTTTTTATCTTTGAACTAAAACCAATAAAATGTCCTGGACTACAATAAATCGAATTATTTTTATTAATTTTTCTAAATATTTTATGTGAAGATTTAAGTTCTTTAATATTTTTTCCTTTTTCTTTTACTCTTTCTTTTGTTGTAACCGAAATTGGACCCTCAGAGGAATATTTAGCTTTAATATTTTTAAATTTTCTTTTTATTGAATTTGGTAATTCTTTATAAGCAAGATATTGAGAACAAAATTCTGTATTTGCCTTTCCTTTTTTTGGAACAAGTTTTGAAAGCAACATTGTAAATCTTGGTGGCTTTTTTGTATAAATGGAGTCGGTATGAAATTGTTCACCAAAACTTGGTCCTTTATCAGTTGATTTTCTTTGCACTACAGTAATTTGAGGAAATTTTTTATTTAAACCTTTTAGTCTTGGATAGTTAGCTAAATTTCCAAAATATTTCGCAAACTGTATATAAAGTTTAGAAGTTAATTCTTGTTCTTTAAAATACAACATTCCAAATTTGTTAAGTGCATTTTTAATTTGAATAATATCTTTATTTGTAATTTCTTTTAAATTTACAATTATTTCTGCCCCAATATTTTTTTTATTTGGAATTATTTTTAACATCTTTTAAAAAAAATTTTTTTAGGTGATTAATCGTTTGTTTGGGACTTTCCTCTGGAATGAAATGATCTGAATTAATTTCTGCTCCATAAACTTTTTTATTTGTGTATTTTTGCCAAATTTTAACTGGTTTAAATTGTGTTCCAACAACTCCCTTTTTCCCCCACAAAACTTGTATAGGAATGTTTAATTTTTTTTTTCGATCTTTTTTGTCATGCTCTAAATCTATAGAAGCCGCGGCCCTATAATCTTCACATGATGCATGAATTCTTTTTTTTTGTTTAAAGGCTCTCAAATACTCAACCTCAACTCTTCCAACCGCAATTTTAGATGACCTATTAAAACGACTTTTTAACCAGCTTTGAGGATCTGCCATGATCATTTTTTCTGGTAAGGGTGCTGGCTGTGTTAAATAAAACCAATGAAAATATCCTGATGCAAATTTCATATCTGTATGCTCATACATATCTAGAGTTGGACAAATATCTAACACACTCAAAGCTAAAATTTTGTCTCTAAAATCTCTTGCCATTCTGTGTGCAACTCTTCCACCCCTATCATGGCCTGCAACATAAAACTTTTTAAATTTCAGTTTACTCATTAGCTGAACCATATCTTTAGCCATTTCTCTTTTAGAATAATTTTTATGATTAGTTCCACCAGGTACAACAAAACTATCTCCATATCCTCTAAGATCAGCAACAATTACGGTAAAATATTCACTAAGCTCTGGGGCAGTTTTGTGCCACATTACATGTGTTTGAGGGTATCCGTGAAGTAATAATAAGGGAGGACCGTTTCCTTTAAATCTACAAAAAATTTTTCCTTTATTTACTTTTATAAATTTTTTTTTAAATCCAATAAACATGATTAACTATTAATTATTTAATAGTTTATTTTTTGCCTTTTCAAAATCTTCTTGAGAGATAATTCCTTTTTCTTTTAAATCATTTAGGTTTGATAGCTCTTCACTTAAATTAATACGTTGGTCGATGGTTTCTAAATTAGTCTGACTTTCAGATTCTTCTTTTTCCACTCTATTTGCCTCCTTTGCTGAAAATCCTTTCATAATTGCAGTACCACCTAAATACAGAACATACGCTAAAATAGGAATTGCCAAACCAAAAAATATTATTTTTTCCATTAACTAATCCTCATCTTCTTCTCTCCATTTTTTTTCATACATTAAGTATGCAGCGTATATTACTGATACTGTACCTACAATCATACCATAGTCAAAACCAGTTTGCTTGTCATGTAAATACCAACCAAGTTGTGTGGCACCAATTGGTGGAACGGTAAGCAGGAGAAATATTATACCAAATCTGTAAGGACGTTTAGGCTTTTTCATCCCATTAAACTAACAGATTAAAGCAAGTGATTTAAATGCTAAATTTGCGATCTTTTGAAACAGTCTATTGTATTTTTAAGTAAACAAGCAATGGTCATTGGTCCCACACCACCTGGTACTGGTGTTAAAGCTTTTGCATTTTTTGATACATCTTCGAAATCAACATCTCCAACAATACCTTTGTCAGTTTTGTTAATACCTACGTCAATTACTATTGCGTCTTTCTTAACCCAATCACCTTTTACAAGCTCAGGTATTCCAACTGCTGCAACAATTATATCAGCTTCTAAACATTCAGCTTTTAAATCTTTAGTTTTTGAATGAGTAATTGTTACAGTACAATTTTCTTTCAAAAGTAATTGTGTCATTGGTTTTCCATTTAAATTTGATCTGCCAACTACTACTGCTTTTTTTCCACTTAAATTTGGTTCAATTTTTTTTATTAACAAATAACAGCCAAGAGGTGTGCAAGGAACTGAACTTTCATAACCTGATGAAAGATTTCCAACATTCATAGGATGAAAACCATCTACATCTTTAGAAGGATCAATTGCTTCAATAACTTTCTGCTTATCTATATGTTTTGGTAATGGTAATTGAACTAAGATTCCTGAAACTGTTTCATCTTTGTTTAATTCTTCAATTTTTTCTAAAACAGTTTTTTCTTCAACACTATCTGGGTATTTAATTACCTCTGATTTTAAACCTACTTCATTTGCTGATTTTTCTTTATTACGAACATAAATTTGACTTGGAGTAAGATCCCCAATTAATATTACAGTTAAACCAGGGACTTTATTATATTTGGATTTAAGCCCTGAAACTTCTTGTTTTAATTGTTCTCTTAGTTCAGCTGCAGCTTTTTTTCCGTCAATTAAAATCATTTTACTTTCTAAAATATTATCGGTGCAATGTAGAGCTTCATACACATTTCAATAAACCAAATCAATAAAAGAAGAACGATTGGTGAGATATCTAGCGATCCTAAATTAGGCAAAAAACGTCTAATTTTATTAAGTATTGGCTCAGTTAATTTATATGTAAGCTCTAAAATTGAATAAACAAATCTGTTTTGAGTATTTAAAACATTAAAAGCTATCAACCAACTTATGATTACATTTGCTATGACAACATAAGAATACAGTTTCAATATCTGTAAAACTAAATAAAAAATTGCTATCATTTTTTCTCAACATAAATTGACTGGCTTGGGAAGGCAAAAGAAGCATTATTATTTTCTACAATCTGCTTAATTTGAATTGCCAATCTCTCCTTAACTTCCAGTGAATTACTCCAACTATTTGAGTCTGTAAAACATCTAACCAGCAAATCTATTGAGCTATCAGAAAACTTCTCAATTCTAACTGCGACCCCAGTTGATTGATTAAAATCTTTACTGTTATTAATATAACTTTCAATTTCCTCTCTTATTTTTTTCAATTGATCAATTGTGGAGTCGTACTGCAAAGTAATTATCCATCTAATTCTCCAATTGGATGTTTCACTCACATTGACAACAGCATTTTCTGCAAATTGAAAATTAGGAATAATAGCAAGAGATTTGTCAAACTTTCTGATTGTTGTGGATCTAAAACCAATTTTTTCAACTGTACCTTCAATGATTCCATCAACTGCAATCCAGTCTCCAATCTTAAATCTTTTTTCAACTAATACTAAAATTCCAGAAATTAAATTTTTAAATAAATCTTGTGCTCCAAGTGCAACCGCAACCCCAAACAAACCAAGACCGGCAATAATAGGACCTATCTTAATTCCCCATAATTCTAGTACCGCAGCTAATCCTAAAATAAATATTAAGATCTTAAGAGATTTAATAATCCAACCAATAAGTTCTCTGGTTAAAAGTTTATCTAGCCCACTTAAGATATATGAAATGGGTTCAATAATTTGATGAATAACCCAAAATATTAATATCGTAATTAACGTTCTATTAATTGTATCAACTACTTCTCTTCCCTCTGTTGAAAATGTCATATAATAACTTGCAATAAAGAAACCCAATACAATCGGTAAAAATCTAGCTGGACCAATTAATGACTGAACAAAAGTATCGTCTAATTTATTTGTTGTTCTTTTTGATATAATTTCTAATTTTTTTATAATTAGTTTACTAATTAGTCCTCTAAAGACTAAAAAAATTAAAAATATACCTATTCCAATTAAAATTTGAAAAATATCAACACCAAGTATTCCTTTACTCCAAACAGATAAAAATATTTCAGAAAAATTATTTATTAATTCCATACCTAAATTTTATATAACAAAAACTCTTCTTCTCCAGGATTAAAAAGAAATATCTTTTTCCATTTAATTTCATTCAATATTGACGAGGTTTTTTCACCTATACACATCAAGTTTGTATTCATCCAAAGGTTTTCAGTTTGATAGATTTTTATAAAATTTAAGAAACTGGAGGCACTGTTTTGAGAATAAATATAAACAATATCTGGCATATTCTGCTTTAATTCGTTAACAAAATTTTCATCAAATTTTTCAGTATGATTTACTTTATAATTTATAATTCTTTTAACTGCATAGCCTTCTTTTAATAATTGTTGATCTAAATCAGTTGATATGATCTCACCACTTACATAAAGGAGAGGGGTTTCTTTTAATTCATAATTTTGCAAGATTAGTTCTTTAAGGTTTGAAACATTTCCTTCTGCAGCAATTGTGTTTTGAAATCCCAAACTTCTAGCTTTTTTTTCTGTTGTACTACCAACACAAAAACAAATTAGTTTTTTATTCAAATTTTTTACATTTAAATTTTTTACAGCATTGGAACTTGTGAAGATTACACCACCATAGTCAGCAAAGTTAATTTCATCATGATGAACTTTTTCAACATTTATTAATGGAAGGTGAGAAACTTTATGATCTAAAGATTGAAACTTTACTATCATTTCTGAACAATCTTCTAAAGGTCTAGTTAACAAAATATGCATTTTACTTTTTATATGAATTATTTGATTTAATTTTTAAAGCATTACCAACTTCAGTTCCAATTTCTTTAAACATATCAACATTACCAGATTTTTTTTCATAAAATATTTGAGAACCATCTAATGAAAATAGTTCAGCTTCAACAGTAATTTTGTTCCCTTCTATAATTGAATGAGCACCTATTGCTGTTTCGCAATCACCTTCCAATACTTTTAAAATATTTCTTTCTATATGAGCTCTCTTATATGTATCTTTGTGATTTATTTTTTCTAAAACTGATATGATTTCACTGTCATCGTCTCTACACTGTAAAGCAATAATACCTTGACCTGCACTTGGAATAATCTGGTCAGTCGAAAAAATTTCTGAAATCTCATTATTTAAATTTAAATATTTAATACCTGTATAAGATAAAATTATTGCATCATAAATGCCTTCCTTTAACTTTTTGATTCTAGTATCCACATTTCCTCTTATTAATTTACAGCTAACATCTGATCTTATTTTTTTAATTTGAAATTCTCTTCTATAAGATGAAGTGCCCACTATTGCGTTTTGTTTTAATTCTTTAATATTTTTCTTATCATTTGTTATTAAAATTTCTCTTGGATCAGTTCTCTCTAAAAATGATTCTGTTCTTAGTCCCTTAGTTTCAATTGCTGGCATATCTTTCAATGCATGAACGGCTATATCAATTTTTTTTTCTTTAAGTTCTTTTTCGATTGTACTCGAAAATAGACCTTTGCCGCCAACTTCAGATAATCTTTGATCCTGTATTTGATCACCTTTTGTTGTAATAGTTTGAATAATAATCTGATCATCTGGTAAATTTAAAGCTTCAATAATTTTATCTTTAGCTTTTTGAGCATAAAGCAAAGCCAATTTACTTCCTCTTGAGCCTATTATAATTTTTCTATTCATTAAAAATTTATTTCTTACTTGTATTGAGATTGTACAATTATTAAAAACTATTTGAATGAGTAAAAAACCCTTAATTCTTGGAATAGAAACTAGCTGTGATGAAACGGCGGCATCTATAATAACTGAAAATGATAAAGGAATTCCAACAGTTTTATCTAATATCGTTTCTAGTCAAGTCGATGTTCACAAAGAATTTGGAGGAGTAGTTCCCGAACTAGCCGCAAGATCTCACATCGAAAAAATAGATTGGATTGTTGAAAAAGCAATTGCTGATAGTGGTAAAAAAATTGAGGAAATTGATGCTGTTGCTTCAACTGCTGGCCCTGGTTTGATTGTTTGTTTATCAGTTGGTTTAAGTTTCGGGAAAGCTTTAGCAAGTGCAATCAATAAACCTTTTATAGCAGTTAACCATCTTGAAGGTCATGCATTAAGTCCTAAGTTAAATTCTCATTTAAATTATCCCTATCTATTATTACTAATTTCAGGAGGCCATTCACAATATTTAAGTGTTCAAGGTCTTGGAAAATATAAAAGATTAGGAACAACTATTGATGATGCATTAGGTGAGGCTTTTGATAAAACAGCTAAACTTTTAGGAATTGAATTCCCTGGTGGACCACAAATCGAAATTTTGGCAAAAAAAGGAGATCCTGAAAAATATAATTTACCTAAACCAATTTTTAATAAAGGTGGATGTAATTTATCTTTTGCAGGATTAAAAACTGCAATTTTAAAAATTACAAAGTCTATCAAAACTGAGCAAGAGAAATTTGATTTAGCAGCATCTTTTCAAAAAACTATTGAAGAAATTCTTTATAAGAAAACTAAGATAGCATTTGAAGAGTTTGAAAAAGAAAATGAATCTAAAGAAAAAGTTTTTGTAGTAGCAGGCGGTGTTGCTGCTAACAAAAAAATTAGATCTATGTTAACTAATTTATGTAAAGCTAATGATTATAAAAGTATATTTCCGCCAATAGAATTATGTGGGGACAATGCTGCAATGATTGCAATGGTAGGTATGGAAAAATATAAATTGAATGAATTTAATAATTTAGATTATCCAGCAAAACCAAGATGGCCTTTGGATGAGAAAGCTGCATTTTTAAAAGGAGCAGGAGTACAACTATAATGAATTATTGGTTATTAAAATCTGAACCAGATGTTTGGTCAATTGATCAACAAATTAAAGCTGGCAAAAAAGGTGCGCCGTGGGATGGTGTTAGAAATTATCAAGCAGCAAATAATCTAAAAAACATGAAGAAGGGTGATCTTTGTTTTTTTTATCACTCTAATATTGGCAAAGAAGTAGTTGGGATAGTAAAAGTAATTAAAGAACACTATTTAGATAAAACTGACAAGTCTGGAAGATTTGTTGCTGTAACAGTCCAATTTAAAAAGAAATTCTCTAAACCAGTGACGCTTGAAAATATAAGAAAAAATAAGGATTTAAGGGATTTAGCGCTCATTAAACAAAGTAGACTTTCGGTAATGCCAATTGATGATAAAAGCTGGAAAATTATAAATAACATGAGTAAAATTTAAAAAAAAATAATCCATGCCAAAAAAAAAGAAAAAAGCTAAATCTAAAAAAAAAACTAAAGTAAGAAAGAAAACTGCAGTTAAGAAAAAAACTAAAGGTAAAAAAAAAAAATCAAAAAAAATTTTAAAACAAAGTGAAAAAGCTAATCAAGAATTGGTTATAAAAACTAAACCTGAATGGATCAAAAGCGGCTTAGCTAACAAAAGTAAATACGAGCAAAAATATTCTCAATCTATAAAAAGTAACGATGAATTTTGGAAAAAAGAAGGAAAAAGAATTACTTGGATTAAACCATATAAAAAAATTAAAGATATTAAATATAGTTCTAAGGAAGTAAAAATTAAATGGTTTGAAGATGGGACGCTTAATGCGTCTGCAAACTGTATCGATAGACATCTAAAGGATAAAAAAGATAAAACAGCAATAATTTGGGTTGGTGATGATCCAAAAGATAGTCAAAAAATTACTTACAAACAACTTCACCAAAAAGTCTCTAAAGCTGCAAATGGTTTAAAAAAATTAGGTATTAAAAAAGGAGATAGAGTTACGATTTATCTTACAATGATACCAGAGCTTGCTATTTTAATGTTAGCGTGTGTTAGGATTGGTGCAGTCCACTCAATTATTTTTGGGGGATTTTCAGCAGACTCTATTTCGGGAAGAGTGAATGACTGTGAATCTGAATACATAATTACAGCCGATGAAGGTGTTAGAGGTGGAAAAACTATTCCTTTAAAAGAAACAACTGATGAAGCATTAGAGAGCTGTCCTAATGTAAAAAAATGTATTGTTGTTAAACGTACAGGTAATTCAATTAGTTGGAATTATGATAGAGATGTTTGGTATCATGATTTAATTAAAGATGTTCCTTCTCAGTGTGAGCCAGAAGAAATGAACGCTGAAGATCCTTTATTTATTTTATACACATCGGGTTCAACTGGAAAACCAAAGGGAGTTTTACATACAACAGGTGGATACATGGTGTATGCATCAATGACTCATCAATATATTTTTAATTACAAACCAAAAGATATTTATTGGTGTACTGCTGATATTGGTTGGGTAACAGGTCACAGTTATATCATCTATGGTCCTCTTTCGAACGGTGCAACAACTATAATGTTTGAAGGAATACCAAACTATCCTGATAGCTCTAGATGGTGGCAAATAGTAGATAAATACAAAGTAAATACTTTTTATACTGCACCAACTGCAATCAGAGCTCTAATGAGAGAAGGTGATAGGCCTGTCAAAAAAACATCTAGAAAATCTTTAAAATTACTTGGAACTGTTGGTGAACCAATAAACCCTGAAGCTTGGATGTGGTATTACAAAACAGTTGGAAATTCTAAGTGCCCAATTGTAGATACATGGTGGCAGACAGAAACAGGAGGGATATTAATTGCTCCTCAAACAGGTGCTATTCCTTTAAAACCTGGTTCTGCAACAAAGCCATTTTATGGGATAAAGCCTATGTTGGTTGATAAATCAGGAAAAGAGATAAAAGGACCCGGAGAAGGAAGACTTTGTATAGCACAATCGTGGCCTGGACAAATGAGAACAGTATATGGGGATCATCAAAGATTTATTGATACTTATTTTTCTCAGTTTGATGGCAAATATTTTACTGGTGACGGATGTCGAAGAGATAAAGATGGATATTATTGGATTACAGGTCGGGTGGATGATGTAATTATTGTATCAGGACACAACTTGGGTACCGCTGAAATTGAAAGTGCATTTGTAGCTCATCCAAAGGTAGCAGAGGCAGCAGTGGTAGGTTACCCACATGATATTAAAGGTAATGGATTGTATTGTTATGTAACATTAAATGCTGGTGAAAGAGAAACTGGTGAACTCGAAAGAGATCTGAAACTTTGGGTTAGAAAACAAATTGGTCCACTTGCTACACCTGACTTAATTCATTTCACTCCAGGACTTCCGAAAACAAGATCTGGAAAAATTATGAGAAGAATTTTAAGAAAAATTGCTGCGAATGAACATGGTCAATTAGGAGATACAACTACATTGGCCGATCCTAGCGTTGTTGACAGTTTGGTTGAAAACAGAAAAAATATTTAAAACTGTATTCTATCTATAAATTCTTTTTTAATAACATCCCATTTTAAAATAACAGAATTTAAAACTATTTTTCTATCAAGAGTTTTTAATTCGTCTGCTATTGGTGCCCATTTATATAATGATAATGCACTTGGGTTAAAGGGACGATCACCATGATACTTTTCCCAATCAATTTTAATTAATCTTTCATCAAATTCTTTTTTCGCTTCTTCGATGATATTCAGAGGCATATTATTTGTTGTTTCGTCATCTAAAATTTTCAAAAAAATTTCCTTAGCTTTATTTAGTTCACTGAAACTAGAATTAACTTTTAAATAAGAAAAAGTGAAGAACGTTAAATCTTGAAGAGCAACAGAATAAATATTCCATTTAGCTTCATTAACAGACTTCATAAATTCATCATTATCAAAATGGAGAACATATCTTGTTCCCATTCTAGTTTTTAAATAACTATAAAGTGTAACTTGAGATACCCAAGCAGATTTTGTTTGTATAAACTCTTCTAACTCATCTAAAGTTTTAATTTTTGTTTTAGGAATAAAAGCTTTAAACAAAGAAAAAAAATAAACTTTGAAATCACTCAAAGATAAATCTTTCCAACTTAATTTTTTTTTAATCATAAAAAGTTAATTTTATTGAAAATAATTGAAAAAATTAACCTAATACGGCTATTTTTACACTTTTATTCTCTCTCATAATGGTTATGGTTTTATCAGTTATAACTAAAAAAGAGAGGTATACATGGCGAAAAACGCTCAACACTGGGAAAAGACCAGAGGTTTGCTATTTGTAACATTAGCAATCTGGGCTGTATTCTCAATGGGTATATTCCTTTTCGGAGCTGAAATGAACGAAGTTACTGGACCTTTTGGGTATCCATTAACTTATTGGTTCACATGTCAAGGTTCTCTTGCGATATTTGTAATCCTTATTTTCTGGTTTGCGGGTAGACAAGAAAAAATTGATGAAGAGTTCGGCTTCAGTGAAAAAGGAGACGACTAATGATTAAAGGTAATTTTATAGATAACTTGCCTAAAGTTTATGGAATCTACACTGGTGGATTTATAGGTTTCATAGTCTTAATGGCAATTGGTGAGTCGATGGGTATGACGGCGAAAGCAATAGGTATTTGCTTTGTTGGTTTTACCATTTTCATCTACGCACTAATTGGTTGGCTATCTCGAACAGCCCAAGCAAGTAACTATTACGTAGCTGGAAGAACGGTTCCAACTGTGTTCAACGGAATGGCAACAGCAGCCGACTGGATGTCTGGTGCTTCATTCGTTGCAATGGCGGGTGGTATTTATTTCAAAGGTTATGGATATATGGCTTTGCTTGTAGGTTGGACAGGTGGTTATGTGTTAGTTGCAACTTTGTTAGCACCATACTTAAGAAAATTTGGCTGTTACACAGTTCCAGATTTCGTGGGTACTAGATACGGTGGTAATACAGCAAGATTGATGGCAGTTATCGTTTTAACTGTTGCATCATTCACTTACGTGACAGCACAAATTAACGCTACAGGTACTATTGCAGCTGTTGCTTTAGATATCCCATTCCAATACGCAGTATATGTTGGACTAGTAAGTATTTTATTATGTTCAATGCTTGGTGGTATGAGAGGGGTAACCTGGACACAAGTTGCACAATACATTGTACTAATTATAGCTTACCTGCTTCCAGTATTCTGGATCAGTAACAACATTGGTGCGGGTTTCTTCCCACACTTCATGTTAGCTGATGAAGTTGCTAGAATCGGTGAGTTAGAACAACAGTTTGGGTTTGTAAAAAACTCTGCTGCTGATTTAGCTACAGTACCTAAAGGGTTAGCTGGTATTACTAAGGCTCACTCTGAAGTAAACGCAACACCTTGGGCTTTCATCTCATTAGCACTAGCAATGATGATGGGAACTGCTTCATTACCACACGTAATGATGAGGTTCTTTACTACTCCAAGTGTAAAAGCAGCTAGAAAATCAGTAGGTTGGTCAGTGTTCTTTATCTTCCTACTTTATTCTTCTGCACCAATGTTAGCGACACTATCTAAACTTGCTTTGATTGATCCAAACTTACCAACAGGTATTATTGGTAAATCAATTGCAGAAGTTCAAGCAATCGATTGGTATCAAAACTGGAACCAAGCAAATCTGATGTTTGTAAGCGACTTTAACGGAAATGGAACTGTTGAATTAAACGAGTTCTTCATGGGTGGTAAAGCCGTTGTATTAGCAACACCAGAAATTGCGGGATTACCGTATGTAATCTCAGGTCTAGTTGCTGCTGGAGGTTTAGCGGCCGCAATGTCAACTGCAGATGGTTTAATTCTTGCAATCGCAAATGCAATCTCGCATGACGTTTACTACAAAATGGTAGACCCTAAAGCTGAGACTGCTAAGAGACTAGTTGTAGCAAGGGTATTCCTTGTAATAATTGGTTTTGCAGGAGCAACAATTGCAGCAATGGAGATCCAAGGTATTTTAGGTTCAGTAATATGGGCTTTTGACTTTGCGATGTCTGGATTGTTCTGGCCACTTGTACTTGGTGTATGGTGGAAGAGAGCTAATAAAGAAGGTGCTATAGCTGGTATGGTCTTAGGATTAGTTTCTGGATTTGCGTATCTAGTTTGGGTACGAAGTGGTGGAAGCGGATTCTTAGGTATTACTCAGTTAACATTTGGTATCTTCGGATCTACTGTTAGCTTAGTAGCTATGGTTGTTGTAAGTTTAATGACTTCAGAACCTAGTGCTGCAACACAAAAAATGGTTGATGATTCTAGGATACCTGCGGGTACACAGGTGATTAGCCAAAAATAAATAATCTTTTTAAGGGGCGATTAATTTCGCCCCTTTTATTTCTTTTTAAGATCAAATATAAATTCCTTAATGTCTGCTAACTTTCATCCTTTAGTTTATATAATTGATTATATTCTTGGGATTATCATGTGGACTTTGGTTGGAAGAGTAGCAATGAACATCTTTCAAAGAGAAGACTCAAATTTTTTCTTTATGAAAGCTTTTGTAAAATTTACTAATCCTCTATTAAGAATTTTTAAACCTGTTACTCCTTCTTTCATAATTCAACCATTGGTACCACTTTATGTGGCTTGGTTCTTTTTCATGATTAGATTTTATTTGATGCCTTGGATTTTGGGATATTCAGTAATGGGTATGTTGTCATTTCCTCTTGAAAGTGAAATTTCTAGGCAGATTTATCAATTTTTTAATTCAATTAAATTTTAAAAATTGGTACTAGTAAGTCTAGATATCAATGAAAAATATACAAATATCCCCGTCAATTTTATCAGCTGATTTTAGCCAATTAGGTAAAGAAATAAAAAGACTTGAAGAAGGTGGGGCTGATATGATTCACGTAGATGTAATGGATGGCCACTTTGTTCCAAACTTAACAATAGGTCCTCCAGTAATTAAATCTCTTAGAAAACATTGCTCATTAAAATTTGATGTTCATTTAATGATTTCTCCTGTGCATAAATACATAGAAGCTTATGCTGATGCGGGAGCAGATATAATTACTGTACATCCTGAGGCAACTGATAATTTAGAAGACTCAATAAATAAAATAAAAGATCTAAAAAAAAAAGTAGGAGTTTCCCTCAATCCTGAAACAAGTATAGATTTAATTAAAAATCTATTAAATAAAATTGATTTAGTTTTAATAATGAGTGTAAATCCTGGATTTGGTGGACAAAAATTCATGCCTGAAGTTTTAGAAAAAATTAAAGAATTAAAAAAAATTAGAGAAATAGAAAAACTTAACTTTGATATTGAAATAGATGGTGGGATAAATTTTGATAATTGCAAAATAGCAATTGAAGCTGGTGCTAATATTCTTGTATCTGGTACAACGGTTTTTAAAAGCAATGATGGAGATATTAAAAAGAATATTAATTTATTAAAAACAAAATAAGTTAATGCAATCTCAAAATTCCTTAAATCTTAATAATGGGATATTTTTTAAATTAAAATCTTCATTTAAAAAATTATATAAAAATTCAAATTTTTATGAAAAGCGAATTTCAAAAACCTTTGATAACAATTTTGAATATAAACCAAGTCCTCATCTTTTATCTTCAATTATAAGATATCAGAAAAAAAAATATAAAATTGAAGATTTTGCAACAGAAGCTATCTGGAAAAGAAATATTTCCTCTAAGGACTTTAAAAAACTTAACAATTTTTTTTGGTTTTTTAGTTTGGATTTAAAATCATCTAAAGAAACCACGCAATCAATTATTCTCAATTGGATTAATAAGAATGAAAAATTTGATGAGAATGTCTGGGAGTTCAATATTACTGCAAAAAGAATTATTGCTTGGCTTTCCAATCATCAGTTAACTTATGAGGATAGTAATGAGGAATATAGATTATTTTTTAATCATATGCTTCAGAAACAAACTAACCATTTGCTGAATGAGATCAAAAATTTAAGTGAAATAGAAGAAAAACTAATTGGCTGTGCTGCAATTATTTTAACAGGTTTGGCGTATAAAGATGAAAAAAATTATTTAGACAGCGGTTTAAATATATTAAAAAATATAATTAAACAGTCTCTTGATAAACAAGGATTTCCTAAATCAAGAAGCATACAAAACTTAGTTTTTTATCTTAAATATCTCATAATTATTAGGGAGTGGTTTAAAGAATCTAAAAATCCAATTCCAGAATATGTTGATGAAACTATATATTATTTAGGATCCAGCTATGCTTTTATATGGCAAAACATAAAGCAAGATGTTTTTTTTAATGGAAATTATTCATCTAATAATCATGAATTCGACCAATATTTAAACCGATTTGGATATACTTTTAAAAATCAAATCAATGAACTAGCAGGATATGCGATACTACAAAATAAAAAATTTATTCTAGCAGCAGATATTGGGTCAAATCCAGATAAAATATATACGAAAGATTATCAAGCAGGTGCCCTATCTTTTGAAATTTTTTCTAATGATAAAAAATTAATTTCGAATTCTGGGTACTATCCAGATACAAAAAACAGACTAAATAAATTATCTAAAAGTACTGCTTTACAAAATACACTTTCAATTGAAGATTTCTCTTCAAGTGATTTTATTAAATCTAGTAATAATTTTTTAATACAAAAAGATCTAAAAATTGAAAATAAAAATATAGTTTTCGAGAAAAATTATTGGAAAATTTCAGCTAGTCATAATGGTTACTTCAAAAAGTTTAAATTAGATCATCATAGAGAAATAGAATTCTATCCTGAACAATTTAAATTTATTGGTCATGATAAAATAGTAAGAAAAGATGCTGATAAGCAAATTAAATTTGATATTAGGTTTCACCTTCATCCTGACTCTAAAGTTATGAAAACACAAAATAGTAAGTTTATACTAATACAATTAGAAAATGAAGGTTGGCAATTTAGTTGTGATAACTATGATATAAATATTGATAATGGTTTATATTTCGGTAATAAAAATTCATATCAAGAAAACCAAAATATATTTATTTCAGGCATGAATAATGAAAGTGAACAAACAATCAGATGGGAAATAATTAAAATATAATGAAAAAAATTAAGACCGCTCTTATTTCTGTATCAGATAAAAAAAATTTAAAACCAATTTTAGAAATTTTAAAAAAATATCACATTAAAATTATTAGTTCTGGTGGAACTTATAAAGAAATTAAAAAATTAAAATTTGCTTGTTTAGAAGTATCTGATTTTACAGATTCTCCTGAAATCTTAGAGGGAAGAGTTAAAACCTTACATCCAAAAATACATGCAGGAATCCTAAATAAAAGAAATAATAAAAAACATTTAAATGACTTAAAGAAAAATAATTTTGAAAATATTGATCTAGTAATTGTAAATTTTTATCCATTTGAAAAAACTTTAGAGAATACAAATAATCACAAAAAAATAATTGAAAATATAGATGTGGGAGGCCCCACAATGGTTAGGTCTGCTGCTAAAAATTATAATGATGTAACAGTTGTTACTTCTACAGATCAATATCAAGAGTTAATAGATGAGATGAATAAAAATAATGGAACTACATCGTTAAAATTCAGAGAGAAACTATCTAGAACAGCTTTTATAGAAACTGCTTACTATGACTCGGTAATCTCAAACTATTTTAATAAAAAAGCGAATATACACTTGCCAAATAAAAAAGTGTTTTCTGCAAATTTAATAGAAAAACTTAGGTATGGAGAAAATCCACATCAATTCAGTGGGTATTATTCAAAGAATTTAATAACTAATTTAAAACAAATTCAAGGAAAACAATTAAGCTATAATAATTATAACGATATATTTGCAGCATTAACAATTTCAAAATCTTTACCAAAAAACAGAGGTACTGTAATCGTAAAACATGCAAACCCATGTGGTGTTTCAATAAAATCAAATCCTGTAGAAAGTTATAATTCTGCATTAGCATGTGACCCTGTGAGTGCTTTTGGAGGAATTGTTTCATGTAACTTTAAAATAACAAAACATCTTGCGATTGAGTTAAATAAACTATTTTTAGAAGTAATTATTGCTAATGGTTTTGATAATAATGCCCTAAAAATATTTAAAAATAAAAAAAATCTGCGTGTAATTGATGCAACAAATTATTCACTTAGTGAAATTATAAAATTCACTTCCTCGAATGAAGCAATTTTAGTTCAATCTGAGGACTTAAAAATATTTAAAAATAAAGATTTTAAAGTTGTGTCTAAAAGAAAACCAAATTCTAAGCAGCTAAGAAATCTAATTTTTGCATTCAATGTTTGTAGATATGTAAAATCAAATGCAATTGTTCTTGCAAAAGATGATGCGATTGTTGGTATTGGATCAGGTCAACCAAGTAGATTGGATAGCTGTGAAATAGCAATTAATAAAATGAGAAAATTTAATTTATTTGGAAATAATTTGGTTGCAGCATCAGACGCTTTCTTTCCTTTTGTAGATGGAATTGAAAAATTAGTTCAATCAGGGGTTCAAGCTGTAATTCAGCCTTCGGGGTCTATTAGAGATAAAGAAATAATTAAATTTGCAAACGAAACAGATACTATTCTGGTATTTTCTAAGACAAGACATTTTAGACATTAGTAGCTTTATCTATCTTGGCAGCTAAAATAAAATCATTTTCTGAAAGACCTTTAATGGCATGAGTGGTAATTTTAATTTCTGCATAACCCCAACCAAAACTTATATCTGGATGATGATCCTCTTCTTCAGAAATTTTACCAACCTCATTAACAAAATTTTGACTTTTTATAAAATTTTCAAATTTAAACTTTTTATATAGAAAAAATATTTTATTCTCATCTTCCGTAATATCCCAACCATCAACTTTCTTTTGATATTTATGAATTTCAGAAATATCAAAAGGAATAACTCCTCCTTCACAAGGTAAACATTTTTTAGTTAAAAGATCATCACTCATAAAAATTTGGAGCGGGCAAAGGGGGTCGAACCCTCGACCTTCTCGTTGGCAACGAGACGCTCTACCACTGAGCTATGCCCGCATGTTAAATTATTATTAAAAATAGAAGGTTTTTGATTTTTTAGCAAGAGGCTATTTCAATTAAATTCTTACACAACTGTGATTTGCAGAGGATTAAAATTATACTTATTAAATACTATGACAAAGATTTGGCAGCTTTAAAACATAAAAAAATTATTAATAATTTAATTCATTTAAATCTTTTTCAAAAACCAATTCAATTTTTTTTCTAATTTTTTCATCCAAAATTTTTTTCCAATCATTCTTGGGGCCTAAGTTGAAAAAAGGTATTTTATTCTGTCTATTCTCTCTATCCGGTATAGCTTCATAAAAACCGTATTCTTCCTCATTTTTTTTAAGTTGATCAAACGTGGTAGTTCGCAAGGTTTTTTTAATTTTTTCTTTGTCTAGATTTTTTTGATTACGTGTTATTTTGTATATAAATCTTAAAACATCAGAAAATGTTGCATAAGTAGAATTTAATAAATCTTCATACTTTATAATTTTAATTGGAATTTTTTTTTGAACTTTCCAAGATTTATAATTTGTACTCCAAGAACTTATAACTTGAAAATCACTAAATCCATCTTTTTCAAATTCCAAAACGTTATATATAAATTTTTTTTCTTGGGTTATCCAATCAAAAGCTTGATTATCATCTAATTGATAGTGATTTTTAAGAGATGTAATTACATTTCTTGGATCTCTCACAACATAAACACACCCCAGAGAATTTTGTGGATTTGTAAAATCAAAATTATTTATTTTTCCAAAAATATTGTGGGTTTTAAAAAATCTCACTTTAGAGTCGGAATTTATTTTTTCTTGCGCTTTAATCCAATACTTACAAGTATCGCCAGGAATTTTTTTATCATGATGATATTCTTCGAAGTAGTTACTTGTAGGGAATTGATCAATATTTTTTAATAAATTTTGATTATAAATACCATCTTTAGAAAAAAAATAAGTGCTTATTAAAGCTCTTAACCAAGTATTTCCGCTTTTTGGATAAGATGCAATCCATATAATCATATAATTATATATATAGAACAATAATTTAATTTTTGTTAATAATAATATATGAAAAATCTTCCTTCCAAATTACCTATATTTCCATTAAGTAATTTTATAATATTTCCAAAAACTACCGTTCCACTAAATATATTCGAACCAAGATATATTGATATGGTTGATGATAGTATGAAGTCGGACAAATTAATTGGGATGATACAACCTAAAAATTCAAATATTAAATATGAGGTTCCTAAATTATATCAAGTTGGTTGTGTCGGAAAAATTACTAGTTTTAGAGAAACAGAGGATGGCAGATATTTAATAGAATTAAAGGGGGTCGCAAGATTTAAATCTATTAAAGAATTAGAGACTTTGACTAAATACAGGATTTTGCAAGTAAACTATGACGATTATATTGAAGATTTAGAAAATAAAAAAGAAGATCTTAAATTTTCAGATTTGGAGTTAATTTTTAAAGATCTAAAGTCTTTATTTGAAAAAAAAGGTTTTATCATTAACTGGAAAGCGCTAGAAAAACAAAGTTTAGATGAAACAATAAACGCCTTAGCTATGGCATCACCCTTTTCTCTTGAAGAAAAACAAGTTTTATTAGAAGCTCAAAATTTAGATATTAGAAAAAACAAAATTGCTGAGATATTAAAAACATATACTCACGACATCTATGAAAATAACACTATTCAATAATCAATAATTCAAACCAGTATCTGCTATTTTTCTTAGCATATTATTTAAAGAATTTTTGTTACCAAAATATTTAATAGAATTAATTAAAAAATTGCTTTTTAATTTTCCTTCATAATTGAAAAATTCGTAAATTAAATCAATTCCATTTGAAAAAATAAAGTTCGTATGTTTTGTATTTTTTTGAAATTCTTCACTTACAGAACTATTTATTGGTAATCCAAGATCTATCCTATTTTGAATTATCTCTAATAAAATTTTAATATCTCTAACAGTCATGTTAAAACCTTGACCAGCCAAAGGGTGTATTTTGTGAATTAATTCACCAAAGGCTAAAATATTTTTATGATAATAATTTCTTAAGTTTACGGACATCAATTCAAATGAAGAAATTTTTTTAATTTTTTTAATTTTATAGTCTTGATTGTGTAAATTAATTAATTCTATTAAATTTTCTTTTTTTATTTTAGTAGTATTTTTTATTGAATAAACAATAGAGGTTTCTTTATCGGAAATGGGTAGAAATGCTAAAGGTCCAATCTTTGTAAAAACTTGTCTTGCAATTTTATTATCAATTTTTTCATGTTCTAGTATTAAAGTGTAAGCTAAGCTTTTATATTTTTTGATAATTTTTTTACTAAAAAATTTTTTTGTAATTAAGTTTGAAAAATTTAAATTAATTAAAAGATTATATTTTTTCTGAATATTTTCTGAATTTATAAGATTTTGTATTTTAAAAAATTTATTTTTTTTGAGACTTTTTTCTAAAATATTATAAAGATCAAAACTTCTAACCATTGAAAAAAGTTCTTGATTATTATTTTGGAATTCCAACAATTTTTCATGATTTAGTTTATCAGAAAGAATTTCAATTTTATTTAATTTCCAGATTATTTTATCAATATTAACTATATTTTTATTAAAATATTCAACATTACTTTTTGTAATACCTATAGTCCTAGATTGATCGATTATTTGTTTTTTTTTATCTCTTAAAATATCTACATATATATTCTGATTAACTAAAGCTTTTGCTAAAGCTAAACTAGTTAGTCCACTTCCTATTATACAAATCCTCATATTATTTTTAATTTTAACAACAAAAATTAGATGATACAAAGTGGTATAATTGATTTGTATAAATGGACATTAAAAAAACAGCTAATTTATTACTTAATTTTACTTTAAAACGATTAGCAGAAATATCTGGGATAATAATTTTCTCTGCTGGTATTCTCTTATTTATTGCACTTTTTTCATATTCACCTGAGGACCCTAACTTTATTTTTCATAAAGATACCGAAATAAAAAATCTATTAGGTTTTCAAGGAAGTTTTATTTCTGATCTTTTTTTTCAATCTTTTGGGTTCATTGCCTATCTAATATCTCTCACATATATAATTACTGGGATCAATATATTTCGACTAAAAGAATTTTTTTTAATAATTGAAAATACTTTTATAACTGTATTGTATACTATAATTGGAACACTATTTTTAAACCATTTTTATTCAGATGCTTTTACACTTTACATAAATGGAAATGGAGGTTTTGTTGGAGACTATTTTGGAAAAACTTTTTTAAATTCAATAATTCTTATAAATGAAAAATTAATTTATTATGTTATAATTATACTTATAATTACTTTATTTCTATTAAGTATCAATTTTCATCCTACAAAATTCTATAATTCGATATTTAAAATTATTAAATTTTTTAATAAAAAAGAAAATAAATCATACACAAATAAAAGTGAACTTATTAGTGAATATATTCCTCAAGAAGAAATTAAAAACTTAATACAAGAAGATTTACCATTTATTAAAGCAGAGAATAAATTAACTAATAAAAATAAATTTCAATTACCGAAAATTGATTTATTAAAAGTTCCAACTAAGAAAGAAAGAGAAAACTCAAATAAAAATGAGACAAATGATCCTAAATTTTTAGAAAAAATTCTAATGGACTTTGGAGTTAAGGGAGAAATTCAGAAAGTAAGTTATGGTCCAGTTGTAACACTTAATGAATTTGAGCCAGCCGCTGGAGTAAAAGTTTCTAAAATTATAAATTTATCAGATGATATTGCTAGAAATACTAGTTCTGAATCTGCTAGAATTTCAACTATACCAGGCAGCAATACAGTAGGAATTGAATTACCAAATAATTCAAGAGAGAACGTTTATCTTAGTGAAATTCTAAATAACGCAGATTTTAAAAAGAAAGAAACAAAATTACCTATAGCCCTTGGTAAAAATATTTCTGGAAAACCTATTGTGGGAGATCTGTCTTCAATGCCTCATTTACTAATTGCTGGTACTACAGGTTCAGGAAAGTCTGTTTGTATTAATACAATTATCTTATCACTTCTTTATCGTCACACACCTGAGAGATGTAAGTTTATATTAATTGATCCTAAAATGCTTGAACTCTCTACATATGAGGGGATACCTCATTTACTATGCCCTGTAATAACTGAAGCCAAAAAAGCTGCATCTGTACTTGGTTGGGTGGTGAAAGAAATGGAAAGTAGATACAGATTAATGACAAAGGAAGGGGTCAGAAATATTGATGGTTATAATACCAAACACAAACTTCCAATGCCCTACATAGTAGTAGTAGTTGATGAAATGTCAGATTTAATGCTAGTGGCGGGTAAAGAAATAGAAAATTATATTCAAAAATTATCTCAAATGGCTAGAGCAGCTGGAATTCATATTATTATGGCCACGCAAAGACCTAGTGTTGATGTAATTACAGGCACAATTAAAGCTAATTTTCCAACAAGAATATCTTTTCAAGTAACCTCAAAAATAGATAGTAGAACAATTCTGGGAGAACAAGGAGCAGAACAACTATTAGGAAAAGGAGATATGCTTTACATGTCCTCCGCGAACCGGATAGTAAGAATTCACGCTCCATTTGTTTCTGATAATGAGATAGAAAAAATAAATAATTTTTTAAGATCCCAAGCAGAGCCAGATTATATAGATGAAATTTTAAATTTTGCAGACGAAAAGGAGTTAGGATCAAATACAGAACAAGGAGATAAAGATGAATTATATCAACAAGCTGTTGAAATAATTAGATCTGAAGGAAAAGCTTCTACCTCTTTTTTACAAAGGAAACTTCAAATTGGATATAACAGAGCTGCAAGAATAATTGACATGATGGAATCTGATGGAATTGTGAGTAAAGCAAACCATGTAGGTAAAAGAGACGTTCTTTAATGCTAAAGTTTATTCTTTTAATTTTTCTCTTTAGTTTAACTAATCAAGTATATGCAAACAATAAAAATCAAATAATTAATAAATTAGAAAATATATCAAATTTAAATTTTGATTTTGAGCAAAATATTAATGGTAAAATCGAATTAGGTAATTGTACAATTCAGTATCCAAAAAAAATGTTCTGTGAATATGATAAAAAAAATAAAGTTATGGTTTCTAATGGAAAGTCTTTGGTTATAAAATCAAATTTAAGTTATTATAGATATGCTCTCAATAAAACACCCTTAAATTTTATTTTAGATAAAAATTTTTTATTAAAAAAAATTTCAGAATTAAATGAGGAAATAATTAATAATTCCTTGGTAAAATTTACAATAAAAGAGAATAACCAATTAATAGATATTTTTTTTGATATTAATAATTATGAATTAATTGGTTGGCAAACAAAAGATATCTATCAAAATACTGCTGTAACACTACTTTATTCAATAAAATTAAACCAAGTAGTTGATGAAAAAATATTTAAAACTCCACTTCAAAATTAAATTTTGACAATCTCAGATTTGAAAATTTTCATACCTCTTGATAAGTAATTATTAAGTGCATTCTTATGATCTAATGAGCATGTATGAAGCCAAACCCTCTCTACATTTTCATGAAATGACTTTTTAATAGCATCAGACAATAAAAATGATCCTAATTTTTTATTTTGATATTCTTCCAATATTCCAAAGTATGCTATTTCTACTTCTTTCTTTTCAAAATGAATAATTAATTCAAAAAAACCAACTAGATCTTTGTTATTCTTTAGTACAAAAGTTTTAACATTTTTGCTGGATACATATTTAATCCATTGTTCTTCTGACCATATCAATCTATCAATCCATTTATGATTTTTGCCTATATTTTTATAAAAAAATTTATTTAACTGGAAATCAGTTGGTTCAATTAATTTAACAATATAATCGTCTGAAGGTTTTTCGCTCTCTTGTAAATCTTTAAGGGAGTTTATTTCTAGATAGCTTCTTTTAACTTCTTCTGTCACTCAACCATTTTTCCAACACGTTCACCACCAAATAAATGAAAATGCAAATGAGGGACCTCTTGACCACCATGTTCACTAATATTAGCTAGTGCCCTATACCCTTGGCCTACTTCTGTTGAAATACCAAGCTTTTTAGCAACTATGTTTATACCCTTCAAAAGACCTACCATCTCTTCTGATGATGCATTCATACTAAAATCATCAAGATCTATATATTTTCCCTTAGGAATTACCAAAGCATGAACTTTTTTTTGTGGGTTGATATCATGAAATGACAAAACAAAATCATCCTCATAAATTTTATTACAAGGTATCTCTCCACGTAAAATTTTAGCAAAAATATTATTCTCGTCGTAGCTCATTTTTTCCTTTTTTCTAATTCTTCCATTACTTCTTCAATTTTCACATCATTAGCTTCTAAATACATTAATAAATGATAAAATACGTCAGCTGCTTCGTGTATTTTGTTTGTATTTTCTTCTATAGCTTCAATTAATTCATCAATTTCTTCCAAGACCTTAGCTTTACTTAGAGATTTGTCAGTAAGTAATTTATTTGTATAAGAGCCTTCAACTGGATTGGTTTTTCTTTCTCTTGCAAGTTTAATTAGATTTTCTAATGTATTAAGCATATTAAATTCTAACAGGTATTCCTTTTGAATCCAGATATTCCTTAGCTTCTTTTACAGAGTGTTTGCCGTAATGAAATATTGATGCTGCTAAGACTGCACTAGCATTTCCCAATTTAATTCCATCAACTAAATGATCTAAATTCCCTACTCCGCCTGATGCAATGACGGGAATATTTACCTTGGATGAAATTTTAGACATAAGCTCAATATCATAACCTACCTGAGTACCATCTCTATCCATTGATGTTACTAATAGCTCACCTGCCCCACTACTTTCCATTTTTGATGCAAATTCTATTGCATCAATTCCAGTATTGTTTCTTCCACCATGTGTAAAAATTTCCCATTTATCAGCATTTTTTTTAGCATCAATAGCCACCACAATACATTGTGAACCAAATTTTTTTGAGCTTTCGGCTACCACCTCTGAATTTTGAACCGCTGCAGTATTAATAGAAACTTTATCTGCTCCACAATTAAGTAATTTATTTATGTCATCAACACTTCTAACGCCTCCTCCAACTGTTAATGGAACAAAGCATTTTTTTGAAGTTTTCTCTACGACATCATAAATTGTATCTCTATTTTCATTTGATGCAGTTATATCTAAGAAACAAATTTCATCTGCACCTCCATCAGAGTAAATTTTAGCCTGTTCGACTGGATCACCTGCATCCTGCAGATCAACAAAGTTAATCCCTTTTACAACACGACCATTTTTAACATCTAAACAAGGTATTATTCTATTTTTAAGCATTTACTTCCTTAGCTAATTCATCCAATTTGATATCGCCATCATAGATAGCTTTTCCAACTATAATACCTTCAATATTTTTATTATTTAATTCCTTAGCCTTTTTAATGTCATCCATTGATGAAACTCCACCTGATATAATTACTGGACAATTTGATGTGTCAGCAACTTTTACAGTTTCCTCAAAATTTGGGCTTTGCTTCATACCATCTCTATTAATATCAGTATAAATCAATCTACTTGCCCCATAATCATTCACTTCTTTTAAGTAATCTAAAGTTAATTGATTAGAATTTTCTTTCCAACCTGAGACCGACAAATAACCATCCTTAGCATCTAAACCTAATGCAATTTTATTTGGAAAATTTTCACAAGCTTCTTTTAAAAAATTTTTATCTTTTATCGCAGCACTTCCTAAAATAACTTTTTCAACACCAGCATCAGTATATTTCTGAATACTCTCAAGATTTCTGATACCTCCGCCAATTTCAATATTAAGATCAAATTTTTTTACTATTTCTTGAATAATTTCCAAATTAATTGTTTCTCCGGTTAAAGCTCCGTCTAAATCAACTATATGTAAGTTTTTAAAACCATAATCTTTATATTTCCCAGCCTGTTCAATTGGAGACATTTCATATTCAGTTTTATTATCAAAGTCTCCTTTAACTAGCCTCACACATTTTTTGTCTTTAATATCTATTGCGGGAAATATTTTCATTTTTATAAATTTATAAAATTATCAATTATTTTAAGCCCGATTTTATCACTTTTCTCTGGATGAAACTGCGTTCCAAAAATATTTTCCTTTTCAACTGAACAAACGATATTTGAAGAATAATCTGTTGTTGCTGAAATTACATTTTTGTCTTCTGGAACAAATTCATAACTGTGAACAAAATACATGTGAGATTTATTTTCAATATTATTAAAAATTTTACTATTTTTTGTTATATTAATTTCGTTCCAGCCGATGTGGGGAAGTTTAAATTTTCCATTCTGATTATCTATCTTTGACACTTTTCCAGAAATCCAACCCAGTCCTTTTGTTTCTGTTTCTTCGTAACCAATATCTGCAAACATTTGAAGTCCTACACAAATTCCTAAAAGCGGTTTTTTGTTACTTACTGCAAATTCGTTTAATGTATCTACTAAACCATTAATATTATTAAGTGCATCAACACAACTTTTAAACGAACCTTGCCCTGGTAAAACTACTTTATCTGAAGATTTAATTTTATTTAAATCTGAAGTTACCTCAATATTTACTTTATCTTTAGCAACTTCCTTAAAGGAATTAATTACCGAGCTAATATTGCCCGAATTATAATCAACAATTGTGACGTTCATTAAACTTATAATGAGCCTTTAGTGGATGGAATACTTTTTTTGCTTCTAGGGTCCATCTCTAGTGCCTCTCTTAATGATCTTGCTAATGCTTTATAGCAAGATTCAATGATGTGGTGACTATTATCACCATAAATATTTTCAACATGCATTGTAATGCCAGCAGATTGGGAGAAAGCCTGGAACCATTCTTTAAATAGCTCTGTATCCATCTCACCAAGTTTCTCTACTTTTAATTTTACTTTCCAAATTAAATAAGGTCTGTTTGAAACGTCTATAGCAACTCTTGTTAACGTTTCATCCATTGGAATAACTCGGTGTGCGTATCTTTTGATGCCTACAAATTTCTTTGAAGCTTTTTTTAAAGCTTCTCCAATTGCTATTCCTGTATCTTCAGTTGTATGGTGAAGATCAATGTGAGTGTCTCCTTTTGCTTTTACTTTTAGATCAATTAAAGAATGCTTTGACAGTTGCTCAAGCATGTGATCTAAAAAACCTATTCCTGTATCAATCTGATATTTGCCTTTACCATCGATGTTTAATTCAACATTGATACTGGTTTCTTTTGTTTTTCGAGAAACTTTTCCTTTTCTAGCCATATAATTTAAATGGTATACATACTTAATCCAACTATATCAATATTAGTGTAAAGACTTGAAGTATCAAAAATAGTTACCATTTATTAGATATGACAACAATTGTACTAGTTAGAAAAAATGATGAAGTTGTAGTTGCTGGTGACGGACAAGTAAGTATGGGAAATACAGTTGTCAAAAGTACAGCATCAAAAGTTAGAAAAATTGAAAAAAGAGATGTAGTTGCAGGATTTGCAGGATCAACTGCTGATGCACTAACTTTATTTGAAAGATTAGAAGGAAAATTAGAAAAACACGCAGGTAATTTGTCTAGAGCTGCTGTTGAATTAGCAAAAGATTGGCGAACCGATAAATATTTAAGAAGACTAGAAGCATTAATGGCTGTAGGTGACAAAAATAATAGTTATATAATTTCTGGGACTGGAGATGTTCTGGAGCCTGAAGGTGATGTAATAGGAATAGGTTCTGGTGGAAATTATGCCTTAGCAGCAGGAAAAGTTTTAATGGAAGGTGATTTATCTGCAGAGGAAGTTGCAAAAAAGGCAATTAAAGTTGCAGCTGATATTTGTGTGTTTACAAATGAAAATGTTAAAATTGAAAAAATATAATGGATAATTCAAACGTTACACCTTTACACCCAAAAGAAAAAACTCAAAAAGAAGAATCTTCTTTAGTAAGTGCTCTTTCTCCAAGAGAAATCGTTTCAGAATTAGATCGTTTTGTAGTTGGACAAAACAAAGCCAAAAAAGCTGTTGCTGTTGCATTAAGAAATAGATGGAGAAGACAGGCTTTAAAAGGAGAAATGAAAAATGAGGTTTTGCCAAAAAATATACTAATGATTGGACCAACAGGAGTTGGAAAAACAGAAATTTCCAGAAGGCTTTCAAAATTAGCAGAAGCTCCTTTTGTTAAAGTTGAAGCAACAAGATTTACAGAGGTTGGATACGTTGGGAGAGACGTTGAACAAATTGTTAGAGACTTAATTGAGATTGCAATTGCGATGGAAAAAGTAAAAAAAAGAAAAGAAGTTTTTGCGCAAGCCCAAAAAGCAGCTGAAGAAAAAGTACTAGATGCTTTGGTGGGAAAAAAAGCAAGCCTTGCAACGCGAGAAAGTTTTAGAAAAAGACTAAGAAATGGTGATTTAGATGACAATGAAATAGAAATCGCTGTAAGTGATACAGGCTCAAGCGGTGCGTCTTTTGAAATCCCAGGAATGCCAGGTGCTAATGTTGGAATGATAAACATTGGGGAAATGATTGGTAAATCTATGGGTAACAAAGAAAAAAAGAAAAAAATGACGGTTAAAGAATCTCATGAAATTTTAATCAATGATGAATCAGACAAACTAATTGAGCAAGATAAAATTGTTAAAGCTGCCAAACTTTCAACTGAAAACAATGGAATAGTTTTCCTAGATGAAATAGATAAAATTTCTGCAAGAACCGATAGAGTTGGAGGCGATGTATCAAGAGAAGGAGTTCAAAGAGACTTGCTACCTTTAATAGAAGGAACAACAGTTAATACAAAACATGGTCCAATCAAAACTGATCATATTTTGTTTATTGCTTCAGGTGCATTTCAACTTGCAAAACCATCCGATTTACTTCCAGAATTACAGGGAAGATTACCAATAAGAGTAGAGCTAGAAGCTTTAACTAGTGATGATTTTAAAAGAATACTCAGGGAGCCAGACTTTAGTTTAATCAAACAATATATAGCTTTGTTAAAAACCGAAAATGTTGATCTTGAATTCTCAGATGATGGGATAGATGCAATCGCAAATATAGCCTCTGAAGTAAATACAACAGTAGAAAATATTGGTGCAAGAAGGTTACACACAATAATTGAAAAAATATTAGATGATATAAGTTTTACAGCAACTGATCGAGCTGGAGAAAAAATTGTAATTGATAAAGAATATATTAATAAAAATCTTGATAACTTAGTTAAAGATACTGATCTTTCAAAATTTATTCTTTAATATTAAATTATAAGTATCCTAATTCTTTCATTTCATTATAAAAATTAGTTTCGATTTTCTCTTTATTTTTCTCGTCTAAATATCTTCTCCAATCATTTTTGGGTCCTAGATTAAAAAAAATTTTTCTTTTACCAGTTTTGTCATCAATTAAAGCTTCTTGAAATGTTTCTTTTTCTTCTTTAGTTTTCATGTTGTCAAAATCCGTTGTTTTTATTGCTTTATTAAGCTTAATCATGTCAATTTCTGATTTAAAACCTAATGTCTCAAAAAATTTAAAAATTTTAAGAATGACACTTTTCTTTTTAGTTATTAAATCCTCATACTTGATCAATAAATATTTTTTTGGTTTTTGAAGATTTTTCCAAGAATTATAATTAGAGCTCCAAGATCCTAAAAAAACTTTACAATTTTTAAATGTTTTTTCCATAAATCTACTTTCATCTAAAATTGTTTCAGTAGCTTCATCGATATTTAAACTATAATGATTAGCAAAAGAAGTGACAACATTTCTTGGATCTCGAACAATATAAATTACACCAAGTGTATTTTTTAAATCTGTAAAGTTACAGTCATGTATTTTGCATAATGAACTATGAGTTTTAAAAAATTTTAACTTTCCTTTTTCTTCATTTATTAAATTTTGAGCATTTATAAAATTTTTAAAAACCTCTTTGTCATTTTCGATATCAATTCCAAGAGGTAAAAAATGATGAGTTTGCGGAAATTGAGATATTTTATTTAAATTTTCAAATTGTAAAACTCCATCTTGAGAATAAAAATATGTTGATAATATCGATCTCAACAATGTGTTCCCACTCTTAGGGTAAGAAGCTAGCCAAATAATCATTTTTTTTTATTTTTTTTTAAATATATGTAAAACGCTCCGCTACCTCCATCCTCTAATTTAGCATCCTGAATATCATTAATCATTTCGTTCAATTTTTTGTTATTTGAAATAAATTCTGGAACAGAATATTTTAAAATACTCAAATCTTTAGAGACATAAGGATTTTTTTCATTACTAGAATGAATACCTTTTCCTGTAACAACAATTAACTTATTAACTTGTTCAGCAAAACATTTGTTAATAAATTTTTCTATAGTCCTGTTAGCTTCTTCTAAAGTATATCCATGTAGGTCAATTGATCGGGTTGAAAAAACTTTATTTTTTTTTTCTATATAATCTTTATCAATTAATTTTTCTTTGCTTTTAAGAAAATTTTCCCAATCAATTTTATCTTTATTTGAAATTTTGTCGTTCAATTATGTTAAAATACTAACTAATTGCCAATTTGGATTTTGTGAGGTTGTGTCACGTGAAAAAACCCAAGTATCATAAATTTTTTTAATTTTTTCTGGATCACCAGAAATAATTTTTTTATCTTTATCCCTGATACAAGTAATTACCTCTCCAATAAAGTTTACTGTAACATTCAAAATATTACCTGATTTTTTATGCTCTTTTATCTCTGCTTTATTAACACCAATAAAAGTGATCTCAGCATAGTGGCCCCTGCTGTCTCTTTCTTTTAGTGCTTCGCTAAACTGTTTATATACTTCATTATCAAGTAAAGGCTTGCTATTAGTAATTTTATTATCATTATCACTAAAATCAGTAATTATAGTTTCATAAGCTATTTTAGCACCTTCGATAAATTCTTTCTGAGCCTGTTCGTCAAAAATATTGTTGGGCTTCTTTTGTGGCTCAATTTTTATGTTTTTTAATACTTCTTTAAATTGTTCAGGTGCTTTGCCCTCAAATCCAGTCCTTTTACCTAATATCCCCCTAAGTCTTAAAAAAATGAATCCTGCTATCATTGCAAGCAAAATTATATCAATATACTCAAAACTGTAATTCATGTGTTGATAGTAATTACTCTGTTGATTAATTTCAACTGGCAATTTAGATTAAAGACAAATGAACCCAATATTTTTAACAATTATCTTCGTTCCAGTAATTGAAATATATCTTTTAATAAAGATAGGATCTGAAATAGGAGCAATAACAACAATATTTCTAATTTTTATCACAGCTATATTAGGGATATACTATGCAAAATATGAAGGCCTGAATACCCTCAGATCTGGTTTCAACCAATTAAAACGTAACGAAACTCCTACTTATGAAATGTTATCTGGTGCAGCTATTGCTTTTGCAGCAGTCTTATTAATAATTCCCGGATTTGCTACTGACCTATTGGGCTTTTTGTTAATTTTCCCATTTACTAGAAAATTTATATTTAATGGTTTGTTTAAAAAATTTAATACTGTAAATACCAGAAAAAATGATTTTATTGATGGTGAATACCAAGATTTAGACGAAAAAGATGACAGATAAATTTAAAATTTTAGGAAAATACATTAAGGATATGTCGAGCGAAACAAGAGACGCTGAAACATACATATATGTAAGAGACAATATTTTAAAATATCAGCTTAATATTGATATTAAATCAAAACCTTTAAAAAATAAAATGGTTGAAGTAAACACCATTCTAAAATTTGAAGACAAAAATGAAACAAAACACAAATCTCATTTCGAAATGAACTATGCAACAATTTTAAAAATAGATGACACTGTCAGTGAAAAAAAAGAATTAGAGAAAATAATTTTGTGTGATGCACAGATAAAAATATACCCTGAACTTGAAAAATCTTTTTTAAACATGTTACATAATTCCGGTTATCCTGATATTAAATTTGAAAAAAAAATAGATTTTGAAAATCTTTACATGCAAAGATTTAATTAATAATAATTTTTTTTTAAATAATTTTTTAAATATTCTTTATGCTTAGATACCTCATCTTTTGACGGAGTAATAATTTTTTTATAGTATGAAATTTCTGAATTTAATTTATTTAATTCAGAAATTTGTTCATTTTTAAAGTTAAGAGTGGGCTCTTTTTGATCAATTAAATTTATATAAACCTTTGCTAAAAGATCACAGTCAATTAAAGCCGTGTGTTGAACTCTTCTAGAATTATCAATTCTATACCTTTTGCACAATGCGTCTAGACTTGATGAAGACCCTGGAAATTTAGATCTAGATAATTCAAGAGTATCAATTATTTTATTGCTAATTTTGCTTTCTCCTATTAACGAAAGCTCATTATTTAGATGAGCAATATCAAATTCTGCATTATGAATAATTAAACTTTTACCTTCAATAAAATTTAAAAAATCATTTACTATTTCAGAAAACTTTTTTTGTTTTGATAAAAACTCATCAGAATAACCATGTACCTCAAATGCCTTTTCAGAAACTTTTCTTTCAGGATTTAAATATGTGTGAAACTTATTTACAGGTACCAAATCATCTAATTCAATACACCCTATTTCAACTATTCTATGACCGTCTTTAATTGATATTCCGGTTGTTTCTGTGTCTAAAACAATTTCTTTCATTTATAAAATTTTATTTATAATTTTTATAATTTCATTTTTAACAGGTTTTTTTGTAAATGTATTTTTAATTTTAAAATGAGATATTTTCTTTTTGTAACTTGGGCTAAACTGAATTTTTTTAAAAATTCTAAAAAGTTTTGAATTAAACTTTGGCCTTTTTTTTATTCTTTTATCAATATCTTTTTTTTTAGAGTCAACAAAAACCAATAAATCTTTTTTATTAAAAAGTTTATTTTCAATTAGTAATGGAATATCTAAAATTACAATTTTTTTATTTTTATTTTTCTTTAAAAAAACTTTTAGTTTTTTTCTTATTTCTTTATGTACAATTTTTATTATTTTGTTTAAATTATTTTGATTATTTAAAATTGCATTTGTAATCTCGTTCTTATCTACAGGAAATCTAGTTATGTATTTTGGTAATTTATTTTTTAATTTTAAAAAAACTTTTTTATCTTTTTTGTAAATTTTTGCTACTTCAAGATCTGCACTAAATACTGGATATCCAAAGTTATTTGCTACAAAAGTTTTTCCAGAACCAATATCACCAATTATACCTATTCTAATCATGATCTAATAATTTTAATATTTTTTCACTTACATTTGGCTCAACACCATGCCACAATCTAAATGCTTCAAACGCCTGATAAATAAACATTAATTTACCATTTTCTATTTGGTTTCCTAATTTTTTTCCTAATTTTAAAAAATTGGTTTCATTAGGATTATAAATAACGTCATAAAAAAACTTACCTTGACCAATATTAGAAGTGTTTAAATCGATGGTCTCATTATTTAAACCTAAACTAGTTGCATTTATAATCATATCAAAATCAGGCACCTCACCCCAACTTACAGTATTAATTTTGTTAAATTGAATTTTTAAATCTTCAGCTTTTTTACTGGTTCTGTTACTTATGGTTATTTCTGAAGCCTCCAATTTATTTAAAGCAACAATTAATGATGGAACTACTCCACCAGCTCCTAAAATTAAAATTTTTTTATCTTTAATCTCGTAGTTCAAACTATTTATAGCTTTCTGAAAACCACTTATATCTGTATTGTGACCAACGAGGTCGCCATTATTAAAACAGATTGTATTTACTGATTGTGCCTGTTCTGCTTCCAAACTTAACTTGTCTAAAAAAGGAATCACTGTTTTTTTAAACGGAACAGTAACATTACAACCATTTATTTCTTGATTTTTAATTTTATGAATAAAATTTTCAATTTCGTTTTCTTCAAGTTTAATTTTTTCATAAACTGCATTAATATTATTTTGTTCTAACCAATGGTTATGTAGTTTTGGGGACAAGGAATGACCAATCGGGTTTCCAATTACAAAATATTTTTTCATTTTTGTAAACTTAAATATTCTTTGATTTTTTTTATAGGTAAACCCATTATTGTATCTTCATCTCCATCTATACTGCTAAATAAATTTCTACCTTCCCCCTCGATTTGATAGACGTTGTAAGCGTAAAGATTTTCATCCGATATCTTAGATAAATATTCTGCTAATTCTGTTTCTGAAAAGTTTTTCATTGTTAATGTTGCTTTATCAGTATAGTTCCAAATCATTGAGCCATTTTTTGAGATACAGACAGAACTTATTAAAAAGTGTGGTTTTCCGTTAAGTTTTCTTAAAATTCTCATTGCTTCTTCTCTGCTCTCAGGTTTTGAAATTAACTCTCCATTTAAATCAATAACACTATCTGCACCCAGTACTGTCTCGTTTTGCTTTTTTGCACTAACTTTGTTTGCTTTTAACTCAGCTAAATTTTTTGAAATTATTTCTGGACTAGCATTTTCTTTAAGTAAAGATAATTTTACAATATCTTCATCAACGTTTGAAGGTTCCACAATACTTTGTATATTATTTTTATCTAAAATATCTTTTCTAACTTTGCTTTTAGATGCTAGAATAATTTTATTTAGCATTGTTTGAGTATATTTCGTGTATTTTAATTATAGAAGCAGCAGTTTCCTCAACAGATTTTCTTGTTACATCTATTAGTGGCCATTTATATTTTTGAAATGTTTTCTTTGCCTGAAGAACTTCTTTTTTTATACTTTCTAGGTTAGTATAATTTATAGTTTCTGTTTCTTTCATTGAATTCATTCTATTTTTTCTTAAGTCTGCAAGCCTCTCGGGCTCTGTGCTTAACCCAACAACGCAAGTTATATGGGGGTTTTGTTTTAGTTTTTCTGGTAAAGAATTTTCATTTACCAAAGGAATATTTGAAGTTTTAAAGCCCTTATTAGCAAGATAAATAGATGTTGGTGTTTTACTAGTTCTACTAACTCCAACTAGAATAATATCAGATTTTTCAACTTCGCTTATTAAATTACCATCATCATGATTCATGGTAAATTGAATTGCTTCAATTCTATCGTAGTATTCATCATTTAAAACGTGTTGTCCGCTTGGTTCATGCGAAGCTTTTTGATTTAAAATTTTAGAAAAATTTAAAATTAAATTACCCAATACTCCAAAACAAGGTATCTTCTTTTTTTCACTTTCATTAGCTAAATATTTGGCAAGATTATTATCAACAATAGTATATAAAATTATTGAATTTTTATTTTCTTTTGCATTTTTTAAGATTTTTAAAATCTGATTTTCCGTTCTTGTAAATGAATAAGAATGAACTTTATATTCTATATTTAAAAATTGTGCCTTAAGAGCTAAAAATATTCTATCTAAAGTTTCTCCAGTCGAATCAGAAATTAAATATATTTGATATGTATTACTCATAAATAAATTGTTAATAAACGTGTATTATTTTGATTAAATTATACAATTTTAAATTTCTCCAATAACATCTGTAAAACCTGACTTTTATTAACAATAATAATAAATAAGCTAAAACAATCCACAAAAATTGAAATAATCAAAAAAGCTTCATTTTAAACAATTTTAATCATCAAACTTGTTAGTAAATTGTGAGTATAATGTTTATAAAAAATAATCTTCTTTATTCACAAGATATAATAATACTACAATAATTTATAAGACTTTTATATGAAACCTTTAAACAAAGTAATTATTAACAAAGACACCTCATTTAATCCTTTATGGATAATGAGACAAGCAGGTCGATATTTGCCTGAGTTTAGAGAAATAAGGAAAAAAAATCCTGATTTTATTAATTTATGTTTAAATGATAACTTATCAGCTGAAATAACATTACAACCATTAAAAAGATTTGATATTGATGCTGCAATAATCTTTTCAGATATTTTAATGTTACCTTACGGCCTAGGTCAAAAAGTAAAATTCGAGAAAAATTTTGGTCCCAAGTTAGAAAATTTAGATTTAAAAAATATTTCTAACTTGGATGAGATAGATTTTGTTCAAAAAATATATCCTGTTTATAAAGCAATTAAAAAAGTAAGCTCTGATCCAATTGTAAAAAATAAAAATACTATTGGATTCATAGGAGCACCTTGGACTCTTTTAGTTTATATGATTAATTTAAAATCTCCAAAAAAAAGATTTGAATAAAAATTTTTTTAAAGATGAATTTTTAATAAATAGAATTTTATTACTTATAGAAAAATTTTTAAAAGTTCATATAAAAAATCAAATAGATAATGGAGCAAACGTTATTCAAATTTTTGATAGCTGGGCTGGTTTATTAGAAGAAAAAGATCTTCCAAATTATATTTATACTCCTACTTTGAATTTAGTAGATTATGTTAAATCTTTAAAAGTACCAGTAATATGCTTTCCAAGAGAAATTAAAAACTACAAAGAATTTTGTGAAATTGTAAAACCTGATGCAATAAGCATTGATTATAATGTTGATCCAAAGAAAATACTAAAAGATATTAAAATCCCCATACAGGGCGGTTTAGATCCTAAGGTTTTATTAACTGATTATGACAATTTAAAAAAAGAAACAAACAACTATTTAGAAATTTTTAAAGATCATCCATATATATTTAATCTAGGGCATGGTATTCTTCCGGAAACCAATCCAGAAATGGTCGATAATTTAATTAAAATAGTAAAAAATAATTAAACTATGGATAAAAATCATCCACCAGTAAATTATGGAAAAACAGGCGTGCTCATAATTAATTTGGGCACACCAGATTCAACAAACTGGTTTGATATTAGGAAATATTTAAAAGAATTTTTGTCAGATAGAAGAGTAATCGAAGTAAATCCTATAATTTGGCAGATAATTTTAAATTTATTTATTCTAACTTTTAGACCTTCAAAAACTGCTAAGGCTTATAAAGAAATTTGGATGAAAAATGAAGATATGTCTCCACTTCTTTATTATACAAAAAAACAAAGTGAAAAAACCTTTCAGTCATTGCAAAAAGAAAATATCATTCTAGATTTTGCGATGAGGTATGGAAATCCAAGTATTAAAAAGAAGATACATAAATTACATGAGATGGGATGTGAAAATTTAGTAATTTTGCCTCTTTATCCTCAATATGCAGCAGCAACAACAGCAACAGTTTGTGATGAAGTTTATAGAACACTAATGAAAATGAGATGGCAACCCTCGCTAAAAATAATACCACATTATGAATCTAACCCTCTCTACATTGATGCACTAGTTAATTCGATTAATAAAAAAATTAATGAAATTAATTGGAAGCCAGATTTAATCTTAGCCTCATACCACGGGATACCAAAAAAATATTTTGATAAAGGAGACCCATATCATTGCTATTGTCATAAAACAACGAGACTTATTTCAGAAAAATTTAATTCTATAAAAATTAAGACTACTTTTCAGTCAAGATTTGGTCCACAAGAATGGTTGCAACCATATACTGACAAAACTCTAGAAAATTTACCCAGAGAGGGAATTAAGAATGTTCTAACAATTTGTCCAGGTTTTTCATCTGACTGTGTAGAAACATTAGAAGAAATATTAATTCAAGGAAAAGAAAGTTTTATAAACGCTGGAGGATCAAATTTTGATATGGTTCCATGCTTAAATGACAATGACGATCATATATTTTTGATAAAGTCTTTAATTGAAAACAATCTTTGATGAATGAATACATATTTACTATTTAAATCTCTACATTTAATAGCAGTCGTTTCCTGGATGGCTGGTCTCTTATATTTGCCAAGAATTTTTGTTTATCATGTTGAGAATAAAGAAAAAAAAGAAGCCACTGATATATTTGAAGTAATGGAGAGAAAATTATTCTTTTATATTATGCGTCCCGCAATGATATTTACTTGGGTGTTTGGATTGGTTTTGATTTATTTAAATGGAATAGAAATTTTTTTACAGCTGTGGTTTCAAATAAAGATCGTTTTGATAGTTTTACTATCAGCCTATAATGACTTTTTAGGCAAATGTCTTGTTAGCATAAAAAATTCTACAAACACAAGATCTGCTAAATTCTTTAGAATTATTAATGAAATTCCAACTGTAATTTTAATTATTGTTGTATTTTTGGCTATTTTTAAGCCAATCTAGGGTTGAAATAATAAAATCAGTATATATATTATACACACCGATAAGTCCTTATCAAAAAATTAATCATGAACATTCAAGAACTAAAACTTAAATCATCTGAACAGCTTATTACTCAAGCAGAAGAACTTGGAATTGAGAATGCTAGCACATTAAGAAAACAAGAAATTCTTTTTGCTATACTTAAAAAAGTTGCAGAGAAAGAAGAAATCACTGGTGTAGGTGTTTTGCAGCTACTACAAGATGGCTTCGGTTTTCTAAGAGCGATGGAATCTAACTATCTCCCAGGACCGGATGATATATATGTAAGTCCAAGTCAAATTAGAAAATTTGGTTTAAGGACAGGAGATACGGTAGAGGGACCAGTGAGAGCCCCTAAAGAAGGCGAAAGATATTTTGCATTATTACAAGTCAGTAAAATAAATTTTGAGGAGCCAGAAAAGGCAAGACATAAAATTGCATTTGATAACTTAACGCCATTATATCCAGACAAGCAATTGGTAATGGAAATCGAAACAACTAAGGTAGAAAAAAAACCAGATCTTACTCCAAGATTAATTGATCTAGTTAGCCCAATTGGAAAAGGGCAAAGATCAATAATTATTTCACCACCAAAAGCTGGAAAGACTATGATTTTGCAAAGTATAGCAAACTCAATAGCTAAAAATTATCCAGAGTGTTATTTGATAGTTTTATTAATAGATGAACGTCCAGAGGAAGTTACTGACATGCAAAGAACTGTAAAAGGTGAAGTAATTAGCTCTACTTTTGATGAGCCTGCACAAAGACACGTTGCTGTTGCTGAAATGGTCATAGAAAAGGCTAAAAGATTAACAGAACATAAAAAAGACGTTGTAATTTTATTAGATTCGATCACTAGATTGGGGAGAGCTTATAACGCTGTAATACCTAGTTCAGGAAAAGTCTTAACAGGAGGTGTAGATGCGAATGCACTTCAGAGACCAAAAAGATTTTTTGGTGCCGCAAGAAACATCGAAGAAGGCGGCTCATTAACTATTATTTCTACAGCTTTAATTGATACGGGAAGTAGAATGGACGAAGTTATTTTTGAGGAATTTAAAGGAACAGGTAACAGTGAAACTGTTTTAGACAGAAAGATTGCTGATAAAAGAATTTATCCTGCGATTGATATAACAAAGTCGGGAACAAGAAGAGAAGAACTTTTGTTTGATAAAAATGACCTTCAAAAGATGAATGTATTAAGAAGAATAATTGCTCCAATGGGTACAATGGATGCTATTGAATTTATTAATTCAAAATTAAAAGATACAAAAAATAATGCCGAGTTTTTTAACTCGATGAACAAGCCCGCTTAATTTCTATATATATCCAAGTTCTTTCATTTCTAAACCAAGTTTATCTTTGATAAATTCTTGATCTTCACTATTCAGATATTTTTCCCACTTGTTTTCTTTTCCTAAATTGAAAAAATTTACTTTATTTTCATTAGTATTATTCATTACGCTTTCATCAAAACCTTCTTCATTTTCTTTCTTCTTCATAACTTCAAATGATGTAGAATTTATAATGTTGTTAATTTTTTCTTCGTTGTAAGAAAAATCAATTAAATTTGCCAAGTATTTTGTTATTTTATTTATCTCATTTAAAGGATTTTTAATAAGATCTTCGTATTTAATTAGCAATAAATTTTGGTTCATGTTTGTCCATGATTTTAAATGATCGTTCCATGATCCTAAAATAGTAAAGATGCTGTTTTCTTTTTTCATTTCTCCCAATGCTCCAGTTACTGATTGTCGAGAAGTAATAAAATTTTTTGCTGTGTTTTTATCAATACTATAATGATTAGTGAATGAATTTATTAAGTTTCTTGGATCTCTAACAATATAAATCGTACCCAATGTATTGATTTTATCTGTAAAAACATGTTCGCCAATTTTACAATTAATATGATGAGTTTTGAAAAACTTAACCTCCTTATTTAAATTTATAAAGTTTTGTGACTCAATCCAATATTTTTTTATTTCATTTATATTATTAAAATCTTTTGTAAAATTTTTGAAATATTTTCTATTTGGAAATTGTTGAATTTTTTTAAGTAAGTCAAAATCGAAATTACCATCTTTAGAGTAAATCAATGAAGAAATTATTGATCTAACCCAAGTATTCCCACTTTTGGGATATGAAGCAATCCAAATTATCATAATTAAGTTTTACACAATTAGCCTTTTTGAAGATATAATATTTTTATGACAATCTATGCTTTATCTACTGGGCCAGGTATTTCAGGTATTGCAGTGATAAGAATTTCAGGACCAGAAACATACAAAGTGATTGAAACACTAACAAACAAAAAATTACCTAAGCCAAGGATAGCATCACTAAGAAAAATCAATAAAATCAATACTTCTGAGCTTATAGACGAAGGATTAATATTGTGGTTTCCTGGACCAGAGAGCTACACAGGAGAAGATATGGCCGAAATCCAAGTTCATGGTAGCAAAGCTGTTATAGATGCCCTGCACTCCTCTATTTCTCAAATTGAAAATTGTAGATTGGCAGAACCAGGAGAATTTACAAAGCTTGCTTTTCAAAATGGAAAAATAAATTTGCTAAAAGCAGAGAGTATTGCCGATCTAATTTCATCTGAAACAGAAATTCAAAGACAACAAGCAATTAAAATTATGGATGGAAAGTCTGCTGATCAATTTAATTTTTTAAGAGAAAAACTTTTAAAAATTTTGTCTCATGTTGAAGCTAAAATTGATTTTCCAGATGAAGATTTGCCAAAAAATATTTTGGATGAAATTAAAAATGATTCAAATGAAGTTATTAAAAAAATCGAAAAGATTTTAAATGATCAAAAAGTTGGAGAAAGAATTAGAGAAGGTTTTAAGATTGCAATTCTTGGACCTACTAATGCAGGGAAATCTAGTTTAATAAATCATTTATCAAATAGAGATGTTGCAATTGTTTCTGAAATAGCTGGTACTACAAGAGATGTTATTGAAACTCATCTCAATATAGATGGTTATCCTGTAATAATATCTGATACCGCAGGAATAAGAGAATCAAAAGATGAGATAGAGAAAAAAGGCATTAAATTATCTTTAAATAGAGCCGAAGAAGCAGATTTAAAGCTTGTAGTCGTAGATGCAAAAAGCCTTGATTTTACTGAAGTTTTAAAGAGTTTATTAGATGATAATGCAATTTTAGTTATAAATAAGTCTGATCTTTTAGAAAAAGGGATTGACCCAAAAATAAAAAAATTAAATCATGTATTAATCTCTATTAAAGATAGTAAAAATATTGATGAATTAATTTCAAAAATAAAAAATAATTTAAAAAATAAATTTATAACAAGTGATGATATTTTAATTACCAGAGAAAGACATAGACAACATCTGCTACAGTGCTTAGATCATTTAAATAATTTTAATCAAAAAAAAGAAATAGAAGATTTTGATAAAGCCGCAGAAGATTTAAGATTAGCAACTAGACATTTGGGCATGATTGTTGGAAAAGTTGATGTAGAGGAGATATTAGGTAGTATTTTCAACGATTTTTGCATAGGCAAGTAACTCTCTATTTTCCTTATTTTTTAGACCTTTTTTATTAAAAACCATTGATAATCAAGGCTTATTTACAAAAAATTAAGCCTATCTTGTAAATTATGTAATCACATATAAATTTGGCTCATGAAAAATGATTTGTCATTTGATGTAGTTGTAATTGGCGGGGGGCATGCTGGGTGTGAAGCAGCTGCAGCTGCAGCTCGTCTAGGTGTAAACACTGCCCTATTCACTCATAAAATAGAAACTATTGGTGAGATGTCATGTAACCCAGCAATTGGTGGTTTGGGTAAAGGTCATTTAGTTCGAGAAATAGATGCACTTGATGGTGTTATGGGAGATGTTGCAGATAAATCAGGCATACAATTTAGATTATTAAATAGAAGCAGAGGTCCAGCGGTACGTGGGCCAAGAACTCAATCAGATCGAGCGCTTTACCGTAAATTTATGCAAGAAAAACTTATAAACTATTGTAATTTAAGCATTTTTTCTGATCCAGTAATAAAGTTTATTTTTTATAAAAACACTATAAGCGGTTTTGAAACTAAAGAAGGTAAAAAGGTATCATGCAACAAGTTAATACTAACAACAGGAACTTTTTTAAATGGTTTGATACATATAGGTGATGAAAGAACACCTGCAGGCAGGTATGATGAAAAACCTTCAACAGGTTTAAGTGAACAATTAGCAAAATATGATTTTAAAATTGGAAGATTAAAAACTGGAACACCTCCAAGGTTAGATGCAAGAACCATAAATTTTGAAAACCTTGAAGAACAATTCGCAGACGATGATCCTTATTTTTTTTCTTTCTTAACTAAAAAAAATTCTAACAAACAAGTGTCATGTAGAATGACTTATACAAATGAGAAGGTTCATAAAATTATAGAAAAAAATTTATCTAAAAGTGCAATGTACTCAGGTAACATAAAAGGAGTAGGACCAAGATATTGTCCATCTATAGAAGATAAGATAGTAAAATTTGCTGATAAAATTCGTCATCAGATTTTTTTAGAGCCAGAAGGGCTTAATGACCACACAATTTATCCAAATGGGATCTCTACATCGCTTCCAGCTGGGGTACAAGAAGAAATATGTAATAATATCAATGGTTTAGAAAATGTTAAAATTATAAGGCCAGGATATGCTATAGAATATGACTATATAGATCCACGTGAACTATTCTTGACCCTTGAAACTAAGAAGATCAGCAATCTTTATCTTGCAGGACAGATTAATGGAACGACTGGATATGAAGAAGCTGCAGCACAGGGACTTATAGCTGGCATAAATGCAGCTTTATCTATTAGAAATTCTGAGCCTTTTATCCTTGATAGATCCGATGCCTACATTGGAGTAATGATTGATGATTTAGTTACCAAGGGAGTAGCGGAGCCATACCGTATGTTTACATCAAGAGCAGAATATCGATTAAGTTTGAGAGCAGATAATGCAGATCAAAGATTAACTGCGAAGGGAATAGAAATTGGGTTAATTGGAGAAGAAAGAAAAGCTTTATATTTAGACAAATTCGATAAAATTGAAAAAATTAATTTAAAAATGAGTAAATCTAGTATTTCACCATCTAAAGCAGAAAAATTTGGAATTAAAATAGCGAAAGATGGAATATTGAGGTCTTCAAATGAGGTGCTAACTCAAAAGAACGTAAATATGAGTAAAATTAGAGAAATATGGCCTGAAATACCCTATTTTAGTAAAGAAATTGATGAACAAGTAGAAATTAATGCTCATTACAGGGGATATTTAAAGAAGCAAAAAGCAGATATTTTAGCATTTAAGAGGGATGAGAACCTAATTATTCCTGATAAAATTAATTATGATGTACTTTCAGGATTATCTAATGAGGTTAAAGCTAAATTTAAAGAAATAAAGCCTAAAACTATGGGTCAAGCTCTTAGAATTGATGGAATAACCCCAGCAGCTGTATATATTTTGTTGTCACATGTTAAAAGAAAGTCTATTAAGCATATAGCTTAATGGATCAAGAAATTTTAAATTCTTACTCTAGACTTAATGACCTAAATGTTTCACGTGAAACATTTTTTGACTTTGAAAACTATATATCTCTGATTCTTGAAAAAAATAAAAAAATTAATATAATTGGTCAAAATACAGCATCAAAAAACTCAATAATTGAACGCCATATTATAGATTCAGCGCAAATAATTGATTTTGTTGATTTAAATTGTAATACAACCACAGATTTAGGCTCTGGAGCTGGTTTACCAGGAATTATAGTGGCAATTATACTAAAAAACATGAAAAATAAAATGAATGTGCATCTGTATGAAAAAAGCTACCATAAAAGCCATTTTTTAAAAGAAGTTTCAGAAAAATTAAATTTAAATACAAAAGTTTTTCAAAAAAATATTTTTGAGATAAAAAATTTAGAAACAGGAACAATTATGTCGAGAGCATTTAAACCCATGCCTGTAGTTTTAAATCTAGTTTATGAAAATTTTTCTAAATATAAAAATTTAATTTTCTTTATGGGTAAAAGTGGAAAAAAAGTTTTTGAAAATTCTAAAAAAAAATGGAATTTGGAATATATAGAAAAGAAAAGTCTAACAAGTAAGGATTCATTTTTGATAAATATAAAAAAAATTAAAAAAAAAAATTAAAAACAAATTGAAAAACATTAAATGCAAATTATTTCAGTCATAAATCAAAAGGGTGGGGTAGGAAAAACAACCACCGTAATTAATCTTGCTGCTGGTTTATCGCAACTTAATAAAAAAATTTTAGTTATTGATCTAGATCCCCAGGGAAATGCCACTACAGGTCTTGGATTATCAAATACGGAAAACTCAAGCGATACAATTTATGGTGTTCTGAACGGAACTAAAGAAATTTATCAAGTAATAAAGAAAACACAGTTTGAAAATTTGGATCTGATAACTTCTAACGTTGACTTATCAGGTCTAGAAGTTGAAACAGCTAATGACACTAATAGAGCATTTATTTTGAAGCGTAAATTAGCGGCTTATTTAAATGATTCTAGAGGGTCTTATGATTATATATTAATTGACTGTCCACCCTCTCTAAGTTTGCTGACTGTTATGGCCCTCGTATGCTCAGGCTCACTTTTAGTCCCTTTGCAGACAGAATTCTTTGCGCTTGAGGGTTTAACACAGCTTATGAAGACGATCGAGAGGATAAAAGTAAGTTTGAACCCAGAATTAAAAATCAGAGGCATACTTTTAACTATGTACGACAAAAGAAATAAATTATCTTCACAAGTTGAAAAAGAAGCTAGAGATTATTTTAGTGAAAAAGTTTACTCAACAGTAATACCAAGGAATGTTAGATTATCAGAAGCACCTTCACACGGAATGCCAGTTTTGATTTATGATAAATCTTGCCCAGGTAGCAAGTCGTATTTTAGTTTTACAGATGAATTTATAAATCAAGAAACAACAATAGGGAGTGCTGCTTAATGGACAAAATTAAAAAAGGTTTAGGAAGGGGTCTGTCTTCCTTGATAGGTGAAGCAAAAGTAGAACCTCAAAATAATCAATTGCAAGTAAGTGATCTAGTTCCAAACAAGTATCAACCAAGAAAAATATTTGATGAAAATAATTTAGAAGATTTAGCCAATTCTATCAAAGAAAGAGGAATGATACAGCCAATCATTGTCAGAAAGTCAAACGATGATAAAGCAAGATATGAAATTATAGCAGGAGAGAGAAGGTGGCTTGCAGCTCAAAGAGCCGGTCTCCACAATGTTCCTGTTATTGTTACAGAAGCTGATGATTTAAAATCTTTAGAATTTGCAATTGTTGAAAATGTTCAGAGACATGATTTGAATCCACTGGAAGAGGCTCAAGGTTATAAAAGATTAATTGATGAGTTCTCCTATGATCAGGAAAAAGTATCAAAATTTATTGGAAAAAGTAGAAGCCATATTACGAATTCTTTAAGACTTCTAACATTGCCTAACGATGTGATTAAATTAATTGAGACGCAAAAATTAACCGCTGGTCACGGTAAAATTTTAGTAGGTCTTGAAAATGCTAGTTTTGTTGCATCAAAAATTCTTGAAAAAAAACTATCTGTAAGACAAGCTGAGGAGTTTGTTAAAATTTTTAAAAATAAAAAACAAAAGTTAAGCAAATCTAAGGAAACAAATATTATTGCCCTCGAATTATCTATTTCAAATAAAATAGGTTTAAATGTGGATATACAAAATAATAAAAGAAATAAGGGAAAAATAAGTTTTGAGTATAAAGATTTAGATCAGTTAAATAAAATAATTGATATAATTAAATCTAATTATTAGTTTTTGAAATAGATTGTGCCAATAAAAAATCAGTAATTAAATTTAAAGAATTGTTAAAGTTTTTTTTAACTATTAATTCCAATTCATTGATTTTATAAATTAATAATCTTAATTTTTGTGGTTTCCAACTTTGAATTTGACGTTTTGTAGTTTCTTTCTCTTTCCAAAAAATTGGAGGTTTAGCCGCTGAAATTGTTAGATCGATGTTCTTATTTTTTTCATATTCCTTTGAAAGTATTAATAATTTTTTTGATTTACTTAACAATGTTCTCAAAATAATTATGCAATCATCATTTGAGTAAATATTTTCGTTTAAAATTTTTATCAATTTAGTTTTGTTTTTTTCCAAACAATTATCAATCAATTCAGATATGCTATGATTTTCTGATAAATTAATTAATTTTTTAATAGCTTCATTTGTAAGTTTTTTTCCACTTTTTGAAAAGTTTTCAATTTTTAATAATTCATTATATAAATTTTCTCTATCGCCCAGGCTTCTTGTTACAATTTGATTGATAATTAATTGAGAAATAAGAATATTTCTTTTTTTAAAAAATTCGATGGCAATTTTCGAGAGTGTTTGATCATTATCTGGATAAAACGGAATACATATCAGTTGTTTATCTTTCTCAAAATAAGATCTTAGTTTTGATTTTTTTTCAAGATTATCTGAATAAATAATAATTGTATCTGATATTTCTTTTAAATTAATTTCCTCTATGATTTTATAAATTTTATCTGATGCCCTCTTAATTAAAAAAACTTGTTTTTCTGAAAATAAAGATTTATTTAAAATATTTTCTAAAAAATTGTTTGAATTATCTAAAATTTCTTTCTCTTCGTATGTTTCTATGTCAGTAAATTTTGAGGTTAATTTATCAGTTAGCTGTTTTTTTAAACCCTCATTTTTTCCATACATTAAAATAATGTTGTCTTTATCAATATTAATTTTGTTTGTTTCAAATGATTTAATTATCATTAAAGTTTAGTAAATATAAAACCAATTTATCTTTTACAATTTCTGAAAAATTCCTTTTGATTTCTCTTTCATAGTTGGATTGTTCGAATTTTTGATTGTTTTTTTTAATTTTAAAACTCTCATTGTAAGATACCACTTTATTTTCTGAATTTTCTGATGCAATTATAAATTTAACACTAAAGTCTAATCTATAATCAGTGGCATCTCCGGTGGCATCTTTTGTTAAAATAACTTTATCAATTTTTGTTACTGCATTTATATCAAAAACATTGGGTGAGTTGACATCAGATGAAATTTTAAAATCATTTTTAATATAATTATTTAATTCAAAATCGCCTTCAATTTTTTTTAAGTTTAAGAATAAATCATTTTTACCTGCAAGGTATAAAGGTGAATAGCCACAGGCATAAATAAAAATTATACTTATCAGCAAAAATATTTTTTTCATTTTTTCAGATAATTATATTTAAAAGCTTATTTTTTATATAGATACTTTTTTTAACTTGATGGTCCTGGATATATTTAATTATTTGCTTATCTTTTCTTGTAATTGCCAAAATCTCTTCTTCAGTTTTATCAGGATCAAGTAGAATTAATCCTCTTTTCTTTCCATTAATTTGAACCACCAAATTTATTTTATCTTCTTTAGTTAATTTGTCATCATAATCTGGCCATTTAAAATTTTTTAAATCCATTAATTCTAAACATTCATTCGAAAAATGTGGCAATACAGGCTGCATAGACACTAAAATTTTTTTATAATTTTCTATAAGAGTTTCTTTTTTATAACTCTTGTTAATTAGTTTTGTTAGTTGAGAATACATCTCATGCAAATTAGCTACAATTTTATTGTAACTAAAGTTTTCAAGATTTTCGGTAACTTTTTTTAAATATTTATTAGTGTATTTGAGTAATTCTTCATCAGTATCCTCTTTATGATTTTGATTAATTTGCTCCATTATTTTTTCATTTAAATTCCATAATTTCTGCACAAATTTGAAAGATGATGATATTCCCTCCTCAGACCATTGAACATCTTTCTCTGGAGGGCTATCGGATAATATAAATAATCTAGCAGCATCAGCTCCATAAATTGAAATAATATTTTCTGGATCTATTGTATTTTTTTTTGATTTTGACATTGATTCTGATGCACCTACTTTCACAAGTTTTGAGTTATCAGCTTTTAAATATTTTTTACCGCTAATTGTTTCAATTTCTTCAGGACTAACCCAGTTATTATCAGGATCTTTATAAGTTTCATGGCAAACCATTCCCTGAGTAAATAAACCGTAAAAAGGTTCCTTAATGTTTGCTTTGTCATTATTTTGAGAAATTGCTCTCATAAAAAATCTTGAATAAAGAAGATGTAAAATAGCATGTTCTACACCTCCTATATATTGGTCTACTGGCATCCAATATTTTATATCTTCCTCTTTAAATCCATAGTTACTTTCACTAGGTGAGCAAAATCTTAAAAAATACCAAGAGGAACAAACAAATGTATCGAGGGTATCTGTTTCTCTTATTAATTTTTTTCCATCAATAATTACTTCTTTCCAATTTTCTTGGTGATCTAGAGGATTGCCTTTGACATTTAGATTTATATTCTGTGGTAATTTAACAGGTAACATTGAGTCTGGAATTTTATGAATTTCCCCATTCTCATCATACGCTACCGGTATTGGACACCCCCAATATCTTTGTCTGGAAACCCCCCAATCTTTCAATCTAAAATTTATATTTTTTAATCCTAATTTTTTTTCTTCTAAGATTTCTATTGTCTTGATTACAGATTTACTTGGCGCCTCGATACCATTTAAAAAATCTGAGTTTATTAAAACTCCTTCCCCAGGATATGCCTCATCAGTAACTTCATAATCATCTCCCTTGTCATATGGCCTTACTACTGTTTGAATATCTAGATTATATTTTTTTGCAAAATCAAAATCTCTTTGATCATGTGCCGGGCAACCAAATACCGCGCCAAAACCATAATCCATAAGTACAAAGTTTGCAAAGTATACAGGAACTTTTTGATCTGGATTTAGCGGGTTAATTGCTTTTAAATTTGTTTTAAATCCAACTTTTTCCGCTACAGCTATTGCCTCTTCTGTTGTTCCTGTTTTTGAACATTCTTCCTTAAATTTTATAAAATCATTGTTTTCTTTATAAAATTTGGAGATTTCATGATCAATTGAAAGTGCCAAAAACGAAAACCCAAATAATGTGTCAGGTCTAGTAGTGAAACATTTTATATTTTTAACAGGTAAATCACCCTCTATTTTAAAGTCTATTTCGCACCCAAATGATTTACCTATCCAATTTTTTTGCATTGTTTTAACCTTTTTTGGCCAATGATCTAGTTTGTCTAAACCATCCAATAAATCCTGAGAAAATTTTGATATATTAAAAAACCACTGACTTAGTTTTTTTCTTTCAACTATGGCACCTGATCTCCATCCTTTACCATCTATTACTTGCTCATTAGCTAGAACTGTTTCATCAATAGGATCCCAGTTTACATAATTTTCTTTTCTATAGACTAATTTTTTATCTAAAAGTTCTAAAAAAAATTTTTGTTGATGTTTATAATAATCTTCTGAACAAGTTGATATTTCTCTATCCCAATCAATAGATAACCCAAGCTTTTTTAATTGAGATTTCATTTTTGAGATATTTTCTTCTGTCCATTTTTTTGGATCTAAATTATTTTGTTTTGCCGCATTTTCTGCAGGCATTCCAAAAGAATCCCAGCCCATTGGATGAAGAACATTAAACCCCTTAAGAGACTTATAACGAGCAAGAACATCTCCTATTGTATAATTTCGAACATGTCCCATGTGTATTTTTCCCGAGGGGTAGGGAAACATTTCCAAACAATAGAATTTTTTTTTATTTTTATCTATTCCGACCGAAAAACTTTTATTTACTTCCCAGTAATTTTGCCACTTTTCTTCAATAACTTTGAAATTATATCTATTTTTTACTTTCACTTATATTTCCAAAATTTTTAGGAACTTTATAATCTTTGGCTTGGGTATTTTTTTTCTCGTCTATTTGTGCTTTATAAATTGCAGCTTTTTTTAAAATTTCTCTCTTTATTTCATTAGATAAATCTCCACTGGACTCGGAAAATTTACAATTTATTAAAGAGTTGGTGCATTTTCGATTGAATATTTTTACATCCAAAGCATCCGATCTTAATTCATTAGTTAAAAATCTTATTGTAATTTTTATACTTTCATTAGGATTATTGTTTTCTGAATACCAATCAGTAACTATTATTCCACCACTATAATTCACTGAGGATAAAGGCATAAAATCGATTATATCTAAAGATGCTTTCCACAATCCATTTGAACTTGCAAATTCAAAAACTCCACCTCCTCTATTACGTTTTATTGATTCGTTTAATCTGAAACCTTTACCTTCTTGAAGATTTTTCTCGATTCTTTTTGCAGGATCGGCGGGAGTTTTTCTGGCATCCCCACCTGGAAGTTTAAATTTACCATCTGGGCCTTTGCATGATAAAAATAAAAAAGGCAAAATAAGAATGATAAAGGTAAATTTATAGATATTTGATAATTTCATTATTTTTTTGAGATATATCTACTATATATCCTTAAAATATCTAATAATTTCATTAATTGAGACTTATTTGTTGTATAAATGTTACACTTATGATTTTTTTCAATAAAACAGTGGTTAATTGCAATAAATTTAAATTCTAAGAGCTATAAGTTCATTGTTTATTATTAATAATAACAATCAATAAAGGAGTAATTAATATGAACATGAAAAAAATAGGTTTGACTGCACTAGCAGCTTCACTTGTTTCTTTCTCAGCAAATGCTGGTGAAATGACAGTAAGTGGTGCAGCGTCAATCAGCGTTGGTGGATACAGTGCCGGTGCAATGGATAATAAGCCAAAAACATTCTCTATGGGTAACCAGTTTACAGTATCTGGTGGTGGTGAATTAGATAATGGTCTTACAGTTGCTTATTCTATGCAAATAGATCAAGGTGTACCAATTGATGATCATTCAGTAACAGTAAGTTCTGAAGATATGGGAACTTTAGTATTTGCTGGTCATGGTGGAAGTTCAGCAACTTCATCAATAGATGGATCTGTTGCAGGTGATATCTGGGATGGATTTGATGGTGCAGCTACAGTTGCAGTAGGTGTTACTGGTGCCGCTATGAAAGATAGTGCCCCTGGTGATAACTCTATCTTCTATACTCTACCATCTTTAATGGACGGTCTATCAGTATTTGCTTCAATGAACCCACAAGAAGGTGGTGTAAATGAAACAGAAACTGGTTATGGAGCAACATATACTGGTGTTGAAGGTTTAACAGTAAGTTATGCTACAACTGACATTGAGTCTGGTGCAACAGCTACGTCTGGTGACCACACTGCAATGAAAGTAACTTATGCTTATGGTCCAGTTACTGTTGGTTATTCTAAAAATGACCACGACACTGGTACAACTTCAAGTGATACGGAACTAACTGCTTGGAATGTTTCTTATACAGTAAGTGATGAACTTTCAGTTTCTTATGGTGCTGAAGAATTATCAGTAGGTGGAAACGCTACAGATGCAGAATATTCTGCTCTTGTTGTTGCTTACACTTCTGGTGGTATGACACTTACAGGAAAAATGGAAGGTGCTGATAACGTAAATCATGGCACTTCAAATGCTGCTGACCAAGAATACTATATCTTAACAGCTGCGTTTGCATTTTAATTAAGTTATAGAATATAATTTAAGAAAGGCCCCTTTTTAGGGGCCTTTTTTTTATTCAAAATAAGATATCCCAGCAAATTTGGATTGATTTAGAATTTTAAGTTTTTTTAAGTTTTTTTTAGAAATACCACCCAAAACAACAACTTCTTTTCGTGTGAGTTTTGAAAGTAATTTGAATTTGTTTATTCCTAAATAATTTTTATTTTTTTTAAATAAAGAAGATAAAAAAATTTTATCAACTTTTTGTGTTTCTTTAATTCGAATTTCCTTAAGATTGTGTGCTGATCCAATAATTTTAAATTTTTTTTTGATAGAATAAGCCAGATGTTTTGTATTTTTGTTAAATGATGGAATATATACTCCGTCTAAATTAAGTTTAATTGCAATTCGAATGTTGTTAGATAAATAAAATTTTATTCCTTTTTTCTTACAATAGTTTTTAATTTTTAAAATAAGTTTTTCATTTATTGTTTCTGACGAATAATTTCTATAAATAACAGCTGTTTGATTATCTAGTTTATCAATATTGTTTGTTTCAAATTTATTTATGAAGTAATATTTAATATCTTTATGCATAATACTGTAAAAAATTTATTAGAAATTGATAATAATATTAAAGATTATCTAAATAAATTAAATATTAACAGGAAGTCTAAAATAATAGCAGTATCTAAAACTTTTAAAATTGATAAAATTTTGCCACTTATAGAATATGGGCATACCGATTTTGGAGAAAACAAAGTTCAGGAAGCTATTGAAAAATGGACAGAAATTAAAAAAATTAATTTACAAGTAAAGTTACACATGATCGGTAAATTGCAGACAAACAAAGTTAAATATGCTGTTAGAATATTTGATTATATTCACTCTGTTGATAGTGCAAAACTTGCAAAAAAAATTGCTGATGAACAAAATAAAATAAATAAAAAAATTAAAGTTTTTTTACAGATAAACATAGGTGATGAAGATCAAAAATCAGGTGTTAACAAAGTAGAAGCAGATCAAATGGTTGCTTATTGTAAAGAAATTGGATTAGATTTAATTGGTCTGATGTGTATTCCCCCAGCAAATGTTGATCCTAATAATTATTTTGAAGAGATGAGCAAACTTAATAAATCCTTTGGTTTTGAAGATTTAAGTATGGGTATGTCCTCAGATTATCTTATCGCTGCCAAACATTTCGCTACATATGTTAGAGTTGGATCTAGTATTTTTGGACATAGAAATTAAAAAATTTTAATTTTAGAATTTTTTTTTATTAACTTAAGTAGGATTAAAAAATCCTTTTTTTTTAAAGCAATACATCCATTGGTAGGTTTAAAATTTCTAGTTAAGTGAATAAAAATACAACTACCTAAGCCAGCAACAGGTTTTTCAAAGTTATATTTAATTGGTATTAGAAAATCATATTTATGATCTTTTCTTAGTAATTTTTCATGACCAACTTTTTTTTTAATTTTGATAAGTTTGTTATATTTTTTAGGAAAGTGAACATCATCACACCATCCCATGTTTTTTTTTATTTCAACACATTTTAGTGTAGTTGATGGTTTTTTTAAACGGTCCTTCCTAAAGTAAAGGTTTTCAATTTTAAAGTTACCTATTGGAGTTTTTTTATCTCCCTCTTTTTTATTCTGTGTTAATCCCTTTTTTCCTATACAACACCTAAATGTAAATTCATCTATTTGAAGAGTATGTTTATTTTTTACCAAAATTGTCATATTCTATATTTGTGTTAGCTCAGAATTTAATAATATATAAATTTTCTCAATTGTATCATATCCTTGAAGAAATTGAGTTAGATTTAAATTTTAACATTTTATTTGTAGATAATGAAAATATTTTAAATGATACAATTAAAAATCTTAATAATTATTTGATTATAACAGATAGAAAATATTCAAATATTGAGCATCAATTTGTTTTAGACGATACACCTGTCAACATTTCTAAATTTAAAGAAAAAATAAATATTGAATTTTTAAAAGTGCAATTCAACAGTCAATCAGAAGTTAAAGTAAGTAATTATATTATAGATTTAAATTCAAGAGAAATGTCAGAAAAAAAAATCAAGCTTAAATTGACTGAAAAAGAAATTAATACGATTATATTTTTATCTAAATCAAATAAACCAGTTAGCGTTGACGAGTTACAAAAAAAAGTATGGAGTTATCAATCTGATATAGAAACCCATACTGTTGAGACTCACATTTATAGATTAAGGAAAAAAATTTTAAACACTTTTGATGATAATGAATTTATAATTAGTAAAAAAAATGGTTACCAAATTAACTAAAAAAAATCCTATTGCTAAAAACTTATTTTCTAAAAATTATAAACCAAAAATAATAAAGCCTAAAAAAGGTAAGGGGAGTTTTAAAAGAAAAAAAAGTTAATCTAAAGTCTTGCACCGATTTGCTGTATTACTTTTGATGACATTTCAGTGCCTTTTTCGAGGCATTCTTTTGTAGATAATTTATTTAAATACCCATGTAGAAATCCAGCAGCAAAAAGATCGCCCGCGCCTGTAAGGTCAATAATTTTTAAATTTTTTTGTATATCGTTTTCAAAAACTTCATCTCCATTAATTGCAACTGCACCTTTTTCGCCCCTTGTTACAATAATTAATTTGTTAAGTTGTTTTGAAAAATTTATTACTTCATTAAAGTTTTTTGCGTCAATTAAAGATGTAATTTCTTGTTCGTTAGCGAAAGTTATATCTAGTTTGTTTTTAACTAAGTTTAAAAAATGAGGTTTGTGTCTATCCACACAAAACAAGTCAGAGAGTGACATTGCAACCTTATTCGCATTATTTATAGCTTTATCAAATGCTTTTTTTGGCTCTCCTTCGTCCCACAAATAACCTTCCAAAAATATTATTTCGCTTTTTTTAATAGCTTCTGAACTAACATCATTTTCATTTATTTTTCCTGCTGTACCTAAAAAAGTGCACATTGTTCTTTCAGAATCAGGTGTTACCAATATTAGACATGTTCCAGTTGGCAACTCTTCTTTTTTTTTTGAATAAAAAAACTCAACTTTTTCTTTTTTTAACCCTTCTTCATAATTACCACCAAACTGATCATCGGAAATCTTACCTATAAAACCAACTTTATCGCCAAGTTGAGATATACCAACTATTGAGTTTGCAACTGATCCTCCAGATACTGTTTTTTCTACTTTAAGATTTTTTAATAAACTTTTGAATTCATTTTCATCAAAGAATAATTTCATTGTACTTTTTGTAAGATTATTTTGCTCGATGAAACTGTCATCCACTTTACATATAACATCTACAATTGCATTACCTATTCCTAAAATTTTCATATCAAGCCTTTTTCGTATTAACAGGTTTTTTTCTATTTGGGTAGCAAGTAGTACATATTTCGCAACTCAATCCATAACAATCTCTGGCCTTACAATATTCTCTTCCATAAAAGATTATTTGGAGATGAAGTTTGGACCAGGTTTTTTTAGGAAATATTCTTTTCAAATCTTTTTCAGTTTGAACTACATTTTTCCCATTTGTTAAACCCCACCGTTGTGCAAGCCTGTGAATATGAGTATCAACAGCAAAAGCCGGGTACCCAAAACCTTGGGACATCACTACACTTGCTGTTTTGTGTCCTACGCCAGGTAGTTTTTCGAGTTCTTCAAAAGTTTTAGGCACTTTACCTTTGTGCTTTTTCAGCAATTGTTTTGACATTAAGTAAATACTTTTGGCTTTAACTCTAAAAATCCCAATTTTTTTTATTAATTTTTCAATTTTTTTTCTTCCTAATTTTACAAAATGCTCAGGCTTATAGTATTTTGGATATATATCTTTAGTAACATTATTAACATTTACATCAGTGCATTGAGCAGATAGCAGCACAGAAATTAATAATGTAAATACATTTTTACTTTTTAAAGGAATAGGTGCTTTAGGATAAATTTTATTTAAAGTTTTGATAATTATTTTTGCTTTTTGTTTTTCATTCATTATGAAAAGTTAAGCAAATCTCTCATCGAATATAATCCTGGTTTTTTTTTCATTAACCATTTTGATGCAGTTAAAGCTCCATCCGAGTAAAGTGCTCTATCAAAAGCCTCATGGTTTAAAGTAATTATTTCTTTTCCACTTGAAAATTTTACTTCATGTTCACCAATAATTTCACCTTTTCTAATTGAGTTAAAATTAATTTTTTTTCCGTAAGGAAAAGATTTTTTATTCAAGAATTTTTTACCAATTAAATTATATAAATTTTTATTTTTTCCATCTGCTATTCCTTTACTTAACATTAAAGCAGTACCGGATGGATAGTCTTTTTTATGTTTGTGGTGTACTTCAAATATTTTACTTAAGTATTCATCATTAAGTGATTTTGAAGCAATCTCAGTTAAATACATCAATAAATTTACACCTAAGCTCATATTACCAGCTTTTAAAATTGGTATTTTTTGTGAATATTTTTTAATTTGATTTTCTTGAGCTCTAGTAAATCCAGTGGTACCAATTACTACTTTTTTTCTTAGTTTAGAAGCTATTTTAAGTATTTCAAGGGTACACTTTGGTACTGTGAAATCAATAATTATATCGGTTTTTTTAAACACTTTATCAGAATTTAATTCAGGTTTAATTCCATTAAATTTTTTATTTACTAATCTACTCTCTGTAAGTGTAACTAATTTAAAATTTTTATTTTTTTTTGAGGATTTTATGAGCTGTTGACCCATCCTTCCCATGCATCCTGAAATAGCTAAATTAATTTTTTTCATTAAGTGATAAAATATAGAAGTATCACAAGAACAATTATAATAACACCCCAAATACTTAAATTTCTAAAAAATACTTTTTTCTTTAAATTTGAATTTATGAAATTGGGTAAAATTAGAACTAGTATTAATATTAAAGCTATTGATGGAATTATTTCCTCTAATCCCATAATTTAACTTTTCCAAAAATCTTTTGCTTTTTGAAAAAACTTTTTAATACTTGGATTTGACTTATCATTTTCTATTTCTCTAAATTGTTCTAATAATTCTTTCTGTTTTTTGTTTAAATATACTGGTACTTCTGTTTTTACTTGAACATATAGATCACCAAAATCACCTCTTCTCATAAATGGCATTCCTTTGCCTTTTAATCTAAATTGTTTACCATTTTGAGTTCCATCCGGAATTTTTATTTTTGCTCGACCACCATCAATTGTTGGTATTTCAATAGTAGTTCCAAGAGCTGCATCAGCAAGAGATAGAGGAAATTCAAAAAACAGGTTTTCATCTGATCTTTTAAACAGTTCATGAGAATGAACATTTATAAATAAATATAAATCACCTGTAGCACCACCTCTGCTGCCAGCTTCACCTTTTCCGGCAAGTCTTATCCTAGTTCCATCATCTACTCCTTTAGGAATTGTTACAGATATTTTTTTGGATGTTTGTTTTTTACCCTGACCATTACAAGAATTACATGGATTAGTAATTTCTTCGCCATTACCATTACATTGTGGACATGTTTGTTGAACTGTGAAAAAACCTTGGTTAGATCTTATTCTTCCATTTCCTCCACAATAAGAACATCTGTCTGGAGAGTAACCCGGTTCTGAACCGTTACCTTTGCAAGTTCCACATTGTTCAGTAGTTGCAAATTTTATATCTTGTTTTTTTCCATGATAAGCTTCTTCTAATGTAATTGATAAATCATACCTTAAATCTGAACCTCTATTATTTGATCTTCTGTTTCTTGATCTTCCTCCACCTCCAAAATCTCCAAAGAAATCCTCAAAAATATCTGAAAAATCAGCTCCACTAAAACCACCAAAACCGCCACCTGGTCTACCACCGCCATTTTCAAAAGCAGCATGTCCAAAGTTATCGTAGTTTTGTTTTTTTTCTTTATCTGAAAGTATTCCGTAAGCTTCACTAGCCTCTTTAAATTTTTCCTCAGCCTTTGAATCACCTGGATTTTTATCTGGATGATATTTAACTGCTAGTTTTCTATACGCAGATTTTAGTTCATCAGGACTTGCGCTCTTGTTAACGCCTAGGACATCATAATAGTCTCTTTTAGCCATCAAATTACCCCAGACAATTAAATGTCAGTTTATGCGCTTTTCTCTTTATTCTCGTCTTTTACTTCTTCGAAATCAGCATCGACAACATTCTCGTCTTTCTTACCTGTATTATCTTCACCATCATCTTTTCCTGATTCTGGTTTAGCACTTTGTTGTGATTTATAGATTGCTTCTCCAAGCTTCATTGAAGCTTGAACTAAAGCTTCAGTTTTTTTCTTAATATCTTCAATGTCTTCACCTTTCAGAGCTTCTTTTACAACAGATGATGCATCTTCAATTGCTTTTTTCTCAGCATCTGAAATTTTTGATCCATGTTCTTTTAGGTTTTTCTCTGTAGAATGAATTAAAGTGTCTGCTTGGTTTCTAACATCAACTGACTCTCTTTTCTTTTTATCAGCATCTTTATTAGCCTCAGCATCTTTAACCATTTTTTCAATTTCCTCATCACTTAGTCCACCAGAAGCTTGAATTTGTATTTTTTGTTCTTTACCAGTTCCTTTATCTTTTGCAGAAACATTTACGATACCGTTAGCGTCAATATCAAATGTAACTTCAATTTGAGGTACTCCTCTTGCAGCTGGAGCAATACCTACCAATTCAAAATTACCTAATAACTTGTTATCAGTAGCCATCTCTCTTTCACCTTGTAAAACTCTAATAGAAACAGCTGGCTGATTATCTTCAGCGGTTGAGAAAACTTGACTTTTTTTAGTTGGGATTGTTGTATTTTTATCAATTAGTTTTGTTGAAACTCCACCAAGCGTTTCGATACCTAATGATAAAGGTGTAACGTCTAATAAAAGAACGTCTTTAACATCTCCTTGTAATACACCTGCTTGAATAGCAGCACCCATTGCAACTACTTCATCAGGGTTTACACTCTTATTAGGGTCTTTTCCAAAAAAGTTTTTAACTTCTGCTATAACTTTTGGCATTCTAGTCATACCACCAACCATAACCACCTCATCGATTTCACTTGCGGTAATTCCCGCATCTTTTAAAGCAGTCTTGCATGGAGGCATTGTTCTAGCAATTAAGTCTTCAACTAAAGCCTCAAGTTTTGCTCTAGTCATCTTTAAATTAATGTGTTTTGGACCAGTTTTGTCTGCAGTTATAAATGGTAAGTTTATATCTGTTTGTTCTGCGGACGATAATTCTATTTTTGCTTTTTCAGCTGCTTCTTTTAATCTCTGTAAAGCAAGTTTATCCGATTTAAGGTCAATTCCATTATCTTTCTTAAATTCAGAAATTAAATAATCAACGATAGCATTATCAAAATCTTCACCACCTAAAAAAGTATCACCATTAGTTGATTTAACTTCAAATACACCATCACCTAACTCAAGTATTGAAACATCAAATGTTCCACCACCTAAATCGTATACAGCAATTTTTTTGTTTTGTTTTTTATCTAAACCATAAGCAAGCGATGCAGCAGTTGGTTCATTTATAATTCTTAAAACTTCAAGTCCTGCAATTTTACCTGCGTCTTTTGTTGCTTGTCTTTGTGCATCGTTAAAATATGCTGGTACTGTTATTACAGCTTTTGTTACTTCTGATCCTAAATATTTTTCTGCTGTCTCTTTCATTTTTTGTAAAATGAAAGCAGAGATTTGCGAGGGAGAATATTTTTCTCCTTTTGCTTCAATCCAGGCATCACCTTTCTCAGAATTAATTATTTTAAATGGTGCAGCCTCAACATCTTTTTTTACTGTTGGATCATCAAAATTTCTTCCAATTAACCTTTTAACTGCAAAAATTGTGTTTTCGGGATTTGTTACCGCTTGTCTTTTAGCAGGTTGACCTATTAATTTCTCATTTTCATCAGTGAATGCAACTACTGAAGGAGTTGTTCTTGCTCCCTCTGCATTTTCTAAAACTTTAGCTTGTGTTCCCTCCATTACTGCAACACAAGAATTAGTTGTTCCTAGGTCTATTCCAATTATTTTGCTCATAATCTTAATGTCTCTCTTTCGTCATATAGGGTTTAAATTTGAAACTACAAGTTGATCTCATTATTATTTATCTCCTGAGTTTTCTTGATTTTGTTCAGTTTTCTCCTCTTTTTTAGTAATTTTTTTTGAGACACCAACTAAAGAAGGTCTTAGAAGTCTATCTTTAATTGTAAATCCTTTTTGGACTTCCTGGACGATTGTTCCAGGTTCCTTAGTATTATCCTCTATTTCCATCATTGCTTGATGAAAGTTAGGATCTAGTTTCTTGTTAAGGCAATCAATTGGTTTAATATTATTTTTTTCAAAAATAGAAATTAAGTCTTTTTTTATTATATCTAAATGTTCCAGTGATTTTTTTAAAGCCTCTGTTTCTTTTAAGCTATCATCGCTTTCTAAAACATGTTTAGAACGATCTAAGTTATCAACTAAACTTAATGCTTCTTTCGCAAAACTAAAACCTCCATATTCAAAAGCATCTTCTTTTTCTTTCTCAAACCTTCTTCTTTGATTTTCCATTTCAGCAAAGGTTCGTGCTAGTTTATCTTCTAGTTCAGCAATTTTTTCTTCTGGAGTCGGTTCTTTAATCTCTTTTTTAGTTTCTTGATGTGTTTCCTGTTGATTTTCTCCTGCTGGGCTTTCCTCAGGTTTTTCTGTCTCTTTTTCTAAATTCTGATTTTCGTCTGTTGGAGTGTTGTTTTGGTTTTCTTCTTTTTCCATAGATCCATATATGGTAAGGATTTTAATTATTTCTAGATGTCTAAGCAAAAAATTAAAGAATTACTCATAGGTACTAACAACAAAGGTAAATTAAGAGAAATTAAGAGTTTATTACCAAATTATATCAAAATTTACTCTACTTCTAATTTTAAACTTAAAAGTCCTGCTGAAAATGGAAAAACTTTTGAGGAAAACTCTTTAATCAAATCAAAATATTTCTCTAGAAATACTGGTTTGATATGTTTGGCTGATGACTCTGGTTTGGAGATAGATCATTTAGATAAAAGACCTGGAATTTATTCAGCACGATGGGGAGGAAAATCTGGGGATTTTAATAAAGCTATTAAAAAAACTTTTAGAGAACTAGATAAAAAAGATAAGAACTGGAGAAATAAAAAAATTAAGGCAAGATTTGTTTGTGCTTTATCAATCTCATATTTAAATAAAAAAATTACTTGTGTAGTAGGTAAAGTTGAAGGTCGAATATCAAATGAACCAAAGGGGAAAAATGGATTTGGTTACGATCCAATTTTTATCCCACTCAAGAAAACCAAAACATTTGGTGAAATGAAACCTTTTCAAAAATATAAAATGGATCATCGTTATAAAGCTTTCAAAAAACTTAAAAAATTTCTGTAAGTTGTTTATCTTCTATTTTATAAAAATTTAATCTGTGATTAATTTTGTTATCTTTAATATCAAAAATTCCTATCTTTCCTTTAAATGAATTTTTTTTCTTAAATATTTTGTTAATTTTTGAAAGATCTGACTTTAAGGAGAGATAATATACCAAACCAACTAAATCATAACTTAACAATGAGAGATGGGATGGATTTTCATTAAAGGCATTAAAATATTTAATTTTAAAATCATCAAAATTCTCTTTATTTATTGAAGGATAATATATTGGTTGAATGTTTATTTCTTCTATCAAACTTTCATCAAACCATTGGTTAAGAGTTATAAAGTATTTATTTTTTGGAGATACATCAGTGTAAAGTAAAGAAGTTGCAACACTTTTAAGACTTTCATCAAAATCAGATATAACAACTGCATCAAAGCTTACATTTCCAATAGTGTATTTTTTCTCCAATCTTTTTATTTTTTTTTCTTTATTTGGTTCATTTGATTCTTTAATTCTTTGAATTTCGTCTGCTAGATTTTGTTTTCTAATTTTATATTTAGTTACTTCCTCAATTTGTTTTGTAAGTTTAGTAGGTTCAGTATTATATTCAAAATTTTTAAAAACTTTTATTTTAGAGTTTCTTAAACCATCCTTAACTTCAAACTCAAAATTTTGAATTGGAGTTAAAAAAAGAGTTTTTTGTAAATTATTATTATCTAAAAATTTTTTTATAGTATTAAATTGTGAAGTAGAATTTATTCCAGCAGAAATTACATTTTCAGGTAAATCTAAAATTTTATTTGTCAAAGATAAAAAAGTTAAATCTTTCATTTCATCTAAATAAGTTAAACTCTCATGAAATATTGGTCCAATAATAATTTTTATTCCCATTTGTTTTAATTCAAAAGCAGACTTTAGAGTTTGGTTTGCTCTTGTTGCTGTATCTTTTGGATAAATTTCAATTAAATCATTATCAATATCTTTGACGGCCAAACTTACAGCCTTAATAATAGATGATCCCAGATCTTTATTTTCTCCAGTCATTGGAACCAGTAGTCCAATTTTTATTTTTTCGTTGGCATTAACTAAATTTAAGAAGTTTAAGAATATGAGAAGTAAAGAAATAAAAATAATTTTGATAATCTTTCTCATTTTAATGTTATTATATAATTTTTAAGCTGAATTATGATCACAAAAACACAATTTAAACCAAATGAATATAAAAATGGGCTTTATTTAGTAGCAACACCAATAGGTAATATAAAAGATATATCGTTTAGATCATTAGAGGTTCTTCAAAAATCAGATTATATACTTTGTGAGGACACACGTGTATCTAAAAATTTATTGGAAAAATATCAAATTAAATCAAAATTGATTTCAAATCATAAATTTAATGAAAAAAAAAATACAATAAAGATAATTGAATATCTGAAATCTGGTAAGTTAATTTCACTTATATCCGATGCAGGAACGCCAGGTATTTCTGATCCAGGTTTAATTCTAGTAAATGAATGTATAAAAAATAAACTTAATATATTTTCAATACCTGGACCATCGGCAGTTACAACTGCTGTTGCAGCAAGTGGATTTTCTGATAAATTTTTGTTTTATGGTTTTTTACCAGAAAAAAAAAATAAAATTGAAGATGAATTGGAAAAATTATCAAGTTTTAATCACAGTTTAGTTTTCTTTTCATCGTCAAAAAAAATAAATAAATTTATTCCAGGATTTAAAAAATTTTTTGCTGGAAGAAAAGTGGTGCTTTGTAGAGAGATATCTAAACTTTACGAGGAGTATATTCGAAAGAATATTGATGAATTAGAATTATTCAATAACGAATTAAAAGGTGAATTAACAATAGTAATTTCTGAAAAAAAAGAAGAAAATGCTTCACAAAAGCTAAGTGAATCAGATATTAATTTGATTGAGAAAATGATCAATAAATTAAGTACAAAAGAAATTACAGATTTAATTACCAGTAATAAAAATATTCCAAAAAAAGTAGTTTATAACTTTTGCTTAAAACTAAAAAATGAGAATTAAAATTTTTATAATTATTTTTTTATCAGTCATTTTGACTGGTTGCGCGGCTGGAGTTGGTTCATCTGGTTTATTTGGAACTGGTGTATCAGTTGCAATGGATCCAAGAACAGTTGGAACACAAATAGATGACTCGATTATGCAAAAAACTATTTCAACTAAAATAGTTGCAATGGATAAAAAACATTTTTTAGGTGTTAAGACAAAAGTATTAGATGGACGAATTTTTATAACTGGAAAAGTAGATGAACCAGAGGAAAAATTAAAAATTACTAAAATTGCTTGGGAAACAAAAGGTGCAAGATCTGTAAGAAATGACATTAAAATAAAAGAAGAATTTAATTTTAAGCAATCAGCAAAGGATTTACTAATTACTTCTCAATTAAGAACCGCTTTAATAGTAAATAAAAATATTAAAGCAACAAATTATCAAATTGATACCTACAAAAAGAAAATTTATGTTTATGGAATAGCTTTAAATGATGAAGAAAAAGAAATGGTTATTAGTGAGGCAAAAGAAATTTTAGATGTCGAAGATGTTGTTGCAAGTATTTTATTACTTGAAGATTTGAGAATTCAAAAAAATTAATCAATTTTATATTCTATAACCTCTGATGAATAAGCTGCGATCGAGGCTAAATTAATTATTTCAGATGTTGATGATCTAAGCGGAGCAATCTCAATTGGTAATCCAAGACCAATTAATAAAGGCCCTATAACTTTTGTATCACCTAAAGTTTTCATCAATTTATATGAAATGGCTGCACTATGTTGTCCGGGCATAATTAAGATATTAGCTTTACCTACTATTTTTGCAAAAGGATATAGTTCTTCGTAATCAGAATTTAAGGCAACATCGGGCTGCATGTCTCCATCAAATTCAAAATTAACTTGTTTATCTTTTAAAATATCTACTGCCGTACGAATGTGTTTTGTTCTACTTGTCAAAGGTTGTCCAAATGTAGAGTGTGAAACAAATGCAATTTTTGGATCAATTCCAAAAAGTCTTACTACTCTTGCAGCTGAAATGGCCATTTCTGCCATTTCCTCAGAAGTTGGATATTCATGAACGCTTGTATCTGCAATGAAAATTGTTTTTCCCTTATTAACAACCATGTTTAGTCCAAACATAATTTCACCTTTTCTTACATCAACTACTTGTTTTATTTTTTCAAGGGATGCTCCAAAACGTCTAGTATTTCCAGTAACAGCGCCATCTGCATCTCCACAAGCGACCATACTTGTAGCCCAAACAACCCTGTCATTTCTGACCATTCGATCACAATCACGCTCCAACAAACCTTGCTCTCTTTGAAGTTTTTTGAACAGATGATTAACGTATTTTTTTCTTTTTTCCTCGTCTTTTGAATTAGTAATCTGAATATCAAAATTTTCGCTGTAACCAATATTTTTAATTTGCTCTTTAATTTTGCTTTCTTTACCAACTAAAATTGGAATTCCAAGTTTTGAATTTTTAAATGCTATTGCAGCTTTTAAGGTATTTTCATCTTCTCCATCTGCAAAAACAATTCTTTTTTGATTTTTTTTAATGAAAGAGTTTATACCTTGCATAATTGTAACTGTTGGATCTAATCTTTGTTTAAGTTGTTCTTTATAGTTTTCAAAATTATCAATTTTTTTTCTAGCAACTCCACTTTCTATTGCTGCTTTAGCTACAGCAGCTGGAATAACACTAATTAATCTTGGATCAAAGGTTGATGGGATTATATAATCTCTACCATAATGAGGTCTTTCTCCACCCATAGCTGCAACAACTTCATCTGGTACATCTTCTCTAGCAAGTTTTGCTATAGCTTTAGCAGCAGCAACTTTCATTTCTTCATTAATAGTTTTTGACCTTACATCTAGTGCACCTCTGAATATGTAAGGAAATCCAATTAAATTATTTACCTGATTAGGATAATCTGATCTACCTGTTGCAATAATTGCATCATTTCTTACTTCATTTATTTCTTCTGGTGTAATTTCTGGATCAGGATTTGCACATGCAAATATAATTGGATTTTTGGACATACTTTTAACCATTTCTTTTTTTAAAATACCTTTTGAGGACAATCCTAGAAAAACATCAGCTCCTTTAATTGCATCACTTAGAGTTCTTAATTTTGAATTAACTGCAAATCTTGATTTCCATTGATCTATACCTTCTGCTCTTCCTTTATAAATCACACCCTTTCTGTCTAGCATTATTAAATTTTCAGATTTAACACCTGAGTTAATAAACAATTCTGTACATGCCTGAGCGGAAGCACCAGCACCATTAACAACAACTTTTATATCTTTTATTGATTTTCCACTTATATCGAGGGCATTCAGCAAAGCAGCTGTTGTGATAATTGCAGTTCCATGTTGATCATCGTGAAATACTGGAATATCTAATATTTCTTTTAGTTTTTGCTCAATGACAAAACAATCTGGTGCAGCTATATCTTCCAGATTTATTCCTCCAAAACTTGGAGCAAAGTTTTTAATTGAATTGATAATTTCATCAGCATCTTTACTGTCTATTTCCAAGTCAATTGAGTCTATATCTGCAAACCTTTTAAATAGAACTGCTTTTCCTTCCATTACTGGTTTCGAGGCTAGTGCACCTAAGTTGCCTAATCCTAAAATTGCAGAACCATTACTAATTACAGCTACTAAATTTCCTTTGCTCGTATAATCATACGCTGTTTCTGGATCCTCACTTATTTTTTTAACTGGGGCCGCAACTCCAGGAGAATAAGCAAGCGCAAGATCCCGTTTGGTGGTCATATTTTTGGAGGAGATTATTTCAATCTTGCCAGGTTTTTTATCTTTATGAAAGTCTAAAGCTTCTTTATCTGTGTAATGATCAATCTTTGTCTTTTTCATTTTATTAAAGTGAATACAAATTTTATCTATTTTATAATTTTTATTATTTAGAATATTTGACCCATATATTCTGATAATAAGTATACAATTAGGGTAAAATTAAGACTAATATGATTTATGAACTTAATTAAGTCAACTGGCACATTTGGCTTTTATACCATCATCAGCAGATTGCTTGGATATATTAGAGATATATTAATAGCAATATTTCTCGGAACAGGATTGTTGGCAGATGCTTTTTTTGTAGCATTTAGAATTCCAAATACATTCAGAAGATTATTTTCAGAAGGAACTTTCAATGCAGCCTTTGTACCTAGCTATACATCTGAAATGAATAAGGGAGAAAAATTTGCAAACGAATTTGCAAATAATATTTTTAACCTTTTGTTTTTAGGTCTCTTAATTTTAACAATAGTTGTTCAAATTTTTATGCCTGGATTTGTATCAATTATTGCTCCAGGTTTTACAGATGATGTAGAAAAAATGGATTTAGCTATTAGTTTAACAAGGATCACTTTTCCTTTTTTACTATTTATTAGTTTAGCATCTTTTTTTTCTGCAATATTAAATTCCCACAATAAATTTGCTGCAGCTTCAGCAGCACCAATTTTATTAAATATTATTTTAATAATTGTTTTATTGTTTTCTAAAGCTTTAGGAGATGAGCTTGTATACTATTTATCTTATGGTGTATCTTTAGCAGGAGTCTTACAATTAATTTTTTTATATTATTTTGTTAAAAAATTTTTTTCATTAAAATTTAATTTTAAGTTTGGAGCTAATGAAAAAATAAAGTTTTTTTTTAAAAAGCTTTTACCAAGCATTTTTTCATCTGGTGTAACTCAAATCAATATTTTGGTTGGAACAATTATTGCCTCGTTTCAAGCTAGCGCAGTCTCATATCTTTATTATGCAGACAGAATTTATCAAATCAATCTAGCGCTAGCCGGTATTGCAATTGGAGTTGTGATTCTTCCACAACTTTCAAGGTTTGTAGACTCTAAAAACAAAGAAAAAATTTCTCTTATTCAAAATAAAGCTTTAGAGTTGAGTTTATTTTTAAGTATTCCAGCAACAATAGCTTTAGTGATTGGTTCAGAGGAAATAATTTCAGCGTTGTTTGGTTATGGTAATTTTAATAAAGAAGCTGTTAATAACTCAAGTCTTGCTTTATTTTATTTTGCTTTAGGTTTACCTGCTTTTGCCTTGATAAAAGTCTTTTCAAGTTTTTTATTTGCTAATCATAATACAAAAATACCATTTTATATTTCGATAATTTCAGTTCTTTTAAATATTTTGATCAGTATTTATTATTTTAATAAAATAGGTTTTATTATAATTCCTATCGCAACTTCAATTTCATCATGGTTTAATGCTGTAGTGCTTTTTATATATTTGAAAAATCAAAATTTGTTTTATTTTAAAAATAATTTTATTTTAAATTTCCTCAAAATAATTTTTGCATCAATTTTAATGGGATTATTCTTTAATTTTCTATTAAACTTTTTCGAAAATCAACTTTCATTTTATTATAGCTTTAAATCAATTTATTTAATCTTAAGCGTATTATTTGCACTATTCTTTTACATATTTATTTGTTATTTCATCAAAGCTTTTAAAATTAGTGATATTAAATTAAACTATTAAGAATATGGGTAAAAAAATATTTTCTGGTGTTCAGCCAACTGGTAATCTTCACTTAGGCAATTATTTAGGTGCAATCAAAAACTTCGTAGACTTAAATAATGACGTTGATAATGATTGCATATTCTGTGTGGTTGATCTGCATGCAATTACAGTTAAACAAGACCCAAAAGAGCTAAAAAATAATATTCGAGAGACTGTAGCTACTTTTATAGCAAGTGGAATTGACCCAAAAAAAAGCATTATTTTTAATCAATCTGGTGTAGCAGCTCATTCAGAAGGAGCGTGGATTTTGAGCTGTGTTGCTCGAATGGGTTGGTTAAATAGAATGACACAATTTAAGGAAAAAGCAGGAAAAGATAAAGAAAAGGCAAGCGTTGGTCTTTACTCATATCCTGTTTTAATGGCAGCAGATATTCTTTTGTACGATGCAACTCATGTTCCTGTTGGCGATGATCAAAAACAACATCTTGAGCTATGTAGAGATATTGCTCAAAAGTTTAATAACGATTTTGATCAAGACAATTTTTTGCAAGTACCTGAACCTTTAATTCAAAAAGAATTTTCTAGAATTATGAGTTTAAAAGATGGATCAAAAAAGATGAGCAAATCTGAATTATCAGATTTAAGTAGAATTAATTTAACTGATGATAAAGATGCGATAGTAAACAAAATAAAAAAAGCAAAAACTGATCCATTACCTATGCCTAGCAGTATTGAGGAATTAAATGAAAGATTAGAAGCCAGAAATCTCCTTGGTATATACTCTAGCTTAAATAATTCAAGTTTACAAAAAACAGTTGAAACTTTTTCGGGTAAAAACTTTTCTGAATTTAAAAATCAGCTTTCAGATTTATTGGTTAAAAAGATTGAACCTATATCTTTAGAAATAAAAAAACTTTTAAACGATCAATCTTATTTAGATAAAATCCTTCTAGAAGGAGTTGAAAAAGCAAATTCAATTGCATCAAAAAAGATAGATAGAATTAAAGAAATACTTGGATTTTAAGATAATTTAAATATCAAGTTTAAATTTCCGAAATAAGCTCTATATATATTTACAAAATGTTCGTACAAACTGAAATAACGCCAAATCCTAATTCTTTGAAATTTCTTCCTGGGAAGAAAGTATCAAATAGTGGTCCTTATGAAATCACAAATAAGGATCAAATAAATAATGATTTGATTAGAAATATCTTATCAGTCAATGGGGTTGAGGGTATTTTTTTAGGACAGGATTTTATTTCAGTAAATAAAAATGACCAAATTAAATGGGACGAAATTAAACATATTGTTATTTCATTAATAAACGATTTTTATTCAGATGGTAAAGAATATGTCATTGATGAAAATGAAGAAGAAAAAAATGATAATCTAAGTGAAATTGAGACAAAAATTGTAAAAATTTTAGATCAAAAAATTAGACCTGCAGTTGCAAAAGATGGTGGAGATATTAAATTTAAAGAATTTAAAGATGGAATAGTAAAAGTACAACTACAAGGAAGTTGTTCAGGATGCCCAAGTTCGACAATGACTTTAAAGCAAGGAGTACAAAATCTTTTATGTCACTATCTTCCGGAAGTAAAAGAAGTTGTTGCAATATAAAAGTTTATGAAAAAAAAATTAATTAAATTTCAACTTAGTAAAAATAAAAGCATAAATTCTATTTCTAGATTTATGTTAAGTGGAATTTTTTTAATTTCATTCTTTTATGCAACTCCTATGATTATAAACTTTGCTGAAAAAAATTTTAATCATAAAGAATTTACCAATAATTCTAAAAATGTTTTATTGAAAAAACTTAATTCAAATAATTTAATAGAAGAAGATGCTTCAGGTGAAGTAGATGAGATGGATTTACTTTATGATATTTTAGAAGAAAATAATTCAGAAATTAATCTAGTCAGGTACACTACCTCAGAAATTGATTCATTATTTAAAGAAGTAAACTACAACTTAAACGATGTGAGAGAAAGTAAGTTGGTTAAGCCTATCGATATAGGACTTCTTCCAAACGAAATAAATAATATTGCAAGTTCAAAGAAAAAAAAGGAGATGTTTATTAAAATAGTTCTTCCACTAATTGTTAAAGAAAACACTAAAATTAGAATAGACAGAAAAAGACTATTTACGATTTTAAATAAAAGTAGCAATACTGATATTGAAAAAAAATGGCTTGAGAAAAAATTTAAGCAATATGGTGTTAGAAAAAATGATTTTTCATCTTTAAAGGTAAGAATGGATGAAATTCCAGCCTCGTTAGCAATTGCACAAGCAGCAAAAGAAACAGGTTGGGGAACTTCAAGATTTGCTAGAAAAGGAAATGCTTTATTTGGTCAATGGACTTGGTCAGGTGAAGGTTTAAAACCTAAAGAAGCCAAGAAAGGCGAGACTCATAAGGTAATGAAATTTAATAGTTTACAATTATCTGTGAGAGCATATTTAAGAAATTTAAATACTCATAAATCTTATATAAATTTCAGAAAAGCTAGGAGTGAGTTGAGAAGTAATGATAAAGCACTTGATAGTCTAATTTTATCTAAACATTTAGATAAATATGCAGAAACAGGAAATCAATATATCGAAGTACTCCAAAAAATAATTAATCAAAATAAATTGAAAGATTTCGATGAGGCAAGATTATTGCCATCTAGTAAGGATTTAGAAAGCTTGATTTAATTTTTCTTGATTGGAAATTGAACTCCAAACCATCTCCATTTGCCATTATCATTTAAAGAACAGTTTATCCTACCTCTTCTAGGTTTAAAAGGTTCTCTAAATTCAATAGTTAAGATTTGATTAGACAAATTAGTTTTAGATTTATCCCACTTGTCTCCTTCGTTGGAATAACATGTAATATTACTTAAATTTTTTTGTTCTTTAAAAAATTCAACTTTAAAATTTGGTGGATTATTATTTATTGTAAGTTGTTTTTCACTTGGAAATAAACTTTTATATTCTAGAGGATAGTAATTAATTATAGATTTAAATCTTTTAAGTTCTCCATATTTTTCATTTATTGGAAATCTTGGCAACTCAAATTTGTTTTTATTAAGATCAATAACTCCAGAATGTTGACCAAATGCGTATTTAAATTTTTGAGAAATATAATCTCTCATAAATTTAGAATATTCGCCAAATGGATAAGAGAATAGGTCAGGAATATAATTAAGTTCCTGTTTAAAAATTTTGTTTGCAGTTTCAATATCTAAAATGAAATCTTCTTCAGTTTCTTCTATGAGGTATTCGTGGCTATGTGAATGATGTCCAATTAAAGAAAAATCTACTGCATCAACTTCTCTAATTTGATCCCAGGTCATGTAACCCCTGTTTCCCACTGGTTCTGTTGAAACAAAAAGTATAAACGGAATTTTGTTATCTCTCAAATATGGCCAAGCTTCATTATAAAATGACTCAAATGCATCATCAATCGTTATCAAAACTTCTTTTTCTGATTTTGAAGTATTAAATTTTGAGTCAAATTCATTAGGATTAAGAAAATTATATTTAGAATTTTTAATAATTTCTAAGTGCTCCTTAAATACTTCCAAATTAATATTAGTTGATGGGTATTTATGTTCGTTAAAACGGTGATACATAATTGATAAAATTCCATTATCTTCTGAATATAATTTGATATTATTTTCATCTGATTTAGAACTAAAACTAAAAAGCAAAGATAAAATGAATAAACTTATAATTGATGTAGCTGGAGATAAAATTTTTCTAATGATCATAGCTAATGATCATATTTACAATATTACTCATGAGAATACTAAAATAAATTATGAAAAATTAACTTTGATAATAAAAGAGTTTTTAGAATTAAATAAATTTGAATTGAAGGATATTAACAAAATATACATTAATAGAGGTCCAGGAAGTTTTGCGGGGATTAGAAATTCTATTTCTGTTGTTAAGGCTTTGAAATTAGCAAAAAATATTGATTATTATTGTTATAGTTTAGAAGATTTTAAAGGTGAAAAAGATGTAAAATATGAAAATGTCCCTTATTTGTGTGACAAATTTAAAATTAAAAAAAATTTGATTAACCCTATTTATATAAGTTAAAATTAAATTATGTCTGAAACAATTGAACAAAAATGTTTAGCAAAAGGTGTGAAATTGACAGATCAGAGAAAAATAATTGCTCAGGTCATGTCCCAGTCTACTGATCATCCTGATGTTGATGAACTTTATAATAGAGTTTCAAAAATAGATAATAAAATAAGTATTGCTACCGTTTACAGAACAGTAAAATTATTTGAAGAATCTGGAATACTTACTAAGCATGAGTTTAAAGGTGGAAAAGCTAGGTATGAAGAACTAAATGAAGGACATCATGACCATTTAATAGATGTGAAGTCAGGTGAAATAATAGAATTTGTTGATGAAGAAATCGAAAAACTTCAAAAAAAAGTAGCAGATAAATATGGGTACACTTTAGTTGACCATAAGCTTGAACTTTATGGGATAAAAAAAAAATCCTAAATTAAAATGCAAAAAATTTTCATTAAAACGTTTGGTTGTCAAATGAATGAATATGATTCAAATAGAATTTTTGATTCAGTAAAGAAAATTGGTTATCAAAAAAGTGAAAAACTAGAAGAAGCTGACTGTTATTTATTGAACACTTGTCACATCAGAGATAAAGCAAAAGAAAAAGTTTATTCTGAAATAGGAAGAGTTAAAAAAAGCTTTAAAGCCAAAAAAAAACCATTAGTAATAATTGCAGGGTGTGTTGCACAAGCAGAAAACCAAGAGATGCTTAAACGTGAGCCTTATATAGATTTAGTAATTGGCCCTCAAGCCTATCATAAGATTAACGAAACAATTCTGGATCATATTGAAAAAAGAAAAAAAATTGAACAAACAGATTTTGATGCTGTTTCAAAATTCAAATATTTTAGTAAAATAAAGAATGAAGCAGGTAAGGTTTCGTCCTTTTTAACTATTCAAGAAGGATGTGATAAGTTTTGTCATTTTTGTGTGGTTCCATATACTCGTGGACCAGAATATTCTAGACCATTCAATCAAATAATTGAGGAGGCAAATTATTTGTCAGATAATGGAGCAAAAGAAATCATACTTTTGGGACAAAATGTAAATGCTTACAATGATAATAGTAAAAGACTATCTGATTTGATTTTAGAAATTGAAAAGATTAAAGATGTAAAAAGAATTAGATACACAACTTCGCATCCAAAAGATATGACTGATGATTTAATTGAAGCATATAAAGTCTCTAAAAAGTTAATGCCTTTAGTCCATCTTCCAGTTCAGAGTGGATCCGATAGGATTTTAAAGTTGATGAATAGAAAACATAAAATAGATCATTATTTAAAAGTTTATTACGAATTGAAAAAAATTAATCAATCAATTGAATTTTCTAGTGATTTTATTATTGGTTATCCTGGTGAAACTGAAGAAGATTTCCAAAGTACAATCGATTTAATTAAAAAAATTAATTTTATAAACTCTTACTCATTTATTTTTAGTCCAAGGCCTGGGACAAAGGCAGAAGGTTTAGATTTAATTGATAAAAAAATTTCAATGAAGAGGTTAGAATTTATTCAAAATTTATTATCTGAAAGTCAAACCCAAATGAACAAAAAATTAGAATATAGAACAATTGATGTGTTGGTTGAAAATTTAACTGAAGATAAATCCAAAGCTTTTGGCAGAACTGAATATATGACATCAGTAATTTTTAATGGTAAAAGAGAACATATTGGAAAAATTGTGAAAGTAAAAATTACAAATAGTAATAGAACTACATTGTTTGGAGAATTGTTAAGCAACCCAGATCAAAAGGTGGCATAATCTTTGAATAATACAATTAAAAAAAAAAGCGATACTACTCTAAAATTTGTTTACTCAGATAACAATTCATTAAGTGTAATATTTCACAACAATGAATTACTCATGGGTGTTGCCGGAGAATTTAATAAAAATTTAAAAGAATTAGAAAAGATGACTAACTCTAGTTTGTATTCTAGGGGCAATTCAATAATGATAAAATCAGATCCACAAAAAAATGAATTAATAAAAAATGCAATTCAATTTTTAACTAATCAATTTATAAATAATGGTTCAATAGAAAATAAAGATCTTGTATCATCAGTTGATCAATTTATGATTAAAGAGAAGGTTAAAAATAATAATGTAACTGACATTATAAAAACACCAAAAAAATCAATTATTCCCAGATCCGAAAAACAAAAAAGCTATGTCAGAGCTCTAAGACAAAGTGATATTGTAATCTCAGCAGGACCAGCTGGAACAGGAAAAACTTTTTTAGCTGTAGCAGTGGGTTTGACTATGTTGTTAGAAAAAAAAATAGAAAGAATTATTCTATCTAGGCCTGCTGTTGAAGCAGGAGAGAGACTTGGCTTTTTACCCGGAGATATGAAAGAAAAAGTAGATCCGTATTTAAGACCTTTATATGACTCTTTGTACGATCTATTTGATTTTGAAAAAATACAAAGAATGATTGAAATTGGCGATATCGAAATCGCTCCTCTGGCATTTATGAGAGGCAGAACACTCAAAAATTCTTTTGCTATATTAGATGAAGCGCAAAATGCAACAGATACACAAATAAAAATGTTTTTAACAAGGATCGGTGAAAATTCAAAAATTGTAGTCAATGGAGATCCTACTCAGATAGATCTTCCTAACAAAAGTATGTCAGGATTAGTTAGATCAAAAGAATTATTGGGGCATTTAAATGAAATTTCAGTTGTAGACTTTGATCATTCAGATGTAGTTAGACATCCACTGGTTTCTAAAATTGTAAAAGCCTACTCTAAAAATGATTAATTTAAACGTCTTCTCAGAAGAGAAGGCTTGGTCTAAAAAACTTAATAAAAAAGATTTTTTTTTTAAAAATATTTGTAATTCTTTTCCAAAAAAATATAAATTTTTTAATAAAAAAATAAGTTTATCTTTACTTCTTTCAAACAATAAAAAAATTAAAATTTTAAATAAAAAATTTAGAAATAAAAATAAATCTACTGATATTTTATCTTTCCCATCTAGCAAAATATTAAAAATATCAAAGCAAACTTACTTAGGAGATATAATTATTAGTTTTAATTTTATTAATAAACCAAAATCACAAACAGATAGACAATTTAAAGAAAAAATAATTAAAACTTTTATTCATGGTTTTTTACACTTGTTAGGATTTGATCATGTAAAAAATAAAGATTATTTAAAAATGTTAAAAGAAGAAGAAAAAATATTCAAATCAGTTATCTCAAAAATTAAGTAAATTGAAAAAAAATTTATATATTGATATAGTTTATTTATTGTTTCTTGGAGCGGTAACTTCATTAAGTTTACCACCCTTTAATTTGTTAATAATTAATTTTCTATCCTTTAGCTTATTCTTTATTTTTTTGATTAAAAAAAAAGAGAGCAAACATAAATTATTTTTTTTTTATGGGTGGTTATTTGGATTTGGATATTTTCTAACAAATATATATTGGATCTCTATTTCATTAACATTTGATGAAAATTTTAAATTTTTAATCCCATTTGCTCTAATTTTAGTTCCTTCTTTTATTGCGTTATTTTACGGTTTTGTTTGTTATTTGTTTATTTTCTTTAAACCAAATAAAACTTTGAGTTCAATTTTATTATTTTCTGTAATCTTTGGTTTTCTAGAATTCATTAGAGGTTCAATTTTATCAGGTTTTCCTTGGAACTTAATTGCATATAGTTTTTCAAATCATTTGGAAATTCTAAGCATAACATCTTTAATAGGCACATATTCTTTCAACTTATTTTGTATAACTTTGTTTCTAAGTCCTGCACTCTTTATTTTACGGAATGACAAAAAAGATTTAATTTTTTGCTTAATTTTACCTTTAATATTTTTATTATTTTATTTCTTTGGATATTCAAATAAGCAGGATTTTTACAATAGTGATGTTGAAAAACTTGATTATAAAATAAGATTAGTTGGTACTGATATTTCTTTAGATAGGTTTTATTCAGGAGAGGGGCCTTTATCAACTATAGAGGATCTTATAAATATTAGTTCACCAAATAAGAAAGAGAAAACAATTTTCATTTGGCCAGAGGGTATATTGCCTGGAATTTCTCAGGATCAAATTCAAAGTTATGATTATTTATTTAATGAAAGTTTTAACGAAAATCACTTACTCATTTTAGGCATCAACAACAAATCAAAAGTTAACGATCAAGTTAAGTATTACAATTCTTTATCTGTTTATGATCATAATCTTAATTTATTAAATTATTATAATAAAATAAATCTTGTGCCGTTTGGCGAATTTTTACCTATGGAAAATTTATTAAAAAATGTAGGTCTCAAATCTTTAACTAACAATTATCAATCCTACTCAAAAGGTCAAAAAAGGGAAATTATAGAGTTAAATCAAAATAATTTTTCTATAAAATTTTTACCATTAATTTGTTATGAGATAATTTATTCTGGAAAATTATATAAAAATCATGACTTTGATATAATAGTAAATATTTCAGAGGATGGATGGTTTGGTCAATCAATAGGACCAGAACAACACTTTGTTCACAGTATATTTCGAGCTATCGAAAGTGGAAAATATGTAATTAGATCAGCTAATAATGGAATAGCTGCGATAGTAAATCCGCTTGGTATTGTTGAGGAAAAAATTAATTTTAAGGAGGTTGGATATATTGATTTTACCAAAATGAGAAAAATTCAACCAACAATCTTTTCTAAATATGGGAATAAAATTTTTGGCCTAATAATTTTATTGTATATTTTTTTAATATTTTCATTTAATAGAGTGAAAAATGAGTAATATTAAAAATTTCCTATTTACAAGTGAGTCAGTTTCAGAAGGACATCCTGATAAAGTATCAGATAGAATTTCTGATATGGTTGTTGATAGTTACATTTCTGGAGATCCTTATTCAAGAGTTGCTTGTGAAACTTTAACGACAACAAATAAAGTTGTGCTTGCAGGTGAAGTGAGAGGTCCTGAAATTAAAAAAGATGATTTAATTGAAAAAGTAAGGAATTGTATAAAAGATATTGGATATGATCAGGAAGGATTCACTTGGAAAGAAGCAACAAAAATAGAAAGTCATTTGCATTCTCAATCTGCTGATATTGCAATGGGCGTGGACTCATCTGGAAATAAAGATGAGGGTGCCGGAGACCAAGGTATAATGTTTGGTTATGCATGTAATGAAACAGATGTATTTATGCCTGCACCAATTCATTACTCGCATAAAATTTTAAGACTTATGGCCGAGGATAGAAAATCTGGAAAATTAAAAAATATTGAACCGGACTCAAAAAGCCAAGTTACATTCGAATATGTTCATGGTAAACCAAATAAAGTAAAGTCTGTTGTTATATCATCTCAACATTCATCTGATGTTAATCAAGTCCAGGTAAGAGAATTATTAAGACCGTATATGTTAAAATCAATTCCAGAAAAATTTCTTAAAGACTTTAATGAGGAAGAGTTTTATGTAAACCCAACTGGTAATTTCGTAATAGGTGGACCAGATGGGGACTGTGGTTTAACAGGAAGAAAAATTATTGTGGATACCTATGGTGGAGCAGCACCTCATGGAGGAGGAGCATTTTCAGGTAAGGATCCCACAAAAGTAGATAGATCTGCCGCTTATGCAGCAAGATATATTGCTAAAAATGTTGTTGCTTCAAAAATAGCAGATAAATGTTTGATACAGTTAGCCTATGCAATAGGAGTTTCAAAACCTTTATCAATTTACGTTGATTTGTTTGATAATGATTTAGATAAAAACAAATTTGTTGTTGAAAAGATTAATGAAAATTTTGATCTCAGTCCTAGAGGGATTAGAGAAATGCTAAACCTTAATAGACCTATATATGAAAAAACAGCAGCCTATGGTCACTTTGGTAGAACCCCAGGAGATGATGGATCCTTTTCGTGGGAAAAAACTGATAAAATCAACGTTTTTTCTAAATAGTTTCAGTTGAATTAAAAAAAAACTTTACTATATTGCCCTTACATTGTTGAATTATCAAAATGGGCTTTGGCCCATTTTTTTTTGGAGTAGATAAAAATGTTAAATAAAAGAGCAGATAAATTAGAATTATTAAGAATTGCCGAAGCAGTGGCTTTGGAAAAATCGATAGATAAAGAACTTATAATTAGTTCTATGGAAACAGGAATAGCTAAAGCAGCTAAATCTAAGTTTGGTCAAGAAAATGAAATTAAAGTTTTAATTAATAGAGATAATGGAGACATAGAATTGTTCAGAAAACTTGTTATTTCTGAAAATCCTGAAAATGCGAATACAGAAATAAAATTGGAAGATGCGATAAATCTTAATGAAAATAACAAAAATAAGTCTATCGGTGATGAAGTTCTTCAACCTTTACCATCTTTTGATTTTGGTAGAATAGCCGCTCAAACTGCAAAACAAGTTATAAGCTTTAATGTTAGAGAAGCAGAGAGAGAAAGACAATTTAATGACTTCATTGATAAAAAAGATACAATTTTAAGTGGTATTGTTAAGAGATTAGAATTTGGAAGTGTTATTGTTGATCTAGGTAGAACAGAAGCAATCATTCAAAAAAATGAATTAATTCCTAGAGAAAATATTAAAGCTGGTGATAGAATAAAAGCTTATTGCTATGATGTAAGAAGAGAGCCAAGAGGTCAACAAATTTTTTTATCTAGAGCTCACCCAAAATTTATGGAGAAACTTTTTGTTCAAGAGGTTCCAGAAATATATGATGGACTAATCGAAATTAAATCTTCATCTAGAGATCCTGGAAGTAGAGCAAAGATTTGTGTTAAAGCAGTTGATACATCATTAGATCCAGTTGGAGCTTGTGTTGGTATGAGAGGTTCTAGAGTTCAGGCGGTTGTAAATGAACTTCAAGGAGAAAAAATTGATATTGTGAATTGGTCAGAGGACGCTGCAATATTAGTATCAAATGCATTATCGCCTGCAGAAGTTCAAAGAGTGAATGTAGATGCAGAAAGAAAAAAACTTGATGTAATTCTAACAGAAGAAAATTTGAGTAAAGCGATTGGTCGAAGGGGTCAAAATGTAAGATTGGCAACTAAATTGTTAAATTATGAAATTAATATTATGACTGATGCGGAAGACTCCGAGAGAAGACAATTAGAATTTAAAGAAAAAACAGATAACTTTGTTAAAAACTTAGAATTAGACGAAACGTTAGGTCAGTTATTAGTTGCTGAAGGTTTTTCAACAATAGACGATATTAAAGATAGCTTGCCAGAAAATTTAACAAAAATAGAGGGAATTGAGGAAGAAACAGCTATTGCGTTAATTGAAAGAGCAAAAGAGTTTCATCAAAAAGATCAAGAAGATATATCGGAAAGAATTAAAGAGCTTGGTCTACAAGATGCCCTTATCAATCTTAAAGGTCTTACCCCAGGAATGTTAGTTACACTGGGTGAACAAAAAATATTAACATTAGAAGATTTTTCAGATCTTGCTTCTGATGAACTTACTGGTGGCTACGATGTAGTTAAAGGAGAGAGAGTTAAAATACAGGGTTATCTAGAGGATTTTGCTTTATCTAAAGAAGAGGCAGATGAATTAATTATGTCTGCTAGAAATATAATTTATAAAGATTGAGAGATGAGTAATGGAAAAAAAAACAAAATTAACAATATCCGGCTCTGCAAAGAAATCTATAAGAAATATTGAGATAGCTAAAACTCAAGGAAAAAATTCTAGAGTAATTGAAAAACAAGGTGGAAAATTCACTAATAAAGGTGGATCGTTTAGACCTGGTGCAGGAAAACCAAAATCTACCACTTCATTTAATAGAGGTACACCATTTAAACCGTCTTTTGCATCAAAATCTCCTCCAATTACAAGTGATTTTGAAAGAAGAAAACTAGCAGAGCAAAGAGCTACCAAAAGACTCAAGGGAGATAGTGAAAAAGATAAAAAAACATTAAAAGCTGGAACAAAAAAAAGAGAATTAAAATTAACTGTTTCAAGAGCATTAAGTGATGAAATAGAAGCTAGAGAAAGAAGTTTAGCATCAGTTAAAAGAGCTAGACAAAAAGAAATGAAAAACGCTTCTAAAGAAGAGGCACAAGAGAATTCAAAACCAGTAAAAAGAGATATCAATATTCCAGAGGCAATAACTGTTAGAGAGCTAGCCAATAAAATGGCGGAGCAGTCTAGCAATGTAATTAAATATTTATTTGGAATGGGAGTAACTGTAACAATTAATCAAACTTTAGCTGCTGATACAGCTGAATTTCTAGTTAAGGAATTTGGACATAATCCAATAAGAGAAGAAAAAGCAGAAGAAATTATTCAAAAAATAAAAGCTACTAGAGTAGAAAATTTAAAAAATAGACCACCTATTGTTACTGTTATGGGCCATGTTGATCATGGTAAAACTTCTGTTTTAGATGTTTTAAGAAGTGCAAATGTTGTTTCAGGAGAGTTTGGTGGAATTACTCAGCACATCGGAGCATACCAAATTGAAAGTCAAAATAATAAATTAACTTTTATAGATACCCCAGGTCACGCAGCTTTTACTGAAATGAGAGCAAGAGGATCAAAATTAACAGATGTAGTAGTTTTGGTTGTTGCAGCTGATGACGGAGTAAAGCCACAAACAGTTGAGTCTATAAAACATGCAAAAGCTGCGAATGTTCCAATCGTAGTTGCAATAAATAAGTGTGATCTTCCTGAAGCTGATCCACAGAAAATTAAAAACCAATTACTTGAACATGAATTGATAGCAGAGGATTTATCTGGTGATACTTTAATGGTTGAGGTTTCTACAAAAACTAAACAAAATTTAGATAAGTTAGTTGAGTCTATAATTTTACAAGCTGAAATTTTAGATCTTAAGACTGATTATGAATCTAAAGCTACAGGGATCGTATTAGAATCAAAAATAGATGTTGGAAGAGGACCGGTTGCAAATATTATTATAACAACAGGTACTCTTAAAAAGGGTGACTTTTTTGTAAGTGGTTTAAAATGGGGAAAGGTTAGAGCAATTATAAATGATAAAGGTCAAAATATTAGTGAAGCTCCACCGTCAACTCCTGTAGAAGTTTTAGGTATTAATGGTGCTGCCAAAGCTGGAGATGATTTTATTGTTTTAGACACTGAAAAAGAAGCTAAAACTTTGAGTGAAAATAGAGCTCAAGAGAGCAAAGACGGAAAGAACCCATTAACCTTTGCAACACAAGATTCTGCTTTTTCAGATAAGTCTTCTGAGGAATTAAATTTAATTATTAAATCCGATGTACAAGGATCATCAGAGGCTATCAAAAATGCAATTGCTCAAATTAAACATGAAGAAGTGAAACCAAAAATAATTTTAGCAGATATTGGAATGGTAACTGAAACTGATGTTACATTGGCTAAAGCATCTAATGCTGTTCTAATAGCATTTAATGTTAAACCGAGCAAAGAAGCCAAAAAACTTGCTGAAAATGAAAAAATAAAAATTTCTTCTTATAATATTATTTATGAGGTGTTGGATTATGTTAAGCAAAAAATGTCTGGACTATTATCTCCAGATGTTCAAGAAACAATAACTGGAACAGCACAAATTCTAGAGATATTTAAAGTTTCGGGTGCTGGAAAAGTTGCAGGCTCAAAAATTACTGAAGGTGAAATAAATAGTAATTCTGATGTAAGAATTATTAGAGATGGTGCAATAATTTACACAGGAAAAGTTTCAACAATTTTCAGGGAAAAAAACCAAGTAAAACAGGTTAGTGATGGTCAAGAATGTGGAATTACCGTTAAAGATTATATGGATTTCCAAAAAAACGACACAATAGAGGCATTTAGTGTTACATCTACAGAGAGATCAATTTAATGGCTGATAGAATAGGAAAACCAGTATCACAAAGACAGCTTAGAGTTGGAGAGATGATTAAGCAGTCTTTAAGCATGATTTTTATAAGAAATGAGGCTAAGGTGCCGAATTTAGAAACAAATACTATAACAGTTACTGAGGTTAGAATGAGTCCTGATTTAAAAATTGCTAAAGCATATGTTCTTCCATTGGGAGGAAAAGATGCTGAGGAAACAATTAATGTTTTGAAAGAGTACTCATTTTTAATAAGAAAAATTTTATCACAAAAAGTGGTTATGAAATTTTTACCAAAATTACTTTTTAGAAAAGATGAGTCTTTTGAGTATGCGGAAAAAATAGAAAACTTAATAAAACAAACAAATAAATAGGAAGAAAGAGGCATGAATAAAAAGGCACAAGAATTAGCAATGCATGATAAAGATACTGGATCTTCAGAAATTCAAATCGCTTTGCTAACAGAGAAAATTGAAACTCTCTCTAAGCATATTAAGCAATTCAAGAAGGATAAACATTCATCTGTAGGATTGTTGAGAGCGGTGAATAGAAGAAAGAAATTGTTAGAATACTTAAAGAAAAACAAAATGGATTCTTACAAAAATGTACTGTCGAAATTGAATTTAAGAAAATAGAAGTCAAGATAGATAGAACGGAATGGAACGAAACGAACGAAACGAAATGGAAATGAAATGTTTAAAGTATATAAGAAGGAAATTGAAGTAGCGGGAAAGAAGATAAGTTTAGAAACAGGTAAAGTAGCAAGACAGGCAGACGGTGCAATAATCGCAACATGTGGAGAGACAGTCGTACTAGCAACAGTAGTAGGAGCAAAAAAAGTAAATCCTGACATGGATTACTTTCCATTATCTGTAAATTACCAAGAGAAATATTATGCAGCTGGAAAAATTCCAGGTGGATATTTTAAAAGAGAAGCAAGACCAACTGAGAGCGAAACATTAATCTCTAGATTAATTGATAGACCAATCAGACCTTTGTTTCCTGATGAATTTAAAAATGAAGTACAGTTATTACCAACTGTAATTTCATACGATAAAGAAAACGAGCCAGATATTTTATCAATCACTGCTTCATCGGCAGCATTAGCTATATCAGGAATGCCATTTATGGGACCTGTAGGAGCCTCAAGGGTTGGATTTATTGATGGAAAATATGTTTTAAACCCATCTAAAGAAGAGTTAGAAAAATCGAAATTAGATTTAGTTGTAGCAGGTACAAAAGATGCTGTGCTTATGGTTGAGTCAGAAGCAAACGGTTTAACTGAAGAAGAAATGTTAAACGCAGTTAAATTTGGTCATGAAGGCTTTGTTCCAGTGATCGAAATGATTGAGGAGCTTGCAAAAGAATGTAGAAAACCTGAATGGACAGTTGAGAAAAAAGATTTATCTGAAGTTAAGAAAAAACTTGAGGAAACTTTTACTGAAGATCTTAAGAAAGCTTTTGCTACAAGAGATAAACAAGATAGATCAAATCAAATTTCCGAAATCACAGATAAAGCCAAAAAACTTTATGAGGAAGATGAAAACTACACAGATCTTGATGTTAACAGTCAGCTTAAAAATCTAGAAAAATCAATTGTTAGAACTGATATTTTAAAAAATAAAAATAGAATTGATGGAAGAGGTTTATCTGATGTAAGACCTATCGAGTGTGAAGTGGGTGTTTTACCAAGAGCTCATGGTTCTGCATTGTTTACTAGAGGTGAAACTCAAGCAATTGTTGTTGCAACTCTGGGAACTTCAGATGATGAACAAAGAATTGAAAGTTTAGATGGGCTTCAGAGAGAGCGATTTATGCTTCACTATAATTTTCCTCCTTTTTCAGTTGGAGAAACTGGGAGAATTGGAACTGGTAGAAGAGAAATCGGACATGGTAAATTAGCTTGGAGAGCGATTAACTCTTCATTACCAACTAAAGAGGCATTTCCATATACTTTTAGAGTAGTTTCAGAAATAACTGAGTCCAATGGTTCTTCTTCAATGGCTACTGTTTGTGGAACATCTTTAGCATTAATGGATGCTGGAGTTCCAATTAAAGAGCCAGTTGCAGGTATTGCAATGGGTTTAATCAAAGAAGGTGATGATTTTAGTGTCTTATCAGATATTTTAGGTGATGAAGATCACCTAGGTGATATGGACTTTAAAGTTGCTGGAACAAAAGATGGAATTACTTCTCTTCAAATGGATATCAAAATTACAGGTATTACATTTGAAATTATGGAGCAAGCATTAAGCCAAGCTAAAGATGGAAGAGTTCATATTTTAGGAGAAATGAATAAAGCATTATCAGCTTCAAGATCTGATGTTGGAAAACATACTCCAAAAATGGAACAAGTTAATGTTGATAAAAAAGACATTGCTGCTGTCATTGGAAAAGGTGGTGCAACAATCAGAGAAATAGTTGAAAAATCAGGTGCGAAAGTAGATGTAAACGACGAAGGTGTGGTAACAGTTGCTGCTCCAGATGAAGAGTCTAGAAATATTGCAATGCAGATGATTAAAGACATAACTGCAAAAGCTGAACTGAATAAAATTTATTCAGGTAAAGTAATGAAGATTATGGAATTTGGTGCATTTGTTAATTTCTTAGGAAAACAAGACGGACTTGTTCATATCTCAGAACTTGCAGATAAAAGAGTTGCTAAAGTAACTGATGTTGTCAAAGAAGGTGACGAAGTAAAAGTTAAAGTGATTGGTTTTGATAGAGGTAAAGTTAAACTTTCTATGAAACAAGCTACTGAGTAATTAATAACTTAAATTAAAATTCAAAACCCCTGGAATGAGAGTTCTGGGGGTTTTTTATATAGAAGATAAATTAATTTTTTTTGAGTATTTTTTATTTGGCACATTTTTTATAACTGCTTGGCCACAACGCATTACTCCACGTTTCTTATCAAATGTCATTTTGGGCTCACCATACAATTTCCATCCATTCGATAATGCTTCAGTCACTCGATTACAAAATCTTGCTGTATCATCATCAGTAATAAATCTGTATCCCTTCATATATTTTTAACTAAATTTTAGGTTATATTTTTTGGATCTGGCATCCCAACTTTGTTATATCCAGCATCTACGTAGTGAATTTCACCAGTAACTCCGTTCGCAAGATCACTAAGTAGGTATAATGCTGAATTTCCAACATCATGAATATCCACATTTCTCTTTAGAAAAGAATGATCTTCATTCCATTTGTATAGGAATTTTGCATCTCCAATTGCAGATGCAGCTAACGTTTTTATAGGTCCTGCACTTATCGCATTCACTCTCATGCCCTTGGTACCCAAATCTCTTGCTAGATACTTAACACTAGCTTCAAGAGCAGATTTGCAAACACCCATTACATTATAATTTGGGATTGCTTTGGTAGATTCGTAAGTCAAAGTTAATAAACTTCCATCTTGTTTCATTACCTTTGAAGCTTCTTTTGCTACTTCAGTGAATGAAAAGCATGAGATTAACATACTCCTTAAAAAGTTTTCTCTAGTTGTATTTAAATATTCACCTGATAACTCTGATTTATCAGAGAAAGCAACTGCATGAACGACAAAATCAATTTCGCCCCATTGGGATTTGATATCTTCAAATAATTTTACAACTTCTTCTTTTTTTTCAACATCACAACTAAAAGTAACTTTTGAATTTAATTTTTCTGCTAAAGGAACTACTCTTTTTTTAAGAGCGTCACCTAAATATGTAAATGCTAGCTCGGCTCCAGCCTCTGCAAGTTTTTGAGAAATACCCCAGGCAATAGATCTTTCATTAGCGACACCCATGATTAATCCTTTTTTACCTTTCATTAAACTCATAAATTAGACCTTTTCAAAAATTAAAGCTGCATTAGTTCCACCAAAACCAAAGCTATTTGACATTACCGTATTTAAAGTTGCTCCCGTTTCAGTTTTTGAAACTATAGGAAATTTTTTAGCATCATCATCCATATTAGTAATATTTGCAGAACCTGTAATGAAATTATTCTTCATCATTATTAAACAATAAATTGCTTCATGAACTGAAGCAGCTCCTAATGGATGACCTGATAAAGATTTAGTTGAACTTATTTTTGGAATGTCCTCTCCAAAAGTTTCTTTAATAGCATTAAGCTCAGTTATATCTCCAACTGGTGTAGATGTTCCATGAGTATTAATGTAATCAATTTTATTTTTAGCTGTTGCCATTGCCATTTTCATGCATCTAACAGCACCTTCACCCGATGGTGCTACCATGTCGTATCCATCTGAAGTTGCTCCATAACCAGTTAATTCTGCGTATATTTTAGCCCCTCTTGCTTTAGCATGTTCGTATTCTTCAAGTACTAATACGCCTGCACCTCCAGCGATTACAAATCCATCTCTAGTTTTGTCATAAGCTCTAGACGCAGATTGTGGCGTGTCATTATATTTTGAGGATAAAGCTGTCATAGCATCAAACATTGCTGTCATTGCCCAATGAATTTCTTCACTTCCACCTGCAAAAACAATATCCTGTTTACCCATTTGAATTAATTCCATAGAATTTCCTATGCAGTGTCCACTAGTTGCACATGCAGAACTCATTGTGTAGTTAGTTCCTTTAATTTTAAATGGTACTGCAAGTGTTGCAGAAGCAGTACTGGCCATTGTTCTTGGAACAATAAATGGCCCCATTAGTTTTGGAGTTTTAGCTCTTGTTTTGTCTGCCGCAAGTATTACATTCTCGATTGATGGGCCACCTGAACCCATTACAATCCCAGTTTTAAAATTGCTCACTTCACTTTCTTCTAATCCCGAGTCCTCAATTGCCTCTTTCATTGCAATATAATTGTAAGCTGAGCCTGAACCCATAAATCTAATTGTTTTTCTATCTATGTGATCTTCAAGTTTTATATTTGGCTTCCCATGAACATGGCTTTTTAAGTTATGTTCTTTATAATCTTCAGCATAAGAAATTCCTGATTTTGAATTTAATAAAGATTGATGAACTTCATCTTGATTATTTCCTAAACAAGAAACAACTCCTAAACCTGTAATAACTACTCTTCTCATTATTTAAACAAACCTACCTTTAAATTTTCTGCTGAATATATTTTTTTATTATCTGCAAGAACAATTCCATTTGCAAGCCCAACAGTTGTTCCTCCAGGAGACATAATTTTTTTCATTTCTATTTCATATCTTACATTTTTTACGTTCTGTAATACTTCGCCTGTAAATTTCACAGTACCCACTCCTAGAGCTCTTCCTTTTCCAGGATTTCCTAGCCAACCTAGAAAAAAACCTACCAGTTGCCACATAGCATCTAAACCTAGGCACCCTGGCATAACTGGATCTTTTTTAAAATGACAATCAAAAAACCAAAGATCATCCTTAATATCTAATTCAGCTTTTAAAGAGCCTTTATTAAATGTACCATTATTTTCATTGATTTCAGTTATTCTGTCAAACATAAGCATTGGTGGAAGAGGTAATTTTGCATTTCCAGGTCCAAAAAGGTCACCATTTCCACAACTTATTAGGTCATCATAGGAGTACGAGTTTTTTTTCATAATTTTGAGCTCCCTTAATACTTGATTTAATCCTAATATAATATAATAAAACGTTATATTTTTATTCATACTTTAGAATAATTATAAAAAATAATGTCAAAAAACTGCAATTTCATTGAAAAATTAAGAGAAATAGGTCTAAGACCTACTAAGCAAAGAGTTAAAATGTGTGAAGTTTTATTCAATAGAGAAAAAACTTTTCATTTTACAATTAATGATCTTGTAAAAATGATTTCTGATGAGATGAATGAAAAAATATCTCTAGCAACAGTTTATAATACCGTTCATGTATTTCAAAAAAAGGGATACTTAAAAGAAATTTCTATTAACAGTGATAAAAGTTATTTTGATACAAACACATCTGCTCATCATCATTTTTACGATGAAGATACGAATGAGCTAATCGATTGTGATGAGAGCGATATAGACAAAATAAATATTAGAAAAAATATAACTGGAAAAAAAATAAATTCCGTTGAAGTTTTGGTTAAAGTTGCGAGTGATAATCAAAATCAAAAATAATTCAATTAAATCAATTACTTAAAATCTACATTATAATAATTCTAAACTGTTGACATATTCTGCAAAAGCATTATATGGTGATTAACATTTAAAAGGAGAAAATAATGTCTTTAAAAGGAAGTAAAACAGAAGAAAATTTAAAAGAAGCGTTTGCTGGTGAAAGTCAAGCAAACAGAAGATATCTTTATTTTGCTCAAAAAGCTGACATAGAAGGTTACAATGATGTAGCTGCAGTTTTTAGATCAACAGCAGAAGGTGAAACTGGTCACGCTCATGGTCATTTGGAGTATCTAGAAGAAGTTGGTGATCCAGGAACTGGTATGCCAATTGGTGAAACAAAAGCTAACCTGGCTTCTGCAGTACAAGGTGAAACTCATGAGTACACTGATATGTACCCTGGTATGGCCAAAACAGCTAGAGAAGAAGGCTTTGAAGAAATTGCTGACTGGTTTGAAACTTTAGCTAAAGCTGAAAAATCACACGCTGGTAAATTCCAAAAAACTTTAGAATCTATTAGCTAATCAAATTTCTTAGTGGGCGCTAGTCGCCCACTAAAAACAATTCAAATTTAAAATAACTTAATTATATGAGCAAAGAAGGCAGCTTAAGTGCACCCATAAGACATCCAATAGATTTTGAGCATCCTGATTTTTTAAATCCTGAAAAGTTAGACGCTGAAATGAGAAGAGTGTTTGATATTTGTCATGGATGTCGAAGATGTTTTAATCTTTGCGACTCATTTCCAAAGCTATTTGACATGATTGATGAATCTAAAAATGAAGATGTTGAAAGCTTAACTAGCGATCAATTTGCCCCTGTCGTTGATGCATGTACATTGTGTGATATGTGTTTTATGACTAAATGCCCATATGTTCCACCTCATGATTTTGATTTAGATTTTCCACATTTAATGCTTCGATATAGAACAGCTCAAAAAAAATTAGGTAAATTACCAAGTGTACCAACACAATTAGCCCAAATAGACCGAAACGCTAAAATTGGTGTCATGTTCTCTAAAATAGTTAACTGGGCATCAAATATTAAAAATAAATTAATTAGAAAAATATTAGAATTAATTACTGGAATAGATAAAAGAGTTCAGTTACCAAAATATAACTCAGAAACTTTTTCTAATTTCTTCAAAAAAAACAGAGATAAGATAAATTATCAAACATCTTCTAAAGATAGAAAAGTTGTTATTTATTCAACTTGTTTTGTAAATTTTAATAAAAAAAATACAGGTGTTGCCGCTTTAAAAGTTTTGAAAAAAAATGGTGTAGAAGTTCAGGAAGCTTACCCTGGTTGTTGTGGGATGCCATTTCTAGAGCAAGCTGATCTACCAAAAGTTGTTGAACAAGCGAAAAAAGTTTCTAAGGATTTAATCGAATGGATTGATAAAGGATATAAAGTAGTAACCTTAACAGCTAGTTGTGGGTTGATGTTAAAATTTGAATGGCCCTTGTTATTACCAAACGAGGAAAAAATAAAAAAATTATCTGCAAATGTTATGGATATTGATGAGTATGTTGTGGATATTGCAAAAAATGAGGGATTGGCAGAAGGATTAAATGAGATTGATGGGGGAGTAACTGTGCACCATGCTTGTCATGCTAGGGCACAGAACATGGGTATCAAAGCAAGAGATATGTTAAAATTGATACCAAACATTAAAATTGATGTGGTTGAAAGATGTGCGGGTCATGGAGGAACTTTTGGAGTAATGAAAGAAACTCATGATTTAGCAAATAAAGTTGGAAGACCTACAGCTAGACAAATAAAAAATAAAAATAATAAGTATATGGCTTCTGATTGTCCTTTAGCTGGCAAACATTTAAAACAGCTAGAAGTTGATACAAATATATCCAATGATGAGGCACTACATCCTATCGAATTAATGGCAAAAAGTTATAACCTATGATTATGCCTAGAGAAAAAAGAGAAATCCAAAAACAAGATATCATGCCATTAGATGTCTACATAAAAAACAGAAGAGAATTAAGAAAAAGTATTGTTGATTTTAAAAAAAATAGAAGAATTGCTTTAGGACCTTATGCAACATTTTACTTTGAAAGTTATGAGACAATGTTAGCTCAAGTTCAAGAAATGCTATATATTGAAAAAGGTGGAGATGAACAACTTAAAGACGAGTTGTCAGCATACAACCCTTTAATACCTAATGGTAAAGAATTAACGGCTACATTAATGTTTGAAATAGATAACCCTATATCACGTGCGGCTTTCCTAGGAAAAGTAGGCGGAATAGAAGAAACAGTGTTTATGAAAATTAATGGAGAAAAAATAAAAGCTATACCAGAGGAAGATGTTGATAGAACATCAACTGAAGGAAAAGCTTCTTCAGTCCAATTTATTCATTTTAATTTTACAGACGACCAAATAGCTAAATTTAAGTCTGAGGAAACAGAAGTTGAAATAGGAATTGATCATAAAGAATATTCCCATACTACTAAGTTGTCTGTTAAGAACAAAAAGTCACTTTCAGCTGATTTTAGTTAATTAAATCCCCAAATATTGTCTGTTTTAATCCAACCTTTAAATTCTCCAGAGGTTATTTCGCACCATTTTTGCTCACACTTTTCTAATATCAACAACCTCCCTTCTTTAATAAGAGCGATTGGTTTTGCAAAAGATGTGGGGTTTTTAAATAAAATTTTATCTTTGGTTGCTATTGCAGAATTATTTTTTTTTAACTGAGATATATGTATCCACCCACCATTATTTTTAAAGTCTATAATCCTTCTAAAGTTTTCTTTTTTATCTATTTGCTTTAAAGGAAGATTAATTTTTTTATAAACAAATTTCACATCAGAGTCAAAACTTGGACCATATCTAACGTTTACTTTATTTTTTTTTAAAGAAACAAACATCTCATTTGCTGAGCTTGTTGATATTAATAAAATAAAAATTAAAATTGTTCTTATAATTAATTGCATAGACAGTTTTTTCTTTTTTTAATTTTTGCTTTTCTAAAATTTAAATTTAATAAATCAATTATTAAAATATAATTATTTATACTTTGACCTATATTTAAAATATTTTTTAAAATCTCATTCGCTTGCATCGTACCAACAATTCCAGCAACAGTTCCTAAGATTCCCTCATACTCACAATTGAGCATTTCATCAGATATTTTTTCCTCCTGATAAAAACATCGAAGGCATGGTTCTTTTTTATTTTTGAAATTAAATGTAAAGATATGACCATCAAATTTACTTATTGCACCAGTTACTAAAAATTTTTTATACTTTAAACTTAAGTCATTAATTATAAATTTACTTTCAAAATTATCAGTTCCATCAACAATATAATCATAATCTTTAATAATTTTTTGAAATTTAGATTTATTTAATTTGTAATTAAAAATTTTTATTTTTGTTAAAGAATTAATTTTGTTTAATTTTTTTTTAGCAATTTTAACTTTCGGTTGATTTAAATCTTTTTCATTGAATAAACTTTGCCTATGAATATTTGAAAGGCTTATTTTATCATGATCTACAATTCCTAATGAGCCAATTCCTGACCTAGTTAGGAATTCTGCTACTGGACATCCAAGACCACCCATACCTATTATTAATACTTTTGAATTTGTAATTTTATTTTGACCTAAAATACCAATATTTTTTAATATGATTTGTCTTGAAAAACGCTCGATTTGATTTTTGTTTAACTTTTTGCTCATTTTCCTGTTGAGCCAAATCCGCCTTCGCCTCTTATTGTTTCCGGAAGCTCTTCTGTTTCTTCAAAATTCATTTTTATCACTGGTGTAAGAACCATTTGAGCTATTCTGTCTTTATTGTTAATTAAAAAATCTTCTTTTCCGTGATTGTAAAGTATTACTTTTATCTCACCCCTGTAATCACTATCTATTGTTCCTGGCGTATTTAAAACACTAATATTATTTTTTGCGGCTAAACCTGATCTAGGTCGTATTTGAATTTCAAATTCATTTGAAAAAGCAACAGCAATTCCAGTTGGAACTAAACAAGAATTTTTAGATTTAAGTATAATAGGTTCCTTTATAAATGCCATGAGATCCATTCCTGAAGCCCCTTCTGTTTTATAGGTGGGTAACTCTATAGAAGGATCTAATTTTTTAACAAGGATTTTTGCCATTAATTTAATTGATCAATGATTCTATCAACTATTTCATCAGAAATTTGAGATTTTTTTTTGTATGGTAGGACTTCATTTTTTAAAGATTTATTTTTGTAGTGAATCGTAACTTCATTATAATCAGAATTAAATCCAATATTTTTTTTAGAAACATCATTAGAAATTATCCAGTCACAATTTTTTTTATTTAATTTTTTTTCTGCATTTTTTAAAACTTCATTCGTTTCAGCTGCAAAACCAATCACAATTTTAGGTCTCATAGAATTATGATTTGATATGTAATTTAAAATATCAACATTTTTTTCTAAATTTAAATTTAATGCCTCTCTCTTTTTTATTTTAGTAAGAGATTTATTTTTTACTTTAAAATCTGATACTGCTGCTGAAAAGATTGCTACATCTACGGGCAAATTCTCTTGTGTCGCAGCAAACATCTCATCTGCTGTTTCAACTTCTATCAGTTTAATATCTTTTTCTACTTCCAAATTAGTTGGTCCTGAAATCAGAGTTGTGTCAAAACCTTTTTTTGATAGACATTTAGCTAGCTCATACCCTTGCTTGCCACTTGATCTATTTGTTATAAAACGCACAGGATCGATATACTCATTTGTTGGACCTGCAGTAACTAAAGCTTTAAATTTTTTATTTTGACTTTGGTTTAAAAAAAATTGATTTAACTCATTTGCTATTTTTAATGGTTCAGACATCTTTCCTTCACCGTATTCTCCACATGCCATATCTCCTATTTCTGGACCAATATATTTATAACCAAAATCTTTTAGTTTTTTTACATTAATTTTTGTAGATTGATGTTCCCACATTCTAACATTCATAGCTGGTGCTAAATAAATTTGTTTATTTGAAGCAAGTATTACAGTGGAAGCTAAATCATCTGTAGTACCTTGTGCTAATTTCGAAATGGTATTTGCTGTTGTTGGGGCAACGATAACTACGTCTGCCCATCTAGAAAGTGAAATGTGGTCCATTTCAGTTTCGTTTTCTAAGCTAAACAAATCACTATAAACTTTACCATGAGATAATGAAGCTACTGATAATGGAGTTACAAATTCTTTAGCACTAGTAGTAAGTATAGTTTTTATTTCTGCTCCATTTTTTTTTAATAATCTTATAGTTTCAAGACTTTTGTAAGCTGAGATACCACCACAAATTATAAAAAGAATTTTTTTGTTATTAAGATTTTTCATTTGCAGAATTAAAATACTATAAGACCAAAAATTACAAGAAGTAATAAGCCAATAATAGATTGGTTTCTAAATGCCACCATTTCAGATTTTTTATCTTTTAAAGCTGTATAAGAATTTGAGTTTTGTGGAATTTGTCCACTAGCTAAAAATGTTAGAGCTTGATTTGCTTTGTCCATGATCTCAGGTAACTCAGGTAATCTTTTAATTACTTCGGTACTATTTTTGAGTGTTTCACTAAAATTATTTATAGGATCTTTTGTTTCTCTTAACCAATTTTCAAGAACTGGTTTAGACGTTGTCCAAATATTAGTGTTAGGATTTAATTTTCTTGCAACTCCTTCAACTACGACCATTGTTTTTTGTAACATCAATAACTGAGGTTGAGTTTGCATATTGAATTTTTCTGTAACATCAAAAAGCTGTTTTAATAATTTTCCACCTGAAATATCTTTAACCTCTTGACCAAATATAGGTTCCCCTATTGACCTTAATGCTTGAGCAAGATCATCTATCGGCACATTTTTAGGGACTAACCCCGCTACCAAGTGAACTTCAGCAACTTTTTTGTAATCTCTTTGAATAAATCCAAATAAAATTTCAGCTAAAAAACGTTTGCTCATTTTGTCTAATCTGCCCATTATGCCAAAATCTATGGGAGCTATTTGACCACTCTCATCAATAAATATATTTCCTTGGTGCATATCTGCATGAAAGAAACCATCTCTTACTGCATGTCTTAAAAAATGTTGGATAATATCTTCGGCAATTTTACTAGTATTTAAATTTCTTTTTTTCAGCTCTTCAGTTTCACGAATTGATACACCGTCTATCCAATCTAATGTCATCACATTTTCACTAGTAAAGTTCCAATATATTTCAGGAACTTTAAATCCAGCATCATTTTTTGTGTTTTCTGCATATTCATTTGCAGCTGCTGCCTCAAACCTTAAATCCATTTCTAGGTTAGTTATTTCTTTCAATAAAAAAACAACTTCTACAAGTTTTAATCTTTTGGTTTTTTTTAAAAATGACTCAATAATAAAAGCAAATAGCATCATCGCATCAATTTCTTCATTAAATATTTTTTTGATGTCAGGTCTTATAATCTTTATTGCCACATCTTTAATTGTACCGTTGTCATTTATTTTAGCTTTATGAACTTGTGCTATTGATGCAGCCGCTACTGGTTCACTTAAATCAATAATAGAATTATAAGTATCATTACCTAAATCAGTTTTAATTATTTCTTTTGCCTGATTAATTGAAAATGGTGGTACACGATCTTGTAATTTTTCTAATTTTGTAGAAAGTTCCTCTCCTATAATATCAGGTCTAGTAGCTAAAAATTGACCTAATTTTATAAAAGTTGTGCCCATCGATTCCAATGATTTTGAAAGTCGTTCTCCATCATCTTGTACATGTTGATTTAATTCTTTTTTTTCAAAAGAGATTGCTAACAGTTGAAATAAAATTGTGATGGCTACAGGTGGTTTTTTAAATTTAGATGCAATATCTAAAATATCAGATTTTGCAATTTTTCTTCCTAATTTAAATAAAGTAATTAATTTTTTTAGCATTATACCTTCCAACCATTATGGATAGAAACTATACCACCTGAAAAGTTCCTATAATTACATTTTGTAAAATTATGTATTTTCATTAAGTCAATTAATTCTTCTTGATTAATAAATTCTTCAATACTTTTTACTAAATATTCATATGGTTTTTTATCACCGACAATGAATTGACCAATATGAGGAATTATTTTCGAATAGTTTTTATAAACAAAATCTAAGTTAGAATTTTGAATTTTTGAAAATTCTAAACATAAAAATCTTCCACCTGGCTTTAATACCCTATACGCTTCAGATAGAGCCTTATCTAAATTCTTTGTATTTCTAAGGCCAAAGCTTATTGTATAATAATCAAATTCGTTGTCTTGAAGTGGGAGTTTTTCGGCAGCTGCATTGATCCATTTTATATTTTTATAGCTTGATAATTTTTGTTTACCTTCATTAATCATACCTTTATTTGGATCTACACAAGTGACTTCTGACATTTGATTTGTGTTATTTAGAAATAATTTACCAATATCCCCAGTTCCACAAGCAACATCTATTAATTTTTTATTTGGAGATGGCTTCATAATATTGATTAGACTTTTTTTCCAAAACCTATGAATGCCTAGTGACATGAAATCATTCATCAAGTCGTATTTACTATAAACTTGATCAAAAACACCCTCCACAAGGCCTTTTTTATTTTGAAGATATTGTTGCATAAAAAAATATATATTGAATATAGTGAGAAATGCCAGAATTACCAGAAGTAGAAATTGTTAGACAATCTTTGGATAAAAAAATTAAACAAAAAAGTATTAAAAAAGTAATTATTAGAAATAAAAATCTTAGATTTCCAGTTCCAAAAAATTTTAGTTCTTTTTTAAAGAATAAAAAAATTACAAAAGTAGATAGATTTTCTAAGTATTTAATATTGAATTTTAAAAGTGGAGATTTTTGTTTGATACATTTAGGAATGTCCGGAACAATCCACATTATTGATTATAAAAAAAAATTAAAATTTACCAATGCTAGTTTTTATCATTCTCCTATATTGCCAAAAAAACATAATCATATTGAGTTAATATTTAATTCTTTGAAAGTAATATATAATGATCCAAGAAGATTTGGTTTTTTTGAGTTAGTAAAAAACAATAAAAAATTAGAAAACAGATTTCAAAATTTAGGACCAGAACCATTCAATTTAAATTTTAATCTGAATTATGTTTTTAATTATTTCAAAGGAAAAAATAAAAATATTAAAACTTTTCTATTAGACCAAAAATTTGTTTCTGGAATTGGAAATATTTATGCAAGTGAAATTTTATTTCTAAGTAAAATTTATCCACTTAAAAAAGCAAAATTGTTATCTAGAGAAGACTGCAAAAAAATTATTTATAATTCAAAAAAAATTTTATCAAGAGCGATCAAAAAAGGCGGTTCAAGTATTAGAGATTTTAAGGATGCATTAGGATCTTCTGGAAATTATCAAAAAGAATTTAAAGTTTATCAGCAAGAAGGATTAAGATGTAAAACTAGAGGATGTAAAGATACTATAAAGAAAAAAATAGTATCAAATAGATCTACTTTCTTTTGTAATTCCTGCCAAAATTAGACAAATATTTAGTTGACCGTTTTGAGTTCACAAGCTATACCCCTGCGCATGGCAAATACTAAATCAGCTATTAAACGTATAAGACGAATTTCTAAGCAAACAGCTGTTAATAAAGCTAGAAAAAGTAGATTTAGAAATGCATTAAAGAAAATGAATGCTTTAATTGATACCAAAAAGAAAGATGAAGCATTAAAATTTTTACCTAAACTAAACTCTGAGTTGATGAAAATTGCAAAGACTGGTGTAATTAAAAAACAAAATGCATCAAGAAACGTATCAAGAGTAACAAAAAAGATCGCAGCAATTTAGCAACATCAAGTTTTTTTCTAAGATAAATCTTACTAACACATAATATAAGATTTTAACATTTTTAAATTACCATATTTAGATTTAGTAAATTTTTGATCAGATGCAATGCAATTAATCATTGATTCAATCTATGTTTGATTCAATCAAAAATTTTAATTTTACAAATATATTTTTTAATCAATCTATAATTTAAATTTATTTAAAAAATGTTCTGACAAAGAATCTACAATTGCAGATTTAATTTTTTTTTAAATTTGGTTTCAATACTTGTTGCAAAATTTTTTAAATCGTTCTAACTGAGGGTTCCCCTAAAGTTATGAATAAATCTTATATAAATAAAAACATTAATAATTTTGCTTCAGAAGAGCTTAACTGGCAACAAATTCAATCTGAAATGAAGAATAAATTAGGTTTAGAAATTTATGAAAGTTGGTTAAAAAAAATATCATTTCTTGAGGAACATAATAATTATTTACTTTTATCTGTTCCAACCAGATTTATTAGAGACTGGATCACCTCAAGATATTTAGATCAAATTCTGAAAATAATTAAATTATATAAAAAAGATATAATTAGAATTGAATTTAAAATTATTGATCAAAAAGTAGATAAGGAGTTGAAAGATTCAGCAAATTTTGAAATCAACCAAAATGAAAATGTTTCATTTATAGAAGACTCTTATCTTCAATATAATCGAATAGATCCAAATAAACGATTTGATAACTTTATAACTGGATCAAGCAATAAACTTGCATATGAAGCTTCTTTAAAAGTTACCGAAACTATTTCTCATTACAATCCACTTTATATTTATGGTGGAGTGGGAATGGGGAAAACTCACTTATTAAATTCCATTGGTTTTGAGATGAAGAAAAAAAGTAAAGTGATGTTCATTTCAGCTGAACGTTTTATGTATCAGTTTGTAAAATCAATTAAATCAAATGATATGGTTAAGTTTAAAGAATATTTTAGAAATACTGACATTTTACTTATAGATGATATCCAGTTTATTAGTGGTAAAGAAGCGATGCAGGAAGAATTTTTTCATACATTCAATGCTTTGTTAGATAAAGGGTCACAAATTATTGTATCTGCTGATAGAGCACCTAATAAATTAATGCGTATTCAAGAGAGAATTAAATCTAGATTTTCAGGTGGATTAGTCGTTGATATTCAAAAACCTGATTTAGAATTACGAAAAAAAATAATTCAAAAAAAAACAGAAGAATTAAACAATTTATATTCAGATCAGCTTCAAGTATCAAAAGAAATACAAGATTTTATTAGTAATGAGATTTCTGGAAGTGTTAGAGAATTAGTTGGAGCAGTTAATCGAATAGTATCCTTTTCAAGAATTTATAACAAAGTTCCAAATTTACCTGAAACTAAAGTGGTATTAAAAGATCTTTTGAATATCTCAGAAAACAAAGTAACAATTGACTTGATACAGACTATTGTGTGTAAGTTTTTCAAGATAAGCAAAAATGAAATGCTTTCTTCAAGACGATCAAGATACCTAGTAAGACCTCGACAGACAGCTATTTACTTAACTAAAATTTTAACTTCTAAATCCTTACCAGAAATAGGTAGAGAATTCTCGAATAGAGACCATACAACAATTATCCACTCTGTTAAAACAATAGAGAAAATCAAAGAAAAAGATCCAGAAATGTTAGAAAATATTAATAAACTAAAAAATCAGATTTTATACAATAACAAAGAAAATGAAATTTAACGTTAATCAACAAGACCTTCAGCAAGCACTAAATTATTGTCAGGGTGTAATTGAAAAGAGAAGCACATTACCAATTTTATCTAATATTCTATTAGATGCTAGTAATTCTAAATTAACAATTACTGCTACAGATCTTGATTTGATTTTTATACATCAGATAAACAATGTTGAAATTTTAGATGAGGGAAAAACAACAACTACCTCGTCAATTATGTATGACATTATCAGAAAATTAATATCAGGAAAAAAAATTAATTTTACCCTTACTGATGTAAGTAAATTACAAGTAGAGTCAGAAAAATCTATTTTTAATCTAAATTGTATTAGTCCTACAGAGTTTCCATTAACTGATGAGAATTTTAATGAAAATGAATTTATTATAAAATCAAAACAATTATTAAAGCTTTTAAATAAATGTAAGTTTTCTGTTTCAAATGATGAAACTCGACATTATTTAAGTGGTATCTATTTTCACCAAACTGAAGTTGAGGATAAAAATTATTTAACTGCTGTTGCTACTGACAGTCATAGAATGTCGATTTCAAAAATCAGGCTAGATGAAAAAATTGAATTTGATCCTATTATACTTCCTAAAAAAACAATTTTTCAACTTTGTTCACTGCTAGATAGTTATGATGGCGATGTAAAAGTATCAAACCTAAAGTCAAAAATTAGGTTTGAACTAAATAATAGTATTTTGATATCAAAACTTATCGATGGAAAATTTCCAAATTATATTCAGGTAATTCCTAAAAATAATCAAAAAAAATTAGAAATTGATTTAAAACTTTTCTTAAACTCAGTTGATAGGGTGGCATCTGTATCTTTGGATAAAAAAGATGGTGTAAAATTTAATTTATCAAAGGATACTCTTAATCTTTCAGTAAATAATACTAATAGTGGAGACGGAAAAGAAACATTAAATGTTAAATTTGATCACGATTTAGAAATAAGTTTTAACTCTAGATATTTGATTGATGTAGCTTCGCAATTAGACGGTGATAGAGTTGAAATTTTCTTTAATGATACTGGCTCACCAGCTTTAATAAAAGATCCAGGTGATTTTGATAGTATTTATGTTGTGATGCCAATGAAGGGTTAGTTTATTAAATCTAATTCTTGGTAAATATTTTTTTCTAGAGTTTTTAAAAATTCATTTTTTTCTAGGCCAGCAGAAATAGGTTTCAATATTGATATAGTAATTGTTCTATTACTATTTTTGCTACCTTTTTTTGGCCACACGTAGCCAGAATTTATGGCTACTGGTAAACAATTTATCTTTAATTCTTCATATATTCTTGAGGCTCCTTTTTTAAATGGAGTTCTGTCGTCAGGTAAAACCCTTGTACCTTGAGGAAAAATAATTAATGGACGATTTGATTGTGATATTGTTTTTGAAATATCATCAAAAAAACCTAAATTATCTTTAGTTGTTTTGTTTCTATTTATTGAAATTGATCCTATTTTTTTTAAATACCAACCAAATATTGGAATATCTAGAAGCTCTTTCTTTAAAATAAAAACTGGTGAATTAAAAATAGTTTGTAAATAAAAGGTCTCAAACATTGATTGATGAGAAGCAGCAATAAAAAATTTATCTTCTTTAATTATGTTTTCCTCACCTTTGATAAGGATTTTTGCTGAAAGGATAAACCTTAAGCAAATACCAGTCCAATAACCCATTAATTTACCACCAAGCAAAACTATTTTTCTTGGTAGAAAGAAAGAAGGTAAAAAAATTATAGAAATAATAATAATTCCAGAAAAAAAAATTATTGAAAATAAAAAGTTTCTTATCATTGTCTCAAAAGCTAAATTAAATCTTTATGCTTTTGTCTTTTTCTAATTATTTTTATTTTATTGTTTTTAATTAATAATTCTAAGGGTTTTGTTCTTAAGTTATAATTTGAACTCAGTGACATTCCGTAAGCACCTACATCACAAATTGCAATATAGTCCTTTTCATGAAGTTCTTGAAAATTTTTAATAGTCACAAACTTATCTGTACTTTCACAGATAGGTCCTACAAATTCATAGGTTTTTTTTGAAATTTTTCCAGATTTGATGACAGGCAAAGTTTTATGAGTTGCACCATATAGTGCTGGTCTCATTAAATCATTCATAGCTGCATCTAAAATAATAAATTTTTTACTTTCACTGTCTTTTATATAAATTACTTTTGTTATTAATGTTCCAGCATTGCCTATTATAGATCGACCTGGTTCAAATATTATTTTACATTTTTTATTTTTTAAAAATTTCTTAATGGCTAAATAATATTTTTTATAATTAAGTTTTTTATTATTGTCTGTGTATGAAATTCCCATACCACCACCTAAATCGATGTATTCAAATTTATGAGATGTTTTTTTTAAAATATTATCGACTACCTTAAGCATTTTTTCATATGGTTTATGATCTAAAATTTGGCTTCCAATATGAACACTTAGGCAATTAAGATCTATATTTTTTGAATTTTTACAATAATCAATAATTTCATAAAATGTTTTTTCATTTACACCAAATTTGTTTTCTTTTTTACCAGTTGAAATTTGACTTAATGTTTTGGCATCAGTATTAGGATTTAACCTTAGACCAACTTTTACAATTTTATTTTTAATTTTAGCAACTCTATTTATTTCTTTTACTTCACTTTTAGATTCTGCATTTATTAATAAAATTTTTTTTTCTATTGCATAACTTATTTCATCTGTAGTTTTACCAACCCCTGAAAAAACGATTTTTTTTGGAGTTACACCTGCTTTCAGGGCCATCATCATTTCACCTACCGAAACAACATCTGCTCCTAAACCAAATTTTGATATTTCATTTATCAAATTTACATTAGTATTCGATTTAACTGCAAAACATATCAATGGCGATATTGATTTAAAATTTTTTTTGAAATTTAATATATTTTCTCTTAATTTTGAATAAGAGTAACAATAAGTTGGAGTACTGTACTTTTGAGCAATATTTTGAAAATAATGTTTTTCAATCGAAAGTTTTTTATTAATATATTTCATTTTGTTTTAAACAGAGGATCACATTTCTCCTTTTCTGAACCAGTATAAGTCGGACAATTTTTTTTACCACAAGATACCAGCATAAATGAAATTAGAATTAAAAGTGATATTTTTTTAATCATTTTGTTTTCTTATATTTCATTATCATTTTTCTTACATTATCAAAAGATGTTCCCCCAAAAGATTTTTTTGAATTAATTGAATTTTTTAATTCAAAAATGTTTAAAACTTCTTCAGTGAGTTTTGGTTCAATTTTTTTAAGTTCATGTAAATTTAAGTCGCTTAAATTTTTCTTTCTTTTTTCTGCCATGTTCACAATAGCAGCTGTTTTTTGATACGCCTTTCTAAATGACATCGAGTGTTTTCTAACTAAATAATCCGCTAAATCTGTTGCCGTAATATGACCTGTATTTGCAAGTTCAAGCATTTTATTTTTATTCGCACTGCAGTTTTTTAAAACTTCATCAAATATTTTTAAGCAATTTATTAGAGTGTCATTAGAATTAAAAACCAATTCCTTATCATCCTGTAAATCTTTAAAGTAAGATAGTGGCAAACCTTTTAGTATAGTTAGCATAGAAAAAAAATTTCCATAAGAAGTACCAGTTTTTCCTCTTAGATATTCTAGAAGATCAGGGTTCTTTTTTTGAGGCATAATCGAGGAGCCAGTAACAACTTTATCTGATAAGTTGATCAAGTTAAATCCATCTGAATTCCATATAATTAATTCCTCTGCAATTCTAGAAATATGCATTGAACATACTGAAATAGCATAAAGAAAATCTAGCACAAAGTCTCTATCCGAAACTGTGTCTATTGAATTATTAGTTGGTCTTCTAAATCCAAGTTTTTTGGATGTAAAATTTCTATCTATATTAAACGAAGTGCCTGATAAAGCTGCTACACCTAATGGACTTTCATCTAAATTATCTAAATTGTTTAAAAATCTTTTTTTATCTCTAGTAAACATTTCCACATAAGCCATTAAATAATGGCCAAACGATATAGCTTGAGCATTTTTAAGATGAGTGAATCCTGGCATTATAGTCTCAACATTTTTTTCAGCCAGTTTAATTGTGCTTTTGATTACTTTATCTATATTGTTATTTATATCTTTTGTTGCAGTTTTAATCCAAATTTTAAAATCAGTTATTACCTGATCATTTCTTGATCTAGCTGTATGAATGTATCCAGCTTCATCACCAATTATTTGAAATAGTCTTTTCTCTATATTCATATGAATGTCTTCATATTTTTTATTAAAATCAAATTTTTTGTAAGTTATTTCTTTATAAATTTTATTTAGACCATAAATAATTTTATTTTTTATTTTAAAGGAAATTATCTTTTGTCTAAAAAGCATTTCAACGTGTGCAATGGACCCTTGTATATCTTCTTTGTAAAGTCTCTTGTCTATATCAATAGAATTACCAACTTTTCGAAATAGGTTTGACGCTTCCTTTTGTATTCGCGTGTTCCATATTGCCTGGTTGTTTTTATTTTTTGCCATGATATTTAGTTATACCTAATTAATATGAGAATTTTAGTATTATTTATTTTTTTAATTACAACTGCAGAAGCTAGTGATTTACCAAACATTAAAAATATTGTTATTCATAAAGTTCCAAAAACGTATGAAAACGTATTTTTTTTAAATAAGAAAAATGAAAAAATTAAAATTAATGATTTCAAAGGAAAATTGTTAGTTTTAAATTTTTGGGCTACTTGGTGTCCCCCGTGTGAAAAGGAGATGCCTTCATTAGACAATATGCAAGCAAATTCATCACTCAATAATTTAAAAGTTTTTCCTATTAATATTGGAAAAGAAAAACTAAATAAAGTTGAAGAATTTTTTGTAAAATTAAAATTAAAAAATTTAGAACCTTTTTTTGATCCAGAAGTAACTTTAGCTAAAACTTTTTCTCTAAGAGGAGTCCCAACATCAATATTTATAAATAAACAAGGTGAGGAATTTGCAAGAATTCTTGGCGACTTAGACTTTAATGATGAAGATTTTTTAAAGTGGATTGAGAAATATAATTAGTTTTTAAAAAAATATGCGAAAGTTACCAAAACAAGTATGGCTACAAATTGCAGCAGAACTCTAAGCTGCATTAGTTTATTTGAATATTTTTTACTCGTTTCTCCACCTTTAAATAAAGTTCCAATACCTAAAACCAGAACTATTCCAACAGCTATTAAAAGAGCGATAGATAAAATTTTAACTAATATTCCAGAAAACATATTATTATTGTAGTGTGTTTTTAAAAATAAAAAACATAATAAATCATCTATGACATTTTGCCTTAATTCAATCATCATCAAACCAGAAGAAGGAACAGAGATTAAGAATGCAATAATTTTACTTCATGGATATGGCGGAGATGGAAAAGATATAAGTATGTTAACTTTAAATTGGAAAAGACATCTGCCAAACACAATTTTTATTTGTCCTAATGGACATGAAAAGTGTGCAATTAATCCATCAGGATATCAATGGTTTGATTTAACCAAAGAAGACCCATCTTATATACTTGAAGAGTCAATTAAAGCTGAAAATGTTATTAAAAAATTTATTGAGGAAGTTAAAACTGAATACAACTTATCAAATCAACAAATTTGTTTATCAGGCTTTAGCCAGGGCTGTATGATGTCTTTGAATGTTGGCCTTACCTCAAATGAAAAATTTTTATGTATCGTAGGATTTTCTGGTAAAATTATAGATCAAATTAATTTAAAAAATAGAATTAAAAATAGCACAGATACATTACTTATACATGGTGATGTCGACCAAATTGTTCCATCAACACATTTACTTGAAGCTAAAGATTTTTTAATTCGAAACAATATTCTTGTTGAAACTTTATTAATAAAAAATTGCGACCATCACATTCCTATCGAGGCATCAAGTACAGCATTAAATTATATTTTAAAAAAAATTTAACATCTGATCATATTGATTATGATGCTAAACTAAGTTAATGTTTTAATGTGAACAACTTTATTGAACAAGATGTGTCATTAGAAAAATGTCCGGCATTAGTTCTCAATGCTGATTATAGACCTCTTAGCTATTACCCACTATCATTATGGTCATGGCAAGACACTGTGAAATCAGTTTTTCTTGATAGAGTTATCATTGTAAGTCATTACGATAGAACTATCAGAAGTCCTTCATTTAATATGAAGCTACCAAGTGTAATAGCTTTAAAAGACTATATTGTTCCTCAAACGAAACCAAGTTTTACTAGATTTAACGTTTTTTTAAGAGATAAATTCTCTTGTCAATATTGTGGAAGTAATGAGGAACTTACTTTTGATCATTTACTTCCAAGATCCAAAGGTGGAGAAACAAATTGGGACAATGTTGTTACAGCTTGTTCAGCTTGTAATGTAAAAAAAGGTGGAAAATTATTAAAACATTCAGGAATGAAATTAAATCAATATCCTTTTAGACCCTCAACAGAAGATTTACATAAAAATGGTAAGAACTTTCCTCCTAATTTTTTACATAAAAGTTGGATGGATTACTTGTATTGGGATGTTGAATTAGAAACCTAAATTTTTTCAGAAATATTAATTGCAATTTTAGAACCAGTTTTAATTATTTTATCTAAAATACTATAGGGTCCTTTTTTAGTTGCGCCTTTTTCATAAGCGATATCTTTATGATTAAGCTCATCTTCTCTAAATTTTGTAATTTTATTTTTGAGAAATTTTTCATCTTCATCTAACTGATTAATTTGATTTAAGTAGTGTTCATCAATTACTTCTTCCACAGATGCTGTACATAACATAGCTGCTTTTTTCCCTAACAGAGTAGAACCAAATCCCAAACCAACACCTAGCAAATCCCACAGTGGTAAAAGTTTTGTAGGAGTAATATTTCTTTTCCTAATTTCGTTTTCAAAGAATTCACTATGTTCTTTTTCATGAATTTTCATATCTTCTATGATTTTTTTTAAATTCTCATCTTTTACAAATGTATTTAAAGCTAATAATTGACCTTCATATATTTTAACAGCCCCACGCTCACCAGCATGATCTACCCTTATAAATTCTTCAATTTTTTTTTTACTTACTTTTGGCATAGTTTAAATAAATTTTTAAAGTATTGATTGTAATTAATATTGAAATTACAATATTATAAGTTGTAAGAGATAATCCAAAAATTTTAAATGTTACATCTTTGCAGCTCACTTTTTGTTCTTGCAATTGTTTTAAAATTTCTTCTTTGGAAGTTACTCCAGAGCCATTTTTAAGATCACAAACTAAAGATTCTTCAATAAATCCTTGTTCTATACCAAAATGATAAACTGACAAGATGGTAGCTGTTAAAAAAACTATTATTAATAAAACCAAAAATAGTTTCTCAAACTGATAAAATTTATAATTCAAAAATATAATTATTATTGAAATTATATATGGGATTCTTTCTAAAATACAAAGATTACATGGTTGATGACCCAAAACATACTCAATAAAGAATGCTGATATTAAAGCAACGAAACTGACTAACAAAATTAGTTTAAGCAATAATGTCTTGTTATTAAGCATTAAATTTAAAAATTAAAAATGTAATTCCTAATAATATAACTATAAAAATTCCAATTATAGTGAACCATTTTGAACCATGTTTCTCCATGAATTCAGTAAATAATTCACCAAATTTATAAGATAAATAAGCAACAATAAAAAACCTAAGACTTCTCGAGATTAAACTTACAACAATAAATACAGGTAAATTAAAAGCAATAATGCCGCTAGCAATAGTGAATGCTTTATAGGGAAGAGGAGTAAATCCTGCTAGAAAAAGAATACTCATCCAGGCAAAAAAACCTGATCCTTGAGACAAACTTGTCTTCAAATTTTCAACTTTATTTTCATAACCATAAAATTCAATTATATTAATAGCTAAATCATAAAACAAATAACCTATTAAATATCCAAAAATTCCACCTAAAACTGAAAATATAGATGCGATTAAAAAAATTTTAAAATACTCTTTTTTTTTAGCAATCACCATCGGAATAATCATTACATCTGGAGGTATAGGAAAAAATGAACTTTCAGTGAAGGAAACAATGCTTAAGTATAAATTTGAACTTTTGTGAGCAGCTAAATTCAAACACTTTTTATAAAGACTTTGGAACATTTTTTGGTTTTAATATAATTTTAGTTCTTATACTATTTAATTATAATTAAATTTAATGGGCGAATGGCGGAACTGGTAGACGCGCACGACTCAAAATCGTGTTTCGCAAGAAGTGAGAGTTCGATTCTCTCTTCGCCCACCAAAGCTTATGAATATAAAAAACCATAATAATCTTTTAGAACTATTTTATAATCAGTATACAAAAGAAAAAGCTGATCAGATTTTTTTACAATCCTTAAAAAATCCAAATGATAAGTTTTCTTGGAGAGATACTTATTTGAATATTTTAAAATTAAGCAATGAGCTTAAATCTTTAATTCAAAAAAAAGATAGATGTTTATTAATTTCAGAAAATAGACCTGAATGGATGATATCAGATTTTGCGATAATGTTAGCAAATGGAATTACGGTGCCAGCCTATACAACTTACACAGAGAGAGATTATGAATATTTAATAGATGATTGTAATCCTTCAGTAATAATTGTTTCAGATCAAGTTCAATATAATAAAATTAAAAATATAATTTCCACAAAGCCATTTATAAAAAAAATTATCTCTTTTGATCAAATAGATACTCAATCAGATACTAGATGTACCAAAGATATTTTTTTGAAGAATGATTATGAAGAGATCGATTTTTTAAAGTTAGAAATTTCAAGAAAAGACGTAGCTTGTATTATTTATACATCAGGAACCCAAGGTAACCCCAAGGGAGTAATGCTAAGCCATGGGGGGATTTTAAATAATTGTGAAGGCTCTATTTCACTTTTAAAAGAAATAATATCTTACAAACCTAAATTTCTAACTTGGTTACCATTATCTCATTCGTATGAACATACCGTTCAGTTTGTCCAAATAGCAATAGGTGCTGAAGTTTACTATGCAGAAAGTATAGATAAGTTAATTAAAAATATGGGAGAATGTAGCCCAGATATCATGACAGCTGTTCCAAGATTTTATCAGAATCTTTATCAAAAAATTAATTCAACTTTTAACAAAGCTACTGGTTTTAAAAAATCTCTAATAAACAAAATGCTTTATCTTGGAGAAAAAGTATTAACAAAACAAAAACTTACCTTTTTCGAGAAAGTACAAAATACGATTTGTGAAAAAATAGTTAGAAAAAAAATAAAAGCTCAATTTGGAGGTTCTTTAAAAGCATTTATTTCTGGAGGGGGTGCGTTGGATAAAGAAGTAGGTATTTTTTTAAATTCGATAGGACTACCAACTTTACAAGGTTATGGCCTAACAGAAACCTCTCCAGTTGTAAGTTGTAACCCAATAAAAGATATAAGGATTGATACAGTGGGTCCTGCTTTTAGTGGTAATGAAGTAAAAATTGCTGATGATGGTGAAATTCTGGTTAAAGGTGAAAATGTCATGTTAGGCTATTGGAATAAAAAAGAAGAAACTGAAAAAGTTTTAAAGGATGGTTGGTTATATACTGGAGATATAGGGCATTTTGAAAATGGTTATTTAAAAATCACTGATAGAAAAAAAGATATTTTAATTACACCAGGTGGTGACAATATTTCTCCTGTAAAAATTGAAAATGATTTGCTTAAAATCGAATTTGTAGAGCAAGCATTAGTTTATGGAGATAATAAACCTTATTTAATAGCTATTTTAGTTTTAAATAAAGATGAAAGTAATATTCCTGAT
>CACDRL010000003.1 GCA_902555435.1 uncultured Pelagibacteraceae bacterium
CCAATAAACCTTCACCAACATAACCTGTAAATACAGGCAAATGTCCGGACCCACCTCCAGTAACAAGACCTACCTTATTAGATGATTTTTTTGCTCTTTTTATTACTCTAGAGTTATCTTCTGCTAGAGAGTAAACATTTGGATGAGATTTAATTAAACCATCTATAGATTCATCTACAAAATTACTTGGTTCATTAATTATTTTTTTCATATTTTAAAATGTATATAAATTAATCATTAATATGAACAAAGAAAACGCAAGTAAACTCTGGAAAATTATTCAGGAAGCTGGCGATTATTTGGGGTGCTAGTGGGACAACCTACTTCACACTACCTCACACTACTTCACACTAGTTATGCAGATAATTAAAAATTGATTGAAAATAATTCGCATAAAGACTCATCAATTTATTCAAAAAACTATGCCACAGACTATGCCAAATTGAGATAAATCAAAAAGCTATTAAGTAAGAAATTTATCTATAATTTTAAATTTAAAAATTAAATAATATAGCTGTTATATTTTTTTAAGAGTTTTTGTAGATCTATGTTAGGAAACTCTGGAACTAAAATGCTCGATAATCTCTCTCCTTTTGGCTTTCTGCCATAAGAAAATTTATATCTATATTTAGTTATTGAAAATGCATAAAATAATTTTTCTACAATAGTCATTGATCTTTTAGGAATCAAAACAATAACATTACTATTAGGAACAAATTCAAAAATTGATACATATGCATATGAATGGCTTCCTTGACCATCTGTTGAAACATATAATGTATTTTTAGGAAAGATATATTTGTTTTGAATATGATTTTTATCAACATATGCATCTATTGAATATCTTTGATCTTTTGTAGGTCTAATATATGGTAAAAAATTATCATTAATTTTACTGTCATATCTTTTTACTTCTGATGACGCAATTCCATTACATGGATCAAATAAATCTCCAAGAAAGACATTTTTAACAGGAGTGTTCAAAGCTTTAAATGTAAAGTCATCTTTTTTAAAGAATTCATATTTTTTATTTTCACTGAAGTTAATTTCTTTTGGTAAGTCTTTTAATTTGGGAATTTTTATATATGGCAAAGTTTTATTTACCTGTCTACCATAGCTAAATTTATATCTATTAGATGAAATCACTGATGCATAAAATATCATTTGTTGAGTATTAAGCTTTATTTTAGGTTTTAAATAATAAAGATCTCTACCGCTGTAATATTCTTCATCTTGATAAAAACACTCCATTACTGAGCCTCCACAAGAAACAGAGATTGTATGTGCTGGATTAATCTTCTCGTTTGGAATTTTCTTTACTCTTGTAATAACACCATTATTTCTTGAAGTTCTTGCTACAAAAGGAATCCCACTTTTACTCTCCTCAAGTTTATAAAATTCTAAGTTTGATCCATACACACAATGAAATAAATCCTCTATATTAGTCATTAATTAGTTTGTATCCCATATAAGATTTTAAAGTTTTTTCAAATTCTGAAATATCGAAATCTGTATAATCAGTCTCTAAATAATTCTCTATACACCATTCTTCATTTGGTTTAACGACTCTTCTCAATCCAAAACCATTAATACCAATGTTCTTTATATCTTTCATTTTGACTATACCGTCGGTATTTTTTGTATTCCTGTACGAGTCTAACCAATTTTTTCTTACTTTAGCCCAGGATCCAATATCTATTCGTCCTAAATTTTTTCTTTTTTCAAACAAATCTTCTCTCCAATATCCAAGATAAGTTTTGAAATTATCAGGATGAGGCTCATGTGCTTTTATAACAAGCAAACAAGTTACCACGTTAGTTTTGGAATTATGGAATAAATCTTGCGGAACACTCATCACACCCAATACAGTATGTTTTTTTTGTATAATTTCCTTTAACGCTAGATTATTTCCTGAAAATTCATTAACACAACTGACAGGAATAATAGAAACACAGGTAGCTCCTTTCTGTAAAACTTCTAGGTTATTCAATATAAATTCAAGTTCCTCTGTATCATCTTTATCAGCTTTATAAGGAGGGTTTAAAAACCCAATATTTGGTTTTAATTTTTTGACTTTATTTATCAAATTTTCGTCAAAACAATTTTCATTGTACATTCTACTTTTTCCATCTCCATGCAGAATCATATTACTTGCAGATAATGTAAAAATATCATCCATATATTCTACACCAATAAAATTATTGTTCTTTATCTTTAAAATCTCTCTATCTGATTTCACATCTTTTAAAATTTTTTTCATCGATGAAATTAAAAATCCTGCAGTACCACAGCAATTGTCAAATATTATGCTGTCTTTATTTATTTCGGCTATTTCACAAAATAATTCTGTTATATGTGGTGGTGTCAAAACTATACCTAAGCTTTTATCACTATTGGCATATTTTAAGAATTCTATATAAAATTCTCCCAATAAATCATGATATTCAATACTTTTATTAAATTTATTAATACTTTTATCTATCTCGCTTATCATTGTTATTAAAAAATCTTTACTTGTAGTTAAAGTTTTGTGTGTTTTTATAAAAGCATAATTATTTTTAATTACATCCTTATAATTTTCGAAAACATCTGATTGTGAAAACTCTTCATAAATTGCCGCTAATAACGCATTAGTTAGACTTTTGGGGTTTTTATGTTTTTTATAAGATATTGAAAAAGGTCTGTTTTTTAATGCCACAAGAATTCCACTGAATAGTAGTGCCCTTTTTGTTTCTTGAATTTTATTTTTATGAAGAAAAGTGTTTAAATGAATCGAAAATTTAAGAATATTTTCATGTTGAGTTTTTTTTTTCTCATTAGATTTTAAATAAAGTTCAATTAAATCTTCAATTTGAACTAAATCTTTTAATTCAAAATCTGTGTATTCCTCTCCTTTTAATTGTAAAAAAAAAGATTTTCTTAATAGATTTTTTTTATTTCCACTAATTGCAATAGACAAAACATCATATTCTTTTGATAAATATTGTGAGTATAGAAGTGCTCCATCAACTGCGTAATCTTTGAATTTATCTCTATTTTTGCTCTCGTGTTTTTTAATGTCATCTTTGCACTCTACAACAATCAAAAAATCATCAAGTTCTTTATGTTGAATTATAAACTCTGGACGACCACTTCCTGGTCCAGATTTAGAGGCATTTTGAAGTAATTTTTTAATTCTAGGATTATTGCTTATTTGCTCTTCAACAATAACCTTATTGCTATAAAATTTATTTTTTCTAAGAAGGTCCCTAAAAATTGCTACTGTTTCTACTTCTACCATAAAATTTATTAGCTTAATTGAACTAACTATAAGTTAATAACAAAAAAAATAAATGATGATTTTAAATGATTTTGTTTTTTCAACATATAAATGACACAATTATTGATTATATCTTATATTGTTAAAGTTTATTTCTTAAACTTAAATAACTCCAAAATATGCAACTAGAACTCTTTGATTATAGACGTGATTGTCTTTTTGACTCAGATAATCAATTTATTCACTATTACGATATATTGAAAGAAACAGAAGATACAATTAGTTACTCAGAACATATAGATCCTAAAAAAGGTTACGCTATTTGTGGTATGGAATATGAAGAATATGTAGATATTAAAAAAAAAAGATTAGGGGGATTAACTTATGATCAAATTCTTGATTATTTAAAAAAAACTAAAAAAGACCAAAGACTTAAAAAATATAAAGAATTACTAAAGTTCAGAAATATTCCTTTTGAGGCAGATCTTTTTACTTGGCATAACGATGACTTATAGAATTTTATAGGATAAACTATGCCACAGACTATGCCATATGAGGATAAAACAATAAATGAGTGAGAGTGAACAAAGAAAACGCAAGTAAACTCTGGAAAATTATTCAGGAAGCTGGCGATTATTTGGTGGGTCAATTACCTGACCACCCAAATCACCCTAAGGGAAGAAACCCGTATGCTCATGTTGCTATCTGTGTGAAAAGCAAATTTAACGCAAGTTATAAAGACATTCCTGACGAGCAGTACTATGAAGTTATAAAGTATATTGAGTTTTTAAAGGAAAATCCTAGTTAGCTTTAATTGTATCTAACAATTCATCAACATCACTAGCTTTAGTATTCCAAGCAGCAACTAATCTTACTGCTTTTCCATCTAATTCTTCTTCGTTCATCTTGTAACCTTCCGAATTTAAATGTTCTATTTTTTCTCTTGGAAACTTTGCAAATACTTCATTTGCTTCTGTTGGATAAGCAATTTCAATATCATTATACTTGCTTAAACCATCACTTAATTTTTTACCCATTGAATTTGCATGCCTAGCGTTTCTCAACCATACATCATTTGAAATGTAGGCGTCTAATTGAGCAGAGACAAAACGCATTTTAGATAACAAGTGCCCTGCTCTTTTCATTAAAAAAGCAATATCCCCTACTAATTCTTTCTTAAAAAATATAATCGCTTCAGCTGCTAAACATCCATTTTTAGTTGCTCCAAACGACAATACATCAACCCCTGATTTCCATGTCATTTCAGCAGGACTGACATCTAAAGATACCAATGCATTAGCAAATCTAGCACCATCCATATGTAAATTTAAATTATGTTTATGAGTAACTTCTGCAATTTTTTTGATTTCATCTAATTTATAAACTTCGCCTGTTTCACACACTTGAGTAATACTAACTGATGAAGGTTGAGTATGATGAACAATACCTTTTCCACCTATCGATTGGTTAAGTTCTTCAGCAGTTATTTTTCCCATTATTCCTGTTAAAGGAACTAATTTACCACCTCCTGTATAAAATTCAGGAGCACCACATTCATCAGTGTTTATATGAGACATCTTATGACAATAAATATTTCCATATGAAGGTGTCATGGTTGATAAAGCTAAAGCATTAGCTGCGGTTCCTGATGCAGTTGGAAAAACAATTACTTCTTTTTCAAATATCTCTGAAAACTTATCTTGTAACTCTGTTGATAAAGGATCGTTACCATAAGGAGTACTGTCTCCTCCATTTGCTTTTATGATTGCCTCTAATACTTCAGGACAAGCACCCGCAACATTATCTGAGGCGAATTTAACTCGCTCTCTTTTTGTTTTAATTTTTGCCATTGTTATTGCTTTGGAAAATAATCTTTTAGCTCACCTTCACGGTATACATCTGCTGTACAACAATGAAGTCCTCCACCAAATGCATAAGCATCTCTAAGTTCTACTGGTACAACTTCCATTCCTAATTTATCTAATTGCTCAGCTTGATAAATTTCACTTTTCTCAACACAAACTGTTTTAGGATCTAAAACTAAAACATTCATTGATAACCATGTTGAAGAATAGCAGAGTGGCGGTGGTTCATTATGTGCTGGTTGAGCACTATCAACAATTTCCCATCCATTATCTTCAAAAAGTTTTCTTTGCTCTTTTGGCAATCTTCTTTGAGGATTGTTAATAATTAAACCTTCTTTTATTGGTGTAAAGGTTGCATCAATGTGAATAGGATATGGATCTCCTGGGAAATTTACTGCATGTACCCTGTGATCTTTATAATGTCTCTTTAGCCAATCAATTCCTTTTAAATTAGTTGTAAATCCATGTTGAACAACTAAGTCTTTTCCAAATCTCAATACATCTGCCGCATCAAATAAAGGTTCCTCTTCTGTGGTTACAAAATATTTTTTCTCAGTCCACTCTAATCTTTTTTGAACACCAATTTTATCCGATAGATAATCTTTTCTATAATCTGCATCAGTTAATCTTGGCTTTGGAGCAGATTCGTGTCTCATTTTAGGATCTTGATTGTAATAATCTTTAAGAAGTGGTCGGTAACATAAATATTCAAACCAACGGCAACGGTAACTCATAGTTGCCTCTAGAATTTCATTACCCACGGTTAACAAAACATCTCTTGGAGGCATACAACCAAACATGGTTTCTGCTTCCCAATCTGGTGTAGAAGTTTTTTGATTAAAATCAATTGGTGTTGGCCGATCAACTTTAATGCCTCTTTTTTGAAGCATGTTTGAAAAATTATCTAATAATTCATTTGCTTTATCGACAGTGTCTTTAGTTCTTGGACCAAACTGACCTCGCATATCACTATCTTCAGGAACTTTTGCATCTAATGCTGGCTCTGGTGCTGGTATACAAGTACCATCTGCTCTTCCAACGATAACATGTTTTAACGGATCCCACTCATTCCAACTATTAACAATAGTTTTATTCTCACTCATAAAGATTAGTTTTTTATAATATTATGCTCAGGCCCGAAAGGAAATTTTGTAATATTTTCTGCTCCATGTTTACCAATGACCAAAATATCATGCTCTCTATATCCACCTGCACCAGGATTTCCTTCTGGTATCATTATCATTGGCTCCATAGAAACCACCATATTTTCCTCAAGAACAGTATCAATATCCTCTCTTAATTCTAAACCAGCTTCTCTTCCGTAAAAGTGTGAAAGCATACCAAACGAATGACCATAACCAAATGTTCGGTACTGAAGGTAACCAAGTTCAGCAAACAATTCATTTAACTCATGACAAATATCCGAACATTTAACACCTGGTTTAATTAATTCTAATCCTCGTTTGTGAACTTTAACATTTGCTTCCCAAGCTTTAATTGATGCATCATCTGCATGATCTAAAAATAAAGTTCTCTCTAGTGCAGTGTAATATCCTGAGATCATTGGAAAAGTATTTAAAGATAAAATATCTCCTTTAACTAATTTTCTATTGGTCTTTGGATTGTGAGCTCCATCTGTATTAATACCAGATTGAAACCATACCCAGGTATCCATGTACTCTGCACCTGGATAGCTTTTAACAATCTCTCTTTCCATTCTATCTCTTGCTGCTATTGCCACTTCGATCTCAGTGTTATCTTCTCTAATATTTTTAGCTATTTCTTCACCACCAATATCTGCAATCCGTGCACCATTTCTAATGATCTCAATTTCCTCATTAGATTTAATCATTCTAAGTTTCATTAAATCTTTTGAAACATCAGTAAATAAAGAAAAAGTAAAAATAGACCCTATTTTTTCTCTCATATCCAATGTGACATGATCATTTTCAATTCCAATACTTTTAGGAGGCTCATCTCTTCCAATAATTGATACAATTGCTCTTAAAAAATTGTCTCTTTTCCAATCTGTATAAATAACATTATCACAATGGGATCTACGCCATGGTTGACTTGCATCAATATTAGCTGAAATTGTTGAAATTTTATTTTGAGTGATGACACATCCGTATGGTCTACCAAAAGAACAATAAATAAAACCTGTGTAATATGCAACGTTATGCATGGATGTTAAAATAACCATATCTAAATTATTTTTATCCATCAAAGATCTAAGTATACTTACTCGATCTTTGTATTCTTTATCTGTAAATGGTAATTTTACTTTTTCACCATTTTTAAGTTCAAAAAAATCTGGTCGTTCCATAAAAATTTAATTTAGTGCTATGTGGCGCTTGTTCCATCTCATAATTAAGCTGTAGTAAAATAAAGATACAAATAGAAAAAAACCTCCAATAATCGTATTTGTTGATGGCACTTCGTTAATTCCTAAAATTGGTAACCAAACCCAAAATATTCCACCAACTACCTCAGTTAAAGATAGCAATGTCAATTCTGCAGCAGGTATAGCTTTTGAACCAATTGAATATAAAATTAATCCTGAACAAACTAGAAACCCGTGAAGTGAAAATAAGGAACTGTTATAACTTGTAGCAAAGAACGTTTGTCCAGTAGACAAAATCATAATTGATGCAAACACAAAACAGAAGAAACCAGCGAATGCAACTGTTGTAAATTTAGGAGTTTCTTTTCTCCATCTTAGTGAAACTGAAAACACTGAAAATCCTATTGATGAGGTTAGTCCAAATACAAATCCTATCAAAGATTTCTCACCTGTATTACCTATTGCCATTATCAATATACCGGCTGTTGCAATTATAATTGATATCCAAACATTTAGTGAAATCTGTTCTCTAAGAAATAAAAATGCCAAAAGAGCTGTAAAAAAAGGCATTGCAGCTAAACAAAGTAAAGTAACAGCGGCACTGGTATTTGTTATCGAATAAATGAAAGTGATCATTGCAACTCCAAGTCCCGAACCACCTGCTATTCCTGATAATCCTATTTTATAGTAATTTTTATAGAAGTTTTTTCCTTCTTCAAAATATAAGTAGAGATTAAGGAGTATAAAAATAGTTAAACCTCTTCCAAATATATACTGCCAAGGAACAAGATTGGGACTATCCATATATCTAACAACCAATGGTCCAAATGACCATAAAATTCCAGCAAACAGCACAATTGGGACAGCAAGTTTTGGATTTCTTAACTCTAACATATGGAGAAATCTAATTCTAAAAAGATTTTTCTACAACTAAAATACGTTTCTAAATTAAAGTTTGATTAGAGTGGTTGGGGAAAAAACAATCTAAGATATCCCCTTTTTTAAATTTTGATTTTCCTGCTGGCAACAATGACCAAATGTTTGATTTAACAAAAGATTTAACTCTAAAAGACTCTTGTCCTTGTAAAATTTCAACTTCTATTTTTCCATTTTTAGTTGTGCTTAGTTTACTTTTTGCAAACCGTGTAAATTTTTGTTTTTTAGAGAAACTATTTTTTAAAATCGCTCTGATAGGCTGTTCTTCACTTAATCCCAAGATATTCTCCATAAAAGGGATAACAAAAAATCTAAAGCAGGCAGATGATGATATTGGATTTCCAGGAAGTCCAAAGATTGCTTTTTGTTTTCCTCTAATTTTAGCAAATAGAATTGGTTTTCCTGGTCGGATTGCTACACTTTTAAAATAATTGGATAATTTAAATGTCTTAACAACATTAGGGATATAGTCATATTTTCCTGCAGAAACAGCACCTGAAGTTATCAATATATCAGTATCACTATTTATAAGTTTTTTAATTTGTGATTTATAAATATTTTGATGATTATCTCTAAGTATACCACCATTTTTAAAATTGAATAAAAAGTTTTCTCTAAGATTTTTAATGTAATGGCTATTAGAGTTTCTAACTTTCCAATTTGGAATGTTATCTTGGTCTGTAATTTCATTCCCCGTTGAAAAAAATAAAATATTAATTTTTTTTTTGACCTTAATTTTTTTAATTCCTAAAGTTTTAAAAGCTAAAATATTATTTGGTTGTATAATTGTATTTTTCTTAACAACAATTTCACCTTTTTTAAAGTCTGAACCTGCAAATCTTACATAACTAAACTTTTTGATTTTTTGATTAACTAAAATGTATTTTCTATTATTTTTATTTGGATAAAAATTAATCTGTTCTATTGGAATAATTGTATCAAAACCTTTTGGAATTATACCGCCTGTCATTATTTCAACGGCATTGTATTTTTTAATTTTTTTATTTAATGATTTAGTTCCTGCAGCAATAGATCCGATTATTTTAAATTGTTTTGGTGAATTTTTCTTAATCCCATTAGTATCTCTGGAGTTAACTGCAAATCCATCAAATGCAGCATTATCTCCTGCTGGATAATTGATCTTTGAATAAATATTGTTTGAAATCACTCTATTAAAAGAGTTTTCACTTAATATAATTTCATCTTTGATTTTAATTTTTGCTTTTTTTAAAATTTTCTTAGATTGATTGTAACTAATCATTTTTTTAATAATTCTTTAGCTTGTTCTAAATCTTCTTTAGTATTTATATTAAAGAAAGGATCTTGGTTTGGAAACTCCATATTAATTGTTTTAACTCCAATACTATTAGCCCACATTTCAACTTTCCTCACTCCTTTTTCTAAATCATTTTCTAATTGATCCAATAGTTTCATTGACCATATGCCAAAAATGTTATGCCGAGTATTATTTGATTTTATAAAAAACAAGTTACTCTCATTTTCATTAATTTGTTTAATAAATTCCTCTAAAATCTCTTTTCTAAAAAAAGGAGTATCTACAGGAAAAGTTGCTATCCATTGATAGTTTTTATTATGATCTTTGACCCATTTCATTGCTGAAAGAACTCCCCCTAAGGGACCAAGATCTTTTTTGAAATCTCCAATTAATGAAATTTTATCTGAATTATTAAATTTAGTTGAATTGTTAGATACTATTAATACTTCTTTAAATTGATCGATTATTTCTGCTAAGATGTAATCAATTAATATTTTATCAGCTAGCAATATCTGAGATTTGTCCTCACCAAACCTTTGTGACTTACCGCCTGCTAGCACTGTTCCTAAAATATTGTTATGTTCCATGAATAAAATATAAAACATTCAAAGTTGAATTAAAGAAATTAAATGGATTTAAGAATTTTAGAAATAGCGGCCCATACTGAGAACAATAAAATTGTTGAAAACTATACTCATAAAGCAAAACACAAAAATCCATTATGTGGTGATGAGATGGAAATAAGCTTAGTTGTCAAAGATGATGTTGTAAAAGATATGGGTTACCAGTGTAAATCATGCGTTTATTGCCAGGCATCAGTCAGCCTTTTGTCCAGAAAAATTAAGGAAAAAAAAGTTGATGATATAAAAAAATTTATAAAAGTTGGTGAGCAACTTTTTGTGGACGCAAAAGTGAGTATGGAAAAACATTGGAAAGATTTTAAAGAAATTTTAGATAAAAAAAATCTTTCAAGGAAGGAATGTTTGCTTTTACCTTTAAGAACTATTGCTAAAGCTTTAAAAATTTAAATGATCAAAATTACAAAACCATTATTGCAAAAAGCATTGATTGCAGGTTTTTTTTCAACAATCACTATAGGTGTTCTTACAGTTCTAACTTACAAAAGCACTCTTGGGTATTTTATTGCAGCATCATTTGGTTCATCGATGGTTTTGTTATTTGGTTTTCCTGAAAGTCCTTTTGCTCAACCAAAAAATGTTTTCTTTGGACATTTGTTAACTGCCTTAACGGGTGTATTGTTTGTAAATTTTATTCCACTTCCAATTTATATGGGCATTGCATTTGCAGTAGGAATTGGAGTATTTTTAATGATTTTATTAAACGTTGTTCATCCCCCTGCAGGTGGAAATCCAATAATTGTTATAATTGGAAGTGCTTCTTATGATTATTTAATAAATCCAATTATTTTTGGGTGTATAATAATTTTGTTATTAGCCATCATAATCAATAAATATTTGTTGCAAAAAAACTATCCATTAAAATAATTTATGAATTCAAAATACAAAGTTTTAAAATATTCATCTAATAACTTTGAAGATTTTGAAGATTTAGTTTCAATTGAAGAGCCATTAGAAATTTCTTTAAAGTACAAAGAAAAAAATAAATGGATTGAACAAACTTTATCAATTACTATGAGAACTCCTGGTAATGATCATGACCTCGTCAGAGGATTTCTATTTAATGAACAAATTGTAAAAAGTATAAATGATATCGATAGTATTGAAAGTTATGGGGATAAAGTTGGTCAGTACAAAATTCAAAATAAAATATTAGTAACACTCAATAATTCCGAAAATGTAAATATATCAAAAATTAAAAGAGATTTTTTAACTAACTCCTCTTGTGGTGTTTGTGGGAAATCTTCGTTAGATGCTCTCGAAATTATTAAGACAACTAAAACACATGCCTCTGAACCCAAAATTTCAAAAGATGTAGTTATTCAATCACCTAATATTTTAAGAGAAGGTCAGTCTGAATTCAGTAAAACTGGTGGTATCCATGCCAGTGGTCTATTTAATAGTGATGGAAAATTGATAGCTCTTAGAGAAGATGTTGGAAGACATAACGCATTAGACAAACTTATCGGTTGTGCTTTGGAGAAGAAGCAATTTAATCCAAAAAATCAATTTATTACGTGTTCTGGGAGACTTAATTTTGAGCTAGTTCAGAAGGTTTTGATGACTGATATTGGTATTATGATCGGGGTTGGTGCGCCAACAAGTCTTGCTATCGATTTAGCTAATAAGTTTGACATTACCCTTATAGGTTTCGTAAAGAGGGACAGTTTTAATATTTACACAAATAACAAAAAAGTTAAGGTGGATTAATAAAAAAAGGGTAATTGTGTCAAAAAATATAAGTAATTTATCTGGAAGAATAGGCTTAAAAGACAACCTGTTTAAGCAAATCTCAGAGAACACTTTGAGTGAAAACCCTCAAGATATTAAAGAAATTGCAAAAAAACATAACCTTGGAGTTTCAACACTTCACGGTGCAGAGTCTTTTTATGAATTTTTAAGACCTTCACATAGAGAAAAAAAAGCTTTCGTTTGTAACGGTAGCGCATGCATGTGTGCAGGTACTCAAGACAAACTAAAAGATAAATTAAAAGAAAAACTAGGTGATGACAAAGTTGGAGAGATGTTTTGTCTAGGTCATTGTTATGAAAACCACGCATTTCACTATGACGGTGAAAATTATGCTGGAAAAGATATTGAAAAGATAGATCAAATTTTGAAGGGTGAAGAAATTAAACAAGAAAAGTTTTTCTATAAGAGTTATGCAACAACAAGTTTTTTAATGGATGATAAATTATCATCAACAGATCAATTCAAAGAACAATTAAGTAAATTTTTAAAAACAGATAAAAAGGAAATAGTAAAATCATTATTAGACTCAAACCTTACAGGAAGAGGTGGAGCAGGTTTTCCAACAGGAATGAAATGGGATTTTTGTAGTAAAGCAAAAGGTGATAAGAAATATGTAATCTGCAATGCAGACGAAGGTGACTCTGGAGCTTTTTCAGACAGATACTTGTTAGAGGATCAACCACTAAAAGTTATTTTTGGAATGGTATTGTGTGGATTTGTAATTGGAAGCGACGAAGGAGTTTTATATATTAGAGGTGAATATCCAAAGTCTATTGAAGCAATTAATGGCTCCATCAATGAACTTAAAAAATTAAATTTATTAGGTGAAAATATTTTAGGAACAGATTTTTCTTTTGATCTTGGAATTTGTATTGGTCAAGGTGCATACATTTGTGGAGAGGAAACAGCTTTGATAGCTTCTATTGAAGGAAGAAGAGCTGAAGTAGATGTAAGACCTCCCTTCCCTGTAACTGAAGGGTTATATAAAAAACCAACTGTAGTTAATAATGTTGAAACTTTAGCTGCTGCGACTGGAATTTTATTAAATGGATCAGAAAGATTTTCTTCAGTTGGAAATAAAAAATCAGCTGGAACTAAATTAGTTTGCTTAGATAGTTTCTTTAACAATCCTGGTGTTTATGAAATTGACATGGGAACACCAATGAAAAAAATATTTAATGAAATTGGTGGTGGATATAAAGAACCTGTTAAAGCTTTTCAAATTGGAGGTCCGTTAGGTGGAGTTGTTCCTTTAAGTGAAATAGAAAATTTAAATTTAGATTTTCAAGAATTCACTGCAAAAGGTTTTATGTTAGGTCACGCAAGTGTAGTTAGTATTCCAAAAAATTTTCCAATGGCTGAATACATTCATCATTTATTTGAGTTTTCTGCAGAAGAATCTTGTGGAAAATGTTTCCCAGGAAGACTTGGATCTTACAGGGGAAAGGAAATGTTTGATCAAGCTAAGAAGAAAACAGCTAAAATTCCTTTAAAATTACTAGAAGAGTTGTTGGTTACTATGCAAAAAGGCTGTTTATGTGCTTTATGTGGAGCGATCCCAACTCCAATTCAGAACATCCTAAAATACTTTGGTGATGAAATGAAAAATGATATGGTGAAAGATAACTAATGAGTTCAGAGAAAAGAAAAATTGCATATATTGATGGAAAACCATATGAAATAGGTCCTAATCATTCATCTATTTTAAAGTTCGTTAAAAGCTATGTTGGTGAAAAAAAGGTGCCAACTTTATGTGATGATCCTAACTTAGCGCCCTATGGAGCATGTAGAGTTTGTTCAGTTGAAGTTGCGTTAGAAAAAGATGGACCAACTAGAGTGGTTGCATCTTGTCATACGCCAGTTGCAGAAAACCAGCATATATTTACTACAAATAAAGCACTAACAAGTCTCAGAAAAAATATTGTTGAGTTAGTTTTAACTGATCATCCAATGGAATGTGATACTTGTGAAGTAAACAATAACTGTGAACTTCAAACAGTTGCAAATGATTTAGGTATTGATGATCATAGATACAATAGTCCTAAGCAACATAAAGGAATTCCAAGAGACACTTCTCATGATTACATGAGAATGAATTTAGATAACTGTATTAACTGTGGAAGATGTGTCAGGGCATGCGATGAAATTCAGGGATCATTTGTTTTAACAATGAGTGGCAGAGGATTTGAATCAAGAATTACAACAGATAACGATATGATGTTTGGAGATAGTTCTTGTGTATCATGTGGAGCTTGTGCTCACACATGTCCAACAGATGCTATTTCAGATGTATTCCAATCTAAATCTGCAGCTGTAGATAAAAAAGTTAGAACTACTTGTTCATACTGTGGTGTTGGTTGTAACTTAGAAGCATCAATCAAAGATGATAAAGTAGTAGCAATTGATACTCCTAAGCAAACAGAAGTAAACGCAGGTCACACATGTATTAAAGGAAGATATGCATTCAGTTTTTATGATCATCCTGACAGATTAAAAACTCCATTAATAAAAAGAAATGGAAAGTTTGAGGAAGCTAGTTGGGATGAAGCGTATGACTTTATCAAAAAAGAAATGAATAGAATTACAAAAGAAAACGGACCAGATGCTTTTGCTGGAATATCTTCTGCAAGATGTACTAATGAAGAAAATTATGTTTTCCAAAAAATGATTAGAGCTGCTGTTGGGACTAACAGTGTAGATTGTTGTGCAAGAATTTGTCATTCACCTACAGCTTGGGGTATGCAGCAAACTTTTGGAACAGGAGCTGCAACAAACTCAACAGAAGATATTTACCATGCAGATTTATTTTTAGTTATTGGTGCTAACCCAACTAATGCTCATCCAGTTACAGGTGCAAAAATTAAACAGCAAGTGATGAAAGGTAAAAAATTAATTGTCCTTGATCCAGTGACAACTGAATTAGCTAAACTTGCTGATTATCATATCAAACTTAGACCTGGAACTAATGTTGCGGTTCTAAATATGATGTTACACTTTATTATAAAATCAAAACTGTATAATGCTGACTTTGTAAGAGATCGAACTGAAGGTTTTGATAATTTCTTGAAAGAAATTGAAAGACAAGATGTTGATAAATTAGCAAAAGTTGCTGGTGTTGATAAACAATTAGTAAAAGAGGCTGCAATTGCTTATGCAACAGCAAGAAATTCTATGGAATTCCATGGACTAGGAGTTACTGAACACGAACAAGGTTCAAAAACTGTGATGTTAATTGCTGATTTAGCTATGATTACAGGAAACATTGGAAGAAAAGGTGTCGGTGTAAATCCTCTAAGAGGCCAAAATAATGTTCAAGGTGCAGCAGACATGGGATGTCAGCCTCACCAAGGTGCAGGTTATTTTCCAGTAGATAAAACAGAAAACCAAAAATTTTATACAGAAAAATATGGCGTAACTCATCCTACTAAAGCTGGTTTAAAAATTCCTCAAATGTTTGAGGCTGCAATCAGTAAAGAATTAAAAGGTTTATGGATTATTGGTGAAGATATAGTTCAAACAGATCCAAATAGTGCACATGTTATTGAAGCAATGAACTCATTAGAGCTATTAGTTGTTCAAGAAATATTTATGAGTGAAACTGCTAAACTTGCAACGGTAGTTTTACCTGGAACAACTTTCTTAGAAAAAGACGGAACTTTCACGAATACTGAGAGAAGAATTCAAAGAGTTAATAGAGCAGTACCTCCACTACCAGGTACAAAACCTGATGGTTTAATTGTAACTGAAATGATGCAAAAATTAGGTTTTGATCAACCATCCTATGATGCCGATCAGGTTTTAGAAGAAATAGCTGATATAGTTCCTTTCTTTAAAGGAGTAACAAGAGAAAGACTTGGAAAATTAGGATTACAATGGCCTGTAAAAGAAGATGGTTCGGATACAAAAATTTTACATACTGAAGAGTTTAAACTTGGTAAAGGTAGATTAAAAAACTTTGATTGGAAAGAATCTAGTGAGATAGAGGCTAATCAAAAAGATTATCCATTAATTTTAACAACTAGTAGAGTTTTACAACACTATAACGCAGCAACAATGACAAGAAGAACAAAAAATATAAACATTGTTGATGAAGATGTTTTATTAATTCACCCTAAAGATGCAGCATATAGGGATCTGAATACAGGTGATATTGGACGATTATATTCTGGTAGAGGAGAAGTTGCTTTAAAAGTAGAAGTAACAGATAAAGTTAAAGAAGGAATTGTATTTACAACATTTCACTTCCCAGAACACATGGTCAATATGGTAACTGGCCATGGAAAAGATGAAGAGACAATGTGTGCTGAATATAAAGTTTCATCAGTTGAAGTTCAAAAAATTTCTAATCAATTTAAAACAGAAGTTAAGCCAAAAGAACACCAAGCTAAAGTTAGTTAATTAAAATGACCATTGGTTGGCATTTTGACAATTCATATTCAAAACTATCAAAAACATTTAAAGAAGATATCAAGCCTACTCCAGTTCATGAGCCTGAGCTTGTTATTTTAAATGAAGAACTTTCTAAAAACCTAAATTTAAACTTTTCAGGAATAGATAAAAAAAAATTAGCTGAAATCTTTTCCGGAAACAGTTTACCTGATGGAACTAATTCAATTGCACAAGCATATGCTGGTCATCAATTTGGTCATTTCACAATGCTTGGTGATGGTAGGGTTGTTCTATTAGGAGAACATATAGTTAATAAAAATCAACGTTTTGATATACAATTTAAGGGTTCAGGCAGAACCTCTTTTTCTAGAGGTGGTGATGGAAGAGCTGCTTTAGGTCCAATGCTAAGAGAATATATAATTAGTGAAGCAATTAACGCTTTAAAAATTCCAACAACTAGAAGTCTAGCTGTTGTTAAAACTGGAGAAAAAGTAGTTAGAGAAAATTTGTTAAATGGAGCAATTTTAACAAGAGTTGCATCAAGTCATATTCGAGTTGGAACTTTTCAATATATTGCAGCTACTCAAAATACTGAAGATCTTAATACATTGGTTGATTACACAATTGATCGACACTATCCAGAAATTAAATCCTCTAAAAACAAAGCTTTAGATTTATTAAGTCTTGTAATGGAAAGACAATGTCAATTGGTGATCAATTGGATGAGAGTGGGATTTATACATGGAGTGATGAATACTGACAACATGGCTATTTCTGGTGAAACAATTGATTATGGTCCATGTGCTTTCATGGATCAATATGATCCAAAGACTGTATTCAGCTCAATTGATAAATTTGGAAGATATGCTTTTTCAAATCAACCACCAATTACTAAATGGAATTTAGCAAGATTTGCAGAATGTTTGATCCCACTTATTGATAAAGATGAAGGTAAAGCTATTAAAATTGCATCAGGGTTAATTGATAACTTTCAAAATATTTATGAACAAAAATGGTTAAATATGATGAGAGATAAACTTGGTTTATTCGGTGAAGACAAAAATGATCAAACATTAATTAATAAACTTCTAGAGTGGATGAAAAATAATAATGCAGATTACACAAATACTTTCTGTCATTTAATGGATGGTGAGTTTGATGATGAGATTTACAAAAATGATGATTTTAAAGGTTGGACTAATGAATGGCAAAAAAGAATAAAATTGAATAATTCATCTGATAAGCATCTAGAAATAATGAAAAAAACCAATCCTTTAGTTATACCAAGAAATCAAAAAGTAGAGGAAGCCCTAGCTGATGCAGATAAAGGAAATCTTGAAACAATGAATAAACTTTTAAAAGTTTTAAGCAATCCTTATTCTGATCAAGAAAACATTATTGAATTTCAAAAACCTGCACCAATTGGCAATGAAAAGTATCAAACTTTTTGTGGAACTTAAAATTTAATTTATTTTATAATTTTTCTTTACTAATTCTTTTAATCTTTGATCGGGTATCTTAAAATAAATATCCATTAAAATTATTTTAAAAATATCTTTAAAGTGCTGAGATTTATGCTCTTCAATTTTATGAGCATTACCAACATTTTGAAATTTCATATTTGATAAATTAATATTTATATTTGTCTTATTTTGTGGTGCTTTAACATAAGCGGATGAATTGTTTATTTTAACAATTTTAATAATAAAATTTCTATCTTTTTTCTTCTTGGGATATTCTTTTGGATTTTCTTTATTAATTGTTTTAATTAAGTCAACGTTATCTTTTAAATTTTTATTTTGATTTCCCTCTTTTTTGTCCTCTAAAATCTCAAAATAAAATTTTGGTCCTATTAACAATATAGATTTGATAACGATTAAATCACTAAAAATTGAGGTTAAATCATATTCAATTAAAACTTTAGTTGCCTCAAAAACATTTTCATTAAAATAATTTTTTTTATTTTTAATTTTAAGATCTGTAATTTCTATCTGTTGGGAAAAATAATTAATTCTATTAATTTTAAACTTTGTATTAAAATCGATAATACTAGATAAATTTTTTTCTAATACAAAATTAATTATCTTTTTATCAAAGATAAAAGTAAATATTAAAAATATTAAAATTGAAAAAGAAAAAATAATTATAATTTTTTTCATAATAAAAAAAAATTATAAAACGTAAGGTTCTCTTCTTGCAGTTTTGCCCAACACTCTTTCAACAGCAAAATCACTTATATCAATTGTTTGGTATGAACCAGTTGTAATCAATTCAGTTAATGCTCTTCCAATACCCGGGGCTTGCATTAATCCTCTTCCTGTAAAACCAGTAGCCATATAAACATTTTCGTACTTAGGATGTTTTCCAACAACAGCATTATTATCTAATCTGTTACAATCGTAATAACCTGCCCATCCTCCAGTTAATTTTAATTCTTCAAAAGCTGGTATTCTTTTTGCTAGTGCTGGCCAAACTAATTCTTCAAAATCATTCCATGCTGGCTCTAAATCATCTGCACCAAATACTGATAATGGTGATCCTGCTAAATACTCTCCTCCTTCAGGTCTCCAATAAACACCAGTAGTTAAATCACCAGTTAGTGGCATTTCTTTTATATAAGTTGGACATTTTACTCTAAACACAGTGTGTTTTTGAGGCTCAACAGGAATGTCCTCTAACAATTCTTTAGTCCAACAACCAGCTGCAGAGACAATTGTTTTAGCATTTATCTCTGAAAGACTTTTAACCTCTCCTTTTATAAATTCTGCTCCAAGTTCTATTGCCTTACTTTTAAGTGCACTATGAAACATAAAAGGATCAATCCAACCTTCACTTTGATTGTCTGTGTAAGTAGCAGTCTCAACACCTTCAACATTTATATATGGAAAAACTTTTGATAGCTCTGAGCCTTTAATATTTTTTGTACCCGCATCACATTCTTTATGATTTTCTAATGCTTTATATTGTTCTTCAGCATGTTCAGGACCAAACATCAAAAGGTAACCGTTGGTCACCATACTTGCTGTTGGATTAGGATTTTTTTCAGTTTTCAATAATTCTGGTATTTGAAAAATAAATTCTCTTGCAAATTTACCTAGTAAGATATTTTCTTTTTGAAAAAACTGTCTTCTAAAACCTCCTAAAGATAAAGGAAATGAAGCTGTTTTGTAAGTTGGATCTCTTTCAATAACTTTGACTTTTCTACCTTCTTTTGAGAGAAAATAAGCGGTTGCTGCTCCAATTATTCCACCTCCAACTACAACAACATCATCCATAATTAATTCAAGATTATCAAACTTGTATTCAAAATTAGAGCAAAGCAGCACCAAAGTAAATATGGAATCATTAAATACGAACTCATCATTGTGACGCGTCTATATCTTATGATCAGATTGATTATTAATGCAATTAACACAACCAATACCAACAACGCTAAAATCATGTTGTGAAATGCAAAGAAAACTATACTCCAAGTTGCATTGAAAAATAAATGAATAAAATAAATATAAACTGTGTTCATCTCTTTATTTTTAGAATGCCAATACATCCAAATAGAAAATGTCATCAATGAATACAAAATTGTCCATACTGGACCAAACACCCAATCTGGTGGATTAAAAACAGGTTTATTTAATAAAGAATACCAAGGCTCCTTGAAAGTAATTGTAGCTAATCCTCCGATTAATGAGGCTGAAAATGTAATGATAAGAAATAATATAAATGTTACAATTTTGTTTTTTAACATAATGTTTATACATAACAAAAAATGAGTAAAAAAACTATTTGGATAACTGGCGGTAGTACAGGAATTGGCAAAGCCTTAGCAATTAAATTTGCAAACAAGGGATGGAATGTCGCTGTTTCTGCAAGAAGAGTTGAACTTTTAGATGATCTTTCAAAAAATTATGAAAATATTTCATCATTTCCTTTAGATGTTACTGACAAAACAAAATGTATAGAAGTTTTTAATCAGATTAAAACTAAGTTTGAAAATATTGATATTTGTTTTTTTTCAACTGGTACATGGAATCCAAAAAAAGAAAAAGAAATCGATGTTGAACAAATCGAAGATGTTTTCAAAGTAAATTTTTTTGGAACAGTAAACTCCATTAAAGCAGTAGAACAATATTACAGGGAAAGAAAAAATGGTATAATTACTATAGTTTCATCTATTGCTGGTTATAGAGGATTGCCTAATTCAACTGGTTATGGACCATCGAAATCTGCACTAAATAACTTAGCAGAAAGTTTATATTTTGATTTTCAAAGATATAATGTTCGAGTTTGTTTGGTTTCCCCCGGTTTTATTAAAACACCAATGACAGATAAAAACGATTTTAAAATGCCATTTTTAAAGACGCCTGAATTTGCAGCTGATCAAATTTATGATGGCTTAATTAATAAAAATTTTTTTGAGATTCATTTTCCAAAAGCACTTACTTTAACTTTAAAGTTATTTAGTTTTCTTCCAAGTAAACTTTATTTTAAATTAGTAGGAAGGATGACTAAGTTTCAAAAGAAATAATTAATCTTTCACAAATACAACAGTAAGTTCTGCAACTTTAAATCCAAACTTTGTCATTGTAGCTCTATTGATTGCAACTCTTTCATCTTGTTTAAAGATCCAATCATCAAAAGTAATTTTTAATTCTCTACCTTTAACTGGAACTAATAAAACATACTCAAATTTAAATGCAGGCCCATAAGAATAACCTATCGCTTTTCCAACAACGTCCCCTGCTGTACCCTCGTAATTATGCTCATCTATTTTAGTAATTGTCCACTCACGATCTTGAACTTCTCCATCATCCCAATTGAATTTTTCTTTTAAAATTAATTGTTTACCATCCCATGTGCCATCTAAATCAGCTGAGAATTGTCTTGTAACTTTTCCAGATCTATTTTGCAAAACACCCCAGGCTTTCACATTTCCTGATAGGTATTCTTCAATTATTAATCTAGGTTCTTTGTTTTTAAAATCTTCTGGTTTCATAGCACTATTATTTGAGCAACTTGTAATTAATAATGCTAAAATTAGCAACGAAATTGATTTTAATATTTTCACAATATTTACCTTTATTTATTCTGCATTGAAAATTGTATCAAATCAATATTTTTAGATTTAAATCCAGCTTCACAATAAGATAGGTAAAATTCCCACATTCTTTTAAATGTTAAATCAAATCCTTGATTTTTAATTTGATCCCACTTTCTTAAAAATTCTTTTCTCCAAATTGCTAAAGTTTCAGCATAGTGATCAGCGTAAGAAATATACGAATTAATTGTTAAACCGTTATCAGAAACATATCTATTAATGCTATTTTTATTCGGAAGAAATCCTCCAGGGAAAATATATTTTTGAATAAAATCTTGTTTATTTTTATATCTATCAAATAAACTGTCATCAATTGTTATTGCCTGAATTGCAGCTTTTCCTCCATTCGATAAATTATCTTTAATTGTTTTAAAATAACTCTCTAGATAATTTTGCCCAACTGCTTCGATCATTTCTATTGAAGCGATTGAATTATATTTTCCTTGAAGATCTCGGTAATCTTTAATTTCAATATTTACTTTTTCATTCAGACCACATTTGTAAATTCTCTCTTTTGCATATTCGAATTGTTTTTTAGAAATAGTAATACAGTCTAATTTCACATCGTATTTCTTTCCCAAATATTCTGCAAAACCACCCCAACCACACCCAATTTCTAATACTTTATCTCCAGAACTAGGTTTAATTAGATTAATTAATTTTTGGTACTTGTTGTTTTGAGCAACGCTTAAATTTTTTGAATTATCATCAAAAATTGCACTCGAGTAAGTTAAAGTATCATCTAACCACAATGAAAAGAAATCATTTCCAAGATCATAATGTTTTGCAATATTTTCCCTACTTCGACTTTTTGTATTCTTAATTATTTTATTTTTTATAAAATTAATTGCAGGTAGATCAAGCAAACCTGAGAATTTATATATCACTTGAATATTTCTAGCTGTTAACTCAATTAAATCTGAAAGATTGTCAGTTTCAAACTCTCCTCGCATATAACTTTCAGCAAAACCAACACTACCACCTCTAATTAAATTATAATTAAAATTTTTATTTTTTATTTTTATGTTTGCTTTTAAAGATTGATCTGGATCACCAAATTTTAAAATTTTACCATCATGGGTAGTAATTTTGAGGAATCCATTTTTAATCTTGCTTAAAAATGCAAAAACTAATTTATCTGCAGTCTTATTTATTAACATTAATTTTCTACTGTTAAGTTGTTTCTTATTTTTACTTTTTTTTTAATAATTTTAATTCCTTTCATCCATAATTTAAATGCTTCAAAATGGATTGCTGATATTACTTTAAAAGTCATTAGAGGATGTTTTAAATAAGACTTTAATAATTTACTGCTATTTAACTCAGTTTTTTTACCATCCTGAGATGCAAATAGAATTTTGCCTTCATGATCATATTGATCAATGATTACAGAAAGTTTTTCATCAGGATTAAGAATTCTAAAAAAATACTTGCAATTCATTTCTATAAAAGGTGAAACATGAAATTTTTTAGAACAATTATTTTGGATTAATTTATTTTCATTTTCTACTTTAAATACATAAGTGTGCTGCTCACTAAATGTATTTTTTACCTCATATAAAATAGATATTAATTTATTATTTTGATTGTAAACGAAAAAGATACTTAGAGGATTAAATACATAACCAAAAATTCTTGGATAACAAAGCAGTTTAATTTTTATATTTGCAGTTTCTATTTTATTTTGTTCTAAATTTTTCTTTACCCATTCTTCAAGAGAAGATCCATCACGTTCACCATGATCTTTCTCGTAGAAACTAATTAAATTGAATTTATTCAATGAAAAGAAACTGATCTCCTGATCTATTTTTTTCAATTCAGATAAATCAATTAAAAGTGAGAAAACGCTATACTTAAAATAGTGTTCTTTAGGTTTAAAACGTTTATGGATTACTTTCCCATTATATATGCATGAATTAATCATTTAAGTATTTTAGCATTTCAATAGATGATTTTATTCCATCTTCATGAAAACCGTAACCAAAATAACTCCCACAAAAAAGTAAATCTTTTTTATTTTGCAAACTAGATAATTCTGATTGAGCATCTAATGCTTGTTGATCATAATAAGGATGAGTAAATTTAACTATTCTAAGTATTTTATTCTTATCAATCTCAAAATAAGGATTAAGAGTTAAAAAAATATCCTGGTCACATTTGAGATTTTGCAAAAGATTTAACCAATATGTAATAGAGTTTTTTTCTAAATCTTTGTCATTTATGGATGAATTCCATGAACACCATGCCTTTTTATTTTTTGGCATCACTCTTTTATCTGTATGTATATATGCAATATTTTCTTTATAACTAAAATTAGATAAAATTTTTGTCTCTTCATTAGTAGGATTATCAATCAACTTTAAAGCTTCATCAGCGTGAGCTGCTATTACAACTTTGTCATAATCAAAAAATTCACTCTCACCACCATAATATAAATCTAATCCTTTAGATTTTCTTATAATTTTTTTTATTTTGTAATTTTTAAAGTATTCACCACTTATCTTTGAAATTACTTTATTAACATAAGTCCTGCTTCTGTTGGTTACAGTGTACCACTGAGGTCTATTTTTTAATTTAAATAGCCCATGATTTTGGAAAAATTTTAAAAAGAATGAAATTGGCATCTTGCTTGCTTCATAAGGAGGCATAGACCAGATTGCAGATACCATCGGGATAATATGGTAATCAATAAATGTTTTTGATAATTTGTTATTTTCTAAATATTCACCTAAAGTTAATTTTTGATCTGTAATATTTATTTGATCACTATTTTTATAAAATTTGATGATATCAAAAAACATTTTTAAGAAATTAATATTGAATAAATTTGATCTGTTAGAAAAAATTCCATTCAAACCCTTTCCACAATATTCAAAGCTTGAGTTTTCAACTGATACAGAAAAGGACATGTCACTTTTTTCTATCTGAACATCATTTTCTTTAAAAAAATTAATTAAATTTGGATAGGTTTGAAAATTAAATACAATAAAACCAATATCTACAGATACTTTCCTTTCGTTAAAAATTAAATCTATTGTATGAGAGTGACCACCAAAATGATCTTCTTTCTCAAAAAGATCTACATGATGTTTTTTTGATAAATAATATGCTGCACTTAAGCCTGATATACCAGAACCAATTACGGCAATTTTCATTAATTATTATGCCGCGTCTTCTTTAAACTCATCCATACTTGGACAAGTACAAAATATATTCTTATCTCCATAAACATTGTCCACTCTTGCAACTGGTGGCCAAAATTTATTTGTTTTTAAGAACTTAGCAGGATAAGCAGCTTGCTCTCTTGTATATTTATGATCCCATTGATCCGATGCAAGTTCTATGTCCGTATGAGGAGCATTCTTTATAGGATTATCTACTTTATCAAACTCGCCAGATTTAATCATATCTATTTCGGACTTGATATTTATTAAAGTATCACAAAATCTATCAAGCTCAGACAAACTTTCGCTCTCTGTTGGCTCTATCATCATAGTTCCTGCAACTGGCCAAGACATTGTTGGTGCGTGGAAACCATAATCGATTAATCTTTTAGCAATATCTTCCTCTGTGATACCTGTCTCACTCTTAATTGATCGAATATCAATAATACATTCATGAGCGACATTGCCATTTGAACCTTTGTACAAAATTGGGAAATGATCTTTAAGTCTATGAGCTATATAATTAGCGTTTAATATCGCGACTTGGGTAGCTAGTTTTAAACCTTCAGAACCCATCATTTTAATATACATCCAGGAAATTGATAAAATACTTGAGCTTCCCCAAGGTGCAGCTGAAACTGCTCCTATTCCTGTGGCAGGTCCACAATCTTTAACAACTGGATGATTAGGCAAATAAACTTGTAAATGTCTTTTACATGCAATAGGTCCCATTCCTGGACCTCCTCCTCCGTGCGGAATACAGAATGTTTTGTGTAAGTTTATATGACAAACATCTGGACCAAAATTTCCTGGTCTTGCTATTCCAACAAGTGCATTTAAATTTGCACCATCCATATAGACTTGACCACCATGTTTATGAATTAATTCACAGATATCTGTAATTTTTTCTTCAAATACACCATGAGTAGATGGGTATGTAACCATTAATGCTCCAAGATTTTCTGAATGCGTTTCAGCTTTTTTCTTTAAATCATCAAAATCAACATTTCCTTCTTTATCACAATCAACAACTACAACTTTCATTCCAACCATTTGAGCGCTAGCAGGATTTGTTCCATGTGCTGAGCTTGGTATTAAACAAATATTTCTATTTTCTTCGCCTCTATCTAAATGATATTTTCTAATTACCATTAGTCCCGCATACTCTCCTTGAGCGCCTGCATTTGGTTGAAGTGAAACTCCAGAAAAACCTGTAATTGATCTTAACCAATTTTTAAGATCGGTGAATAGTGCTCTATACCCTTCCATCTGCTCTACTGGCACAAATGGATGAGGTTCAGCCAATTCTCTCCATGAAATAGGTATCATTTCTGCAGTAGCATTTAATTTCATAGTACATGAACCAAGCGCAATCATAGTTCGGTTAAGAGCTATATCTTTATCCTCTAATTTTTTTAAATATCTAAGCATCTCAGTTTCAGAATGATATAAATTAAAAACAGGATGTTCTAAATATTTTGAAGTTCTTAATAAATTTTTTGGTAAATTAGGCAAACTTACTGTTGGGTCTTCTTTTTTAATCGATTCAGCAGCATTAAAAATTTTTAACAATTGATTTACCCTATAAACATTTTTCTTTTCATCAAAAGAAACAGCTAACATTTCAGAATTTACTCTTCTAATATTTACTTTTTGATCTAAAGCATTTTTATAGATTTGATCAGTTTTATCTTTTGTTACAATTGTAACTGTGTCAAAGAAATGATCTGAATAAATTTCATATCCTGATTGTTTTAATTTATCTGCAAAGTTTTTAGCTAGTTGTGATACTCTTTCTGCAATAGTTTTTATTCCCTCTGGTCCATGGTAAATCGCATATGCTGCTGAAACAATTGCTAACAGTGCTTGTGCAGTACAAATATTACTTGTCGCTTTATCTCTTCTAATATGTTGTTCTCTTGTTTGAAGTGATAATCTGTAAGCTTTGTTTCCATGTCTATCTACGGACACACCAATAATTCTTCCTGGCATAGATCTTTTGAACTCGTCTTTAGTTGCAAAGAAAGCTGCATGAGGTCCACCATAACCCATTGGAATTCCAAACCTTTGAGAGCTTCCGACTGCAATATCGGCACCTAATTCTCTTGGTGTTTTAAGTAGTGCTAAAGCCAATAAATCAGAAACTAATACTGCTTTTCCATTTTTTTTATGAATTTTGCTAATAGCTTCACTTGGATCTTTGATGTCTCCTAAAGTTCCGGGATATTGAAGAATTCCACAAACCAAATCTTCTTTTAATTGATCTAATACTTTGTCTTCATTACCAACGAGCACTTTTAATCCCATTGGCTCTGCTCTTGTTTGAATTACATCAATTGTTTGTGGATGACAATTTTCTGAAACAAATACTAAATTACTATCCTTTTTATTTAATCTATGGCTTAATCCCATAGCTTCTGCAGCAGCTGTTCCTTCATCAAGCAAAGATGCGTTTGCAATATCCATGCCAGTGAAATCAACAATCATTTGTTGGAAGTTTAGAAGCATTTCTAATCTTCCTTGAGCTACTTCAGGCTGATAAGGGGTATAAGAAGTATACCAACCTGGATTTTCTAAAATATTTCTTAAAATTACATATGGAGTGTATGTTCCATAGTAACCCATACCGATAAAATTTGAATAAATTTGATTTTTTTTTGAAATTGCTTTCAATTTTCTTAATGCTTCATACTCAGAATTAGACTCACCTATATTTAATCCATCTTTCAATTGTATCTTTTCTGGAACTGTGCTTTTGATCAAATCATCTAATGAATTGTAGTTAAGCTCCTTCAACATTTTATTTTGATCTTCATCTGAAGGTCCAATGTGTCTTTTTAAAAAGTCTTTTTGTGAGTTATGTAACATTAGCTAGCATTCTCCTTTGCAAATTTATCGTATTCTTCTTTATTCATTAAGCTGTCCATTTCAGAACTGTCTTTCAATTTAAGTTTAAAAAACCAAGCTGATCCCTCAGGGTCTTCATTTATCTTTGCAGGATCATCTACTATGGCTTGGTTAGTATCCACTACCTCACCACTTACTGGTGTATAAACGTCACTTGCAGCCTTAGTTGACTCAACTACACCCGCAGTACCATCTTTATCAACATTTGAACCCTTCTCAGGCAATTCAGCAAAAACAATATCTCCTAACATCTCTGTTGCATGTTTTGTAATTCCAACGGTAGCAACATCTCCTTCCACCGTAATCCACTCATGCTCTTTTGAAAATTTAACTTCACTCATTAGTTTACTCCTTTCACGTAACTTTTTTTATAAAATGGTAACCTACACACAATTGCAGGATGTTTTTTTTCTCTTACTTCCAGTAAAATTTTTGTATCAACTTTAGAATACTCTTTATTAATATAACCCATTGCTATTGGACCGTTTACACTTGGACCAAAAGTTCCACTAGTTATTTCGCCAATTTGCTTATCTGCATCATCAAATATTTTAGTTTTTTCCCTAGCAATCAACCTACCTTCAGGTTTAATCCCTACTCTTATTTTACTTGCTCCATTATTCATTTGGTTCATAATTTTTTTTGACCCTATAAAATCACCATTTGATAACCTAGACTTTGAGATTGCCCATTTAAGGTTTGCCTCAACCGGTGTTTTATTTATATCTAATTCGTGACCATATAAGCACAATCCAGCCTCTAATCTCAAGGTATCTCTTGCCCCAAGCCCTATAAGTTGTGCTCCCTTTTCTATTAAATTTTCTACAAATTTTTCAGCATTTTCGTTAGATATTGAAATTTCAAATCCATCTTCCCCTGTATAACCTGATCTAGTAACAAATAATTTTTTATTATCAGAATCAAACCAATTGCCTGTCATAAAATTAAGTTGATCAACCCCATTTATAATTGAGTTTAAAATTTCAACAGACTTAGGCCCCTGAATTGCTATCAAAGATCTATTGTTGTCTAAATTCATTTTAAATTTATTGCCTAATAGATTAGATAAAATCTCAAAATCTTTATCTTTACATGCAGCATTTAGTATAATTAAATATCCTTCCTCTATTTTGGTAATGATTAAATCATCATAAATTCCAGCATCTTCATTCATTAAAAAACTATACTTAGAGCAGTTTTGTTTTAAATTTTTTAAATCTAATGGAAAAATTTTTTCTAATTCTTCTGTTAAACCTTCATCACCGTATATGAATAACTGTCCCATGTGAGATACATCAAATATTCCAGAGTGGGATCTTGTAAATTTGTGTTCTTCAATAATACCTTTGCTATACTGAATGGGCATTTCATAACCAGCGAATTCAACAAATTTAGCGTTGTTACTTTGATGAAGTTTATTTAGTGATGTTTTTTTTATTTCCATATTAACTCTTCTGTGCCCCCTCTGTCTTGGTGCCTGAGAGATTTGCTCCTTCGGCGAGAATAATTCTCTTTCCAGAGTTAATATGTACGGTCCTTTTGCCTGAGAGTTTCCGGGGTGGTTGCTCCTTCGGCGCTACAAAAGTAGTCTCTCCCGTGTATAAATTTATAGCACATTTAAAATGTTTATGTGAAATTTATTTAGCTACCCTTTTGACAAGTAATGGAGACAAAAACTGTATAACTACCGCTGTTATAACTACCGCTCCACCAAAAAGCACTGTAAGTGGCGGGTTTTCGTTTGCAAACATCCATGCCCACAAAGGTCCTAAGACAGCTTCAGTTAACATAATTATTCCAACAAATGCTGAGGGAGTTGATCTTGCTCCAATTGTTATAAGTATAAAACCAAGACCAACTTGAAAAAATCCTGCAATAAAACCTAAAAAAATATCATTTGCTGAAACAATAACACTTGGTGACATAAACAAACCTATTAATGTTGCAAAAATTCCAGCAACTAATTGTAAAGGTATCATGTCGACTTTAGGATATTTTCTAACAATTAAAATTAAGATCGCAAATGATATTGGCATAATGAAAGCAACTAAATTTCCTGTCATTTGACCAGGTGTTAGTGAGGTTCCTAACATTAAAATAATACCAACTACTGCTGTAATAATACAAGTTAATGTAAGTTTAGAAATTTTCTCTTTTAAAAAAATATAACCAAAAATTGCTAAAAATAATGCCTGAGTTTGTATAATAAAGTTTGCATTTGCTACTGTTGTTTCATACATAGCAAATACATAACTAGCAAATCCAATAGATAAAATTATCCCACCTACAAATCCTGGTATTCCAGATTCATAAAGAGCACTGAAAATTTTTCCCTTGTATGTAAGTAATAAAAAAATTGTAATTATTCCAATAAAGAATAGTGATCTCCAAAATAATATTTGCCAGAGTGTAGATCCATCAAAAGACTTGACTATTAAGCCTCCAAAACTTAATGCACATGCTCCTAAAAAGACTAAAAAAGGCCCCGGTATTTTTGATAAAAAAATCATTAAATTTGTAATAGTAAATTTTGAGTTTCCATCTCATATAATTTAAAAAGTGTTTCAGCATCAGATAAGTTTATCTCTTTAAATTTGATTTTTGAACCAGGTGATATTTGTACTAATCGGTCATAATCAACACTTGCAACAACACCAATTTTTGGATAGCCGCCAACAGTTCCGTGATCTGAAAGCATGATAATTGGATTCCCATCAGCAGGTACCTGAATGACACCTTTAATTAATCCTTCTGATTTAATATTGGTATTTACAATATTTTCGATTTTTGAGCCTTCTAAACGCATTCCCATTCTGTCTGAAAGTTTTGATACAGTAAATTCTTTTTCAAAAAATATCTTTTTTCCTTCTTCAGAAAAATAATCAAAGTTTGGTCCTTTTATTACTCTGATATTTTCAACTTTAGAATTAATATAACTGGTCTTTTTTTTAGTTTGGTCTGAATTAATATTTAAGATATTTATTTTTTGACCATTTTCTAATTTCTTTCCATCGTTTGATCCAATATTTGCTTTAGTATTTATTGAACAACTGTTCCATTGTAATTTTAAGTCTAATCCTCCACCAATTGCCAGATATCCATATACTGATTTATTTGTTGAGATAAGATTAATTTGATCTCCACTTTCAATTTGATAACTTTCATAACAATTGCCATCAATTTCTGTACCACTTTTAATAATTTTAAAAACTACATCACCAGTAACTGCTATATTTATTTTTTCACCAGTATATTTTAAATGTGGTCCTTGATATGCAAATTCTATCACTGGTGAAGTTAACTTGTTACCCGTTAACTTGTTAGCTAAACTATAATTTCTATTATCCATTGCTCCACTAAATGGGATACCTATGTGATATAAGTTACTTCTTCCTTGGTCTTGAAAAGTTGTATTAACTCCGGCCCTAATAATTTCGAAATTATTTATCATTATAACTATTATATTCTTCAATATTTATTTGTTTAAAAACAACTGTATCTCCTGGATTAATTACATTTGGCTCTACTTCTTTTGAATTATCAAAAATATCTAATGGTGTATTGCCAATTATGTTCCATCCTCCAGGGCTCTCAAATGTATAAATATTTGCAAATTGTTCGGTTAAAGCGACTGACCCTTTTGGAACTTTTACTCTTGGTGTTTCTAATCTCGGTACTCGCATATTTTCATCTAGATCCCCTAAAAATGGCATACCAGCAATAAATCCAGTCATGTAACAAAAGTATTCTTTTCTGAAAAAATTTTTTAAAATTTTATCTCTATTGATTTTTAATTTTTCTTCTAATCTTTTTATATCAAGAGAAAATTGATCATCACAACAAACTGGAATTTCTATTTTAGTATTATTTTTATCTTGAGTTTCATTGATATTTAAATTTTCAATTAACTTTTTAACTTCTTTAAAGTTTGTTTTTCTAAGATCATAAGAAACTATTAATTTATTATAAGAAGGCGTAAGATTATTTATACTTTCAACGTTTTCTTTTTTTAAAGCTTTAAAATATTTTATTACTTCAGAGTTAACTGATTTATTTACCTCTGTGCCAAAATCACAATAAACAGCTGCGTCACCAAGATTTGATATATTTTTTATCATGGCATGTTATACTTCAACAATTAGTACTATGGAAATTAATATAAATTGTGATTTAGGTGAAAAATCAAAACACCATTCAAATAAATATGATCCAGATTTACTTGATATAGTTAATTCTGCTAACGTTGCATGCGGATTTCATGCTGGTGATGACGAATCCATGAAACAAGTAGTTCAAATATCAAAAAAAAATGGTGTTAGTATTGGCGCCCATCCATCATTTAATGATCCTGAAAACTTTGGAAGACAAAGAATGGATCTTCCGCCTGATGAGATTAGAAAACTAATTATTGATCAATTTGAAATTTTACAAAAGATTGCTCAAGATCATGGAGAAAATGTTACTCACATAAAACCACATGGAGCATTAAACAATATGGCATGTGAGGATATTGATCTAGCTACCACTTTAGCAAAAGCAATAAATGAGATAAGTAAAGATTTAATCTATTTAGTTCCAACAGGTTCTAAAATGGAACAAGCAGCTAAAAAACTAGATATGAAAATTGCATGTGAGATTTTTGCAGATAGAACCTATGAAGATGATGGAAATTTGGTTTCTAGAAAAAAACCACATGCATTAATTACTGATCCTGAAGAAGCCAAAAAACATGTATTAAGCATGGTAAAAAATCAGGCACTGAATTGTCACAGTGGAAAGCAAATACCTTGTGAAATCGACTCTGTATGCATACATGGGGATAATGAGAGTTCGCTTGCTACTGCAAGATCAATTAGAGAAAATTTAATTGAAAACGGACTTAATTTAAAACCCTTAAGTAAAATGGAGAAATTTTTATAATGATTAGAAAAATATTTATTACACTAATATTAATTTTATTTACAACAACCTCATTTGCGGCTGGATCAGATCCTAAGCCAAAAAAAGTAAAATCAGATTATGACAAGGCAGTTGAGTCGGTTAAATGGGCTAAAAAATATGAAAAAAAAGGTAAATTAGAAAAAGCTAAAAAGAGATATCAAAAAGCTAAGAAGCTTCTTCTAAAATCAAATAAAGAAAAGCCTCTTCAAGCGGATACTTTAAATTATCTTGGTTTTACGACTAGAAAACTTGGAGATTTTGAAAATGGAGAAAAGTATTATCTTTTAGGTTTAGAAATTGATCCAAATCATGTGGGTATTAACGAATATTTGGGTGAACTATACGTGGTCACAAATAGATTAGATTTAGCTAAAGAAAGACTAAAAATATTAGAAAGTTGTAATTGCGAAGAGTATACAGAGTTAAAAGAAATTATTGATGGAACAAAACAATCAAAATATTAATTTATATTTTGTACCATTTGTTGAGGCATCCATAATGCAATTTCAGGAAAAATAACAACTAGAATTACTGCAAGTATCATTAATAAAAATAATGGAAAAGCACTTCTTGCAATAAATCCCATATCTTTGTCGGCCATTCCCTGCAAGACAAATAAATTGAAACCTACAGGTGGTGTAATTTGAGCCATCTCAACTACAATAACTAAAAATATTCCAAACCAAATCATATCAAACCCAGCTTGCCTAATCATTGGTTCAATGATTGCCATTGTTAATACTACTGCTGAAATTCCGTCAAGAAACATTCCAAGAATAATATAAAAAATCATTAAGACAAAAATTAATACATAAGGTGATAAATCCATATTTTGTATCCAGATAGCTAAATTTCTTGGAAGACCAGTAAAACCCATCGCTAATGATAAAAATGTTGAGCCAGCTAAAATAAAAGCAATCATGCAAGATGTTTTGGTTGCACCTAATAATGATTGTTTAAATGTTTCAATAGTTAAACTCTTTTGAAAGTAAGATAAAATTAAAGCACCTACTACACCTAAAGAAGCAGCCTCTGTTGCTGTTGCAACTCCAGTGTATATTGATCCAATCACTGCTGATATTAAAATAATTACAGGTAATAATTGTTTAGATTTTTTTATTTTTTCTAAAAAGGTGAAATTTTCCACATACTTTGGCATACTTTTTTTATTAATTAAAGACCAGATGATCACGTAAGACATAAATATGATTGCAATCATTATACCTGGAATAATTCCTGCAATAAAAAGCTTTGCTATAGACTCTTGAACGGTTACACCATAAATTATTAATATTATTGATGGGGGTATAAGAAGCCCTAAAGTTCCGGAACCCGCTAGACTGCCTAACAAAATTTTTTCGGGATATTTTCTTTTTCTAAGTTCAGGGATAGACATCTTGCCAACTGTCGCAACAGTTGCCGCTGAGGAGCCTGAAATTGCAGCAAAAAGCGCACATCCAACAACATTTACATGAATTAATCCACCAGGTAATTTTTGCATCCATGGTGATAGTCCAGCAAATAAATTTTCAGATAGCTTGGTTCTAAATAATATTTCACCCATCCAAACAAACAATGGCAGAGCTGTTAATGTCCATGATGATGAGGTTCCCCATATTGTAGTTGCCATAGCATCTCCAACTGGTCTTGAAGTAAATAACATCATCCCAATTGTTGAAACTGCTATCATGCTTATAGCTACCCAGATGCCAGACCCAAGAAAAAACAAAAGTACACTTATAAAAAATATTATAAGAAATATTTCAGTCATTCTTACTTAAAATTGTTAAAATAAATTTATGCAAAACAGCTATAAAAAAAATTAGAGATCCAATAGCTACACTGGTTTGAGGAATCCATATTAAGATCTCATCTGCACCCTCGCTTCTCTCTTGAAAATCATAAGAAATTAATAACATTTTCCATAAGTAAAAAGACAAATAGCCTGAAAAAATTGTTGCTACAATCAAACACCATATTTCTAAAAATCTTTTATAAGATGAAGAGGCTTTTTCTAAGAAAAGGGTAATTCGAATATGTCCGCCTTCAACAAAAGTAAACGCTAAAGCATAAAAGGAAGCTGCAGCCATGCAGTAACCTGAATACTCAGCTAAACCTCTTATATAAAAACCAAAAATTCTTGAAGAAATTCCAATTAAAATAAAAACCACAACGAGTATTAAAAAAAAAGCAGCTAAATATCCTGAAAATTTATAGAGTTTATTTAGATTGTTATTTATTGATTGAAGCATTTAGTAAAAAGGCCAACTTACTACAAGTTGGCCTTTTTTTTAAGATTATTTATTTGTAAGCAGATAAAACTGCAGCACCTCTGTCTCCAGCTTTTGCTTTCCATTCTTCAGACATTGTTACTCCAACTTTTTCAAAATGTTTTTTCAAAGCTGAATTAACTTCGCCTACTTCCATTCCAGCATCTGCTAAAGCTTTCTTATCTCCAGTATTACCTTGTTTAGATAATTCCCAACCTTTTTCCTCAGCAATTGCTGCCTGATTCATTACAAGATCCTGAGTTGCTTTATCAAGTTTATTCCAAGCGGCTTTATTAGCTATTATCATATTTTTTGGAAACCATGCTGCTATATCATAAAAATATTTAACACCATTTTCCCAAATTTTACTATTTTTACCAGTTGTGGGAGAAGTTATCATACTTTCCACTGCACCTGTAGAAAATGCTTGGCTAATTTCTGCTGCCTCAATTTTAGTTGGTGCCATTCCTGTTAACTCTGCAATTCTTATTGTTGCAGAGTTGTATGCTCTAAATTTTAAACCATTTAGATCACCAACTTTATCAATTTGCTTTTTACTGTAAAGTCCTTGAGCAGGCCATGGCACTGCATAAAGAAATACCAACCCTTTTTCATCAAGACTTTTAACAATATATGGTTTTGAAGCTTCATATAATTTCATAGCATCATCATAGGTAGTTGCTAAAAAAGGTAATGAATCAATTTCATATAAAGGGTCTTCTTTTCCAAGAGCTGACATAAATCTTTCACCGATAGGTGCTTGACCTGTTCTTACAGCTCTAAAAATTTCCCCACCTTTAAACAATGATCCCCCTGGGTGAGTAACAATTGTAAGTTTTCCACCACTTTTTTCAGTTACATTCTTTGCAAATTCTGTTGCATTAGCAGAATGAAAGTTTCCTGCACCATACGCTAGTGCCATATCCCATTTCTCAGCTAAAGAAACATTAACAAACAACAAGACTGAAATAATTACAGATATAAATAATTTGAACAATTTCATCTATCCTCCTTTTTAATATTCATATTTAATAATCTATCAAAAAGTAAATCAATAAAATTATCATTATAGTCTCATTGAAAATCTGCCAGTTTATACTATTATAATAATATATTGATTGAAGAGCTCATAATTCTAACCCAAATTATTTTTATCACTATTATCTTAACAGCAGATAATGCAGTGATAGTTGGTTCTATAGCATCAAATTTTGTACCTAAAAATAGAAAACAAATTATTTTATGGGGTGTAATTGGAGCATTTGTTTTTAAAATCTTTTTTGCAATCTTCGCTACTTTTTTATTTGAATTTTATTTTATAAAAATTTTAGGAGGTTTGTTGTTAGTGTGGATAGTTAATGATTTAAGAAAAGACCTTGTTGATATTAAAAATATAAAACCTTCAATTAAAAAAACAAAACAACCTTCATACATAAATAGTATAGGTAAAGTATTATTTGCAGATCTGATGATTAGTTTTGATAATGTAATAGGTGTTGTAGCTGCTGCCCAAGGATACTTTGGTTATATGATTTTTGGTCTTGTCTTATCAGTCGTTCTTACAGGTGCGTTAGCCACTTACATGGCTAATTATATTCAAAAACATATCTGGATAGCATACATTGGTTTAATATTTATTTTAATTGTTGGTCTACAATTAATAATAGGTGGTTTGGTAGATCTTGAAATATTAAAAATTAATGAAGAATTTAAAAAATACTTTTAATTAAAAGAGTATTTTTTCGAGGGAAATTTTCTTGTTTTAACCTCAGTTACATATTTAGAGACTGCTTTTGATATTTCTGCCTTTATATTTAAATATTTTTTAACAAATCTAAATTTAATTGGATTTAATCCTATTAAATCATCAAAAACTAAAATCTGACCATCACAATTGTTGGATGCACCTATCCCAATTGTTGGAATACTTACGCTTTTAGTTACTTGTTTTGCCAATAATGTTTGAACACATTCTAAAACCATACAAAATGAACCAGCTTCTTCAATTAATTTTGCGTCTCTCATAATATTTTCTTTTTCACTTTGTTTCTTACCTTTGAATTTAAATGTTTTATCTGATTGAGGTAAAACTCCAATATGGCCCATTACAGGTATATTATTTTTAACTAAGGTTTTAATAGTATTTATAATCTTCTTACCTCCCTCTAATTTGACCCCATCACATTTAGTTTTCTTCATAATTAATTTTGCATTTTTCAATGCCTCTTTAGGATTTCGATAAGTGTTATGAGGCATATCAACAATCATTAAACTTTTTTTAATACCCATACGAACACTTTTGGAATGTTCAATCATTGTGTTCAAAGTTACTTCTCTAGTAGATTTATAATTATATAAAACTGATCCAAGTGAGTCCCCTACTAAAATTAGATCACAATAATTATCTAGTACTGAAGCAATATTTTTAGAGTAAGCAGTTAAGGTTACTAATTTTGTTTTATTTTTTTTTTTTATAAATTCTGAAATCTTTTTATTCATCGACTTACCAAGAGCCGGTATTTTCCATGGAAGCCCAAGGCTCTTTAGGCTCTAAATTTCCTTCTTGAAGTATTTCTATTGAAATTTTATCAGGCGATCTGACAAATGCCATATGGCCATCTCTAGGAGGTCTATTTATAGTGTAGCCCATGTCCATTAATCTTTGGCATGTTTCGTAAATATTATCTACTCTATACGCAAGATGCCCAAAATTTCTTGAACCTTCTCCTAGCTCATCACCATCCCAATTGTATGTTAACTCAATTTCTGCCTTTTCATCATTAGGAGCAGCAAGAAAAATTAGAGTAAATCTACCTTTTTCATTTTCCATTCTTCTTGTCTCTTTTAAACCAAGACCTTCACAAAAAAATCTTAAAGATTCATCTACATCTTTAATTCTGATCATTGTATGTAAATATTTCATCGGTTGTTTTTATAATTAAAATTACTCTAATTCAATAGTACTTGGGGGCTTAGAAGTAATATCATACACTACTCTGTTAATTCCTCTTATGCTATTAACAATTTTGTTAGAAATGGTCTGCATGAATGATTTTTTAAATTCATAAAAATCCGCAGTCATTCCATCTTCAGAGGTAATTGCTCTTAGTAAGCATAGATATTCATATGTTCGGTTGTCACCCATAACTCCAACTGTTTTAACTGGAAGTAATGCAGCATAAGCCTGCCAAATCTTATGGTAGAGCCCATGATCTCTTAAAGCTTGAATAAAGTAATAATCAGCTTCTTTTAAAATTTTTATTTTTTTATTGGTAATTATACCTGGCATTCTGATTGCTAGACCAGGACCAGGGAATGGATGTCGTGAAATTATTTCATTACTTAAATTTAACTCTAAACCTAATTTTCTTACTTCATCTTTAAATAAAAATTTTAAAGGTTCTAATAATTTTAAATTCATTTTTTTAGGTAAACCACCAACATTATGATGCGATTTGATTTTAGAAGTTTGACTGCCTGTAACAGACTTGCTTTCAATTAAATCTGGATACAAAGTTCCCTGTGCTAGAAACTTTACATTTTTTATTTTCTTTGCATACCTTTCAAATATTTTGATGAATAGATTTCCAATTATTTTTCTTTTTTTCTCAGGATCAGATACATTTTTTAACTTATTTAAAAATTCCTTTTCAGCATTTACATAAATTAAATTCATTTTTAATCTTTTCTTAAAAGTTTGAACTACCTGAACTTCCTCATTTTTTCGAAGCAAGCCGGTATTAACAAAAATACAATATAGTTTTTTACCTATTGCTTTATTCAATAACTGAGCGACCACACTACTATCTACACCACCTGATAGAGCACAAATTACTTTATTATCTCCAACTTGGGCTCTAACATCTTTAATCAATTTTCTCTTTTGATCTTTTGAGGACCAATTTCTCCTAATTTTACATATAAGAAAAATAAAATTACTAATTAGTTTTTTTCCATTTTCTGTATGAGTTACCTCTGGGTGAAACTGTACACCATAAAAATTTTTGATTTTATTTTCTACAATTGCAAATTTTGAATTTGAGCTTGAAGCAATTACTTTAAAATTCTTTGGTAGTTTTGATACTTGATCTGCATGGCTCATCCAGACCACTTTAGATTTTTTTGTACCAAAAAAATTACTAGTTAAGAGGCTATTATTTTTTTTTATTACATTTGCTAAACCAAATTCACGGTGTTTTGATTGTTTAACTATACCCCCATTAAGTTTAGACAATATTTGATGCCCAAAACAAATACCAAGAACAGGAATATCTAATCCCAAAATTTTTTTATCAAACGAATACTTATTGATTTGATAAACGTTCAGAGGACCACCTGATAAAATGATGCCTTTTACACTTTGGTTAACTTGATTAAGTTTAATTTTTTTATGACTTACAATATCTGAAAAAACACCCAGTTCTCTTATTCTTCTTGCTATTAATTGAGTAAATTGTGAACCAAAATCTACAATTAAGATTTTGTTAAGACTATTATCAAGACTCATTGCTTGGTTCTAGATTTTTTAAAGACTCTAAAATTTCGTTATTTTCATCACATAATGTTTTACACACTTGAACAAATGTTTCGGATAGTTCTTGAACTTTATCGTAATTAGATTTTTCTAAAGCAATTTTCATCATCATTAGAATAGCTTCTTCATTTTGTGGGTCAATTAACAAAGTAGTTTCTAAATTGTATTCTTCTTTTCTTTGATCTTCTTCATGATTATAAATTTTTGCTAAATACAAATATGAATTTGCATCCTTTGGATTAAATACGATATTTCTCTCAAATAAAAATCTTGCATCCTCATATTTTTCTTTTTCATACAATTTAATTGCTTCCTCAAAAAAATTTTCTTTTGAAAATGAATTTGATTGAATTAAAAAAATTAAAACTATCAGTGAAATTAATTTAGAAATTTTATTCATTAATATTTACTATCATTTTTAATTACATCCACATTATGAACCATACTTTCATAAAATCCAGCTTTAGTAATTTTAACAAATTGTGGTTTATTTCTCAATTTTACAATTTCTTTAGAACCAAGATAACCCATAGATGATTTAAGACCACCAATTAATTTAAATATAATGCTACCAACATCTCCTTTATATTTTACAAAACCTTCTACTCCTTCTGGAACATATTTAGATGTATCTTTTTGCTTAGTTTGAAAATATCTATCTGCTGATCCTTTATTCATGGCACCGACTGATCCCATCCCTCTAAAACTTTTAAAAAATTTTCCATTTTTTTTAATTAGTTTACCTGGCGTTTCATCTGTACCTGCAAACAAGGAACCTATCATAACTGCATCTGCCCCAGCTGCAAAAGCTTTTGCCAAGTCACCAGAATATTTTATTCCACCATCAGAAATTATTTTTACATTTTTGTTTTTAATTCCATTTCTTACGGATAAAATTGCACTCAACTGTGGAACACCTATTCCAGCAACTAATCTTGTAGTACAAATTGATCCTGGTCCAATCCCTACTTTAATAATATCTACACCTAACTTAATCAAAAATTTTGCTGCTTCCGGTGTTGCAATGTTTCCAGCACATAAAGCGGTATTCTTAGCTTTAATTTTTTTTATATATTTAACTATTTCTCCTACTTTTTTGGTATGACCATGAGCAGTATCTACTACGATTAAATCAACTCCTTCTCTAAGAATAGCTTTAGCTCTATCAAATTCAGCAATTGATGCTCCAACTGCTGCACCAACAAATAATTTTTGTTTTTTTACTTTTTTAATTTCTAAGATTTGTTTTGAAATATCTAAATTTCTATGAATAACCCCAATTCCCCCAGCTTTACCGATTGCAATAGCCATTTTGCTTTCCGTAACAGTGTCCATTGCAGAAGACAATAGCGGAATTTTAAGCTTTAAATTTGTTGTTAAATTAACTGATGTATTTACCTCAGATGGCAATATTTCCGAGTACTTTGGGGCAAGAGTAACATCATCAAAGGTAAGTGCTTCTTTTATGGGAACCATAATCTTTTATATACGATTCCTTTTAATTTTAAAGTCTCTATCTAAGTATTTTACAAATTATAAAACTTTCTTTAGAATCTTTTCTACTTGATTTAGGTTTGAAAACCTTAACTTCTTTAAAATATTTTTTACCCTCTGCGACTATTTCGTTAAATGTTCCTCCCATAAAAATTTTTGAGATGAAATATCCATTTTTAGATAATAAATCTTTTGCAAATACCATTGCCTCTTTGCAAAGCTCGCCTGTTTGAATTGAATCAATATTTTTAATTCCTGTAGTATTTACAGCCATATCTGACATCACAACTTCTACTTTAGAGTTTATGTTTTTTTTTATTTCTTCTTGAGTATCTTCATCAGTGAAATCACCTTGTATTTGAAGACTAGAACCAATTGGCTCCATCTTTTTTAAATCAATTGAAATTAATTTTCCATTCTTAGCTACTTTATTAGCATATTGCGACCAGCTTCCAGGAGCAGCTCCAATATCAATAACTGTTAATCCACCTTTAAAAATTTTAAATTTTTCATCAATTTCTATAAGTTTGTAAGCAGATCTAGCTCTATAACCATCAACTTTTGATTGTCTGACGTAAGTATCTCTTCGTTGTTTATTAACCCAATTTTTTGAAATTTTATTTTTTTTCAATTAATTTTCAAATCTTAAGCTTTTATTTAATGTCTTGCCATCAAGAGTTTTAATTTCTATTTTGACATCCTTATTTAATCTCATGTCTTGATTATCTTTCCAAATACCTGCTGCAAGATGCATTATCCCAATTTTGTTATTGGGTAAATATGGTTCAACAAATGTATCATTTATCTCATCAAATTTTGGTAAAAGATTGCTTGTTATCCAATTACAATTTAAAGGTAAAAATTCAGTTTCAATATTATCATGATAAACCGAAATATTCATTGCAAGTTGTTCAGAGCCAAAAATATCTCCACCTTTTAATGTTTCTCTGAGATTATTTTGCCAAATCTCCCAAGATTTAGAATTTTTTTCTAAAGAAAAAACACCTATATTTATATGAGGTGCAAAGGCTAATTTTCTAGCTTTATCCAAACTAATATTCGATTTTATTGCATGCTTAAAATTTTGAGATTTAATTATTGCGAGTTTTCCAAAAACCCAATCAACTTTAGAAGTTATTTTGTAACCTGGTCCTATGGTTTGTGTAATACCCAATTTATTATTATCGCAGGCTTTGAAATATAATTCTATTGTTTGCCAATCGTTGACCCAAGCATCACAATCAATCCATAGATATTTTTCATAATTAGGAAAATATTTTGGGAGAAATGCCCTTGAAACTTGACTTTTTAACCACTCTCTTCCTTCAATTTTGCTTTCAGGAACTTTAATATCCCACTCTGCAGATTTAATTTCATCTACTTTTGATAATAATTTATTTTTTTGTTCTTCTGATAATCCAGCATCCAAAACACATATTGCTATATCTTTGCTAGCTTCAAACTGTTTGATAGAGTCTATTAATTCATCCAATAAAGGAAAATAATTAGAGTCTGCTAAAGAAACAATGGTGTTTTTTTGCATTACAATACATCTTCAAGATCGTCATCTTCATCGTCATAATTCTGACCTTCGTTTTGTTTTTTAAGTTTTTGATAATGAAAAAAGCTTATTGGAAGCATAGTTAGATAAATTAAAGCACTCACAGAAATTACATTAAAAGGGTATATTAACAAAAGTCCAAAAAATAGAACAATTCCGAATAATAAGAAAATTGTTGCTTTTCTTTGAATTACAATTTTTTTAAATGAATAACTTGGAAACTTACTGATCAATAAAAAGGAAGTGGCAATAAAAAATATTGGCACAACAACTGCATAATCTATTTTAAATAACTCAATACTAGATATGCTAAATATCAGTGGAGTTAATACTAAAATTCCACCTGCTGGAGACGGAACACCTTCAAAAAAATTATCTCTCCAAGATGGTTCACCTCCAGTATTTACATTAAAACGAGCCAATCTTAATGCAACGCAAATTACATATATTAAACAAACTAACCATCCAAACCTTCCAAGTTCATTTAATTTCCAAAAATACATTATAAAAGCAGGAGCAACCCCAAAGCTTATCATATCAGTCAAAGAATCTAATTCCTTTCCTACTTTAGATGTACCTTTGATTAATCTTGCTATTCTTCCATCTAATCCATCAATGACTGCAGCAATTATTATTGCTATAATTGCAAATTCATATCTTCCATCTAAAGCAAATCTTATAGAAGTAAGACCAATACAAACACCTATAAGTGTGAGCATGTTAGGTAAAATTACTCTAGCACTCCTCTTTTCATGAACTATTTTAAAATTTTTTTTGGGTTGTTGCATATCTATCTTTTGGCTAGCAGAGTTTCTCCTGATATTGCAGTCTGACCAATTTTAACCAATGGTTCATAATTTTCATAATATACATCTGCTCTACTTCCAAATCTTATCATTCCAATTCGGTCACCTTGATTAAGTGTTTGATCTTTATTAGTCTCGCAAACAATTCTTCTTGCAACCAAACCTGCTATTTGAACTATGACGATATCATTTCCATGATTATCTTTTAATTTATAATAATTCCTCTCATTGTCTTCACTCGCTTTATCGAGTGAAGCATTTAAAAATTTTCCTGGTTTATATAAAATATCTTCAACTTTTCCTGAACAAGGAGTTCTATTGACATGACAATCGAATACGTTCATGAAGATACTAATTTTTTTAAATTTCTTGTTTTCTAAATTTAATTCTTTCGGTCCATCCACCTCTTCAACTTTAATTATTTCTCCATCCGCTGGGCTTACTAGATAATCATCATCTCCAATGATTGTTCTTTCAGGATCTCTAAAAAAAATAATAAACCCATATTGTTAACAGCAACCCTATTAATCCTAAAAATCCATTCACGATTAATAAGATGATTGTAATGAAACCTGCAATTACAATAAACTTGTAACCTTCAGTGTGTATCTTTGGAAATATCTTGGTAAACATATTCTTCTATTTGCTAATTTTCGATTAATATGTATATAAACCAATCAAATTCAATTATTAAGATAAATTTAATTTAATGAGCAAAATCAAGGTAAATAACCCAGTTGTCGAGTTAGATGGCGATGAAATGACTAGAATTATTTGGGAGTTTATTAAGAACAAATTAATCCTTCCATATATCGATCTTGGTATTGAATATTACGATCTTGGAATGAAAAGTAGAGATAATACTGATGACCAGATCACAATAGACTCAGCAAATGCAATCAAAAAAATTGGTGTTGGAATTAAATGTGCAACTATCACTCCAGATGAAGCAAGAGTTGAAGAGTTTGATTTAAAAAAAATGTGGAGATCTCCTAATGGAACAATAAGAAACATTATCGGAGGAACAGTATTCAGAGAGCCAATTATTTGTAAAAATATTCCAAAGCTAGTGCCTTCTTGGACAGATCCTGTAATTATTGGAAGACATGCTTTTGGAGATCAATATAGAGCAACTGATTTTAAAGTACCTGGTAAAGGTAAAATGGAAGTTAAATGGACTTCTGAGGATGGAAAAGATGAAATAAAATACGAGGTATTTAATTTTACAGGTCCAGGGGTAGCATTATCAATGTATAATTTAGATAAATCTATTCAAGACTTTGCAAGATCATGCTTTAGCTATGGCTTAATTAAAAAATGGCCTGTGTATATGTCGACAAAAAATACAATTTTAAAACAATACGATGGAAGATTTAAAGATATTTTCCAAGAAGTTTTTGACAATGAATATAAAAAAGAGTTTGAAAAACATAATTTAACTTACGAGCACAGATTAATCGATGACATGGTTGCATGTGCAATGAAATGGAGTGGAAAATATATTTGGGCGTGTAAAAATTATGATGGTGATGTTCAATCAGATACTATGGCTCAAGGTTATGGGTCATTGGGTTTGATGACAAGTACCCTATTAACTCCTGATGGAAAAGTTATGGAAGCTGAAGCAGCTCATGGAACTGTAACTAGACACTACAGAATGCATCAACAAGGAAAAGAAACTTCGACAAATCCGATAGCATCTATATTTGCATGGACAAGAGGATTAGCGCATAGAGGAAAGTTAGATAACAATCAAGAATTAATTAAATTTGCTCAAACATTAGAGGCAGTATGTATTGAGTGTGTTGAAAATGGTTCAATGACAAAAGATTTAGCAATTCTTGTAGGTCCAAATAGTAAATTCTTAACTACAAATCAATTTTTAGATGAAATTGATGGTAATTTAAAAAAGAAATTAAACTAAACTCTTAAGCTTTCCAAAAGCTTCTTCAATTTTTGATTGATCCTGTCCACCAGCTTGAGCAAAGTCTTTTCTTCCTCCGCCGCCTTTACCACCAATTATTTCAGATCCAACTTTAACAAATTGAACTGCATCAAACTTATTGGTTAAATTGTCTGTTACTCCAACAGCTAATCCAACCTTGTCATCTTTATTTGCAAATACAACCACAATACCTTCGCCTAAATCCTTTTTACCTTTATCTACAAGTTTTCTTAATTCTTTTGGAGGCAATCCATCTATTTTTTGAAGTCTTAACTTAACTCCATTAATTTCTTCATCTTTAATAATATTTTTTGATTTATCCTCTAAAATTGCATTTACGGAGATAGTTTCTAATTGTTTAGTTAAATTTTTTATTAAAGTTTTTTGATCAGCTTCTTCTAAACTTGGTTTTCCTCCTAATTTAATAATTTGCTGACTTAAATCTTTTATTGTTTCTTCGTCTTTTTCTGCAGATAGGTTTGATAATTTCTCTTTATTTTTTAAATATTCCTCTAATTGCTTGTCTCTTAAAGCCTCAATTCTTCTAACACCTGCAGCAATTGATGATTGGCTGACGATCTTAAATTTACCAATATCACCAGTGTTTTTAACGTGTGTTCCACCACATAATTCTGTTGAAAAATATTTTCCATCCTCGTCTCCCATTGAAAGAACCCTTACTTCATCACCATATTTTTCCCCAAATAATGCTAAAGCACCATTTTCAACTGCTTCATCAGGTGTCATTAATCTAGTTTTTACATCAGATTTTTTTGAAACCATGCTGTTTACAAATTCTTCAATTTTATCAATCTCTTCATTCTGTATCGGCTTCATATGACTAAAATCAAATCTTAATCTACTTGGTTCAACTAAAGAGCCTTTTTGGGTTACGTGATCACCCAGAACTCTTCTTAATGACTCATGTAGAAGATGTGTCGCGGAGTGATAAGCTCTGGTATTATCTCTTCTCTCAATATCTATTTTTAGTTCAACATTATCTTGTAATTTTAAAGATCCACTAACAACTTTTCCATAATGAACAAATAAATCACCTAATTTTTTTTGAACATCTGTTACTTCAAATTTAAAGTCATTTGATATAATTTCACCAATATCTCCTACTTGACCTCCCGACTCTCCATAAAAAGGTGTTTGATTTACAATAATCATTCCTTCATCATTTTCGTTTAATTGATCAACTTCTTTATTGTCTTTTAAGAGAGACAACACAACACCTTCAGCTTGATTAGTTTCGTATCCCAAAAATTCAGTTGCTTCTAGCTTGTCTTTTATTCCAAACCAAATATCTTCAACTGCAGCATCACCTGAACCTTTCCAATTTTTCTTAGCAAGCTCCCTACTTTCCTTCATCAAAGATTGAAACTTTCCAGTATCAATTGACATTGATTTATTTCTTAAAATATCTTCTGTAAGATCTAATGGGAAACCATAAGTATCATACAATTTAAATGCAACTTCTCCAGGTAAAACTTTATCTATTTTAGATATTTCATCATTTAAAATTTTTATACCTCTATCTAATAGAACTAAGAATTTTTCTTCTTCCATTTTTAGAGTTTCTTTAATTAAAGATTCTGCTCTAACTAACTCTGGATAGTTTCCAGACATTTCATTTTTAAGAGTATCGAACAAATTATAAAAAACTGGTTCCTTAGAACCTAATAAGTGAGAATGTCTCATCCCTCTTCTCATTATTCTTCGTAGAACATATCCTCTACCTTCATTAGATGGCAAAACACCTTCAGCTATTAAAAAAGAGCTTGCTCTTAAGTGATCAGCAATAACTCTAAAACTTGAAAGATTAGATTTATCTGATTTAACTTTTACAATTTCTGATGTGGAATTTATTATTTTTTTAAAATGGTCTGTTTCATAATTATCATGCGTACTCTGCAATAAAGCTGCAATTCTCTCTAAACCCATACCAGTATCAACAGATGGCTTTGGAAGATTTATTCTTTTATCCTTTGTAACTTGTTCAAATTGCATAAAGACTAAATTCCAGATTTCAATAAATCTATCTCCATCCTCATCTTTAGTTCCAGGTAAACCTCCTGGTAAATGATCTCCGTGGTCAAAAAAGATTTCTGAACAAGGGCCGCATGGACCTGTCTCACCCATTGACCAAAAATTGTCTGATGTAGCAATTCTAATTATTCGATCATCGCTAAAACCCGCTATTTTCTTCCAAAAATTAAAGGCTTCATCATCTTCATGAAATACAGTTACATAAAGTCTACTTTTATCTATTCCAAAATCTTTTGTTATTAAGTCCCAAGCATAATGAATTGCTTGTTCTTTAAAATAATCTCCAAAAGAAAAATTTCCTAACATTTCAAAAAATGTATGGTGACGAGGTGTATAACCAACATTTTCTAAATCATTGTGCTTACCACCTGCCCTTACACATTTTTGTGAAGTTGTGGCTCTCACATAATCTCTTTTTTCTAATCCTGTAAAAACATTCTTAAACTGAACCATTCCAGAATTTGCAAACATCAATGTAGGATCGTTGTTAGGAACTAAATTACTAGACTCAACAATCTTGTGATCGTTCTTTTCAAAATACTTTAGAAAAGTACTACGTATTTCATTTAAAGTTTTGTCTGCCATATTTTTAAAATACAGCTTTTTTATTCTATGTCTAGATATCGAAGGGAAAAAAGGCGCTTAAATTAAGCGCCTTTTATTAATAAAGATGACTTATTAATTCTTTTTAGATGGAGGAGTAGCTTCTGCTTTTTCAGCTTCTTCTTTTTCAGCTACTTTCTTTTCTTTCTCCAATTTTTCAGGATCTATCGGGTTTCCTTCTATTTTCTTAGAAATCACACCTGCTTTTTCCCTAATTGCCATTTCTATTTCTGCAGCAACTTTAGGATTTTGAGCTAGATAAGTCTTAGCATTCTCTCTACCTTGACCAATCTTCTCACCTTTGTAAGCATACCATGCGCCTGACTTTTCAATTATATCTGCTTTAGAACCAAGATCGACTAATTCACCCATCTTGCTAATTCCTCTTCCATACATCAAATCAAATTCAACAACTTTAAATGGTGGTGCTACTTTATTCTTAACTACCTTCACTCTTGTAGAGTTACCAATAATTTCATCTTTATCTTTGATGGCACCAATTCTCCTAATATCCATTCTTACAGATGAATAAAACTTAAGTGCATTACCACCTGATGTTGTCTCTGGACTTCCAAACATAACTCCAATTTTCATTCTGATTTGGTTGATGAAAATCATCATTGTATTTGTATTTGAAATTGAACCTGTTAATTTTCTCAAAGCCTGACTCATTAATCTTGATTGAAGACCAACATGATGATCTCCCATCTCTCCTTCAATCTCAGCTTTTGGTGTTAAAGCTGCAACAGAGTCAATTACAATAACTGAAATAGAGCCTGATTTTACCAGTGTATCAGCGATTTCTAACGCTTGTTCACCAGTATCTGGCTGTGAAATTAAAAGTTCTTCTGTATTTACACCTAATTTTTTTGCATAAACTGGATCTAAAGCATGCTCTGCATCAACAAATGCACAAATGCCTCCAGCTTTTTGAGCTTCAGCAACAACTTGTAATGCTAATGTTGTTTTTCCAGATGACTCTGGTCCGTAAACTTCGATAATTCTTCCTTTTGGTAATCCGCCTATACCTAAAGCTAAATCAAGACTTAAAGAACCTGTTGAAACAGACTCGATATCCATCGCTCTCTTTTCACCAAGCTTCATTACAGAGCCTTTTCCAAAATTATCTGTAATTTGAGCTATTGCAGCATCTAGTGCTTTGTTCTTTTCTTTACTATCCATTTCTTGATCTTTAGTAGATTTAACTACTTTTAGGTTACTTTTCGTCATTTTTTGCCTCTTTTTTTACGTTTTTTAACAGTCGAATCATGATTTAAATGTACACATTTTGTTCTCATTAGCAAGATCTTTGTTTTTAATGGGTAAAAAAGACTGAATTACTTAAGATTTAAATAGTCGCTATTTAAAAGGCCTGCTGATTTTAAAACTCTATATTGAGATAACAAATAGCTTCTTTCAGCTTCAGCAAGATTAATTTTTGCGTTAATTAAGTTTGATCTAGATTGAAGAACATCAAAAGTAGATCTTCCAGATCCACTTTCATACTCAAAGCTAATTCCTTCAGTTGCAACTTCTGAAGCTTTAACTTGTGACTGTACAGCTTGTAAAAAGCTTCTTGAAGATTGTAAAGTTGACCAAGAAGAAGTCACTGATTGTGTATTATTTTTCTGAGCATTCTCTAATAATAATCTTTTCATACCTTTAGCTTGAAGATTTTTGGTTACATTAGATTTATTTTTTCCTCCAAATTGAAAAGGCCATGAAACAGTTGCTTGTAAAACATCTTTCTCTCTTTCATCGTAAGTTGAACTTAAATCATCAGTGTAAGTTCTTTCTAATGAAATTTTTGCTGTAGGTGAAAGATCTGATCTTGCAATTTTTACATCTAGTTCTGATTGTCCATATTCTATTTCTGCAATAATCAGTTCTGGGCTTTTCTCCAAAGATATTTTTTTAGCTTCACTCAAATTTTTAGGGATAGTTACTTGTGCATTATATATTTTTTTTAATTTTGCCTCTTCTGCAATAGTACCAATTACATTTTCATAATTTAGTTTACTCGTAACTATATTATTTTGTGCCTCAATATATCTTGCTTGTGCACCAGCTAGAGAGGATTGGGATTGTGCTAAATCAGATGCAGTGATTTGTCCTCTACTTAATCTAGCATTATCTAATTCAAATTGTCTTTGAAGTAAGTTTACGTTTTCTTCATTTATATTTAATTTTTCATAAGCCAAAATTAATCCTGTATATGCCTCAATAGCTCTTAAGAATATTTCTTGTTCTTTTTGTATTAATTTTGCTTCTGTTAAATTTAGTCCTAATTTACTTTTTTCGTATTCTGTTTTCCTTCCACTACCATCAAGTAATGTTTGCTCAAGTTTAATTGAAGCTGATGATGTGTCCACATCTGTAACTGATGCATCTGCACCAGCTTGTGTAGTAATTTCATTTGTTTCCTCAAAATTTTTTTTACCAGTAAGAGTTAAGGTAGGTAATAAATCACTTCTAGACATATTGATTACTTCTTGCTGAATTTCTAAATTTTTTCTCTCTGCCTGAAGTTCTAGATTGTTATTAAAAGTTTGTTTTAGTGCTTCTTGTAAAGTAGCTGAAAATGCGCTTAATGGAAAAATGATTGTGCAAAAGATAATTAATAAAAATTTTTTCATTTATTATATTTTATTGTCTTAATTTGATGGTTGCTATTTAAATTTAAAATAATTGTAGAATATTTTGGAGCAAATTGAAACATGTTCTGTGTAATTCTTTGGTAAGTTTGCATAAAATTAATCACATCTCCTTTACTCATTATTTTATGACTAGATTTATTTTTAGTATTTAACCACAACTTGTACTCTTGTTTAAGTCTCCATTTCTGAAGCAAATTAAAATTTTTAGCTTTTAAATAAATCAAACAATTTAGTTGAGAATACAATTTTTTGTATTTTGTCTTTAGTTGATCATTTACATATTTTCTCCAAATTTGTTTTGGATCCTTAGTTCGTTCAAGAGAATTAATTGACTTTTTAAGTGTTTTGTTAACTTCTGCTCTTGCTCCAACACACCAGCCCTCAAATATAATTACATCTGGTTGCGCTTTAATATTATACCAATTTTTTTTGGGTGATCGGTCATCAACTGCCTTGTTAAAACTTGGTAACTTAATTGATTTAAAGTTTTTGTTTTTTGATTTTTTAAAGAAATCCAACATAATTTTTACATCATGTGTCCCTGGTACTCCCCTCGTCATTAACATTGGATGAACTTTTTTTGACAAAATAGATCTTTCTTTTCTAGTTTTATAAAAATCATCAATAGAAATTTTAAATACTTTTAATTTAAAATATTTTTCTAATATAATTTGTATAATTGAGCTTATTGTTGTTTTGCCAGTACCTTGTCCTCCTGCTAAACCAACAAAGTAAGGTTTTTTATTATTTGCTTTTTTTGCAATCCAAAAACTTACTGGAATTAGAAAAGATTTAAGCATCTTATCTTTATTGCTAAATTTTTCTTTTGAAGTCTCTTGTGATTTAATAAATTTTATACAATCACTTTTAACTTTTTTAAAACACTCAGCAGTATATTGCATTGAACTTTTATTTTTCTTGATCCATTGGATGGTTGAGACCATCAAATTGAGCTATTTCTTTTATATCTTCAACTTTAATCTCATCGACACATCCTAAATTAAAACCAGTCATAGCGGGTGCACTTCTTGGATTGTGATGAGTATAAATTCCACATTCAGTACAAAAATAATGGTTGGCAACTTTAGTATGATATTGATAAAGTTTTAATTTATCTTCTCCTTTAGTAACTTTAAAATCCTCATTTTTAACCATGCCCATTGTTGCATTTTTTCTTTTACAAATAGAACAATTACATCTTACAATTTTTGCTAATTCATTAACTGTAGCATTAATTTCTGCTTCGACAGCTCCGCAATGACAATTTAGTTTCATATAGCTCCTATTTTTATTTTAAAATACTTTTAGCTGCAATCTTATTTCGATCTAAGTCACGAATATATCCATAATAATTTCCATCTTTTCTGACTCCAGGTGCTCCTTCATCTGTTGCTCCTTTTGAAATTGCAATTTCATAAAATTTATCTACCGCTTCTTTAGAGTCTGCTAATAAAGTTATTTGTGTTCCATTTCCAAAAGTTGCAGGTTCACCATTTACAGGGTGCGTTACATAAAATTGAACTTTATCTGGATTACTTGAATGAGCGTAACCAAGATACTTTTCTGTTTTCAAAACTCTCTTTAATTTTAGAGGCTCAAACACTGCATCGTAAAAATCACCTGATTTTTGATGATCATCAGAACCAACCATTACAAAATCTAAAACATTCATAATTAAACTCAGAATTTATATATTTAAATAATTAACTTAAACTATCTATGGTTGAAGTTATCCACAAGTCCACAATATGTGGATTAGATGTTCACGTTTTGATTCACTTTTGATTCAGTTACAGACTCAAAATACAACCTCTTGAGTGTATTCCATAAATGGTCTATAAATTAGAACAAAACAAGAACATGAAACTAACAATCCCATATTATCTACATAAAGCAGGCGCTGGTTTTCCTTCTCCTGCAACAGATTATATCGAAGAAGATATCGATCTAAACATGCATTTAATAAGAAATGTTCCAGCAACTTTCATCATCAGAGTTCAAGGTAAATCAATGGTCGATGTTGGCATTAATGATGGAGATTTATTGGTCGTTGATAAAAGTTTAAAACCAAAAAACTTTTCAACAGTGATTGCAAATGTTCACGATGAACTTGTAGTTAAAACTTTAGTTCAAGAAAGAGATAAAAAATTTTTAACCTCTGGATCTAAAGAGTTTTCTGACAGAATTTTAATTAATGAAGAACAAGATGTTTTTATTTGGGGAGTAGTTACTTATGTCATCCACTCAGTATACTAAAAAAATAGCACTCGTTGATTGTAATTCTTTTTATGTTTCTTGTGAAAGATTATTTAATCCTAAAATAAGAAAAAAACCTGTTGTCGTTTTATCCAATAATGATGGCTGTATAATTTCAAGATCGAATGAAGCAAAAGCTTTAGGAATTAAAATGGGTGAACCTTATTTTAAAGCAAAAGATATTATCATTAAAAATAACGTAAATGTATTTTCATCAAACTATTCTTTATATGGAGATTTATCTAGAAGAGTAATGCGTACCCTTAAAAGATTTAATTCTGAAATAGAAGTTTATTCAATTGATGAAGCGTTTTTAGATTTAACAAACTTTAAAGATCAAGATGTAGAAAAAGTTGGAAAAGAAATTAGAGAAACAGTTTTGCAATGGACAGGTATTCCAACTAGTATTGGGATCGCAAAAACAAAAACTTTAAGTAAAGTTGCAAATCATATTGCGAAGAAAAAACAATCAGGTGTAACAAGTTTAATTGGAATAGATAATTTAGATCCTATTTTAGAAAAAGTTGAAATCAATGATATTTGGGGAGTTGGCAGACAACTTACTAAATTTTATCAAAAGCATGGAATTTATAATGCAAAGCAATTAAAAAATAAATCTAACACTTGGATTAAGAAAAGTTCCAATGTTTTAAGTTCAAGAACAGCGATGGAACTTAGAGGAATTCCTTGTATTGATTTAGAAACAACTACTACTAAAAGAAAGAGTTGTGTTGTTTCAAGATCATTTGGAAAAAGAATTAAAACTTTTCAAGAATTAAAAGAAGCAGTTGCAAACTATTGTTTAAATGCATCTGAAAAAATTAGATCAGAATCTTTAGTTGCAAAAGCAATTACAGTATTTGTTAGAACAAGCCCTTTTCATAGAAACTTTGGATATTATTCAAATACAAAAACAGTAGATTTTCCAATTGCAACAAACAACAGTATAGAAACAGTTAAGACAGCAGTTTCAATATTAGAAAGTATTTTCAAAAATGGTTATCGTTATCAAAAAGCAGGTGTAATGCTAACAGGATTGTCGAATGCAAGTAATAAAACAAATTTATTTACTTCTGAAAAAGATGAAAAAATAAATAGCTTAATGAGATCAATTGATAATACTAATCATAAATATGGAAGATCTACTTTAAGTGTTGCTAGTGCTGGTGTTCATAAAAAGTGGAATATGAGAAGGCAATACTCATCTAAAATAGATACAGCTGATTTTTATTGTTTACCAACGATTAGAGCTTAGATCAAAAAAATCTATAGTCCACCTGATGAAAATAAAAATTTAGCAACATCTTCAACACCAATTTGTTTTTTCATCTGACAAAAAACATAAGGTAAGCCATTTCGGGCCTTTTTTACGTCTTCTTTCATGGTTTCAAGATTAACTTCTACATGGGGAGCTAAATCTGTCTTATTAATAATTAACAAATCTGACTTTTGGATAGCAGGACCGCCCTTTCTAGGAATATCTCCACCCATACCAACATCAATAATATAAATAGATAGATCTACTAATTCTGGACTAAAAGTTGCTGCTAAGTTATCTCCACCAGACTCTATTAAAATCAAATCAAGATCAGGAAATTTTTTTTTCATATTTTCTACAGCAAGCATATTAATTGAAGCATCTTCACGTATCGCTGTGTGTGGACATCCTCCTGTTTCAACTCCTTTAATTCTCTCAAGAGGTAAGGCTTGAACTTTCATTAAAAATTCCGCATCTTCTTTTGTATAAATATCGTTTGATATTACTGCCATAGAAATTTTCTTAGATAAAAATTTACATAATTCAGCTGTCAAACTTGTCTTTCCAGCACCAACTGGTCCTCCTATTCCAACTTTTAATGGTCCATTTATATTTTTCATGTTTTATAAATTCTTGTTTTCAAATTTTCATGCTTGATACTATAAATATCGCTATTAAAACAAATTCCACCTAGGTCTTCTAAATTTAAATTTTCGCTTTCTTTTTCTATTTCTCTAATTAAATCATAAGTTTGAATTATACAGTCTTGTCCAATTTTTTGTCCAATTGGTATGTGTTTGATACAAACATTTATTAGATTTGATACAAAAGATTGCAGATAAGATACAATCGTTAAATTTAAGGGTATATCAAAATGTTTAGCTGCTTTAGCAACAGCAATTGGATAAGCAGTATTTTCTTGAATATTAAAATCCCAACTATCAGCTAAAACTTTTCTAAATGCATTGCCTATCTCTATGGATTCTATTTTTCTTTCCTTGCTTGGACAAAGCGATAATGCAAGTTCATTTAACTCTTCTCCCTGATAGGTATATTTCATTAAAATTACATCATTTTTACCAGTTCCATATTTTAAGATACATTTTAAATAATCCAAAATATCTTCTTTTGACTTAATAAAATTATCATTAATCATTGCCTCTAAACCATGAGAATATGAAAAACTTCCAACAGGAAATGATGGTGAAAACCAAGTTTGAAGAATTTGCAAAGCTTCTTTTAAATCTTTTTTACTTTTTATTTTAGTGTTTATGGCTATGGGTTCTACCAATTCCATATGCTCCTCCCTCTGGTTTAAAAGGTCTTGAAACTTTCTTAACCTTTCCACCTAATTTTAATATCATTTTTTTTATTACTTCATCATACTGAATAAAAATTCTATCTTTTTCAATTTGGCATGGCATATGCCTATTTCCAATATGCCAAATTAATTGCATTAAATTTTTTCCTTTTATTTCTAATAAATTTTCTTTTTTGTTTTTGATTAAAATCAAATTTCCACTTTGAAGCCTAAACGCTTGATTTTCTGATAGTGATTTTGTCTCTGGTAAATTGACTAAAAATTCAAAACCATTATCTGAAACAAGTTTTTTTCTTCTTAAAAATCGTTCATCATAGGATAAAGATATGTGATCTTTTGCTTTATTTTTGGCTATTTTATTTACTATTAAAAAACAATTATCCATAAGCTAAAACATAAAATATCTTTGTGCTAAAGGAAGTTCTTTAGCTGGTTCACATGTAATTATTTCACCATCTGCTTTTACCTCGTATGTCTCGGGATTAACCTCAATCTTTGGACACTTATTATTTAAAATCATGTCTTTTTTAGAAATAGCCCTTGTATTTTCTACAGGTAATAAGTCTTTTCTTATACTTGCATCTTTAAATGAATTCTTTTCAAGAGCTAATTTACTTGTGAAAATTACTGAAGATTTCTCTAAAGAAGTTCCAAATGATGAAAACATTGGTCTAGTGTATACTGGTTGTGGAGTTGGAATTGATGCATTTGGGTCTCCCATTTGTGCACAAGTTATACTTCCACCTATTAATATCATCTCTGGCTTTGCGCCAAAGAATGCTGGGTCCCATAAAACTAAATCTGCACGTTTATTTTTTTCAATACTACCAATATGTTTCGAAATTCCATGAGCGATTGCTGGATTAATTGTATATTTTGCTAAATATCTTTTAACTCTAAAGTTATCATTGTCTCCTTTTTCCTCTGGTAAACTTCCTCTTTGAACTTTCATTTTATGTGCAGTTTGCCAAGTTCTTATTATAACTTCTCCAACTCTACCCATAGCCTGACTATCTGATGCAATAATGGAAAAAGCACCCATATCATGAAGAATATCTTCTGCTGCGATTGTTTCTCTTCTTATTCTACTTTCAGCAAATGCTACATCCTCTGGAATAGATTTATCAAGATGGTGACAAACCATTAGCATATCCAAATGTTCTTCTATTGTATTAACTGTATATGGTCTGGTTGGATTTGTTGAAGAGGGAATAACATGCTCTTCTCCACAAACTTTAATTATATCTGGTGCATGTCCACCGCCAGCACCTTCTGTATGAAAAGCATGAATAGTTCTTTTGTTAATTGCTTTTATAGTATTTTCTACAAACCCACTTTCATTTAAAGTGTCTGTATGTATCATTACTTGAACATCATTTTTATCAGCAATATTTAAACAATTATCAATCGCTCCAGGAGTAGTACCCCAATCCTCATGTAGTTTAAGAGCTGAAGCTCCAGCTAAAATTTGTTCCTCAAGACCTTCCGGCAACGAGGAATTTCCTTTTCCAGCAAAAGCTAAATTCATAGAAAAACCATCAGCAGATTGAATCATTCTTTGAATATGCCACGGTCCTGGTGTACACGTTGTTGCAAGTGTACCATGAGCCGGTCCAGTTCCTCCTCCTAGCATAGTTGTAATTCCTGAGTGCAAAGCATCATCAATTTGTTGGGGACATATATAATGAATATGACTGTCAAAACCTCCAGCTGTTAAAATTTTTCCTTCTCCAGCAATTATCTCTGTTCCTGGACCAATAATAATATTTACTTTTGATTGAGTATCTGGATTACCAGCTTTACCAATTTCAAATATTTTTCCATCCTTTAAACCTACATCAGCTTTATAAATTCCATTTACATCAACTATTAAAGCATTGGTAATAACAGTATCAGAAGCTCCTTTTTTTCTACTAATTTGTGATTGGCCCATCCCATCTCTAATTACTTTTCCGCCACCAAACTTTACTTCTTCACCATAAGTAGTTAGGTCGTTCTCAACTTCAATAAATAAGTCAGTATCTGCAAGCCTTACTTTATCTCCTGTAGTAGGCCCATACATATCTGCATAAGCTGCTCTAGAAATTTTAGCCACTATAAATTACCCATAACTTTCTTATTGAACCCATATATTTTTTTTAATCCATTTATTTCTATAAGCTCAACATCTTTAGATTGACCTGGCTCAAATCTTACAGCGGTTCCTGAAGGTATATTTAATCTCTTTCCATATGATAATTGCCTATCAAATACTAAATACTCATTTGTTTCAAAAAAATGATAGTGGCTTCCAACTTGCACAGGTCTATCTCCAGAATTAGAAATTTTAATTTTAGTAATTTTGGAGTCTTTATTTAGATTAATTTCCTCTTTTTTTGTAATTACTTCGCCTGGCTTCATAATAATTATTACCTTATAGGTTTGTGCACAGTTACTAATTTAGTTCCATCTGGAAAAGTAGCTTCTACTTGAACTTCCTTCACCATGTCTGGAATACCTTCCATACAATCCTTTTTTTTAATGACATGAGCTCCTGCCTCCATTAATTCTGCAACACTTTTACCTTCTCTAGCTCCCTCGACTACAAAATCTGTTATTAAAGCTATAGCCTCTGGATAATTTAATTTTATACCTTTTGACAATCTATTTTTAGCAACAATTGCTGCTAGACTTATTAAAAGTTTATCTTTTTCTCTAGGAGTCAATTTCATTTAGATATTCCATATTTTTGGTATTTTTGAACCTTCAAAAAAATATGATAAAATTTTATCAATTGCAAATTTAAGATTATAACTATCTTTAGATAAAAATCTTATGATCAATTTATTATCCCATTGAGAATAATTTGAAGTTGTATTTTCATCGTTAGTTAAAGTTTCAGATAGATTATCAAGATTATTCAAAAACTTATTTCCTACAATAATAATTGTCGCAACTGCAGAATTGTTATTTAAAGTTGAAAAGCTATTCAAATATTTTTTTTCAAATAAACCTGTATTTATTGCTTCAGTATGAATTAATTTTTTATCAACATTAATATTCCAAAAATCAGAAAAATGTCCTTTTTTAAACTCCTCCTTCATAGATGTTCGTCCAAAAATTATATTTTCACAAAGCAATAAATTTGAGTCTTTTGATAAATTAAAATTAATTTTTCGTTTTAAATTACAATTATTAAATAAAATTAATTCTTTAGGTAACCAAAATAGACTAGAATTGTTTAATAAATTTAAATTAATTTCTAGATTGGCTGGATTACCAAACCCACTGTAAATTTTTTCTGCCGCCTGTGTTGAAATACAAAGTTCCGATTTGTCAATCTCTATATCTTGTTTGTATTCATCTCCGCTAGTAATTCCACCAGCTGTATTTATAAGCATTAATTGTTTTAAATTTTCATGAAAATCTGGCATCAAAGCTTTTAAAGATCCTTGTTGATAAAGTTTTTGTAAATTTTGATCTTTTATTTTTATTTCCAATCTGCCTTTGGATTTTTCTAGTTTTTTTTGACTTATATTCATCCTGTTATCCTAGCACAAAAAATAGAAATCTTTTTACAATATAGCTAAGTTAAACTAATATAAATCTATGGGTTTTTATCAGCCAGAAAAATTACCTAAAATTATGATAGCTCCTAATGGAGCGAGACCTAAAAAAAAAGATCACATTGAAGTCCCTGTAACCATTGATGAGGTAGTAGAAACAGCAAAATTATGTTTTGCTCAAGGAGCAGAAGGAATACATTTTCATCTAAGGGATGAAAAAGGCGATCATATACTCAGTTCAGAAATGTGTTTGAAAGCTTTAAATGATTTACAATTAAGTGTCCCTAACATGCATCTACAAGTAACTACAGAAGCTGTAGGGAGGTACTCGCCAAGTGAAATGAGAAAACTTGCATATGAGGTAACACCTCCAGGCATTTCTATTGGAATAAGAGAGATGATACCTTCAAGGAATCCAACTGAAGAAGATATTAAATTATATCAATCTCTAACCGAAAATGGGACAAAAATTCAACACATATGTTATGAGCCTGAAGATTTAGATTTACTTTCCGATGTATTGAATAAAGGAAAAATTTCTAAAGATGGAACATGGTGTTTATTTGTTATTGGTCACTACTCTGGAAAAATAAGCGATCCAAATAAAATTCCATTATTTTTAGATAAACTAAATAATAACAATTTGAATGCAGATTGGGCTGTTTGTGCTTTTGGCAAAGAAGAGATTGATTGTTTAAAAAAAGCCATAAGTTTAGATGGAAAAATTAGAATTGGATTTGAAAATTCAATGCTAATGCCAAATGGCGAAATAGCTCCAAATAATCATACAAAAGTTAAGGCTGTTAAAGAGTTTTTAAATTTAAATTAATAATTTTAAATTTCCTTTTGTTATTAATTTAACATCTTTTAAGTTTTTAATTGATGCAAGAATAAATCTATCAGGTCTAACAATTAGACCTTCACAATTTGCATTTTCTAAATATCTTGAAAGATTAGTATTACTTTTATTTCTATAAAAGTTAATCTTATTTGATATTGATTGTTTGAATTTGTCTGAAAGAACTAAAATTGGTTTTTTTGAAAATTTTATATCTAAATTTTTTCCATTATTTCTAAATTGTGGAAAAATGTTTCCTCTAAATTTATCCTTTGGTTTTCCTAAACCACGTCCAAGCTTAGGTTTTATTGATTTCATGCTTTTTCTGCCTTTGCTATCTGCAGAAATATTATTTGTTATTGGAGATTTTCCTACTGCATTTACAAATTCTCCCATACGCATTGTAGTTTCTATATACTCTTTAACATTTGAAGATCTCTCAGATTGGTAAGTATTTAAAAGCTTATCATCATGTTTTTTTCTTAAACAATGTGAAATCTTCCATGCAAGATTTGAAACATCTCTTATACCAGCACACATTCCTTGACCCATAAATGGCGGCATCAAATGAGCAGCATCTCCAGCTAAAAAAATTCTGCCTTTTTTCCATTTTTTAGCTAATGCAGATTGGAATGTATAGATTGTTTTTCTTTCCATTTTAGCTTCATTTCTTTTGAGCCAAGGTTTTAAAAAATTCCAAATATATTTATCAGAAAGAATAGTATCTATTTTTTCTGTTTTTTTAATTGCAAACTCCCATCTTCTTCTTTTACCTACATTTCTACAGTAAGTAGCGGGCCTTGTAGGATTTGAATATTGAATAGTCCTGTCAGGTAAATTTTTTTTATTTTTTTTTAATATTAAATCTATAACTGCCCATTTTTGAGTAAAACCAAGATTATTCATTTTTGTTTTCATTTGCGATCTAGTTATTGAATTAGCTCCATCACAACCAATTAAATATTTTGATTTTATTTCAAATATTTTTTTTGAATTAATGTCTTCAAACGTAATATCTACATCATTTTTATTATTTATGATTTTTTTGACATTAGAACTTTGTTTAATCTCAACCTTTTTGTAAGACTTTAGTTTCTTTCTAAGCTCTCTTTCTAAATCAGGTTGGTTAAATCTATAACTAGGATACCATCCATTCTCTGTGATTTCTCTTGGTCTTGGCCAATCTAAAATTACTCTATTTTTTTTATCAACAAACTTTGTTCCTTTATTAATTATTGTATGTTTTAAAAAAGTGTTGGTTATGCCGATTGTTTCAAAAACTCTCATAACCTCGTCATCAAAATGTACAGCTCTTGGTAATGGATAAAAACTTTTTTCCTTTTCCAAAACTAAAATTGAAAAACCATGCATTGCTAATAAATTTGCTAAAGTGCCCCCTGTTGGACCGAAACCTACAATTACAACATCATACTTTTTCATTTACAAAATAATAATACTGTTATTTTTTGTTAATAGTATTTGAATATAACCAAGGGCAATCAATAAAAAGTGGAGCCTGTTTTCCTTCTGAAGCGGTTTCTAATCTTTTGTTTCTAAATTTCATTCTTTCTTCATCTGGTAAATATAATCTTTCATGACCCCAAAAACTTGGTCCTTCAAAAGTTTCAATGGCTTTCCATGTTTTAGGATCAATAATTCTTCCACCCCATCCATTTTCAATAAAAAAACCAGATGGTGTTATTGAATAAAATGACGTCATATAATCATTGGTATGTCTTCCTAAAGTATAAGCGATTTTATTTTCCTCATATTGTAACAAGTCATATCCTTGACCAACATCATCAAGACTGTTGTACTCAACCATAAAATGATGAAAGCCTGTTCTTCCAGATCCAAATAATGCTAAACTATGGTGTCTGCCGTTAACATGAAAAAAACATAAAGAAATAGGTGTGTGGCTATAGTCACTAATTTTAAAACCTAAAACTTCAGTATAAAATGGGATTAAGTCATCAATTTTTTTTACATGAATAACTGCATGACCCATCCCTAATGCACCAGTTTTAAATCCTGAAATTGGACGACCTGGTTTGAATGGATCAGTATCGTTCATTGGTTTATAAACTAATTCAACTCTATTACCTTGTGGGTCATTGAAATAAATTAAATCTTCAACAAGCCTCTTGTCTGCAAACGAATTTTTCCCTTGGTTTACCTCAATGTTATTTTTTTCTAGTTTTGTTGCAAACAACTCCAAGTCTTCTTTATTTTCAACTTCCCAACCCATAAATCCAAGATTATCACCTTTATCTCCAGTTATTGTTAAACGCTGTTTTTGATCATCCATTCTAAAAGACAGAATGTCTTTACCTCTATCAACTAACTGCATTCCTAAATTTTTTTGACTGTAGTCAGACCAGTCTTCAAATTTATCTGAATTTACTCCAATGTAGCTTAGAGCTGTTATGGCCATTTGAAAATTCCTTAAATTATATGAGCCCACTCTAATGTGGGCTCATAAAAATATTTACTTTTTAACGTTCAATTGAAGTGATGATCTCTCTTGCTCTTGTAAGAACAGCATCACCATCAAGACCTTTGCCACTCATTTCTTTTAACCAATCAGATTCAATCGGTGCTAAAATTTGTTTATATTCAGCAATAACATCATCTGATGCAATAATGATTTCATGGCCATCTCTTTTTGAGATTTCAGTTTTCATCTTAGCATTTTGGTTGTCAATTAAGCTTGATGCCCAATCACCGAAATCATGTCCACTAAATTTGTTTATACAAGCTTGATCTCCTGCTGGTAAACTATTGAACTTATCTTCATTCATTATCAAACCAAATGTTGCATTCGTTAGATTAACTTCAGTATGATATTTAGTTACGTCAAACAATCTAAATGATCCAACAGCAGTATACGGAAATGGAGTTCCATCAACTACACCTTTGCTTAATGCCTCAGATGTTCCTGGAGCAGGAACTTTAACTCCTGTTGCACCTAAAGTTTTTAAAATTGTTCCAGCAATTTTGCTTGGTACTCTCATTTTCATACCTTTAAAATCTGCTGGTCTAACCACTTTTTTTTCTTTCATGTGTATTTGGTATCCAGGATTAGAATGTAATCCAATTACTTTAATTCCTGCCATCTCTTTATCCAAATATCCTTCATTGAACAAAGTGTTCAAAGCAGTCGTTCCAGCTTTTGAAGATTTTGTAAGAAATGGTAATTCAATTACTGAACTCAATGGAAACTGACCACCAATATAACCTAGAACTGTCCAAGAAATATCTGCAACTCCTGAAGTTACGATATCATACTGCTTAGGAGGACTTCCTAGTACTCCACCAGCATACATTTTTACATTTAATGTTCCTGAACATTGATTAACTTTTTTTGCCCAACCTGCAAGAATTTTACTTGCGATAAATGCTTTTGGTGGTTCAAAAGTTGCTAGCTTAAGTTCAGTTGCAGCAGATGCACTGACTATACTTATAGAAAATAATCCAATTACTAATCCGATAAGTTTCTTTTTCATAAAACACCCCTCATAGTTGTTTATAATTAATCTAAAATAGTAACTTGAAATTTAAATTATTTCATCTTTAATTGTGTTAGATAAAACACCAATTTGTGTCACTTCCACCTCAACTTTGTCTCCTGGTTTCATAAAAATTGGTGGGTTTCTTTTAAAACCAACACCACCTGGTGTTCCAGTAACTAAGACATCGCCTGCTCTCCAAGCCATAGCTTTTGAAACGTATGAAATTAAAATAGGTATATCAAAAATAAGTTGGCTAAGTTTTGCGTTTTGCATCACTTGACCATTTAATCTTGTTTCAAGGGTAAGCTCTTTGTAATCTTTAATATCTTCTGCAAGCACCATATGTGGTCCAAAGCTTCCTGTCTTTTCAAAATTTTTTCCCATTCCAAATTGTCTAGTATGTCTCTGCCAATCTCTAATTGTACTTTCATTATAACAAGAATAACCAACTATATGTTTTAAAGCATCTTCAGGTTTTATATGTTTGCCAGCTTCACCCATAATTACAGCCATCTCTCCCTCAAAGTCTAAATTATCAGAGGCAATTGGTCTTTGTATTGATTGTAAATGTGCAGTTTGACTTTCAGGGAAACGATGAAAAATTACAGGATTTTCTTCTACTGTTCGATTGGTTTCCTTAACATGTTCACTATAATTCAAACCAACACAAATAATTTTTCCAGGATTTGGTATTAGTGGCAAATACTCAATATCGTTAACGCTCAAATCGCCAGGATTTGCAGTAGCATATTTTTTTGCATCGGAAATACCTTTTTTTAAAATTAAATCTTTTAAAGAAGTTGCACCAGATATTTTACCTGTAAGATCTGTAATTAAATCATTTTCTATAATACCAAATTTATGTTCACCATTGTGTGAATAAGAAATAAATTTCATAAGTAATACTTTCTATTTTAAATCAACCTTATATGCTAATGTTTCTTATATTTGAAGATAGATTTTTAAAATATGAATAAAATATTTGACTACTCAGCAATTGCCTCAGGTTTAATACTTTTATTTTTATCTATACTGACTTTTTGTGACGTATTTGGTCGAAGATTTTTAAACTCACCTGTTACAGGAACAATTGAATTAGTTGAAATTGGAATGGCTTTAGTTGCTTTCTTAGCAATGCCTAGAGCATTTTTCTTAAACGCAAATGTATCTGCTGATTTTATTAATAATTTAAATTTAGGAATATTTAAAACCTGGTTAATAATTCTTAAATTTTTTTTAATGATCATCATTATGTCTTTAATGGCATATGCAACGACTAAAACTTCTTTAAAATTTATGTCAAATGAAAGAGTTACCATTGATCTAGAACTATATTTCTATCCATTTTATTTTATTTCTGCTTTTGGAATGTGGCTAAGTGTATTGGCTATTATATTTTGGTTTATCAAAGCTTTATCTCAAACAAATTCTAAAACAAAGGAATTTTAATGGAAATGGGTCCAATAATTAATGGTGGTATAGCTTTCGCTGCAGTCTTAGTGCTCATGGTTTTAAATATCCCAATTGGGATTGCAATGTTACTTGTTGGTTTCACTGGATTTGCATTAATATCAGGTTTTGATCCTGCTATTTTTGTTTTAGGGACAGCGCCCTTTGACGCAGTATCCAAGTATACTTTATCTGTGCTTCCTCTTTTTGTTTTAATGGGAAATCTTGCTAACAGTGCAAACTTATCGAGAAATTTATATGATGCTGCTTATGCAGTTGTTGGTCACTACAAAGGTGGTTTAGCAATGTCTACTGTTGGAGCTTGTGCTGGTTTTGGAATGATTTGTGGATCTTCTATTGCAACCGCTGCAACGATGTCCCAAATGGCAGGACCAGAAATGAAAAGACACGGTTATAGTGATGCCCTAATAAGCGGTTCTATTGCATCTGGAGGGACTCTTGGAATTATAATTCCACCAAGCGTTATTTTGGTAATTTATGCTTATTTAACAGAACAATCAGTTCAAGAACTTTTCTTTGCAGCATTAATTCCAGGTCTAATAGCGGTAATTTTATACATGATTGCAATAAGAGTTTATCTCATAATCTATCCTTCACATGGAGGTTATGGAAAAAAGATGCCCTTTAACGAGAGAATTTCTGCGATTTCAAAAGTGTTCCCAATTTTTTTAATCTTTGCAATTATAATGGGTGGTCTTTATTTAGGTTTCTTTACAGCAACGGAAAGTGCTGCTGTTGGAGTAATCTTGGTTTTGATATTTATTTTTGCTCGAGGGCAACTAACTTTAAATTTATTGAAAGAAGCATTGTGGACAACAATTAAAACTGTTGGATCCTTATATTTAATTGTAATTGGAGCAAGTATATTCAATTACTTAATTACTGTTACGCAATTACCTTTTGCTGTGGTTGACTTTATAAATTATTTAGAACTGACACCATTAGGAATTATATTGGTTATTTGTGTAATCTATCTAGTACTTGGAACTGTAATGGACTCTTTAGCAATGTTATTTTTAACAATTCCAGTTTTTTTTCCAGTGATAGTAGATGCGGGTATAGATCCTGTATGGTTTGGTATATTTGCTGTAATAGTTGTTGAGTTTGGGTTAGTGTCACCACCTGTTGGAATGAATTTATTTGTAATTAAAGGTGTGATGCAAAATACACCACTTCAAACAATTTGGTTTGGAACAATTCCTTTTTTACTAACCGATGTAATTAGAGTTGCACTTATTATTGCTTTCCCAGCGATATGTTTGTACTTACCAAGTTTAATGTCTTCTTCCTGATTACCAAACACCAATCATAATACCGTCATCTTTGGTATAATCTCTTTCTTTAGTTACAAATTCATCTGTGGCTGCAACTCTATTTTTTCTATCAATAATTCTCTTTAAAAGTAATTCTTTCATTTCTTCTCTAATCTTTGCATGTTTTTCTGATTTTCCTAAATCATTGAATTCGTCAGGATCGTTTTTTAAGTCAAACAATTGTGGCTCAAATCCTTTATAATAAATATATTTCCAATCATTATTCCTTATCATAAAGGCTCTTGCATCTGAGGCTCCTATATTCAGAATTTTTCTTGCTTCATTAAATGCATAATCTATTTCACTAAAAACAAATTCTTTCCAATTCTTAGTGCTTTCTCCTTTTAATAATGGCATTAAAGAGTCTCCCTCTAATCTATGTTTGCTCGCTGGGCTTTCTACTGCATCCAAAAAAGTTGGCAGTAAATCTATTGCCTCAATAAATCTTTCTTCTTTTGTGCCTCGAGTTTTGTTTGCATAATCACTTGGATCATAAATAATCATTGGAACTCTAACTGACTGCTCATGAAATAATTCTTTTTCTCCTAACCAATGATCGCCTTGGTAGTCTCCATGATCTGAAGTAAATACAATCATCGTATCATCCATATGACCTGAGCTTTCTAAGAATTTAAATAACCTTCCTAAATTATCATCAATTTGTTTTATTAAGCCCATATATCCTGCAAGAACTGTGTTTCTTACTTCGTCTTTTGAAAAAGTTTTGGAAATACTATTTTTCATAAACGCTTTATAAACTGGATGATCGTTATTTTGTTCAGCGTCATTTCTGTGAACTGGATAAAATTCATTAGCAGAGTACATATTGTGGTAAGGGGCTGGTGCCATATAAGGCCAATGTGGTTTGATATAAGATAAATGTAAAAACCATGGTTTATCTTTACTTTCTTCTATAAATTCCATTGCTCGATTAGTCATAAAAGCTGTTTCGGAGTGTTCCTCTGGAATTCTTGCAGGTTTATTTGAATTTCTTAATCGCCAACCACTTAGTATTTCACCATTTTCTCCTTCAGCAGAATTTGCCCAATCATTCCATGGATTAAGTCCATCATATCCAAGTTTATTTAACCACTCATTGTAAGATAAAGTTTTTTTTGAATTTTTAATTTGATTATTTGGATGAAGTCCATCATCTCTTTCAAAAGGTTCAAATCCCGGTTCACTAACTATCAATCCAATTTCAGTATCTTTAGTGATACCAAGCCTACTCATTCCATCTAAATCTGGTCTCATGTGTGTTTTACCAACTACACCAGTTCTTATTCCTGATTGACGTAGATAATCTCCAATAGTTAATTCTCCAATTGGAAGTGGAACTTGGTTCCAAGTAGACCCATGACTAAACACTGTTCTACCAGTATAATAAGACGCTCTTGAAGGACCACACACTGGTGATTGGACAAATGCAGAATTAAATTGAACTCCCTTTTTTGCTAGATTATCTATATGAGGAGTTTTAAGATGAGGATGACCATAACAAGAAAGATAATCCCATCTTAATTGATCAGCCATTATGAAAAGAATATTTCGGATTTTATTCATAAGTTTAAAAATAACTTATCTAAAATTCTAAAGTTTTTGAAGACCCATCTTTATAAGTGAACTCTACTTTTTTTTCTGAAATACTTTTTATTGACGTAAAACCATCATATTCAGCAATAAATTCATTTAATTTTTTTCTACTTTTTTTGCTCATTTTTGCACCTGGTGCATTCACGCCAACATCAATAATTATTTCCGCTCCATTTAAAAAAGCATTTACCCAAGCTTTCACGGGAGGACCGCAGGTCATTGCTTCTGTTAACCAAATAGGTTTATCAACTTCCACACTTTCTAATAATTCAGCAAATTCATCTACCCAAAGCTCCTTATCACATTGTCCATCAGGACCACTGATGTGATGAATGTTTGCTATATCAAAATAATCTTTTATTTCAGGCAGAACTGATTTCCAATATTTTTTATTTTTTGGAAACATTCCTGCGGCTCCAGCCATAACAATAACCGCATCAGGTTGTTTTTCTTTAATTACTTTTGATGAAAAGTTAAAGATTTCAATAAAGTCTTCCTTACTTCCTTTAAAGAACATTTTAAACTCTGGTTCATTCATTACATCCCAATATTTTATAGGTTTAGTTAATCCAGGCATATCGTTTGACCCATCTCCATCATAACGATCTACTAATTTTGTAAGGAAGTTTTTATAGTCATCCATGGAACATGGTTTGCTTAAATATTTTGTAAAACGTTTTCCAAAAGGACTTTTTGCTTTTTTTCTTTTGCATGATTTTTGATCCCAATTAGTATGAGGCCAAATGGTTGCTAAAATTGTTTGATTATGTTCTTGTGCATAAACAACATATTGATCCACATCTTCCCAAAAGAATTTTCCTTTTTCACTTTCAATATGATTCCAAATAAAAGGTCCTGGATGAGGTCTGACCCATTGACCGTCTTTACCTCGCATTTTCTCATCACGCATTTCGGTAAGCTCACCAAATCTTGAATCTGAGAATGATTGATTGATTGATAAATTAAAAATAAAAAAAATTAAAAAAATTTTTTTTATTAGTTTTAGTTTAAGGTTTGGCCGCACTACCGTCATCTCCCATTGCGGGCCCACCTTGTGGGTCACCTGGTGTGCCTGGTCCACCTGGACCTCCTGCTGGGTCTCCTGGTGCGCCTGGGCCTCCCATTGCACCTTCAACAGCGCCACCAATGTCGCCCATAGCACCACCCATCATGTCGTCGCCCATAGCACCACCCATCATGTCGCCGCCTATAGGTCCTCCATCTGGTCCACCAATAGCACCACCCATATCACCCATTGGTCCCATATCGCCGGGACTAGCTGGGCCACCTGCCATTGCTCCGGCCATAGCTCCACCCATTGTTCCGGCCATACCTTCTTGCATAGCGCCGCCCATGGCTTTACCCATATCACCTTCGCCCATGCCTTCCATTCCCATTGCTGCTCCCATTGCATGAGAACCAATAGAATGAGCAGCAGCTCCTTGAGCCGCCATAGCTGATCCCATTGCAGCACCAGCTAAACCACCGGCTCCATCTCCAGCCATTGCAGCACCAGCAACATTTCCAATTGCTGCTCCTGGATCAACTCCTGTTCCCATTGCAGCTGATACTTGACCTAAATTCATTCCACCTTTCATCATACCACCTTCTAATCCTTCAGGTGCTCCTCCCATTATATCACCAAGTTTTGCACCTTCTGGACCTCCTGCTAGACCCATACTTGCAGCCATTTCTGGATTCATTTCTGCATCTAAATTCATTTCACCCATTCCAACCATACCGCCACTCATTGCTGCTAATCCCATATCACCACCTTCCATACCCATGGCGCCACTTAAACCTTTCATACCTTCAGCTCCCATTGCGGCCATTGTTCCTTGGTTGACTAATCCAACTTCCATCATATCTCCCATAGCTCCTGCGGACATCTCTCCAGCTTTTGCCATTGCTGCAACACCTTGAACAGCTTTACTACCAAGTCCCGCAACGTTACTTGACATAATTGTTGATACATCCATTCCTGCAATTCCCGCTGCACCCATACTTGCTACCATTCCAGGGGTTAAACCTGTTTGCATTGCCATATCTGCCATACCTAATTGTTCCATTGCGCCAGCGTCCATTCCAGTCATACCAGACATAGCTTCACCCATATCATCTTTAGACATATCCATAACTCCATCCATCATTGTACCAGCTGGGTTATTTGGATCTAAAGCTCCTTCTGCCATACCAATAGCAGTCATTCCTTCTGGTGGTGCCATTGCTCCAGGTAATCCTCCAGCTAAAGATGGTTTTGCCATGATCATTGCACCCATCATCATTCCAGTTTCACTAATATTTTCTGGCATTTCTAAAGCTTCAGGCGCAGCCATATTATTTGCAAAAGAATCTTTCATTTCCATTCCTTTTTGAATAGCATTTTGCTCTTTTGGTGCCTTTCCAGATATAGCTTGGCTTATCATTCCTACAGTACCAGTCATAGCAGATGCAATCCCAACTTCTGGATTTGCAAAAGCTGTTGATAAAGATTGAGCCATCTGTTCCATTCCCATTTCTGACATTGCTTTTCCAATTTCCTGCATTCCTTCTATACCACCCATGCTTTTTGCCATATCTGCCATGCCTTGCATTCCGATGCTTGCTTCCATGCCTTTCATCATTTCTTCTCCCATGCCTTTAGCACTCATGGTAGCTGCTATTGCACCAGTCATTGATTGGCTCACTGCTCCTGGATTTGCTGATAATGTTTCTAGTGCAGCTGTTGCAGCACCAACTGGTAATGCATTCAAGGCACCCGCCATCATTGCAGGATTCATTCCCATCTCTGCTACATTCATAGAAGCAAAATCTCCAGGATTAAAATTTGCCATATCAAAGTTTGCTCCACCTGTGATAGCTTCCATATCAACTAAACCTGAATTTGCTAATCCATCCATGGCAGCTCCCATGCCAATACCTTGAGCATCAAGAGATCCCATCATTCCTTTGGCGTCAAATCCAGCAGCACCAAGTGCATTCATTTGTCCGGCCATTTTTTGAAGAGACACAACTTTTCCTGCTCCCATTTGTCCAGCTATGCTTGATAATGCAGCCATTTCTTCAGGTGAAAAATCTTTTGAAAAATCTATACCTGCCATATCTAAGGCTGCTGGATCTGGTATGGCTCCTAAAGCCATATCAGTAACCCCCTCAACAAGAGACATCGCTTGTACTGCAGAAGTAATATCTCCTTTAGCTAAACTTTCTGTTGCAAATGCCATTGCATTTTCAGCTTGTGCTATTGATACATCTAAAGCTTTTCCAATATCACTTTTAGCTTCACCCAAAGCTTCAGTTGCTCCAGAAATATTTTCAGCAACTTTACTAGCATCTGCTGCTAATTGATCTGCTGCAGCTTGAGCAGAACTTCCTGCGGCCTCAGAAATATTGGTCATTGAAGCAATATCATTTGCTTTTGCAAAGAAGTTAAAAAATAAAAAAAATATAAAAAAAGTTTTTATTATAATTTTAAAAATCATTTTGAAGCTTCTTCTACTTTTTCTTGAGCTTTAATTGTTGCAGCACGCTGCGCATTTACTTTAGCTGTTGCAATTTGTTTTTTAAGTTTAGCTAAAACAGCAGCACGTTCAGCTATTTCAGGTGTTAATTGCTTTGCTTTTTTTTTCTTTTTCTTTTTATTTTTTTTATGAGCAGCGAATAACATTTTTCCTGTTGCCCAAAATTTAAGAACTGCTTCGGATGTTTTAGCCTTAGGGGAAATGTTTAAGCTCATTCTCATCGCTTCCCTACCTTTTTTTAGGCCCTCTAAAGTTTCAACTTTAGCATTTTTATCATTAAGCATTTCATTGAATAAAGCTTCAAAGTAAGCCATATCTCTAATCATATGGTGCTGATATTTGTTTAGCTCACCCTTGCCTTTTACAAATCTTGCGTATACTTTTTTACCGGCAGCAGATTGTTTTCTTTTACTTGTGAAATGATTTTTGTGAAACATTCCCTCTGGATAATCAATTTCCTCATAAATAAATGCAACTGGTCTCTCACTCTCTGGCCAATCCTTTAACTTTTCATATTTTTTACAGTAAATGCAGTCTTTTTCTTTAGTGTCTTTTTTTTCTGCTGCCTCCAAATTAGGAGTGGAAAGAAAAATTATTAAAAATAAAATTAATATTTTGAATATAGTTGTGGCAGATTTACTGCCAATGTCGCCTGGCTAAACCTTTCATAAAACCATCCTATAACTAAATGTAAATTTAAAACAGCAATGTTTATCTTTCAAAACCTAGAAATTAAAAAAAACTTTCGCTTTAAAAGTGTATTTAAAAAAATTTCATTTACCTTTTTTTTGATATAATTAATTTTACTTCACAAAAGTATCATTAAACTGACTAGACACTCTTACAAAAGTTGTACATTTACTTAATTGTTTTAGTGATGGTGCTCCTACATAAGTACAGCTACTTCTAACACCACCAAGAATATTCAAAACGGTATCGTTTATTTTGCCTCTATATTTAACTCTAACTTTTCTTCCTTCACTACTTCTATAATCTGCTAATCCACCATAATGTTTTTTGTTAGCAACTTCTGAACTTGATCCATAAAATTCGATATATTTAGAACCATTCACTTTTACTATTTTTCCTTTACCTTCATCATGACCTGCTAACATTCCTCCAAGCATTACAAAGTCTGCACCACCTCCAAAACCTTTTGCAACATCACCAGGACATGTGCATCCTCCATCAGCGATTACATGAGCACCAAGACCATGAGCTGCATCTGCACATTCAATGACAGCACTTAATTGTGGATACCCTACTCCAGTTTGAATTCTGGTTGTACAAACACTTCCGGGTCCTATTCCAACTTTTACTATGTCAGCTCCACTTAGAACTAATTCTTGTGTCATATCTGCAGTTACAACGTTTCCTGCAATAATCGTTTTTGTTGGATATTTATCCCTGACTGATTTTATAAAATTTGTGAAATGCTCCGAATAACCATTTGCAACATCAATACAAATAAATTTGAAAAAACTAAACTCTTTTAAAACCTTATCTAAATTTTGAAAGTCTTCTTTTTTAATACCGACACTGAGTGCAATATTAGGATAGATTTTTTTAATATTTTTATTTTCTTTTATTTTTTTTACATCATGTTGTTTTGTTAAACATGTAATCATTTGATAATCATTTAATTTTTCAGCAATACTAAGTTCACCAACTCCATCCATGTTGGCTGCCATAATAGGAATGCCAGACCATTCATTTTTACTATATTTAAATCTGTAAGTTCTAAGAAGATTTACGTCTTTTCGACTTTTTAATGTGCTTCTCTTAGGTCTGAATAAGACATCAGAATAATCTAGCTTAAGCTCTTCTTCAATTCTCATCGATGAAGAGGCTATAGTTTATAAAATATTATTTCAATTCAAATTGTAGCCTGTGGATAAGTTTTTTATTAAGCTTTAAAAAGCTTATCAGACAAATTTTGCAGCTTATCTCCAAAGAAAACTTCTTTTTCAATTCTACTAAAGTCTAAATCAAACACGGTAGACATAGCAGATGCATAAACTGATCTTGCATCAATAGTAGCATTTAAATCTCTTCCTTCAAAAAGCTCTTTTCGTTTTAAACCTGGCCAATCAGTATGAACTTGACTTTTCTTCACCAAACCTCCAGCTAGGAATACTGCAGTTCCATAACCATGCTCTGTTCCGTTGCCACCATTTTTTTTAATTGTTCTTCCAAATTCTGTAACAGTTAAGATAATTGAATTTTCGTAAGTCTTTTTTGATATTTTTAAATTTTGAATAATTGTATCCATTTCGACTAAACATTTTGTATGGGTACCATTAATTCCACCTTGTGCTGCGTGAGTATCAAAACCATTTACTTCAAATACTGCAACTCTTGGACCATTTGGATTTGACAAAAGTTGTCCTGCTCTCATTGCAAGGTTTTTATTTTTTCTTTTATCATAACCCACGCCAGTACCCATTTGTTCATTTTTACGCTTTTTAATAAAATTCATCATGTCTAATAGTTCTTCTTCTGAACTATCTGCGTAGACTGATTTTAAAAGCTCAAGCGTTTCATCTCTTGGAAGTCTTCCATCGGATGGATAATAATTATCATTTTTAGGAACACCTCTTAATAATAATGGCATAGGTAAAGATAAAGCCAAACCTTCTCCCTTAAGATTAGCAAGTTTCATTCCCCGACCAAGCCAACCTGTTTTTTCTTGATAAGGAACTCTTCCACCAGACTCCATTAAATTTTGACCTTCAAAATGTGATCGAGCTGTATATGGAATACTGGCTGCATGAACAACAGCACCAGTGTTATCATGCCAACATTCACTAAATGCTTTTAACTTAGGGTGTAAAGCAAAGTCAGAATTAAGTTTCATTGGATTTTCAATTAAAATACCTTTCCTAATTTTTTCAAAACGTTTGTCTCCAATAACAGGAACAGCACAAAGACCATCCATTCCTCCACGTAACATAATTACCACTAAATTTTTTTTGTGATTATGAGCTAAAGCAGGATTACCAAAACCAGCAAAAAATAATGAAGTTAAAGCTGTAGTCTTTAAAAAATCTCTTCTTGATATCTTCATGCTTTTAATACCTCCGGTAAGTTAAATAATATAATATGTTTTTCCTCGTTAGTCTTTGCTTTTGATACAATCTGAAGAATTTTATCTGGGTTATCAAAATTATTACGAATTATTTTTTCGTGAATATTTTCATCTAACATATCTTGAGTACTGAATTTATGGAAAGCTGTTTTAGCAAACATTATTCTTCTTATAATTAATTCCGTGGACAACCAGTCTTTTTCAAGATCTGAAAATCCATTAGGCTGTTTTTGTCTATAAGGATGGCAACCTAAATCTTTTAAAAACCATGCTTGCTCGCTAATCTCTCCAAAAGGTTTGATACCTAATGGATGGCTATCAATTAATTTTTCTTTAACTGGATATGAGTAAGTTGATCCGGACATATTTATTGTTGTAAGCCACCAATTTTCTGGATTTTGAAATTTTCTATATTTATCATTATATTCAAAGGCAACTTTAATTGCAGCTTTGTGAACTTCTGGCAAAAAACCATCTGATTGTTCCCACGCTTTTACAACTGGAGCAATCATTTGAGGTGTTGGTTCATCAGTAATTAGATATCTACAAAGCTTTGTTGCAATAAAATTTCTACAAGATGGATGGTTAACTAAATCCTTAATTGCTAATTTTATTCCTTTTCTTCCACTTTTATATTCCTTACCTAAAACTCTCTTTTTTCCTGGCTCGTGTTTATCTGATTCAAAACCAACATCATTTCCATGGTCTTTTCTTTCGCTCCAATCAGGTCGCCATCCAGTCATAATTTTTGCTAACTCTATAACATCTTCTTGTGTATAACCTGCTTCTGGGGAAATAGTATGAAGCTCCATTAATTCTCTTGCGTGATTTTCATTTAGTGTTGCTGGTCTCTTTTTTCTTATTCTCCATTCTGATCTTCCACTTTCAGATTTGGGTCCAATATTGTCTTTATTATCAAGATGCATAATCATTGGCCATGCAAGTGTTGCTTCTGTTGCCATTACCTCAAAATTTTTATCCATATTGGCTCTTAAAAATTCTCTCTGATAAGCTCCAGTAGAATACGAACCTAATGTTTGTGTGTCACTTATCGTAAAATGATTTCCCCAAAAATACCAAAGCTTTGCTAGAACTGGATGATCACTTCTCAAGCCTTCGGCATGTCTGATGCATAGTTCATTAGCTGGCCAAAGGTGTTTTCCAGTATCAGCTTCTAACTTACGCTCAGCTCGTCTAAATCCTTCTGGATCATTTTTATATTTTTTTCTCAATGTAGTATTTTCTTCTACTCTTTGGGTGATCCAATACTTTCTCATCTCCTTTTCAGAGTATATGTGCTTACCCTTCCAATTATATTCTGGAACTGTTTCTACTTGTTTTTGAGCCCAAGCTAGTGGATCTGATGGCTCTTTTTCATCAGGCTTTAAACCAAATGCAACTTTTCTAAAAAAGTTTTTCATAATTATTTTATTTTATCAATATCGTGGATGTTTGTTAAGGAATTATTAAATTCTTCAATATTTTCTCTTAAAGCTAAACTGGAAATTGAATAAATCATTATTAATAATAAAACTAAAGGCAATGAAGTGACAATTGAAGCATTATTTTTTATTAACAAGATATAAAAAATAATAAATAAAGCTGAGCGAATTAAAACTGTTTTTCTAAATACACTTATTATTGAAAGAGAATGTTTTAATAGATTAAAAAAACTCATTTGAGATGGACCAAAATACCTTTTGCCTCTAGTTGATGGAGAAGAAATTAAATCTTTTTCTATTTTTTTTAATGATCCAGAAAAACTATTCCAAGTTGCTTTTTCATTTAACATTTTTTTTACAGTTGCTCTTGAAAGACATGTAAAATTACCAAATTTAATCGATTGCCCAGTAAAAACTAAGGTTAAAAATTTGTGAAATTGGTAACATAATTTAAATAACATATTTTCCGATCTTTTAACCCTTTCACCGATTATGGATCTGTCTCCAGCTTCTTTTGATAATTCTATAAAATTTTTAATTTCTTCTGGTCTGTCTTCACCATCGCCATCCATCGGAATTACATAATCGAACTCCTTTTTTTCATAGATATATTTCAAACCGGAAGCAATACATCTTGCATGACCCCGGTTTTCTTTCATATTTATTATTTCAATTGAATGAATATTTTCAATATTTGGATATTCATCAATGATTTGTTGTGAAGAGGCATCATTAATTACCACTAATGATATTTCTGAATTTAGACCTTTTATCTCATTATTAATATTTTCAATTAGTGACTTTAAGGATTCACGGTCATTATAAACTGGTACTAAAATTACATATTTCATAGATTATCTTGATCCAACACAAATACTATCAAGACACATATAATCTTTCAATTGATCAAGTTTTTCTCTTTTAACTATACCTTCCCAAACTGGTCTTGATTTTAAATGATAGGACAGGTTACCAGCATTCCATTCATCTCCAAGAACTACATTAATCTTTGAGTCAAACTGTTGATCCCATGCGTATTGAGTTTTCATGGCAATTTCTTTTCCTGGATAGTCTGTTCTCTTATCATCTTTTGAAAATGAAACATAAGCGTAAAGAACAGGTGATAAAAAGAAAAAGAATAAGAATCCAACCATAAATGGTTTTATTTTTTTTAAATTTATTTGTGACTGAAATAGATAAACAATTAATGTTCCAAAGAATAAATAAAATGGTGTCATCCACATTGTTCTAATTTTTGAACCTGTTATCAATGAAGTTAAGAACATAAGAGCAATTGGTAAAAGATTAATTGCTAACAAAAATAATAAATTTTTATCTTTGAAATTAATTTTGAATTTAAGTTTTTTTACCAATAACCAAGTCAAGATTATAAATGGAATTAATATACCAAACTGTTTTCCTAAAAATAGCAATGGGTATTTGATATGGTCAATTAAACTTGATTGCTCCAAACCTGTTCGTGCAAGTCCATAAGTAATTGTAATGAATTCATTATTATTAAGCCAAATTAAGTGAGGAACTAAAGCAACTATAAATACTTCAATTATGATCAAGTATTTAAAATCAAACTTTCTCTCTTTTTTAATAATTAAATAAATAAATAAAAAAGCTATTGAAACTAATAAGTAGATAAATAAATATTTTGATAAAAATCCTAACGCACCAAATAAACCTATTAAAAAACAATCCCAAAATTTAATATCTTTACTAGTATAAATTTTCCAAGAATAATAAGCTGTTAAAGACCAAAAAGGCAATTGGCATACATTTACATTAAACTCTGGTGTAGTAAAATTATAAAAATAAATTGTTTCAATTAATAAAACTGAAATTAAGCCAAAAAATTTATTTTTTTGTATTTCATTGGAAAGTTTAAATACATAATAAAAAGAAATAATTACAAAAATCTGACTCAACAAATAATAAACCCAGTCCTGTGACCCAAAAATTTGAAAAAAAATTTCAGGAAAAAAAGCACTCACAGGTGGGTGCTTATTAAATCCCCAATCTAAATTACTTCCCCAAGCTAAAGCTTCAACTGTATCTAGGGGTAAATTGTGATTAGTAATAGTTGGAATCAAAGTCCAAAAAATTAGATGAGATGTAATAAAAATATAAAAAAGATTATCTATATTTTTGTTATTAGTGGTCATTTATAAATATTTATAACAATTCAGCTTGCTTGACACCCCTATTTTGCTGAATATACTCCGACCATTCAAAATTAAGCTATGCCAAAGACAGCTAAAGCAAAGAAAAAAGTATCTAAACCAAAAACTAAAGTTGTAAGTAAGCCAAACAAAACTGTGGCTTCGCCATCAAAAAAAGTTCCTATAAAAATTTCTAAAACTTACGTTCCAAAAGAAACTGAAAAATATATGTGCGAAAAACATAAAGTATTTTTCAGAATGAGATTAAATGAGTGGAAGAAAGAATTAATTAAAGCAAATAATGAAGCTCTTTACAATGGAAGTATGGATGACAATAACATTTCTGCTGATCTTGTAGATCAAGCAAGTTCATATATTGATAAAAATGTAGAGATGAAAGCAATTAATAGACAAATAAAACTAATTTCTGAAATTGATAAAGCTTTAAGAAGAATTATGGATGATACTTATGGGTATTGTTTAGATACAGCTGAACCAATTGGTTTAAAAAGATTAATGGCAAGACCGGTTGCTAAATATACAATCGCTGCACAAGAAAAGCATGAAAAAGACGAAAAAGTTCATGCAGATGACTAAAAAAAATAAACAAAAAACTTCTAAAGAAAATTCAATATCTTTTCTTTTTGCAAAGAAATATATTTATTTTTATTACCCTTTTTTTTGGGTTATTCTACTATTGTACTTATTTTTGAAATGAATAAAAAATTAATTTTAATAATAATTGTTATTGTTGCGATTGAATTCTCAGGCTACGGAATACTAAGCACACTCTATAAGTTGTTTTTATAAATATTTAAGGATTTGGTATTTTTGCCTCTTTATCCATAAAGGCATATCCTTTTATAACAGCCTCACGTTCAGAAATCTCTTTATACCATCTAGATAAGTTTTGATAATTTTTTAAGCCAATATCATGCCACTCATGTCTTGCTAACCATGGCCATGTTGCAATGTCAGCAATTGTATAATTATCCCCAGCTAAAAACTTAGAAACTTTTAATCTTGTATCTAATTCTCCATAAATTCTTTTAGCAATTTTAAAATATCTTTGTTCACCAAATTCACTTTTTCCAGGATTATAATGATGAAACTGGTGATGCTGACCAATCATTGGACCTACAGTTCCCATCTGAGCCATTAACCATTGATTAATTACTAATCGATTTTTTTCATCATAAAATTTTTTACTTTTTTCAGCTAGATACATTAATATTGCACCGGACTCGAAAATACTTTTATTATTTTCATGATCAGTAATTACAGGAATTTTACCAAATGGACTTATCTTTAAAAAATCTGAATTAAATTGTTCATCTTTTCCTAAGTCAATTTTAGTTACTTTGTACTGATAACCAATTTCTTCCAGCATAATACCTATCTTCCAACCGTTAGGAGTATTAGCTGAAAATAATTCTATCATTTTTTAACACCAAGTCTTTCTTGTGCAGCTTTAGATGTTGTGGAGAATTCAAATCTTAGTTTTTCATCTGGTCTTGCATATTTAAAACAACCTCTTGCAGCTAAAGCCCCTTCATGAAAACCTGAAAGAATTAATTTCAATTTACCTGGATAAGAACAAATATCTCCGATTGCAAAAATACCATCAATATTAGTCTCAAAGTTTTCGGTGTTTACTTCTACTGTTTTTTTATTGATATTTAATCCCCAATTTAAAATTGGCCCAAGTTGCATAATTAACCCAAAAAAACCGAGAACATAATCAGATTGTAATTCTTTTGTTTCCCCTTCATCGTGTTTTATTTTTACTGAACTAATTTGATTATCACCACTAACAGAGTCCATTTGATATTTGGTATATAAATTTAATTTTCCCTGATCATTTAATTCTTTTACTTTTTGAACACTAGACTCTGCTCCACTAAATCCATCTCGTCTGTGGATTAAATTTACTTTAGAAGTGTTTGATAATTCAATTGCCCAATCTAGAGCTGAATCTCCCCCGCCAAATATTGAGATAGTTTTGTCTTTAAAAATTGTTTTATCTTTTATTGAGTAGAATAAAGAGGATCCTTCAAATTTTTGACATTCTTTAACTGGAAATTTTCTTGGTTCAAAAGATCCAACTCCTCCAGCAATAATAATTGCAGCTACCTCAAATTCTTGGTTTCCACTAGTTTTAACATGCCAACGATTTTCAACTTTTTTTAATTCCTCTACTCTTTCATTTAAATGAAATTTAATATTAAATGGTTTTATTTGTTGAATAAGATTATTTGTTAATTCTTCTCCAGTACATTCAGGTATAGCTGGAATATCATAAATAGGTTTGTCAGGATAAAGCTCGATACACTGTCCACCTGCCTTATCTAGATTATCCACTATTTCACATTGAAGTCCTATTATTCCAAGTTGATGAGCACAGAACAATCCTGTTGGTCCTGCTCCAATTATTAATACATCTGTTTTATTCATCTAAGCTTGCTTTTCTGGAATGCTTACTTCCAAACCATCTAATTCTTCTGAGACAATTAGTTGACAACTTAATCTACTATTTTGTTTTGGTTCATATGCCATATCCAACATATCCTCTTCGCCGTCTTCTTTTGTTGGAAGTTTATCTAACCAATCTTGTTTTACATATACATGACAAGTGGCACATGCCATTCCACCTCCACAATCAGCATCAATACCTGGAATATCATTTTGAACTGCACCTTCCATCACAGTTAATCCATTTTGAACATCAATGGTGTGAATTCTACTGTCATGTGTGTAGTAAGTAATTTTTGCCATGCGTTATATATAGGTTCTTATCTAAATTGAGCAAGTAAGTAAAAACAAACTTGGTCAGTTTTATACATTTTGAGGTTCTGGTACTTCTTTTTTAAAAAAGTAGCTGGAGTCCTCTGTTTGTTTCATTATGGCTGGTAAAATTTCTTTGTAAGCATCAATTAAACCATCATTTGTTTTGGGTAATTGATCTTTAATATGATGATGAAGTTTATCTAAGTTATAAGATGGAACCGTTGGGAACATGTGATGAGTTACATGGTATTCCATTTTCCAATATAAAAAGCTTAAAATAGGATTTAAATACATTTCTCTCGTAGTATATCTATGATCTTTTATATCTCTTGCTAAACCAGCGTGTTGAGTAAAAGAAACAAGTTTATGTAAAGTTCTTCCATAAAATTTTGGTAATAAAAAAAATAAAACAGGTAACCAAGATAATGCAATTAAAGACCACAGAATAATTGCAATCCAAATTGCAACAAAAATTCTAGAATTAAAAATAACTTTTGGTTGTGCATTTTCAGGAATGCAGTCTTGCATTACTTTTGTTTTTATACCTAATGCATGTTGAATAATTTCGTAAGCTATGCTTTTTTTAAAATAAACAAGTTCCATAAAAGGAATTAAATTCATTAATAAACTTTTTGGAGTTTCTTTTAAATTATTTCCATATTCAATTTCATGATCAAATGGATTTTCTGTTGAATATGTATTTCCATGATGAACAAAATGTGTGTATCTCCATCTTAATGGTTCAAAATTAGAAAGATATGAGGATATATAGTAAAAAAATTCATTTAAAGATTTTGATTGAAAAGCAGTTTTATGACCTGTTTCATGCCACAATGGATTTGAGAAACCATAAATGTTTCCATAAACCAAAAACCAAAAAACAGACCACCATGTGCCCCAAGTTGCATACGCCAAAATTCCTGTTACCAATAACAATCCGAAAAAAACTGAAACATGTTGGAGCCCTTTGATGTCAGATTTTTTTGAAAGCTCTTTAAGAACTTCAATATCAACTTTACATCGGTGCCATTTTTCTAATTTTACGTCCATATAAAATATTATGTATAGTGATTATACATAATTTTATAAAAGACAAAAAAAAAGGGCAAGTATAAAAATACCTGCCCTTTTTTAAAATTTAAGTAAAATTATTACTTAGCTCTTTTTCCGCTTGAACTAGTTGCCGCAGCCCAGATTACTAGACCGAATGCAATTTTGTTAATGAAGTCAGCTAAGTTATAAACAACGTTAAGTGAATTAGCATCTACTCCACCAGTTAAGTAACCAAATACATAACCTAATGGGTAAATCGCCCAACCTACTGTAACAATCATTCTCATTGCTCCGAATGCAGTTACAAGAGCTTTGTTACCACTCTTCGCTGCAGCTTTACCAGCTTCACCTGAGAATACTTCATAAAGAATGTATACCCAACCTGCCATTCCGATGATGAAACCTAGTGTAGCATTAATATATCCTGCTTCACCTAAGTAACCACCGATAAGCATTACTAGTGAACCGATTAACAATCTCCAGAACATTCCAGAGTTTGCTTTACCGATAGCTGCTAGAATTAAATAGAATTCTACCATCTGTAAAGGCACAGTGATTAACCAGTCAATGTATCTGTAAACAGTTGGCGAGTCTCCAGTACTAACCCATACTTCTCTCATGTACATGTAGTGTATGAATGCAATACCAGTTACTAGACCAGCAACAATAACTGACGTTCTCCAGCCTGATGCGACATTGCCTGCTTCCATGAAAAAGAAAGCAGTAGCTGCTAACATTCCCATAGAGATAACCCAAAATGAAATTCCTACGAAGTCATCTTGCATCAACATCGTTGCGTCTGCTGCAATAGCTACACCTGAAAAACCTATCAAGGTCATAGCTGCTAGAGCAAACAATTTAAGTTTTTTCATAAAAAACTCCCTCTTCGTTAGTTTTTATTTATTTAGTTTATATAAACTAGACTTAAGTAACCCTAAGCCAAAGTTGGGGTTAAATAGCAAATTAAATTAGTTTTATGAAGACTTAATTGTCGTTTATTTACATTGATTTTACTTAATTTTTAAAATTAAATACAATTTATAAGTTAAAAACCAAAAAAAAAACGAAAATCGAATCAAATTTGAATGTCAGAAAAGTTTCAAAGTATTTACGAAGATTCTATAAAAAATCCTGAAAAATTTTGGCAAGAAGCAAGTGAAGACATCTTTTGGTTTAAAAAACCAACAAAAATTTTAAATAAATCTAATCCTCCATTCTATAAATGGTTCGAAGATGGTGTGACTAACACTTGTTATAATGCTTTAGACATTCATATTGATCAAGGAAGAGGACAAAAAACTGCTCTAATCTACGATAGTCCAATTACAGGTAATAAAACTAAGTTCAATTATGAGGAGCTTAGAGCAAAAGTATCAAAATTTGCTGGCTCCTTAAAAAATCAAGGTGTCAATAAAGGAGACAGAGTAATTATTTACATGCCAATGATCCCCGAGGCAGTGATTGCTATGCTTGCTTGTGCAAGAATTGGGGCTATACATTCAGTTGTCTTTGGTGGATTTGCCTCAAATGAACTTGCAAGTAGAATAGATGACAGTAAAGCAAAATTATTAGTAACAGCTTCATGTGGTTTTGAGCCTGGAAGGACGGTTGAATATAAACCTTTGGTAGATGAGGCAATAAAAATAGCAAAACATAAAATTGATAAGATGATTTTGTTTCAAAGACCAGGAAACGAAGTCAAATTAAATGCTCCAACTGAGATAAGTTGGAATGAAGCAGTCTCTAATGCGACAGATGCTGATTGTGTTGAGATGAATTCCAATGAATTTGCTTATATACTTTATACATCTGGAACAACAGGAACACCAAAAGGGATTGTTAGAGACACTGGTGGCCATATTGTGGCTCTAAAATGGACTATGAAGAATATCTATAATATTGATACAGATGACATATGGTGGTCAGCAAGTGATATTGGCTGGATTGTTGGACACTCATACATTGTTTATGCTCCATTGTTTAAAGGATGTACCACAGTTTTATTTGAAGGAAAGCCAGTTGGAACTCCAGATGCTGGTGCTTTCTGGAAAATCATCTCAGATTATAAAGTAAAATCTTTATTTACTGCACCAACTGCATTTAGAGCTATCAAAAAAGAAGATCCGGAGGGTAAATTTTTCTCAAAATATGATTTATCTAGTTTTGAGAGTTTATTTCTAGCTGGAGAAAGAGCTGATCCAGATACTATAAAATGGGCTGAGAATTTGCTTAAAGTCCCAGTAATAGATCATTGGTGGCAAACAGAGACTAGCTGGGCGATTAGCTCAAATTGTACTGGTATTGAAATGATGGAAACGAAATATGGTTCAGCTTGTAAAGCTGTGCCAGGGTATGATGTAAAAATTATTAAACCAGACCAATCTTTAGCAAAAACTAACGAAATGGGAGACATAGTAGTAAAACTTCCTTTGCCTCCAGGAACATTCCCAACTTTATGGAATGCAGACGAAAGATACAAAGAGAATTATATGTCTAATTATAAAGGATACTATCAAACATATGATGCAGGTCACATCGATGACGATGGTTATATTTGGATAATGTCTAGAACTGATGACATCATAAATGTAGCGGGTCATAGATTATCTACAGGTGCTATTGAAGAAGTTTTATCAGAACATCAATCTGTTGCAGAATGTGCAGTACTTGGAATTTCAGATAAATTAAAAGGTCAATTGCCTATTGGTCTAGTAGTTTTAAAATCAGGTGTTGATAAAGAAAATGACACTATATCTAAAGAATGTGTTCAAATGGTTAGAGATAAAATTGGACCAGTTGCTGCATTTAAAGTTGTGATTGTTATTAAAAGATTACCAAAAACAAGATCAGGAAAAATTTTGAGAGGAACAATAAGGAAAATTGCAGACGGTGTTGATTATAAAGTGCCACCTACAATAGATGATCCTGCAATTTTAACAGAAATCACCGAGGATTTAGTTAATCACAAAATTTTAAACAATGATTAAAACATATTTATTTCTTGCAGGTGCAGTATTTTTTGAAGTTGCTGGTACAATGTTATTACCCATAACTCAAAATTTTACAAAACTAATCCCAACAGCTGCTCTTGCATTCTTTTATCTTTGTGCTTTCTATCTCTTAACATTTGTAGCAGATAAAATTCCCATCGCGATTATGTACGCAACATGGAGTGGACTTGGAATTTTTACGATTGCAATTCTTGGATATATATTTTTTAAACAAACTTTAGCTTGGCAAGCAGTATTTGGATTATTCTTAATAGTGATAGGTATAATTTTAGTAAATAGTTTTACTGGAAAACTTAGCTAAATTGTAAAGGTGTACCGTCAGGATCACCTAAAATTTTTCCATCCTGCATTTTAATTTTTCCTGCAATGATTGTATGGGTTGGTGTACCCTTAAATTTAAATCCATTAAATGGAGACCATTTACATTTACTCTCGATATTTTCATTTTTAATCTCAATAGTTTTGTTCATATCAACAATAGTAAAGTCTGCATCATAGCCCTCTCTAATAAATCCTTTGTTTTTAATTCCAAAAATCTTAACAGGATTTTCACAAACAAAGTTCATCAATTGGTTAAGAGATAATTTTCCATCATTTATGTGATTTAACATTACAGGCATTAAAGTCTGAACTCCTGGCATTCCAGAAGGAGTGTTGGGATATACCTTGTCTTTATTTTCTTTTAAATGAGGAGCGTGATCTGATCCGATGGTATCATTAAGGTTATTTCTGACCCCATACCATAATCTATCATAATGAGATTTATCTCTTAATGGTGGGTTCATCTGAGCATACGTTCCAAGCTTGTCATAACAATCAGGTGCATAAAGAGTTAAATGTTGAGGGGTAATTTCAAATGTAATGTTTCCTTTATGTTGTGATAGAAAATCAATTTCTTCTTTTGTTGTAATGTGAAGCACATGAGCTTTTTTATTGTGCTTTTCTGCTATTCGAACAATTCTTCTAGTAGATGCTATTGCGCATTCTGCACTTCTCCATACTGGATGGGTATGAACATCACCTTCCTTTATTAATTTCTTGTTTACTTTTAAAATTGCTTCATCTTCAGAGTGGACCGCTACTACTTTTGAGGCATTCTGAAAAACCTTATCTATATCATCCTCCTCAGCGACCAACAAATTGCCTGTGGAAGATCCTGCAAAAAGCTTAATTCCACAGCACCCTTCTAAATCTTTTAAACTTGCTAAATCATCCGTGTTGTCTGCTGTTGCTCCAAAATAAAAAGCATAATTGGAATACATTCTGTTTTTAGCAAGATCTAATTTTCTTTGAAACTCTTTCATATTTGAAGTTGGCGGATTAGTGTTGGGCATTTCAAATACACTTGTGATACCTCCTGCTATTGCTGCTCTACTGCCTGAGTGAAGATCCTCAGTATCCGTTGATCCTGGTTCTCTAAAATGTGTTTGAGTATCTATACAACCAGGCAATACTGTGTGGCCTTCTGCATTTATTGTCTCTTTTGCTTCTTCTAAAATTTCTCCAATCTTTTGAATTTTTCGATCTTTTATAGCAACATTAACATCTTTTAACTCACCATCGATGTAACATTGTCCGTTTTTAATTATAAGATCTAACATTTTGAGAAATTGTTATTATATTACATTCTATAATTAATCAATTATGAATATTAAAAACGTTTACATTTTAAATGACAGAGCAATTCTTTATATTAACGGAGAAGATGCAAAAGAGTTTCTTCAAAATCTTATCAGTAACGATATAAACAAAGTAAGCGATGTTAATAGTTGTTTTAGTTCGTTACTTACACCCCAAGGTAAATTTTTATATGAATTTATAATTATAAAACATAAGTCTGGATATCTTTTGGATTGTGAAAAACCTCAGGCAGAGGAGTTATTCAAACAATTGTCCTTATATAAACTAAGATCAAAAGTTGAAATTCTTAATTTAAGTAATGAATTTGTTGTAGCAGCATTTTCTCACGAAAAATTCCTAACTTTTGATGAAGCAAAAGATCAGCTTGGATGCACAATTAAATATAGAGAAGATCCAATATTTTTAGATCCAAGAAATAAACAATTGGGTGCTAGATTAATTATTAATCTAGAAAAACTTTATTTATCTTTAAAAAAACTAAATCTTCAAGATGCAAATCTGAAAGAATATTATTCGTTAAGTCATAAGCTAGGAATAGTTCCCAAAGATTTAAATAAATTGAAAGATAAATTGTTTGGTATTGAATGTAATTTTGAAGAATTAAATGCAATTGATTTCAAAAAAGGCTGTTATGTTGGCCAAGAAAATACAGCGCGAATTAAATTAAAGAACAGGCTTTCAAAAAGATTGCTTCCAATAAATTTAATTAATGGAAAACTACACGAAGGCGAAAGTATTTATAATAATGAAATTGAAATAGGTAAGGTATTAATTGAGAATGATTACCCTTTTGCCTTAATCAAATTTTTAGATAAAAATTTTGATGAAAAAGTTGATTTTAAAACCAAAGAAGCTTCAATGAATATTAAAAAACCAGATTGGATCAATTAATACTACTAAATTTGGTGCGGTCGGAGAGACTCGAACTCTCATGGACTAGGTCCACACGGCCCTCAACCGTGCCTGTCTACCAATTTCAGCACGACCGCGATATGTCCCATAATAAATGAATGACAAGTATGTTTCAAATTGGTAAAAAACTTCATGGAATTTACACAAGAAGTACGTAAAGCAACAGATCCAATTTACCAAAAAATTTCAAAGGTGATGCCTGAGATAGAATGGTCAGTGCATGCACCATACATACATAAAATTAATAAATTAAAAAAAGAAAAGAACGCAGTAATTTTAGCTCACAACTATCAAACACCAGAAATTTATCATGGTGTTGCTGATTTCTCCGCAGACTCACTTGCGCTAGCCATAGAGGCTTCAAAAACCTCAGCAGATATAATTCTAATGGCAGGAGTTCATTTTATGGCTGAAACAGCAAAATTAATGAGCCCTAATAAGAAAGTAATTTTACCTGATATGAAAGCGGGTTGTTCTTTGTCATCTTCAATCACTGGTAAGGACGTTAGATTACTTAAAGAAAAATATCCAGGTGTTCCAGTTGTATCGTATGTGAATACTTCTGCTGAAGTAAAAGCTGAAACAGATGTTTGCTGTACATCAGCAAATGCAGTTAAAATTGTTAAATCGCTTGGTGTTAAAAGAGTTATATTTTTACCTGATGATTATCTTGCAAAATATGTTGCTTCTCAGACTGATGTAGAAATTATATCTTGGAAGGGAATTTGTATAGTACACGATCAATTTAATAAAAAAGAAATTGAAGATATTAGAAAAAACAATCCTGGAATAAAAATTATTGCTCATCCAGAATGTCCTCCTGATGTAATTGAAGCAAGTGATTTTGCAGGATCTACCTCTGGAATGATTAAATATGTAAGAGATAATCAACCAAAAAAAGTAATGATGGTTACTGAATGTTCAATGAGTGATAATATTCAAATTGAAAATCCAAATGTAGATTTTGTTAAACCATGCAATATGTGTCCACATATGAAAAAGATCACTTTACCTAAAATTTTAGATTGTTTGGAAAACGAAACTGGCGAAATTATTATGGACAAAGAAACAATTGAAAAAGCCAGAATATCTGTAGAGAGAATGGCAGCTATTGGCAGATAATTAAGTGTCAAAAATTAAATTAAGCAAAGAATTTATTAAAAGTACCGTTAAGTTAGCTCTAAACGAAGATCTTTATCCTTCAGGAGATATAACTTCAGAATTAATTAACAACGAAAAGATCGTAACTGTCAAATTAATATCAAATCAAAATGCAGTTGTTGCTGGATTATCGTTTGCTAAACAGACTTTTTTATTAATCGATAATAAAATTAAATTTATTATCAAAAAAAAAGATGGTTCAAAAATTAAAAAAGGTTCTTTAGTTGCTTTGATTAAAGGTAAGGCGAAAAATATTTTGATTGCTGAAAGAGTTGCTCTAAACTTTTTGTCACATATTTCTGGGATAGCAACTAAAACAAATGAATTTGTTAAATTAGCGGGGAAAAAAACTAAAATTTGCTGTACAAGAAAAACAATTCCAAACCTTAGAGTAATTCAAAAATATGCTGTTAAATTGGGAGGTGGCACAAATCACAGATTTAACTTAAGTGATGAGTTCTTAATTAAAGATAATCACATTGCTAGTTCAGATTTAAAAACTCTAGTTATTGAGGCAATTAAAAACAAAAAAGGAAAAAAAATTACAGTAGAAGTTGATACAATTGAACAACTTAGATCAATTTTAGGATTAAAGTTTAATACTATCCTGTTAGATAATATGAATATCAAAAATTTAAGAAATGCAGTCAAAATTGCAAAAAAATATTACGAAACTGAGGCTTCAGGTAATGTTAATTTAAAAACTGTTAAAGCAATTGCTTCTACAGGAGTAAATAGAATTTCTGTAGGAAGCATTACTCATAGTGCTACTGCTGTTGACTTTAAGTTAGAAATTTAACTTACAAACTTAGATAGATCAGGTTTAAAATAATTAGGACCTTTCATAACTTTTCCAGCTTCATTATAGATAGGTTTTCCATTTTCATCTAATTTACTCATATTTGAGTTTTGAACTTCTTCAAAACATTTATCTAAATCTATTCCAAAAGCATGTCCCGCCCCATAAGTTACATATAGAATATCAGTAAGTGCATCAGCGACTTCTAATAAATCTTTATTATTCATAGCTTCAGTAAGCTCATCTAACTCCTCTTTAATTAGATTTATTCTTAATTTATTTATCTTATCAGTGCTAAAAGATGGCTTAGTTTTAACATCTTGACCAAAGGTTTTCATAAAAGTTCCAACTTTACTAAAATTCGACATATTGCTCCTGTAAGTTTTTTAAAATTTATTGTATGAATATAATTATTTGTACTTAAAAATTAATCAATGAAATTAAGAAAAGAATTTGACAGTATTGGAAGTATAAATGTACCCAATGACAAATACTGGGGTGCATCAACTCAAAGATCAAAGAAATTTTTTAATATTGGAAAAATTTTAGTTAATATTTCAATAATCAAATCTATAGCAATAATTAAAAGATCAGCAACTATAGTTCATGCTAAAGATAAATTAATTAGTGGCAAAATTTCAAAAGCAATTATCAAAGCTTCGGACGATGTGATTAGAGGAAAATTAGATGAAAATTTTCCTTTAAAAGTTTGGCAAACAGGTTCTGGTACTCAAACAAACATGAATGTTAATGAGGTAATTGCTAATAGAGCCATTGAAATCTTAGGAGGAAAAAAAGGAACTAAAAAACCTGTACATCCAAATGATCATGTTAATAAATCTCAATCTACTAATGATGTTTTTCCAACTGCAATGCATATTTCTGTAGCGAAACAAACTTTGACTAAAATGTTGCCAAGTTTAAAAATCTTAGAAAAAGAATTAAAGAAAAAATCCATAGAATTTAAAAAAATAGTTAAAATTGGAAGAACACACCTTCAAGATGCAACTCCGTTATCTCTTGGTCAAGAGTTTTCTGGATATCATGCTCAATTAAAAAAATGTATTGAAAGAATTGAATATGCTTTAAAAGAAATACTATTTCTTGCACAAGGTGGTACGGCTGTTGGTACAGGAATAAACTCAAAAAAAAACTTTGATAAAAAAATTGTTAAAGAAATTTCAAAATTTACTAAAATAAAATTTAAACCTGCCCCAAATAAATTTGCCGAACTTGCAGCACACGATGCAATAGTAAATTTTTCTGGAACATTAAATACATGTGCTGTTGCACTAATGAAAATTTCAAATGATATAAGATTTTTGGGCTCAGGGCCTAGAGCTGGATATGGAGAATTGATATTACCTGAAAATGAACCTGGCTCTTCAATAATGCCTGGAAAAGTCAATCCAACTCAATGTGAAGCTGTCACTATGGTATGTGCTAACGTTATTGGAAATCACAATGGAATAACAATGGCAGGATCACATGGACATTTTGAACTGAATGTATTTAAGCCATTAATTGCGCACAACATTTTACAATCAATTGATTTGTTAGCAGACAGTACGAAAAATTTTGCTCTTTATTGTGTAAAGGGAATTAAAGCTAATAAAAAAAAAATTAAAGAACACTTAGATAACTCTTTGATGTTAGTCACAGCTTTGGCTCCGCATATTGGTTATGATAATGCTGCGAAAATAGCTAAAACAGCTTTAAAAAATAATACCACACTTAAACATGAAGCATTGAAAACAGGATTAATTAGTGAAAAAGACTATGGGAAAATAGTTGATCCTAAAAAAATGATTTATCCTACATAATTTTTTATTAATTCATTCAATAAATTTTTGAAATAAATTTTATTTTGCAAGTTATTTTCTTTAAGTAAAATATCATCAAAGGTATATTTGGATTTTTCAAGTGTTTTTCCGTCTATCCTGATACTCTTAATTTTGATATTTTTTTCATCAAACAAATAAGTGAAGTTAACTTCAACTTTACTAATTTTTTTTCTCAAATTTTTTGGAGTAACCAAGAACTTAAAAAGTTGATTTGAATTATTTATATTAATTTCAACACTTGAGTCCAAAATTAATTTTTCTTCTTTTACAAATATTAAGCTATTAAAAAACTCTAAATCAATATTATCTTTCCAAGTCATTTTAGTTTGATCAATGTCAATTAAACCTTCTTGAATTTTTGATTTTAATAAAACATTTTTAACATCATTAAATTCTTTAATTTTATTTCCAGCAACGATAAAATTAAAATCAATATTTTTATTATTAAAAATTTCAGTTTTTAAAAGTTCTTTAATAATTGCATTTGAGGAAAACAAAGGCGAAAGATCTAGTTTATTTGTGTTACCTGTTATATTTGAATAAAATGGTTTAAAATTAAATTTACCTACATAAGAAAACTCGGAATTTTGTAATTTATCAAAAAATTTAAACTCAAACAAATCATTTTTTAATTGATACTCGAATGAACTTTTTGTGTTTATTAAATTGATTTCAGAAAGACCTAAATAATTTTTGTCAGCATATGAAGTTTGATTATTTATTTTGAGTCTTAAACTGTCTATATTTATTTTAGAATATATTTTTTTTTCAATTTTATCATCAAAAATTTGAATTGTATAAGGCAAATTAAAAATCTCATTATTTGCATCAAGCATATTTTTAATTTCTTTAGGATCAAAATAATATTTAGCATTAGAAATACTATTTATAAGTAAAACTTCATTTTCTAAACTTCTGTAAAAAACATTACTATTTAATATTTCAAATTTGAAATCATTCAAATTACCGTCTAACAAATTATAAAAAAAATTATAATTATTTTTGTTTAGATTAAAATTTGCATCTTCCAAAATTACATGATTTAATCTCAAGTTTTTTAAAGAAAACAAATCTTTTAAAGAGATATAAAATTTAAGTTTTTTTATTTCTGTAATTTTGCTTTCTTTAAATTTAATTGATGAATTATTTGTCGTAAAATGTGGTCTTGGTAAAAATTTATAGTTTAAATCTTCTTGAAAATTAAACTCTAAGTTTAATTTATTTTTTAAATTTTTTTTAATTTCTAAAGCTACTTCCTCTTTGTTATAAATATTTGGGAAAGAAAGGTATGATAAAAATAAAATAATTAGTGCGACAATAGATAAAAATATTTTATTGTTAATTAATAAATTTTTTAAATTATCGATATTTAACTTGTTTAAATTTTTCTCTAATAGATTATTAATGAATCTGTTGAATTTTTTAAAAATACTAGCAATAAATTTAGGGTTATTCATTTTAGGTAATAATCTTATAAAACATTATTTTGAATGATAAATAGACAATATTTAAATAATTTAAATGAAGCACAAAAAGAGGCTGTAATGCATCTCGATGGACCTCTCCTAATCGTAGCAGGAGCTGGTTCAGGAAAAACTAAAGTTCTCACATCAAGAATAGCTAACATTATTAATGAAAAAAAAGCTTATCCTAATCAAATTCTAGCAGTCACATTTACAAATAAAGCAGCTAAAGAAATGCAGAATAGAGTGAGCAAAATTTTAGGATCTGCAGCTGTGGGTCTTTCTTGGCTTGGCACATTTCATTCAATTTGTGCAAAACTATTGAGAAAACATGCTTCAGCTGCACAATTAAATTCAAATTTCACTATCATAGACACTGATGATCAAATTAGATTAGTAAAAAACATATGCAAAGCAGAAAATATTGACATCAAGCAATTATCTCCAAGATTTATACTGGCAATAATTGATAGATGGAAGAATAAGGGATTTTATCCTGGGGAAGTAGTTATAAATAAAAAAGATATCTATGAAAAAACTGTTCTTCCATTATACAGAATATATCAACAAAAATTAACTGATTTGAATTCATGTGACTTTGGTGACTTAATTTTACACACTGTAAAAATTTTAGAATTTAATCCTGATATTCGAGAAATATATTCTAAAAATTTCAAATACATATTAGTTGACGAGTATCAAGACACAAATTTTATTCAAAGTAAATGGCTTAATCTTCTATCAGAAAAAAATAAAAATATTTGTTGTGTTGGTGATGATGATCAATCAATTTATAGCTGGAGGGGCGCTGAAATAAAAAACTTTTTAGAGTTTGACCAAGTCTATGAAAATACAAAAGTAATAAGGTTAGAGCAGAATTATAGATCCTCGCAAAATATTTTATCAGTAGCTTCAAATCTAATTTCTAATAATCAAAATAGAGTTGGAAAAACATTGATTACTACAATGGAGGAAGGAGATCTAGTTAAATTAAACTGCTTTAAAAATGGTAAAGATGAAGCAATTGGAGTTTCTGATGAAATTGAAAAAAAAATTAAAAAAAAATTTTCGTACAATAATATTGCAATTTTAGTTAGAGCTATTTTTCAAACACGTGAGTTTGAAGAAAGATTTCTCAAAATTGGTATGCCCTATAGAATATTAGGTGGTACAAAATTTTATGAAAGAGCTGAAATTAAAGATTGTGTTGCATACTTAAGATTAATTCATCAAGAGAAAGATGACTTGGCTTTTGAAAGAATTGTCAACAATCCTAAAAGATCTGTAGGTGATAGTACCTTAAAAAACATTCACGAGTTTTCAAAAGAAAATAATTTAAATTTAGAAAGAGCATCAATCAAAATGCTTGATCAAAATTTAATTAAGCCAAAAGCTAAAATTGGACTTAGTTTGTTTATTAATTCTCTAATGAAATGGAGAAATGATTTAACTATAAAGAAATCAAATCACATCAAGTTATTACAAACTGTTTTAGATGAGTCTGGTTATTCAGCAATGCTTAAAAATAAGAAAGACTTAGATAATGAAAATAGATTAGAAAATATTAAAGAATTATTAAGTGCAATGAAAGAATTTGACAATTTAGAAAGTTTTTTAGAACACGTCTCTTTAGCAACGTCTGTAGATCAGGAATGGGATGGTGAAAAAATTAATATGATGACTATGCACGCTGCAAAAGGTTTGGAATTTGATGTTGTATTTTTACCTGGATGGGAGGAAGGATTGTTTCCACATCAAAAATCTATTGAAGAAAAAGGTCAAAATGGCCTAGAAGAAGAAAGACGTTTGGCATATGTAGGAATTACAAGGGCAAAGAAAAAAGCTATAATTTCTTTTTCAATGAATAGATTTTATCAAGGGGATTGGATTGATAGTATGGCTTCAAGATTCATTGATGAATTGCCAGAAAAACATCTAGAAAAAAATTCTTTCTTTGATGAGGAAGTTAACAATGATGATGATTTTGATTTTAACCAGGATTTTGAAATTGAAGAAGGTACAAGAAGTCCTGGCTGGATAAGATATCAAAAGAGAATTAAATGAAAAATCATATAAAATCATTAAGAAGCAAATTTAAAAAATATGGAATTGATGGCTACATAATTCCAAAAAATGATGATTTTTTTACAGAATATTCAAAATTAAATAGATTAGAAGTTATTTCAAATTTCAGTGGTTCTGCTGGTCTAGCTATAATTCTTAAAAATAAAAATTATTTGTTTACTGATGGAAGATATACAATTCAAAGTAAAATAGAGAGTGGAAAAAATTTTAAAATTTATGGTTTTGAAAAATTAATAAATTGCAGTTTAATCAAAAATCTAACGCTAGGGATTGATCCAAAATTATTCACTAATATCCAAGTAAAAAATTACTTTTTAAAATACAACAAAATAAAACATATTGAAAATAATCTAATTGATGAAATTCAAAAACAGAAAAAAAATACTTTTATTCCATTTTTTTCTTTAGACAAAAACATTGTTGGTGAAAGTGTCAATTCTAAATTAAGTAAAATAAGTAATTATTTAAAAAAAAATAAATCTGATTATATTTTTATAAGTGCGCCAGAAAATGTTGCGTGGACTTTAAATATACGAGGTGGAGATGGCCCCAACAGCCCTGTTCCCAATTCAAGATTAATAGTAAGTAAATCAAAAAAAATACTACTTATAACTAGTCTTAAAAAGTGTGAGCAACTATTGAAAAATAAAATTATTAAAAAAGATCAATTTTTAGATGTAAATAATTTGCCAAGTAAAATACTAAATCTTAAGGGAAAAAACTTTATTGTTGATGATAAATCTTGTTCAATATTTTATGAAAATTTAATTAAGTCTAAATTTAAGATCATAAAAAAAGAAGATCCAATTTATTCTTTAAAAGCAATCAAAAATAATACAGAGATTAAGAATATGATAGATGCTCATATCCTAGACGGGGCAGCATTAACAAAATTTTTATATTGGATAAAAAAAATAAATAAAAAGAAAATTACAGAAGTTGAGGCATCCAAGAAATTAGAAAATTTTAGAAAATTAAATAAAAACTTTCTCTATCCTAGTTTTGATACAATAGCAGGATCTGGCAAAAATGGTGCGATTGTTCATTACCGTGCAAAAAAAGAAAATTGCAGAACTATTAATAAAAATGATATTTTACTATGTGACTCAGGTGGGCAATATAAGTATGGGACTACTGACGTTACAAGAACAATATGTTTTTCAAAACAGAAACAAAATTTAAAAAATGTTTTCACCAAAGTTTTAAAAGGTCATATTGCTGTAGCTACGACTGATATTAATAAAGATAATACAGGTAAAAAAATTGACAAAAGAGCAAGAAAATTTTTAAAAAAAAGTAATCTAGATTATGCACATGGTACAGGACATGGTGTTGGTTTTTTTCTTAACGTTCATGAAGGACCTCAATCTATTACAAAAATAAATACCGTAAAAATAAGAGAAGGTATGATTTTAAGTAATGAACCTGGATATTACAAAACTAATAAATATGGAATAAGGATTGAAAATTTGGTTTATGTTAAAAAAATAAAGAAAAATTTGTTATTTAAAAACCTAACAATGGCACCTATAGAAAAGGATTTGATCAATTTTGATTTATTAACAGTTAATGAAAAAAATTATCTATTTAAATATCACTTAGAAGTTTATTCAAAAATATCTAAACATTTAAATATAAATGAGAGAAAATGGCTAGCTAGTTTTATTTAGCAATTTCAAAAATTCAGCTTGATCTATAACATTTATTTTAAGCTGTTTGGCACTATCTATTTTCTTCTTTGTCGGCTTGTCCCCAATTATCAAATAATTTAATTTCTTAGAAACGCTACTAACTGTTTTGCCAGAATTTTCTTCAATCAAAGATTTAACTTCGGCCCTACTAATTCCATTTAATTTACCTGTAACCAAAAAAGTCTTATTTTTTAACAAGCCATCATTAGAATTTTGAATAGCTTTTTTTACCACTAAAACTTTTTCTAGTTCATTCAAAACTTTTAAGTTTGTATCATTTGAAAAAAAACTTTTAATTGAATTTACTTGTGTTTCACCAATCCCGTCAATATTCAACATTTCTTCATAATCACTTTTTTTAGATAAATTTTTAAAATTTGAAAATGATATAAAATGTTTTGATAAAAGCTTAGCATTTTCTAATCCAATGTGCCTGATTCCTAATGAGTAAATTAACTTCTCTAAAGAAATATTTTTTTTTTGATTAATTGAATATTTTAAGTTTTGAACAGATAATTTACCCCAACCTTCCTGTTTTTCAATTTTTATATAATCTAATTTAAAAATATCATGAGGAAATTTTATTAGTTTTAATTTCCAAAAATTTTCAACAATTTTTTTTCCAAAACCATCTATATTAAAAGCTTCTTTTGAAACGAAGTGTTTTAATTTTTCAATTGAAATCTTATCACAATAATAACCTTCACTAGAACATCTCCTTACTGCATCAACTTTTTTTGTTATCTTGTTAAATTCTTTAATTGTTTTCGATCCACATGAAGGACAATTTTCCGGAAAAATAAACTTTTTAGAATTTTTTAATCTTTTTTTTATATCTACAGAAAGTATGTGCGGTATAACATCTCCTGCCCTTTCTATAACAGCAGTATCTCCTACTCTAATATCCTTTCGATTGATTTCATCTTCATTATGTAATGTTGCATTCGAAACTATAACTCCTCCTATATTAATTGGCTTTATCTTTGCAACTGGCGTTAGGGCGCCTGTTCTACCAACTTGAATCTCTATGTCTAAAATTTGAGAAATAGCTTTATTGGAAGAAAATTTGTGAGCAATCGCCCATCTAGGTGCGTTAGCGACGTTTCCTAATCTTTTTTGCATTGCAAAATCATTAACTTTGTAGACTATTCCATCTATGTCAAAATCTATATCAGCTCTTTTTTTCTCAATTTCTTGATAATTTTTCATTAAATTTTTAATGCCTGAAGTTAAAATATTTAACGGATTTGTTTTGAAACCCCATTCATTTAATTTTTTTAAATAATCAGATTGATTATTAACTTTTAATCCCTTTTCATATCCAAATGTGTAAGCAATAAATTTTAAGGGTATTTTTTTTGTTTCTTCTGGATTTTTTTGTCTCAATGAACCAGATGCTGCATTTCTAGGATTAGCAAATTTTTCATTTAAATTTTTAAAGTCACTATTTTGAATAAATACTTCTCCCCTAATATCAATTTCCTCTGGAAAGTCTTTATGCGAAATCTCTTTGGGGATATCTTTTATTGTCTTAAGATTTGCTGTTATATCTTCACCTTCTTTACCATCTCCTCTTGATAAACCTTTGTGAAATTCACCATTTTTAAAAGTTAAAGATGCAGATATTCCATCAATTTTTGGCTCAGCACTATAATGAATTTGAAAATTATTTTGAATTGATAAAAAATTTTTTATTTTTTTTTCAAAATTAATTAAATCTTCTTCAGAAAATGAATTTCCTAGTGATAACATTGGAACTTTATGTAAAGCTTTTTTAAAATTTTTTGATGGTTTATGACCAACTATTTTTAATGGAGAGTCTTCAGACTTCAAAAATTTATATTTTTGTTCTAGACTTAAAATTTCACGCTTTAAATTATCATATTCTTCATCTGTAACCTTTGGATTACTTTGTTGATAATATGCTTGGTTATATTTTTTAAATAAATTTATTTTTTTTAAATAGTCCGAATAAATTTTTTTTTTATTCATCAATATTAAACAATGTTTTAATTTTTTTTCTCAAATTATTTTTTTTATTTTTTTCATTTCTTTTTATTTTTTGATAACTTTCATCAAATAGTGCATATGAGTTTTCATACCATTCAGAAGATTGATAGTTATAACCTAATAAATTTGCGTATTTTCTAGATTCTTCTATGAGACCTATTAAATAATATATTTCGACTAATCTAAATAACGCTTCTTCTACATAAATAGTGGTATCGTAATCATTCACCACATTTTTAAATCTGTTAATTGCAGGAATCCATTTTTTTTTATCTACATAATATCTGCCAATATAAAGTTCTTTTGCAGCTAAAGTGTCATTAATTAATTCTATTTTAAAAGCTGCATCAAATGCATATTCGGTATTTGGGTATTTTTTTATTAAATACTCAAAGTAATCTTTGGCTTTTAAAATTGAAAATAAATCTTTTTTTTCGTCTACTATCTGTTCATAATAAGCAACTCCCAACATGTAATATGCATAGTCTAAATTTTTATCTTTTGGATATATTTTTAAAAATCTATCTAGTTCCATTATGCAATCTTCGTAGTAATCTTGGATATAATAAGAATAAGCAGCCATGAGAGCAGATTTTGGAGCTAAATCAGATTGAGGATATAAAATTTCTACCTCATTAAATTTTCTAGCTGCAAACAAAACATCGCCTTGCTCAAGTGCATTTAAGCCCTCTGAATATGCTTCTCTTATTTGGAGATCTAAACTTTTTTGTTTTATGACCGATTCTTTTTCAAAATCTTTTGAGCATGAAACAAATAAAATTAATACAAAAAATAGCAAAAAGCATTTATTCATCTTATTTGTTATACTTATTTAAATTGAATTTTAAAAGTGATCTTTTTGATTAAGCTATTGATCTCAAAAATCTCTTATTGATTAAAGAATGAGGAAGACTTTTTTCTTTAATTTCTACAATTGAGAAATTTTCTTTATTCAAGAATACTTTTCTTAAAAGTTGATTTGTCAAATAGTGTCCTCCCTGTGAACAATTTATACTTGCTACAATTCTATATCCAGTGGTGTAAAGATCACCAATACAATCCAGAATTTTGTGATTTACAAACTCTTTTTCATTTCTAAGTCCTTCTGGATTTAAAATTTCTTTATTTTTTACCACTACAGCGTTTTCTAAACTTCCACCTTTAGCTAAGCCTTTTTTTTTAATCATTTCGATATCCTCATAAAGACAAAATGTCCTTGAATTATATACATCGGTCAAATCATCTTCATATATTTTAAATTTATTTCTTTGATTACCAATGACAGAATTTTTGTATTTTATTTCGAAATCAATATCTAAACTTAAGGTTGATGGTTTGATGTTTATATAACGATCACCTTCACAATAATTTATTTCTTTATTTATCTTTATTATTTTGATTGGATATTCACTAGTTTCTATTCCAGCAGAAATAATTTTATCTATGAATATCTTCGCAGAACCATCTAATATTGGAACCTCTTCATTATCAATTTCAATTAATGCGTTGTCTATTCCTAAACCAAATAACGCACACATTAAGTGTTCAATAGTTGAAACTTTAACTCCAAATTCATTTTCTATAGTTGTGTTTAAAGATGTATTGGTGACATTCATAAAATTTGGATGAACAAAATTATTATTTTTTAAATCTACTCTCTTAAAAACTATACCATAATTAGGAGATGCTGGTTTAATGCTAACGTTGACATCCAGTCCACTATGAAGAGAAATTCCACTAAATGAAATATTATTTTTAATTGTTTTTTGAGTTAAATAAGACACTCAGAACTTTTAATTTGAATATTGTGTTAATTAAAAACAACTATTGTTACGAGAAAAAACAGAATTAACTTAATAATTGAAAGAATTTTTCAAAAAAACCGAGTTTTTTTGATGATTTTGAAGTTATTTGAATTTCATTCTTATTCATACCATTTTTCAACTTATACGCCATTTGAGAAATATCTAATTGTTGATCTAATAAAAAATCTATTACATATCCTTTGTCTAAAAAATTATTAACTTGTATTTGGTATTTTTTCAAAATGTTTTCAATTTCAAGTATTATTAAATTTGATATTGAAATAAGTTTAATTTCTAAACAAATTTCATCATTACTAATTTGATCTTGCAAAGAAGAATAACTTACACCATCAATTATATATTTATCAATTATCATATGCATGAGTTTATATTGATTGTAATTTTCTTTAAATAAATCTTTAACATCTGTAAGCATACTTTCCAATATTACAGAAGTAATTTCTCCAGTATAATTTTTTTTCTTTATACTTATATTAGAGGTAAGAATTGATTTATTTTCAATTACTATATTTATATTGTTTACAAAATTTCCTACTA
>CACDRL010000004.1 GCA_902555435.1 uncultured Pelagibacteraceae bacterium
CCAATCAGATTTAAATTTAGAAAAATTCTAATTTTCTAAACATAAGTAAATTTGGGAAAAAAATATTAAAAAAAAATATCAATCGAGAGTTGTATTTACATTTTTTGTTATGATCTTTACTCAAAGTAGGTATATTTCCTTTTTTAAATTAATTTAAAAACATAAAAAAAGGGAGAAATAATGAAAAAACTTATACTTTCGATTGCAGCTCTTGCATTGTTTGCAACTTCTGCGTTCGCTGAAAGATATGTCATGATTACTCATGGTGAAGGAAAAGATCCTTTTTGGCCAGTAGTTCAAAAAGGTGGTGAGGATGCAGCTAGAGCAATCGGTGCTGACTTCGAATATATCTACAACCCTTCTGCTGATATGGCTGATATGGCAAGCTCAATTCAAGCTGCTGCAGCTACTCAACCAGATGGTATGGTAATTTCTTTACCAGATCCAGATGCATTAGGCCCAGCTATTAAAGCTGCTGTTGCTGCTGGTGTTCCAGTAATTACAATGAACTCTGGTTTAGAGTCTTCTGCTAGCCTAGGTGCATTAATGCACGTTGGTCAGCCAGAATTACTTGCTGGACAAAAAGCTGGTGAAAGAGCAAAAGCTGAAGGTGCTTCTAAAGCACTTTGTATGATTCAAGAAGCATACAACACAGCTCTTGTAGACAGATGTGAAGGTTACGGTTCAGCTGTTCCTATGCAGATGACTGATACTACATCTGACCCTGCAACTATTCAAACTAGAGCAACTGCTGCTTTACAAGCTAACAGTGATATCGATGCGATCCTTTCAGTAGGACCACACGTGTGTGAAGCTGTTGATAAAGCTTTAGTTGATCTTGGTATGACAGTACACCACTCTTGCTTCGACTTGAGTCCTGCAGTTATGGACTTGATCGGATCTGGAAGAGTTTCTTTCACTATCGATCAACAACAAAGATTACAAGGTTATATGCCAGTTATCGTATTACACTTGTACAATAACAGTGCTGGACTTTTACCAGGAGCTAACATCCCATCAGGACCTGGCTTCGTTGACAAGTCTAACGCTTCTTCAGTTGCTGCTTTAGCAGGTATTGATAGATAGTCTGTAATAATTTAAAGGGTCGATTATTCAATCGGCCCTTTTTTTTTAACACAATTAATAAGCCTTTTATAAATGAATACATCAACACCAAAAAAACCAAGACAAGAGTCAGACCGACAAGGTGAAAAAAAATGGTACTCTGCATTTACGTCTCGTCCAGAAGTTGGACCTTTTGGAGTGATGGTTTTACTTTTTTGTATGTTGGGATACTTTTCAATTCCAGAAGGACAATTTTCTCTTAACCCTTTTTCTGGTGAAGGATTTAATGCTTTAGGAATTAGAAATAATTTTAGGGTAATTGCACAATTAGGTATAGTTGCACTTGCTGCTGGAATGTTAATCATTGCAGGTGAATTTGATCTTTCCGTTGGTTCAATGATCGGTTTTGCCGGTGGCTGTATGGCAATGATACTAAAATGGGGTTTTGCTGTTGTTATTCCTTACATATCTTTTGAAGGAGGTTTTCATTTTGAAGGATACACATTATTTAAAATTAAAGATGTTTCGCCACTACTAGCAATATTAATTACATTATGTATGACGGTTTCTTTTGGATGGATACAAGGATGGATAATTGTTAAAAGTGGTATAGCTTCTTTCATTGTTACATTAGGTGGACTTTTCTTTTTACGAGGTTTAACAGAAGTTTCGTATAGAGCTTTTAATAGAGCTCCTGATCAAACTGCTGGATCAACAACTGTTACAGATTTACCAGATATTAAAAACATTATAAATGTACCAGGTCATGGAGAAATGGAAAGAGATGCGGCTAAAGCCTTACCAAATGACCAATTATTAGAAATTCTTAGTACTGTGCCTGCAAGTACGGTTGCAAAATTAACTGAACGATTAACATATGTGAACGAAAAAGTTGCAGCTTACAAAACTACCATGAATGCAGAAAAGATGATTGCAACTTTAGAAAAATCATTGGCTGGGGCAAAAAAATCTGGAAATGATTCAATGGTGGAAATTTTGACAAAGAAAATAGAAGCTGGAGTTAATGTTCCTGATGTTGCGGCAAAAGCGGTTACTGATATTGATATAGCGAGAGCTTACATAGATACAATAGTTACTGCAAGACCGGTTGCTAATTTTTTTGGAGGCGACATTATGGAGCCAGTATTTAATTGGTTATATTATACGGCAGATTGGAATGTAAATAATTATGGAAACATTTTTGCTAAAGGAATGTATTCTGCATTAATGATTTGGGGACTTATAGCGTTTATTTGTTATTTAATTTTAAGTAAAACTCAAGCAGGTAACTGGATTTATTCAACTGGTGGAAACCTTAGTGCTGCAAAAGCTAACGGTGTGCCAACTAATAAAGTAAAGATTTCATTATTTATGTTCACTGCATTTTGTGCGACCATGTTTGCTGCGTGTCAGGTATTTGAAGTTAATACTGCGGATACAGCAAAAGGTAATTTAAAAGAATTAGAAGCAATTGCTGCAGCGGTTATAGGCGGTGTTGTGCTAACTGGTGGTTTTGGAACAATAGGTGGAATAATCCTAGGTACAATTATTTTTGGAATTGCAAAAGAAGCCTTCTTTTATATTCCTGGAATTGATGGATCGTTCTACAGAGTATTCCTTGGAGCAGTTCTTGTTACTGCAGCCTTAACAAATGAGAATATTAGAAAACGAATTATGGGAAATATCTAATGGATAAAAAACCATTAATTGAAATAAAGAATTTAGTAAAAAAATTTGGAACATTTACCGCTTTAAATGGTGTTTCATTAGATGTTTATCCGGGCGAAGTTCACGCGCTTTTAGGTGACAATGGTGCTGGAAAGTCAACTTTGATCAAAGTATTATCTGGTGTTCATCCAATGACAAGTGGAGAAATAAAAGTAGATGGAGAAATTGTTAACTTTACTACACCACGTCAAGCATCTGATGCAGGTATTGGAACAGTTTATCAAGATTTAGCACTCAACGCTCTAACATCAGTAACAAGAAATTTTTTTCTTGGACGTGAATTAATAAAAGGACCTAGCGGATTTGGTTTAATGCAAATGGATGAGATGGATAGAATAACAACAGAAGAAATGTCTAAAATTGGAATTAATATTGCAAACCCTAATCAGCCAGTTGGAACAATGTCAGGTGGACAAAGACAAACTTTGGCTATTGCAAGAGCAATTTACTTTGGCGCAAAGATACTAATATTAGACGAACCTACTTCAGCATTAGGTCAAAAGCAGCAAATGGAAGTTTTAAAAACAATTAAAAAAGTGCAAAGTTTAGGAAATATTGCAATTATACTTATTACACACAATGAAATTCATGCACGTCTTATAGCTGATCGATATACTTTCTTAAGTTTAGGAGAGGTAATTGGTTCAGGATTGTCTTCAGAACTTGGTAATGAAGATGTGAAAAGATTGATGGCAGGTGGTGCTAAAATTGGCGATCTAGCTAAAGAATTAGAGTTATAATTTTTTTTATTTTTTTTTAATTTTTTTTCACTTAAAATTTATCTATGCGGAAATTCTCAAGAGATGGTTTTAATATTACTGAAGCAATAAATGAATTGATGCATGAATCTGGAGTTATCGTTATTGAAAATGCATATAATTTAAACGATATTAAAGAAGCAAGAGAGATTGTTAATCATTTTGCTGATACACAAGAACAAAAAGAAACCCACTTTAACGCTGAGGCTGAAGCATCCGATAAGATTAAACTACAGCAAAGGATATGGAATTTATTTGGTAAAGGAGAGGTTTTTAGTAAATTAATTACAAATGACATTATTTTTAGCTTAATGTCTAAACTTTTAGGTTCAGAGTTTTTTTGTGGATCTTACTGCGCAAGTAGATTGTTACCAGGATCTATAGGTCAAGAACTTCATATCGATTATCCGTATTGGGATTTTTATAATAGTGAGACTTTCCCTATGGGTCTTAACAGTTCATTTGCACAAAACTGTCAGGCCACTATACCTCTAGATATTTGCTCTGAACAATCAGGAGCAACAGCATACATACCAGGATCACAGAAGAAACTTCACTATCCAAATGAAAATGATGACTTTTCAAATAAACAACAAATGATAGCTAATCCTGGTGATTTAGTTTTTTTTAATGGTAACTGCTGGCATGGAGCATCACCAAATAAATCAAATCATCAAAGAGCTGCATTACTGATAGAGTTTCTTCCTAAGTATATAAAACCAGTAGAAGATTTAGTTACTTATTTATCTGAAGACTTTAAAAATAATTTAAATCCAAAAGTGCGACAGCTATTAGGATTAAATTATGAATATCCAAAAATTATGGATGCGAGTAAAAAAATAAATAATATTGGTTTAGGTTATAAGGCAAAATAAAATCTATATTTTTAATTTAAATTCTCTATAACTAATTAAAAATAAAATAAACAGAATTAAAAATTTTAAGATAATAGAATTTGTAAACAATTCTAATTAAAAAATAAAAGGGCATTAATAAAAGATGGAGGATTAGAAAAATGAAAGTAAAGTATTACGATCTAGAAAACAAAAGAGTATTTATAACAGGTGGAGGATCTGGAATTGGAGCTTCAATTGTTGAACATTTTTGTGAACAAGGATCTGAAGTTTACTTTATAGATATTAATGTAACAGAAGCTAAAAAATTAATTCAAGATATAAAAAATAAAAAATATTCAATACCAACCTTTATTGAATGTGATTTGTTAAATATAAAACAACTTCAAAAGACGATTGCAGACATCATCAGTCAAAAAGGTCCAATTGATATTTTAATCAATAATGCCGCTAACGATACAAGGCATAAAATTGACGAGGTTACTGAAGAATATTGGAACGAAAGAATGAATGTAAATCTAAGACATTATTTTTTCACAGTTCAATCTGTTAAAAAATCAATGATTGAAAATAAAGGTGGTGTCATTGTTAATATGGGATCAACTTCATGGATGATAGGTCAAGGTGGTATGGCCGCTTATACAGCTGCAAAATCTGGAGTTGTTGGTTTAACAAGATCATTCGCTAGAGATTTAGGTGAATTTAACATTAGAGTTAATTCAGTAGTTCCAGGTTGGGTATTAACACAAAGACAAATTGATCTTTGGTTAAACGAAGAGTCCGAAAAAGATTTAATGAAAAACCAGTGTTTAAAAGAGAGATTGTTACCTCATGAGCTTGCTCAAGCAGTGTTGTTTTTTTCATCAGACCAATCAGGTGGATGCACAAATCAATCTTATATTGTTGATAAAGGCTGGTTGTAAGAAGCTTTGTGAAAGTACAAAGCTCAACAATAGAAAATAAATATTTAAGAGTTAAATCAATTAATATTGGTGCTTGCTTGTATGAGGTCTATGACAAGCAAAAGAAAACAAATTTAATCTTAAATTTAGGTCCTACAAAAAATTATGAGAGTAAAAATTTTTATGTAGGCGCAACTTGTGGAAGGTATGCAGGAAGAATATCAAATTCAAAATTTAAGATAAAAAATAAAATTTATAAACTTGATGGTAACGAAGGAAGAAATACTCTGCATGGGGGGAAAATAGGATTTGATAGACTGGAATGGAAAATACAACACCATTCAAAAACTAAAATTATTTATCAACTAGAATCTAAAAAATTAGATCAAGGTTTTCCAGGAGATTTAAATTCAGAGTGTATTTTTGAAATTAAGAATAAAAGTTTATTTATCAAATACCAGTATAAATCAAATGAATTAACCCATGTGAGTTTAACAAATCATAGCTATTGGAATTTGAATAAGAGTAAAAGAGAAACAATTTTTAATCACGATTTAAAAATTAATTCAGAAAAATATCTAGAAGTAAGTAATAAATTAATACCAACTGGCAAATTTAAAAAAGTTAAAAACACTATTAATGACTTCAATAAGTTTCAAAATATTGGAGAAAAAATAAATATTATCAAAAACAAAAAAACAAAAAAAAAATCAAACAAAATAAATGCATTGGGATTTGATTTAACATTTTGTATCAAAAAAAATTCTAAAAACTATTTAGCCTCTTTAAAAAATGAAAAAACTAAAATTCGATTAGACTTTTATTCAAATCTTCCTGGAGTACAGCTCTATACTAGTCAAGGTTTACGATATAAAAATAAACTTGCTCCTTTCCAGGGGATTTGTTTAGAAACTCAACACTATCCAGACTCACCAAATAATAAAAATTTTCCAAGCACTTTAATTAAACCTAAAAAACTTTATAAGTATTTTACAAAAATAAATATTTCATAAAATGAATAAAAAAATAAATATTTCAATTGTTGGAACTGGTTTAATGGGATTGCAACATATAAAAGCAATTTCAAAATCAAAAAAAGCTAATCTTCATTCGATAGTAGATATTAGTAATAATGCCAAAAATTTATCAAAAAAATATAAAATCCCATTGTATTCTAATGTAGAGGAACTTTTAAACTCAAAAAATTTAGATGCAGTTATTGTTGCTACACCAAATCAATTACATGAAAAGCATACAGTTAGTTTTTTGAAGAAAAAAATCCCAGTGTTATTGGAAAAACCTATTTCAGATAACATTAATTCGGCTAAAAAAATTATTGGTAGTGCTAACAAAAATAAAACACCGTTATTGATAGGGTATCATAGAAGACACAACTCCATAGTATCAAAGGTAAAAGAGCTTATTGATAAAGGCAAATTAGGAAACATCGTATCAGCAAATGTGTTGTGTTGGCTTTATAAACACAAAGCTTATTACAAAGAAAAATGGAGAATTAGCAAAGGAGGAGGACCTCTAGGGATTAATTTAGTCCATGATATTGATATGATTTGTTACCTACTTGGATCCATTAAGTACGTTCAAGCCTTTACAACTAATAAAACTAGAAAATTTGCAGTTGAAGATACGGCAACAATCAGCTTAATTTTTAATACGGGTGCACTTTGTACCTTAAATTTATCAGATACAATTGTTGCTCCATGGAGTTATGAGTTAACTGCAGGAGAAAACCCAGCTTATCCAATTACTAACCAATCTGCATATATGATAGGTGGGACCAAGGGTTCATTGCAATTTCCTAATTTAAAATATTGGTTCTATAAAAATGAGAGAAGTTGGTGGAATAAGATCCTTGTTAATGAAGATAAAAACAAAAAAGATGATAGTACTTTGGTAAACCAAATTGATCATTTTGCTGATGTAGTATCTAAAAAAGTTAAGCCAAAAGTAAATGGCAATGATGGTTTAATCTCTCTTAAAATTTTTGCCGCAATAACCAAAAGCGCGAAAACTGGTAAGAAAGTTAAGATCTAAAGATTAGCCAATATTGAACTAGAACATTTTAAAGTATCAGCATCTCCACCTAAGTCTTTAGTTCTATTTTCTTTTTCACTTAAAGATTTTTCAATAGCTTCTACAATTGAATTAGAAGCATCCTTTTCACCTAAATAATCTAACATCATTGCACCTGACCAAATTTGTCCTACAGGATTAGCAATACCTTTTCCTGCAATATCAGGTGCTGAACCATGAACTGGTTCAAATAAAGATGGAAATATATTTTCAGGATTAATGTTTCCAGATGGAGCAATTCCAATAGTACCGGTACAAGCAGGTCCTAAATCAGAAAGAATATCTCCAAATAAATTGGACGCAACAACAACATCGAACCATTCAGGATTAAGTACAAATCTAGCGACCAAAATATCTATATGAAATTGATCTGTTTCAATATGTGGGTAATTTTTTTTCATAGTATTAAAACGTTCATCCCAAAAAGGCATGGTAATTGAAATTCCATTTGATTTTGTAGCGTTAGTTAATTTTTTCCTTTTTCTTTGTTTTGCTAATTCAAAAGCAAATTTTTGAACTCTATCCACTCCATGCGCTGACATAATAGTTTCTTGGATAGCTATTTCTCTGTCAGTATTTTTAAACATTCTTCCGCCAACTGAAGAATATTCACCTTCGGTATTTTCTCTTACAATTAGCATATCTATGTCACCCGGTTTTTTATTTGCTAAAGGAGGATTAATACCTGGAAATAATTTTACTGGTCTAAGATTGATATATTGATCAAATTCTCTTCTAAACTGAAGCAAGGATCCCCATAAAGATATATGGTCCGGAACTTTATCTGGCATACCTACTGCTCCAAAAAATATTGCATCGTGCTTTTTTAATTTTTCCTTCCAATCATCTGGAAGCATTTTTCCATGTTTTTCATAATAATCACAGGATGCAAAATCATATTCTGTAAAATTAATTTTAAATTGATGCTTTTCAGCAGCGTCTTTTAATACTTTTAAGCCCTCAGGTACTACTTCTTTTCCTATTCCGTCTCCTGGTATTGATGCAATGTTATATTCTTTCATAGGTTGATTTTTATACTTCAAAAACTCATTAATTTATAATGTTAAATTATTTTTAAAGACATAAACCTTCATTGTTTTGACATATTTTATTTGTTAATTTTAATCATGAAAAAAATAATTCTTTTAATCTTCTTTAGTCTCTTTTTTGTTTCAAATTCAAATGCTGCATGTGATGATCCATTAACGGATGGTGTAGATTATTCAAAATGCAGATTTTCAGATGGACAGGATCTTCAAGGTAGTTATCTACCAAACTCAAATTTATCTTTTGCAAGCTTTGTACAAGTAAATTTAGATAAAAGCATAATGATGAATTCAAACTTATCTTTTGGGACTTTTCCAGAGTCTACATTTGTTAGAGCTAATCTTTATGAAACAATTAGTATTGGTGGAAATTTTGAAAAAACAAATTTCACAAATGCGAACTTAACTAGAGTTGATTTTATGGGAGCAACTTTAATTGAGGCTAATTTTCAAAATGCAAATTTGATGGAAGCAAATTTTACATCTGCAAATATTACTAATGCAAACTTTGAAAATGCAAATCTAATTGGAGCCACATGGACCAATGGTAAGACGTGTGGTCCAGACTCAATCGGCACCTGTATTGAGCAATAAGAAATGAACACTTCAGTTAAAACTGATGATGTAATTTTTAATTTTTTCAAACAAATCTGTGATGAAAAAGATGATCAAAAATGTGTTGAGCTTGGAAAAGAATGGATAAAAGCAATGGAAACCAACCTTTCTTCTATGGAAGCAAATCTAAATGGTGCTGATTATCTAAAACATAAAGATGATATTCAAAGTAACCGAGATCATTTAAATAGTCTAAAAAATAAGAATTCTTCTGAGTGGAGAGAGTATGCAACTCAGTGTATGGTTGAAATAATGAATCACAAAAGTTAGCAATAATTAGTAACTAAAAAAGAGTTTTATAAATTCTTTTAATTTCATAAAAAATAGAGTAGGAATAAATAAAGGGGTGTCTTCACAGACTGAGATCAAACCCTAAGAACCTGTCCGGTAATTCAGAAAGGGATAAAATGGATAAAACATACTTTTTAAATCAATCATCCTCATTAACATTAGTAATTATTATCAGCTTGATATTTGCTGTGTTAGGAATTTATCATTCTAAAAAATTCCAAGGAATAAGTAATTATTTAACTGCAAATAGAAACATTGAACTATTTTCACTAACAACCAGTCTTGTTGCATCTGCTTTAGGAGCTTGGATTTTATTTGGTCCTGTTGCTGCTGCTACATGGGGAGGGATAGGTGCTGTTATTGGTTATGCACTTGGAACAGCTTTTCCGATGATTTTCTTAATTTATTTTGGAAGAAAAATTAGATTAGAGTTTCCAAAAGGCTCATCACTAATTGAGTTTATGAGAAAAAAATTTGGAAAAAGTTTATTTAAACTGATCTTATTGATGACTATATTTTATATGTTTATTTTTCTCTGTGCAGAAGTTACAGCTGTTGCAGTTTTAATTAATTATTTATCGGGTACAGATCTTTGGATTACTGCATTGATAGTACTTTTAGCTACTTTATCTTATACGCTTTATGGAGGTCTAAGAGCTTCTATTTTTACTGATAATATTCAAATGATAGTAATTGGATTTCTCTTGTTAATTCTAATTTTAATAATTAGTTCATCAACAGGTGATAATTTTTCATTTGCTTTAATTAAAGAAAAAAATCCACAGCTATTAAGTTCATCTTATATTCCAAGTTATACAGCTGGATTAACTTTTTTTATTGCAGTTGCAGCCACAAATTTATTTCACCAAGGGAATTGGCAAAGGGTTTATGCTGCCAAAGATTATGAAACTTTAAAATCAGCATTGATCATTTCTTTTTTTATCATTATCCCAATAGTTTTTTTAATGGGCTTTATTGGAATGGTGTCATTCTCTATTGATCCATCAGCAAGAGCTGATTTAGGTTTTTTTACCCTGTTATTAAAAGAACAAACTGAAATGCTATCCTTATTTATTATTATTCTTGGTTTAGCTTTAACAATTTCAACAGTTGATACATTGGTTAATGCAATATCAAGTTTGTTTGTTGTTGATGGTAAAGCGACTTTTAATTTTGACAAAAAAACAAATTATTTAAAAATTTCAAAATACTTTATTGTATTTTTATCATTGATTGCATTTGGTGTTGCCTCAAAAGGATTTGATATTTTATATCTTTTTTTGCTCGCAGATTTATTTTGTTGTGCATTTGTTTTCACTGTCTTTTACAGCTTTTATAACAAGGTAAATGAAAAAACTGCTTATGTTTCGATAATAATTGGTTTAATTGGTGGATTTTTAATGTTTCCTTATCCAGATTTTTCTAAAAGTTTATTAGTTGGTGTATTGATGTCTAAAGATTTTTTTTCGCCTTTTGTGGCTCATTCTTTATTATTTTTGTCATTTATTGTTGCAACTTTTTTACCAGCGATAATTTTGAAATTGAAAAAAAATTAATTTAGATCACAGATTTTAAAGCATCGTAAATAAGTTCTTTGGTTGTCTCACCAATGCTTCTGTAAACTTCTTTATTGTCTTTAAAAATTAAAAGTGTTGTTTGATATTGAACATTAAAAAATTTAGCAATTTCTTTATTAGTTACATCAAATTTAAAGTATTCAATATTATCAAAATCATTTTTTGCTTTATCAAGAACTTTCATTTGGCTGCCACAAGACGTACAATATTTAACCCAAGAACTAACCACTACCACTTTTCCATCTGACAAAGCTTTATCAAACAACTCTTTAGTGTAAGTTGTTTCTTTAGCCAACCCTTTACTGGTGAATGCTAGCAAAAAACAGATAAATATAAAAATTTTTCTCATTTTAAGTAAATTTAAATAAATTTTAAATTATTGTAATGCAATAAATTGTCTCTATATATGCCTAATCCATGTCAAATGATCAAATAAGCATAAATAATCTATCAAAAATTTATGACAATGGTTTTGAGGCCTTAAAGAAAATTAACCTTAATATAAAAAAGGGTGAAATTTTTGCAATGCTTGGACCAAATGGTGCAGGCAAAACTACATTAATCAGTGTCATTTGTGGAATTGTCAGATCATCTTCTGGAAAGGTTACCGTAGATAATTTTGATATTATTGATGATTATAGAGAAACAAGATCGAGAATTGGATTAGTTCCACAAGAGTTAACCTTAGAACAATTTGAAACAGTATTTAACAATGTTTCTTATTCACGAGGTTTGTATGGAAAAAAACCAGATCCAAAACATATTGAAAAAATTTTAAAAGACTTAAGTCTATGGGATAAAAAAGATTTAAGATTAAGACAGTTATCTGGAGGAATGAAGAGACGTGTGTTAATTGCAAAAGCATTGTCTCATGAACCATCTATATTATTTTTAGACGAACCAACAGCTGGTGTTGATGTGGAATTACGTCAAGATATGTGGAAGGTAGTTGAAACCTTAAGAAAAACTGGTGTTACAATTATTCTTACCACTCATTATATTGAAGAGGCTGAAGCAATCGCTGATAGAGTAGGGGTAATCAATCAAGGAGAAATTATTGTTGTTGATGAAACTAAAGAACTTTTAAAGAAAATGGGACATAAAAAACTTACTGTAGATCTTCAAGAAGAAATCACTGAAATCCCAAGTAGTTTAGACAAGTACAAACTAGAAATTGGAGAAGATAAAAAATCAATTAATTATACTTATAATGTCAGAGCTAAAAGCACTGGAATAACTAACTTGCTACAAGATTTAAAAGATGCAAACTTAAAATTACAGGATTTAAAAACAGAACAAACTACTTTAGAGAAAATATTTGTGACATTAGTAAAGGAGAATAATGAAGTTTAATTATTACGCATTTAGATCGATGTACTTGCATGAAATGGATCGATTTAAGAGAACATTGATGCAATCATTGTTTTCTCCTGTTTTATCCACATCATTATATTTTATTGTTTTTGGATCTGTAATTGGTGGATACGTAGAAAAAATCGATGGAATTAGTTATGGATCTTTTATAGTTCCCGGTCTTTTGATGTTAACGTTGTTAACTCAATCAATCAGTAACACCTCATTTGGGATATTTTTCCCAAAATTTAATGGAACTATTTATGAAATTTTAGCAGCACCAATTTCAACTTTTGAAATTGTTTTAGCTTTTGTTGGTGCTGGAGCTACCAAAACTCTTATTGTTGGATTAGTTATATTTTTAACTTCAACGTTCTTTGTTGAGGTTCAAGTAATGTATCCATTATTAATGATATTTTTATTAGTGTTAGTGGCATTTACATTTGCTTTATTTGGTTTTTTAATTGGTTTAATGAGCTCTAATTTTGAGCAGATGTCTATCATTCCAACGTTAGTTATCACACCAATGGTATTTTTAGGCGGTAGTTTATATTCTTTAGATATGTTGCCTGAGTTTTGGCAAACAGTTACTTATTTTAACCCAGTTGTATACTTAATAAACGGTTTAAGATTTGCCTTTTATGGTGTTTCGGATTTTAATATTTGGGTTAGTATAATTTCTATGGTCGTTTTCTTAATTTCTTGTGTAACAGTTGTAACGGTATTACTAAAAAAAGGATATAATATAAAGTCTTAGCTACTAGCTATTTTCTTTTTTGGATCGTAAAAAGGTTTTTCTACAATTGTAGCTGAATATTTTCCTTCATGAGTTTTAACATCTAATTGATTTCCCAACTCTGAATAATTGATTTTAATCATTGCAAGTGCAATATTTTTTTTCAATCTAGGAGAATATACAGCAGAAGTTACTTTACCAATTGTTTTGCCATCTTTTTCAATAGGCCAAAAAGTTGTGTTAGGTCCTGATAATGGATTACAATCAATGATAAGACCAACTTGTTTTCTTTTAATTCCTTCTTGTTTTATTTTTTTTAGTGCTTCTTTACCTATAAAATTTATATCAGTATCTAAATTAACCAATCGATCAAAACCTAATTCAAATGGGTTTGTATGTATATCTGCATCTGCGTGATAAGAAAGCATACCGCCTTCAATTCTTCTAATTGAAGATGTGTGGCCTGGTTCAATTCCATGTTCTTTACCAGCTTCCATTATTTTTTCATAAAGCTCATTTCCTCTTGAACCATCTCTTAAAAATATTTCATAACCAAGTTCACTTGACCAACCAGTTCTTGAAACAATTAATGGAATTCCATCAAGCTCATACTCTCTAAGCCAATAATATTTAAGTTCTCTAATGTCTTCACCAAATAGTTTGACCATTATTTCCTGCGAGGTAGGGCCTTGTAATTGTAAGGGAGAAACATCCGGTTCAGATATTTTAACATCTAATCCTGAATTAACTGCAACACCTTGTGCCCATAACAAAACATCACTATCAGCTAAAGATAACCAAAAATGATTTTCAGCTAGTCTTAATAAAACAGGATCATTTAAGATGCCACCATCATTATTTACAATTAAAACGTATTTACATTGTCTAACAGACAACTTTGAAAGATCTCTTGGAGTCAAAAGTTGAATAAATTTATATGCATCAGGACCAGTAATCTCGACTTGTCTTTCAACCGCAACATCACATAAGATTGATTTTTTAATAAGATTCCAAAAGTTTTGTTCAGGATTTCCAAAATCTCTTGGAATATACATGTGGTTATAGACTGAAAACCCTGTCGCTCCCCATTTTACGGTAGCATCGAAATATGGAGATTTCCTAATTTGTGTTCCAAAACCAAAGTTTTTACGCGACATCTGTGACCATTAACAGTCTTAATATTATTTACAAATAGAATATTCACACTATTAATCTTTAATTTATAAACTCACTTGTATGATTAAATATTTAATACCAGCTATAATTGTTTTTCTGATTGTATTATTTTGGGAAAAAATAACTGATTTTGTTGAGAAAAAGTTCAATATTAAGCTTAATTATATAGTTGTTAGTTCCATAGTTGCTGCAATAGCAATTGTCCTTTTGCTTCTAAATTACTAAGAATTATGAACAGTGTTGATCTTATAAACTATGAACTAGAAGAGACTGACGGTGTTTTTACTTATAAAAATGAAAATACAACGTTAGGATTTGTAAGATTTAATAAAAAAGCTGAAGTTGAATATATTTTTGTTAATCCAATTTTTAGAAAAAAAGGAATAGCAACGAAATTATTACAGTTAGTTAAAGAAAAAACAGGTAAAAAAATAATTCTTCAAGAACCAATTAGTCCTCTAGGGTCAAAACTATTAAATTCATTGAATAAATGGAAATAAACTTATTATTTTTTTTCACAGTTGTACCAGCAATAATGTTATATGGTATTGCAAAATCTGGCTTAGGTGGATCGATGACTCTAATATCTGTTCCATTAATGACTATTGTAATGCCTTTGAACCAAGCATTGGGAATAATTTTACCAATTTTAATATTCTCAGATTTTATAGCTGTTTATAAATATAGAAAAGAATATGACTTAGGAACTTTAAAATTAATGGTTCCATTTGCTGCTGTTGGAATATTAATTGCATCTTTCACATTCACATATTTTTCTGAAGATTTATTAAAATTTGTGATTGGTTTAATGGGATTTATTTTTACAGGTCATTATTTCTTTTTTAAAAAAGATAAAGAAGCCAAATCGCAAAAAAATTCTATCAAAGGAGGGATTTGTTCTGTTATAGCTGGATTTACAAGTTTCTGTGTCCATGCAGGAGGAACACCTGTAAGCGTTTATATGCTTCCTTTAAGGATGCAGAAAGAAATTTATGTGGGAACAAGAATTATTTTCTTTACTTTTGTTAATCTAATAAAGCTTCCTCTATACGTTAATCTTTCAATGACAAATTTAGTGACCTTTAAACAATCAGTATTTTTATTTCCACTTGCTTTTCTAGGCATATTAATCGGTTATCGATTAATTAAACTTATAAGTGAAAAATTATTTTATAATATTTTGTATACTTTAATTTTTATAAGTAGTTCTAAACTTTTATATGATTATTTAATATGAAAAATAAATTTAATCCTAGAATAAAAGCAAGAATAAGAAAAAATAAACAAGTTCTTAATAAAAAGATAGATAATTTTTTCGGTTGGATAAAAGGTGCTAAACTTGTTGAGCTTAAAGAATGTAATGTAGAAGAAGATCCAGTTCGTCCAGAATTAGATAATAAATTTAGGACAGGATTTGGAAGAAAAATTTATGGAGTTGAGTATCAAGGTGAAATTCATGCTGTTATGTGTTTTGCTTACACAAACGAAATTCCCAAAAGTGTCGATGAACTTGAAAAATTAAGTACTGATGCTTTTTTACAAAGTGCAATGAGAGATCAAAAAGGCGGACAAATCGCTATTGCTTATACTGTATGGTCAAAGAAAAAAGGTGGAGGAAAGTTAATTGTTAAAGAAGTGTTTAAAAAGATTAAAAAATCCAATCATTTAAACAGATTAGTCACACTTTCACCTTTAACAGAAATGGCAAAAAATTTTCATGAAAGAAATGGAGCAAAATTAGTTCAAATTAATGAAACAACTCAAAATTTTGAATATAAAGTCATTTAACCATGAAGTTAAAAAAACAATTAATTCTTCTATTTTGTACTTTCTTTGTTTTACCGTATTCTATTGTAATGGCTAATGAAGAAGCAAAGTATGAAGTGGTTGATAAAAATGAAATTTATGAGATTAGAAAGTATTCTGATCGTTTAGCAGTTGAGACTTCTAGAGCTGGCATAGATAGTAATTTTAGAAAATTATTTAATTATATTTCTGGAAGAAATGATGTTCAAGAAAAGATAGCAATGACTACTCCGGTCACTCAAGTAGAAAAAAATGGCAATATGACTATGCAGTTTTATTTACCTTCAAAGTTTAATTCAGATAATGTACCTAATCCAAGTAGAGAAGATGTAAGGATAGTAAATATTGAAGGAGGATATTATGCTGTGCTTAGATATTCAGGTCGAGCTTCTGATGGAAATTTCATAAAACATAAAGAAATTTTAGAAAAAGAATTAAAAAAAAATAAAATTTCAATTATAAGCCCACCCATTAGAGCTACATATGATAGTCCTTTTACTCTTCCAATGAATAGAAGGAACGAAGCAATGTATAAAGTAGAGTATAATTAATGAAGTCAAAATATAAAGCAATGGTGTTATCATGCATGGATCCAAGATTTCAACATTTAGTTTATAATCATTTAAAGAAAAAAAAATTAACTGGAAAGTATAGTGCTTTTACAATTGCTGGTGCTGCAGTAGGCGTCACACATAGCAAATTTAAAAAATGGCATAATACTTTTTATGACAATCTTGCAACTTCCATTCAACTTCACAAAATAGAAAAGCTGATTGTTATTAATCATAAAGATTGTGGTGCTGCAAAAATTGCTAATGGAAAAAAAAATTTTACACCTGTTAATGAAAAAAAAATACACCAAGATTCATTTAATAAGCTTAAAAAAGAAATTAAAAAAAGATTTCCAAATCTAAAAGTAGAATTAAATGTAATTGCTTTAGATAGTAAAATTACAAAATTCTAATTATTGATTTCTAATCAAAGGATAAACTTTTGGATTTAAATATTTTAGGTTTGTTAACATGATCAATAACAAGGTAACAAATCCAATTGAGAAACCTAAATAGATTAAAACTTTAAAATCAAACATCCACACAAGTTCAAAGATATTTTCCATAATAAATTTTGAACCAATTATCGCAAAGAATATTGCAATTAGTATGACTGATTTAAAGATAATGATGAATTCAATTAACGATGAGAGAATTATTTCTTTTTTCGAAAAACCTAGAATTTTAAATACTAAGTTTTGGTACTCTTTAACCTTACCTTGAACCATAATTGCACTAGAAATAACAATTAAACCAATCACAATAGTTACAGCTGATATCAAAGTAACAGCAATGAATACTTTGTTTAGAACAGCTGTTACTTTTGTTAGATAATCAGAAATTTTGATCATTGATAAGCTAGGCATAACTTCTAGCATTTCAGTTTCATCAAATTTATCAGAATTAAATTTTGCTGTTGCTAAATATTCATGAGGAATATTTTGAGCAAATTGAGGATTAAATAGCATTGCAAAGTTAATACTTAAATCTCGATAATCAACTTCTCTAAAATTAACTACTTCGCCATCAATTTCTCTTCCATAAATATTTAAAGTGAAAATATCTCCCAATTGAATATTAAAATCTTTTGCAACTTTAACATCTAAAGATATTTGAAGTTGATTAGGTTTATTTAAATCCCACCATTCTCCAGCAACTAATGGATTATCTTCAGGAACATTTTCAGCCCATGAAGATCTTCTCTCACTGCCAATTACCCAATAACTATCATTATCAGGTTTAATATAAGTATTTGGATTGATACCATTAATTTTTGCAATCCCAGATGAAATCATAGGAACAACTTCAATGTCTGCATTTGGATCCATTTTTAACATACTCTCCTCAAACTTTTCACGTTCTCCTTTTTGAATGCCCACAAAGAAATAATCAGGTGCAATATCAGGAATTGATTTAGCAATTTCCCTTTGAAAATTTGTTCCAACTAACGCCAATGTTAAAAGTAAAGTAACTCCTAAACCTAAAGACATAATAGTAATGGGAGTAATACTTTTTGTTTGAGTGATATTTTTAATTGATACTTTTAATGAAATATTTGAGCTTGATTTAAATTTTTTAAGAAAAAATATAATTATTCTTGAAAGAAAGAAAAACACAATCAAACAAACAAAAAATGCAGCAAAGTATCCAAGACTGTAAATTGGTTGCTCGGAGCCAATTGTAAATAATAAAACTAAAATAGAGAGCAAAATAAAACTTAAAACAACAGATTTTTTGGAATAATAAAATTGTAAGTTTTGAAAAACGTTTCTAAATAAATTAGAAGCTTTTACTTGGTCAATTGAACTTATTGTTGGGATAGAAAATATTACAAGTACCAATAAACCTACTAAAAATATTTTAATAAAATTAACTATAGAAAATACTGGATAAACATTTAATCCAAGTCCATCTGATAAGTATTTATCAGCGATAGGTACTATTAAAAAACTAGAGCCATAAGAAACAACAGTAATTACAAATAATAAAATTAGCAATTGAAGATAATAAAGTGTCTTTATATTTCCTGAGTAAAATCCAACTGCTTTTCTAACTGCAATTGACATGTTGTTTTGATTAATGAATGAAAGGAGAGTATTCGCAATTCCAATTCCAGCAATTAACATCGCACTTATTGAAACAAGAGATAAAAATTGAGAAAAATTATTTATTATTCTCTTTATTCCACTTGCTGAATTTTCAGGATAACGAAGCTTTACTTTTTGATCATCTTTAAAAATATTTTCAATTCTTTGTTCTAATTCTTCAGAGTTATCTCCTTCATTAAATTTAACTTTGTATTCATAATTTAAAAAGCTTCCAATACCATTTAGTTTTAATATCTCTAATGTTTGTTTTCCAGCAAGTGCCCAATCACCAAAAGCAACAAATCCACTTACATCAGGAACTGATTTTATAATTCCAATAACTGTAAAGTTTTGGTCTTGAACTTTAACTTGTTCGTTAAGTTTTATGTTCAGTGTCTTTGATAAACTCTCATTAATTAAAATAGTGTTTGGTTCTTTTTGCATTCGCTCATAAGCACCTTCGGGTTCAAAAACTACTTCACCATATAACGGGTATTTTTCATCAACAGTTTTAATTCTTGTAAATAAAGATTTGTTTTTCTCTCTTCCAGTTGTTGAAAGCATGGTACTGAACTCAATCATTTGAGATACAGTTGCAAATTTTTTTACCTGATCAACTAATTCTAGATTTCCTTGGTTACGATTGTAATCAATTTCTAAATCACCACCTAAAAGTGCTTTAGCATTATCGTTTAGTTCCTTTTTAAGACTATCTTCAATTGTTAAAATAGCACTTAATATAAAGAGGCTAATAAATAGCGTAACAATGATACTTGAGATTTTGTGATAATTTCTGCTTAAATCCATTAAAGCATATTTAAAAATCAAACTAAATTCAGATCGATTATTTAATTTTTCCATCTTTTATTTTAATTTTTCTTTTTGCCTTATTAGCTAGTTTTGGATCGTGCGTTACCATGATTAAGGAAGATCCTTCCTCTTTTACATATTTAAATAAAATATCTGAAATCATTAATGAGTTTTCAGTATCTAAGTTTCCAGTGGGCTCATCAGCTAAAATTAATTCAGGTTTCATTGCTATAGCTCTTGCAATAGCAACTCTTTGTTGTTCACCACCTGATAACTGACTAGGTAAATTATTAAATCGGTGCTTTAAACCAAATCTATCTAATAAACTTTTTGCTTCACCCTCAGGATTTTTAAAATTATTTAATTCTAGTGTTAAGGCAACATTTTCTACTGCTGTGTAATTTGGAATTAAGTAGAAGGATTGAAATATAATTCCAATATTCTTCTTTCTAATTTCTGAAACCTCATCTTCATTTAAACTAGTTATTTCTTGATCTTGAAAAAAAATTTTACCAGAGGTTGGTTTTTCTAGTCCTCCCACCAGCATGATTAAACTGGTTTTACCAGATCCGCTTTCACCAATGACAGAAACTGTCTCCTTTTTCTTAATGGTAAGATCAATATTCTTTAAAACACTAATACTTTCTTTGCCAGTTTGGTATTTGAGATTTATTTTTTTTAATTTAAGAAGTGCACTCATGAACAAAAGTTTATTTATTAAAATTTTGACAATCTTTCTAGTGCACATTAATGCAAGTGCAATAGAAAAGGTTGTCTTATTTGGTGATAGTTTAATGGCTGGATACGGTCTACCTAAAGAACATCACTTATCAGTGGTATTAGAAGATAATTTTAAAAAAGATGGTTTAAATATAAAGATAATTAATGGCAGTGTTTCTGGTAGTACATCTTCAGGTGGATTGAATATTGCTGAATGGAGTTTATCTGAACCTGATATCGACTTAATCATTTTAGGTTTAGGTGCCAATGATATGCTTAGAGGAATAAAACCAGAGGAAACTGAGAAAAATTTAGAAGAAATCATAAAGATAGCAAATAATAAAAAAATCAAAATTATTATTGCAGGAATGGTTGCTCCAACGACCCACGGCGCTGAATACAAAAAAGAGTTTGATGCAATTTATCCAAAACTATCAAAAAAATATAATTTACCTTTGATTCCATTTTTACTTGAAGGAGTTGCGCTCAACCCAAGTTTAAATCAACAAGATGGAATTCATCCTAATAAAGATGGAACAATTAAATTAAGTGAAACTATTAAAAAAAGTATTATTAATATTATAAATTAAATGAAAAAATTGCTAATAGTTATAAGTTTTTTTTGCTTTAGTTATGCTAATGCACAAAATACAAACATTACTATAGACAAAAATTTTAAACTTACATGTGAATTTGAGAAAGTAATTTTAAAAAATCCAGATCATAACTTTGAAACATTTACAAAAGATCAAATCAAGAGAGATGATATTAATAAACTTGTAATTGAGTCTAAATCACCAAATGTATTGAATATTAAAAATTTATCTAATTTTATTGATAAAATTGAACTAGAGGTAAAAATTTCTAATAAAGATGTAGTTCTAATCCAAGCTTTTGATGATGATAAGAATTATTCAGAATCTGCTGTACTAACAATCAAAACAGGTGAACTTATTCATGAAATTACAAAAAATATTAAACTGGAAGATAAAGAAAAGGATATTTCTTTTTATAGTTGTAAAAATATTAAACAAAACACATAAGAACAAAGACTCTATTTCTCTTATTTGGTAATATCTAATTATGAAGAGAGTATTTTTAGTTTGTTTAATTTATTTATTATCTTTAACGAGTGCTTTTGCTAACGATAGAGATATTAGACTTAATCAATTGTTTAATGAACTAAAAGTTAATAAAGCAAAAGTTGCAGCTATTGTTGAGCAAGAAATATGGTCTTTATGGAGTACTCATCCAACTGATGAAAAACTTACAGCTCGTTTAGAAGAAGGTTCAATGTTTATAAGAAACCAACAGCCAAAAAGAGCAAGAGAAATTTTTACCGAAGTAATAAAACTTGATGAAAATTGGGCTGAGGCTTGGAATAAAAGAGCAACTGTACTTTATATGTTAGGAGAATTTCAAAAATCACAAGATGATATTGATAAAGTATTAGAATTAGAACCAAGACATTTTGGTGCCTTAGCAGGGCAGGGTTTAGTAAACATTCAGTTAAAAAATTTTGAAAAAGCAATTAGAAGCTACAAACAAGCTCAAGAGATTTATCCGTCCATGCAATCTCCAGAAATCATGATAAAACAAATCGAAGATTTGATGAAAGAACAAACAATTTAAAATGTGTGGACGATACGTTGTTAAAAATCCAGTTACTAAAACTAGTTCTCTAGTTAAATCTGTAATTCAGGTCGAGGATAATGAAAACTATAATGCACATCCTTATCAAAAACTTCCAGTTATAAAAAAATATAAAAATGGAAATACCTTAGAGGCTTTGAAATGGGGTTTAGTTCCAAGATGGGCAAAAGATAAAGATTTTAAAGCTCTGATTAATGCAAGATTAGAAACTATTGATGAAAAGGTTTCATTTAAAAAATTGATAAAAAACAATCGATGTGTTGCTGTTGCAGATGGTTTCTATGAGTGGAAAAGGGAGGAGAAAGAAAAAACTCCTCATTACTTTACTCGTGAAGATACTAATACCATTTATTTTGCAGGCATATTTGAAGACGATCAGTTTTGTTTAATTACAGAAGAAGCAAAAGAAAATATTAAGGAAATTCATCACCGACAACCAGTTATTCTTAATCAAGCAGATGTTAACAGATATCTAAATTTAGAATTACAAGGATCAGCTTTTCTAAATGAACGTAAATCACCAGATCTTATATTTCATGAAGTTTCAAAAGATGTGAATAAGCCCACAAACAACAGCGCTTCTTTAATACAAAAAATATAAATCTATTTTCTTTTATTTTTTTTAAACTTAAAGTTTTTAGGTCTTTTTCTATTTTTAAATTTTCTTTTATTATCTTTGTTTTCAAATTTTTTAAATTTTTTCTTTTTACTTAATTTATTGTTAGAAAATTTATTCTTAAATTTCTTTTTAAATTTATTTTTTTTATTAAATTTCTTACTCTTTTGACTGTTTGGTCTTGCTTCTTCTTTAACTTTAAAATCAGGATCTATTAATTTTTGTATAGATCTCCACATACTCCTGTCATTGTTCGTTAAAAAAGTTAAAGCTGACCCATCTTTTCCAGCACGACCAGTTCTACCTATTCGGTGAATATAATCCTCTGGAACTTGTGGAAGATCGTAATTGATTACATGTTTTATAACTGGAATATCCAATCCTCTTGCCGCAACATCGGTTGCAATTAAAATTTTGCTATTACCATTTCTAAATCCTCTAATAACTCTGTCTCTTTTACTTTGTCTAAGATTTCCATGTATTGCATCAGCTTTATGACCATCATATTTTAATCTTTTTACAATTTTATCAGCACCATGTTTAGTTTTAACAAAAACTAAAATAGATCCACTTCTTTCAACTAATTGGTTAATCAGTTCATGATATTTTTTGTCAGCTGTTATTTGAAAAGTTTCTTGTTTAATTTTTTCAATTGGAGTTGATAAAGACCCAACAGATACTCTTTCAGGATTATTAAGATATTTTTGTGAAATTTTTAGAATGTTTTCAGGTAAAGTTGCAGAAAATAATAATGTTTGATGATCTTTTGGAATAAATTTTAAAATCACTTCTATTTGAGGAGTAAATCCCATATCAAGCATTCGATCCGTTTCATCTAAAACTAGGTAATTTACTTTTGATAAGTTTAAGCTTTTACGTTCAATGTGATCGTTAATTCGTCCAGGAGTTCCAACTATTATTCTTGCTCTTTTTTTTAATTGTCTAAGTTGTTTTTGCATACTCTCACCACCGATTAAAAGAGCATTACCAATTCCAATTTCTCTAATATTAAGTTTTAAAACAGTTTCCATTACCTGTGTTGCAAGTTCCCTTGTTGGACAAATTATTAATGCCATTGCTTGCTTATCTTTTAAAAGCTTATTCAACATTGGGATTGTGAATGCTAGTGTTTTACCTGTACCTGTTTGAGCGGTACCCAAAACATCTTTTCCTTCTAAGCTAATTGGTATTGATTGACTTTGAATAGGGGTTGGAGTTTTAAATTCAGCTAATTCGATTGATCTTTTTAGTTTATTTTCAATATTTAGATCAGAAAAGTTCATTATGTTGGGAATGATATATTTAAGTAGTTGAGTGTCTGATTATATCTTTTTGGGCCAAATACAATAAATAGTTTGAGAGGATTAATCTCTAAAGTTTACAAAGTCTATTGGAAGTCCAATATCAATAGCTTTAATTGCAGCTATAGCCTCTTGAAGATCATCTCTTTTTTTTCCATCTACTCTTAATTCATCACCTTGAATTTTAACCTGAATCTTAAGTTTAAGTTTTTTAATATCAGCAATAACTTTTTTTGCATTTTCTTGGCTAATACCTTCTTTAAGTTCACTTACTTGTCGAATTGCTCCACCTGAAGCACCCTCTGAACTTTTAACTTCTAAAACTCTTGGATCTACTTTTCTTCTTACCAAATGTGTTTGTAATAATTCATTGACTTGCTTTAATTTTAATTCATCTGGAGCATTGGTGGTAACTGATTTATCTTTTCGCTCTATAGTGATGTGAAGTCCTTTAAAATCATATCGATTGCTTATTTCTCTCAAGCAATTTGCTAAAGCATTATCAAATTCTTGATAATTAATTTTGCTAATTACATCAAATGAGGGCATAATTAATTTATAATATAATCTATTTTTTATTAAATAAAATTAAAGATAATATTGTATAAAAAAATTAAGTTTTAAGGAGATATTGATGTTGAAAGTATATTTAGCAGGAGAAATTCATACTAACTGGCGTGATGAAATCATTGATGAATGTAAAAAACAAAATTTAGACATTCAATTTTCATCTCCTGTAACTGATCATGCTTCCTCAGATGATTGTGGAGTTGAAATCTTAGGTCCTGAGGAGAAAAATTTTTGGAAAGATCGAAAAGGGGCAAATATCAATTCAATTAGAACTAAAAAATCGATTAAAGATTGCGATGTGATCATTGTTAAATTTGGTGAAAAATACAAACAATGGAATGCTGCATTTGATGCGGGGTATGCGGCCGCTTTAAATAAATCAATAATTATAATTCATAATGAAGAGCACCAACATGCTTTAAAAGAAGTAGATGCTGCTGCAGCTGCTGTTGCTTCAGATCAAAAACAAGCAGTTAGAATATTAAAATATGTATTAAGTGGTTCACTTGATAAATGAATAATGTTTATCATCAAGATATATATCAATTTAACAAACCTGTTAGTAGTTACTGGGAAGCAACATCAAGTGAAAATTTAAACTTAGATAAACTTCAAAAAGATATTGGTTCAGAAATAGTGGTTATAGGTGGTGGATATACTGGTTTACTTTGTGCAATTAACTTAATTGAAAATTATAACTTAGATGTGGTTTTGGTTGAGGCTGGAAAAGTAGGCTGGGGTGCCTCTTCTCGTAATGCAGGATTTTGCTGTCTTCCTCCAAGCAAAATGTCTTATAAAAAAATGCAATCTGTTTATGGAACAGAAGAAACTAGAAAATTTTTTAAAAACTCTGTTGAAGGGGCAAATTATACCAAAGAATTAATTGATAATTATAATATTGATTGTGATGTAACAGGTGAAAATAATTTTGTAGTAGCTCATCATAAAAACAAATTTGATCAAATAAAAGAACAAGCTGAAGTTTATAAATCTGAATTTGGAATTGAAACCAAAGTTTATTCAAAAGAAGAATTTGATGAAGTAGGCCATAGCGGAACTGAGCAATTTGGAGCTTTTTCATATAAACCTGGATTTGCAATCAATCCTTTAAAATTTGTAAATGGACTTGCAAAACATGCTTTATCTAAAAGGTTAAAGATGTATGAACATACAAAAGTTGAAAAAATTGAAAAAGAGAATGGTTCTTATCTCTTAAGAACCAGCGAAGGATCAATAAAGACAAAAAAAATAGTTGTTGCAACTAATGGATTTTATCAAGAAGGATTAATTCCTGAAATGGATGGAAGAGTATTACCTGTTGTTTCAAATATCATTGTAACAAGACCACTTACAAATGAAGAGCTTAGCTTACATAACTTTAATACTTATGCTCCAATAGCTAATTCCAAAAATCTTTTGTATTATTACCGTAAGTTACCTGATAATAGAATTTTATTTGGTACTAGAGGAGATTTTGAAGGAAGTGATCAATCAAATCAAAATAGAGCAAATGAAATGGAGAAATTTTTAAAAAATATTTTTCCTAAATGGAGCAATGTTACAATTGATTATAATTGGAGAGGTTTGATTGCATTATCTCAAAAGCTTACTCCTTCAATTGGTAAAATTGATAATGAAGAGATTTATTATGGATTTGGATATAGCGGCGTAGGGGTTAGTGCTGCTCCTTGGACTGGAAAACAATTGTCTAAGTTAGTATTTTCATCAAATAGTAAAGACCTCGATATTTCAAAAATTTATAATGGTTTACCTAAGAAATTTATTTTTCCACAATTAAGAGTATTTTATTTTAAATTAGCAGTTTGGTTTTATAGATTTAAAGATAAATTCAATATTTAATTTTTAAGACAAAAAGCGTCAATATTACTAATGATTGTTAGGTTGTTAATGGTCTTATATTCATTTAAAATGTTACTTAATGCTTAGTTATATAATACCTTTTTTAATTCTGATTTTAGTAGTTGTATTTATTCACGAATATGGACACTATTATTTTGCTAGAAAATATGGAGTTGGGGTTACTGATTTTTCTATTGGATTTGGTAAAGAATTATTTGGTTGGAATGATAAACATGGAACTAGATGGAAAGTCTGTGCAATACCATTAGGTGGATATGTTAAATTTTTTGGAGATCGTAATGTTTATTCACAAGCTGATCATGAAGAAATTTTAGAAAAATATAATGAAGAAGAACGTGATAAATTATTTATTTTAAAACCTTTATATCAAAGAGTATTAATTGTATTTGGCGGTCCTTTAGCAAACTTTCTATTAGCTTTAGCAATCTTTTTTTGTATTTATACTTTCGTAGGAAAAGATTTTACTCCTGCAGTTATCAGTGAAGTTCAAAAGGATAGTCCCGCAATGGTTGGGGGGTTAAAAAACCAAGATATTATTTTAGAAATTGATGGCAATGAAGTTAAAAGCATCATGGAAGTTTCTAAATATATTACAATGTCAACAGCAGACTTTATAGATTTTAAAGTTAAGCGTTCATATGAAGAATTAATTTTAAAAATAAAACCAAACATTGTTGAAGGTGAGGATGGTTTAGGAAATAAAATTAATAAAAGAATGGTTGGTATAAAACTAAGTGCTTATAATGATAAAATTAATCATGTTAAATTAGGACCAGCACAAGCATTATATCATGCAGCAAACGAAGTTTATTTTGTAAGTGTTTCATCTTTAAAATACATCGGTGGAATGATCATGGGAAAAGCAGATACTTCCCAACTTGGTGGACCAATTAGAATTGCAAAGATATCAGGGCAAGTTGCAACTTTTGGAGTGTTAGCTTTCATTAGTATGATGGCTTATATTTCGATAAGTTTAGGGTTAATTAATTTGTTTCCTATACCAATGTTAGATGGTGGACACTTAATGTTTTATGCATTTGAAAAAATTTTAGGAAGACCTTTGTCTCAAAAAACACAAGAAGGCTTTTTTCGAATCGGGTTGTTTTTGTTGCTATCATTGATGTTTTTCACCACATTTAATGATCTAAAAGACCTTGGTTTATTTAGATAATTTAATTTTCTAAGTTGTTAAAAAGACAAGTAAAATCAACATTAATTTAAATTAAAACAAGATATTGTGTGTCTTAAAAAAAATGACACTAAAAAAAAGCTTGATTTATCAACGTTTATGACAAGTATAAATATTAACCAACAAAACCGGAGCTAAAATGAACAAAAAACAACTAATTGCTAAGCTTTCTGGCTCATTAAACTTGAGCAAAGCAGATGCTGAGCGAACTTTTGATACAATTACCAACACTATTTTAGATGCTCTAAAAGGTGATGATTCAGTGAAAATTGCTGGATTTGGTACGTACAAAGTAGCTAAGCGAAAAGCTAGAGTTGGAAGAAACCCAAGAACTGGTGAGCAGATTCAAATTGCTGCTTCTCAGAAAGTAAAATTCTTACCAGCGAAAGCTTTAAAAGAAGTATTCAATAGATAATTTTTTTTAACAGCCCTAAACGATTGTAAAAAACACGTTTAGGGCTGTTACTATATGCAAATACTGCATACCCAATTTTCCTAATCAGCGTTAGTTTTAAAAATTAATAAAACTATAAGACACCACTTAAACAAGTGGAGGTCTAATGACTAAAATAATAAAAAAAATATCAGCACCGCTTCTAAGTTTAATATTTTTATTAAACATGAGTAGTGCCGGTATGGCAGAGACAACTGTCTCTGGAGAAGTTCAAGCGATTTTTAACTCGCTTCTATTTTTAATTTGTGGTTTCCTTGTCATGTTCATGGCAGCGGGTTTTGCGATGCTAGAATCTGGTATGGTAACTTCAAAAAGTGTATCAGTAATTTGTGCTAAAAATATAGGTCTATATTCAATCGCCGGAATTATGTTTTGGCTTTTTGGTTATAACTTAGCTTATGGAATTCCTGAAGGGGGATACATCGGAACATTTACACCTTGGTCAGATGCAAGTGCAGTTGATACAGGTTATGCAGATGGATCAGACTGGTTCTTCCAAATGGTATTCTGTGCAACAACAGTTTCAATTTGTTCAGGTGCTATGGCTGAAAGAATTAAGTTATGGCCGTTTTTCTTATTTGCAGCTATTTTAGCTGGAATTATTTATCCAATCGTTATGGGTTGGCAATGGGGTGGAGGCTGGTTAGCAGAACTAGGCTTCTCTGATTTTGCTGGTTCTACATTAGTACACTCAACAGGTGGTGCAGCTGCTTTAGCAGGTATCATGTTGCTAGGTGCTAGATATGGAAGATTTGATAGCAAAGGTGAGGCGAAAGCAATTAAACCTTTTGCTGCTTCTTCAATTCCATTAGTAACTGTTGGAGTATTTATATTATGGTTAGGTTGGTTTGGATTCAATGGTGGATCTCAACTAGCTATAGGAACATTTGATGATGCAGTTGCTGTATCAAGTATATTTATTAATACTAATCTTGCTGCTTGTGGTGGTGTTATGGCTGCTGCAATAATTACAAGGTTAATGTTTGGTAAAACAGATGTAATTCAAATGTTAAACGGAGCAATCGGTGGTCTTGTAGCTGTTACAGCTGAACCATTAGCACCATCACCTTTAGCAGCAATCTTCATTGGAGCTGTAGGTGGATTGATCGTAGTATTTGGAACTAAATTATTATTTAGCTTTAAACTTGACGATGTAGTTGGTGCAATTCCAGCTCACATGTTCGCTGGTATTTGGGGAACATTAGCAGTGCCATTAACAAATGCTGATGCATCGTTTAGTGCACAATTAATTGGTGTACTTTCAATTAACATTTTTGTGTTTGCTGTGTCCTATATAATCTGGTCAATAATGAAAGCAACGTTTGGTATTAGATTAAGTAAAGAAGCTGAAACCAAAGGTACTGACGTTACAGAAACAGGAGTAATCGCTTACGCAATACGTGACTAATTGCATGCAATATAGGGGCTCTTCGATCTCCATGTCGTTATCTCATTGAAGAGCCTCTAAATAAAGAATTAACTTATCTCTCTCTCTAGTTAGTTAATAACCAAAGGCCCCAGAAATGGGGCCTTTTTTTTGCACATATGCTTATTTCTCATAACTCTTTTGTCTTATCTGCAGTACTTAAAATTTAAATGTTTATTAAAACGACCAGATTAAAAAAAGGAGAGATAATGAATAATCATTTAAAAAAAATATCATTAAGCTTAATAATATTTTTAAGCTTTACTAATTTAGCTTCAGCAGAAACAACCATGTCAGCTGAGGGTCAATATATTTTCAATTCCCTAGGATTTTATCTTGGTGGTGTTTTAGTTGCATTCATGGCAGCAGGTTTTTGTATGCTTGAGAGTGGATTGGTAACAACTAAAAGTGTTTCAACAATTGCAGCAAAAAATATTGGTAAGTTTGCAATCTGTTCGTTAATATTTTTTTTCTGTGGTTATAATTTAGCATACGGAATTCCTGAAGGTGGGTTTATAGGATCATTTTCAATGTGGAGTGATTCTTCAGAACTTTCAACAGGTTATTCAGATTATTCAGATTGGTTTTTCCAAACAATGTTTGTTTGTGCAACTGCATCAATTGTATCAGGTGCTGTAGCAGAAAGAATTAAAATTTGGCCATTTTTTATTTTTGCAGCAATTATGGCTGGTATCATTTATCCTATTTCAATGGGATGGCAGTGGGGTGGAGGTTGGTTAGCAACTTCTGGCTTCTCTGATTTTGCTGGATCAACTTTAGTTCATGCATGTGGTGGTGCAGCTGCCTTAGCAGGTGTAATAGTGTTAGGCGCAAGAGAAGGAAGATTTAATAAAAAAGGTGAAACAAAATCTTTGGTACCTTTCGCAGCATCTTCAATACCACTAGTTACTTTAGGCACTTTTTTATTATGGTTTGGTTGGTTTGGATTTAATGGTTTCAGTCAGCTTGCTATGGGAACATTTGATGATGTAAATGCAATTAGTAAAATTGCAGTTAACACTCACTTAGCAGGAGCTGCTGGTACTGTTGCTGCTGCAGTAGTTACAAGATTACTAGGCGGAAAAACAGATATAGTAATGATGCTGAATGGAGCATTAGCAGGTTTAGTTGCAATTACTGCAGAACCTTTAACTCCAAGTCCAGTTCTTGCAATTGCAATTGGAGCTATTGGTTCATTAATTATGTACTTTGGTACAAAGTTTTTAGAAAGTAAAAAAATTGATGATGTTGTAGGTGCAATTCCTGTACATATGTTCGCTGGTATATTTGGAACATTAGTTGTTCCATTAAGTAACTCTGGTACAAATTTTGGAACTCAGTTAACAGGTGTAATTGCAGTATGTGTATTTAGTTTTGTACTTTCATACATCACATTCAAAGTTCTAAAACAAACAATTGGTCTTAGAATTAGTTCACAAGCTGAAAAACTTGGAACTGATGTTGCAGAAGTTGGTGTTAAAGCCTATGCAATTAGAGACTAAACTATCTCTTTAAATATAACTATTAAAGGCTCCTTAGGAATAAGGGGCCTTTTTAATTATTTTGAAATATCTTTTAGGGTTTCTAAGACTTCTTTAGCGTGATCTTTTACTTTAACGTTTTCCCAGATTTTTATAATTTTACCTTTTTTATCAATTAAAAAAGTTGTTCTATTTGTTCCCATAAATTCACGACCCATAAACTTTTTCTTACCCCAGACCTTATATTTTTTGAGTACTTTTAATTCTTCATCAGCCAATAAATCAAATTTAATTTTATATTTATCTCTAAATTTATGGTGACTTTTTATACTATCCTTTGAAATTCCATAAATTTCACAATCTAATTTTTTAAATTTTGATAACAATTTATTGAAATCATTTGTTTCAATTGTACATCCAGGCGTATCATCCTTTGGATAAAAATATAAAACTACATATTTTCCCAAAGTGTCTTTCAAAGAAAAATTAGTTTGATTTGTAGATGGAAGTGTAAAATTACTAGCTTTCATTTGATATCTTTTCAATTATTTCATCAAAAACTTTTTTAGTTTTTAGAGTTTTCATATTATTTCTATCTCTTATCCACGTATTATCTTTATAGTCTTCAGGAGTTATAAATTCGATTTTACTAAATTTAAGTTCACTTATAGCATCATTTGCAATTAAACCAAAAGATTTAACACCCAAAGCTGACGCTAGGTTCAAAGGTCCTGAATTATTACCAACAAAAAAATCTGAATGCTTAATAGCAGTTATTATACCTGTAAGATCTTTATTTGAACAATCGATAAAGTATTTTTTATCTGATAGAGAAATAATTCTTTGAGCTAAATAAGATTTTTCTGGTCCACAAATCAAATAAATATAATCAAATAAATTTTTTTGGTAGAGCAAATCAGCAAGTTCTACAAAATTTTCCTCAAACCACATTTTGTAATCTTCAAAAGAGTCTATACCAAATGCAATTTTTTTACCCTTTGGCAAAATATCTTGATGCTGATCTTTTATTCGATCAAGGTTAATCTCTAATTCTGGATATAAATTATTCAATTTAATATTGTTTAGTTTTAAAATTTTTTGTGATTGTTCTGAATAATTTAAATTTTTATCAGCATCATTTAATACATTATTTATAGTTAGCCATTTTTTTTGATTTCCAATTCCAGGACCAATAATATTTTTTATTCTACTTAGTTTTGCTGCAATTGCAGGTTTGTTTACTTTATCTAAAATATAAACATGAGAATATTTGTATTTTAAATAAATTTTAATTAATTTAAGTACGTCAATCCAATAAAAAATCCCTTTTCTAAAATTATTGTAACTAATAAAATTTATATGGGTCACATCTTTAAGTATATTTTTAGCTTGAGTTTTTTCTCTTAAGATTAAATCAACTCTTTGCGTATGATGTTCACTGATTGCTTTGATATATGGTAATTGCCAAATAAGATCACCAAGTTTATGGTGAGTATAAACTATACAAATTTTTTCATTCATGGAATTTTAATTCTATATCAGCTCTTCTTTTTAAATTTTTGTAATCTAAACCTATTATTGGATAATTGAAATTAGACTTATATTTACTTGTTTTAAATTTTTTTGAATTAATAAAAGTCATTTCAACAACTTTTGGGTCATTGTTTTTGTTTATACCACCATAGTTATTCCCATGAATATGTATAATTTTAAATTTTGTTTTTTTAATAAAATTTTTTATTTTATTTAAATTTTTATGAATATTGTGAAATTCAATAATAAATAAATTAATTTTTAAAAATTCTTTATTTACATGTTCTAAAATTTTGTACTCATCACCTTCAATATCAATTTTTAAAATAATGTTACTTTGATTTTTCAAAATATTTTTGATTGATATTTCCTTCTTTTTTCTTTCATTATTAACAACTTTTTTAATCAAATGTTTGTTCCCATCTTTAAAAAATTTTAAGTAATTAATATATTTAAAGACTTCTAAAATTTTCTCTAATCTGAGTTTTTTAAATAAAAGTAATGAAATTATATCTTTTTTGAATCTTTTAACCCAAAATCTCTTATCAACTGTATGATCGTAAGCAATTATTTTACACTTTTGATTAATTTTTAAAAATTCTTTCTCAAATTCCCAATCGTCATTTAATCCACAAGAAATTATTTTATTTGTTTTTTTTATCACCCTTTTATCAATTACATATCCCCCATCTTTTTTAGGACCAATTCTTATTAAATTATTTATATTGGATTTAAATGGTTTAAATATTCTAGGTAGCACTGCTATATATATTTTTTAGTTTAAATATATTATAGTAATTACATAAACATATAATTAATACAAAGTTTAAATCTTTAAATTTATGAGTGAAATTAAAACTATAAACGCAAATGAAGCATATCAAATGGTTCAAGAAAACAAATGTAATCTAATTGATGTCAGAGAATTAAATGAATTAGAGCTTACGGGAAGAGTTGAAGGAGCCATCCATATACCTATGGGAAATTTAGATATTCTTCTTGATCCAAATAGTGATGTTGTTAAGAACGGACAAATTGATAAAGATAAAGAGGTAGTTTTGTTTTGTGCTGGAGGAATTAGATCTGAAATGTCAGTAAAGTCTTTAACTGCAAAAGGTTTAAAAAACATTTCCCACATCGAAGGTGGTTTTGGGTCTATCAGTAATAGCAGTTTTAAAATAGTTTAATTTTTTTTAATTTCATCCAGAGCATATTCTAGACGGTCTTGTCCCCAGAAAATTTTATTATTCACTATAAAAGTTGGAGCACCAAATACCTCTTTTTCAAAAGCTTCTTGTGTAAATTGTTTTAATTTATCTTTAGTGTCTTGATTCTTAATTAAATTAAAAAAATCATGCTCATCAATTTTTAATTTTTTTAATAGTATTTTGATATTTTCTTCATTAGATAAATCTAGATCTTCTTTCCAATAAGCTTCAAAAAAATTATTTAAGTATTCTTCTTTTTTATTATCTTTAACACAAAGATAGCCTCTCATTATATTTAGAGAGTTGATTGGAAATTTTGAGTTCCATTTGAAACTAATGTTATTTTTTTTTGCAACAAGCTCACAATCATTTTGCATGTTTTTCATTTTATACTTATTAAAAGCAGGCGCTGTGATGCCTGCCAAGTTGTGAAGTCCTCCTAATAATATTGGTTTTAGTTTGAAATTAATATCTTTTATTTTTAAAATTTTTTTATAAGCGATGTATGCGTAAGGACTAATAATATCAAAATAAAAATCTATATGATCATTCATATAGATTTAGCTTTTTGGCGTAAAAAATTCTAATTATCCAATAAATAAATAATCCAATAGGTCCAGTTAAGTATGTAATTATTAATGGAACTGACATTAATACTTTATTTACGAAGTATTTTTGAGAGTCTTTAACCATCCATCCTCCAACAAACAAATTAATAGCTACAAAATGAGTCCAGAAAAGAGTTAGGTATAAATTATCTTCAAACAATCGGGATAACTCAACCAAACCAAGGTACAAACTAAAATTTGCATCGAATTCATAACCAACTGTGAAGGATCTGTATAAAATATAAATATAAACACCACTTAATAACAGGAAAGGAAATATAGTAGTTACCACATATCTACTTAAGTGAGATTGGGGAAATACTATTAAGATGAACCAAAAAGGTATAACACCTAAATTGATCCACATATAAAGTATATCAATTGTGAAATAGTTATAAATTTGTTCGATCATAATTATATTATATAAAATCTATCGATGATTCCTATAAGAAATAAAAGAAAAACACTTCAGGTTACTGTTGATGAAATGAGGAATTTTGCATTTGCATATGTTGAAAAATATGCGCCTTCAAAGCAACAGCTTAAGACATATTTATTAAAAAAATATATGAAACTTTCTGCAACAGACTCTAGAAAAAAAGATGTAAACAAATTAATTGATATTGTTTTATCTGATCTAGAAAAAAATAAATTTATTAATGACCAATTTTATTCAGAAAGTAAAGCAAAGAGCATGATCCAAAGAGGAAATTCTATCAATAAAATTAGAAATTATTTAATGGGTAAAGGAATTGATGACGGTTTTATCAAAGATACAGTTGATAAAATAAAGGAAGATAATTCTGATCAGGATTTTTTTTCAGCTATAAAATTATGTAAAAAAAAGAGAATTGGACCAGCAAGGGCAGAAGATAATAGAACTTTGTTTTATAAAAAAGATATATCATTACTTGCAAGGAATGGATTTGATTTTGAAACTTCTAAAAAAATAATGGATATTGATAAAAATGAATATGAAAAGATAATTAAATTACTTTAATTTTCTTTTTTTTTCTTCATCAACGAGGTGATTTATTTTATTTCTAATATAATTTTTAACTAAAACAAAAACTAGTAATCCAAAAATTGAGACAGATACTATTATTATTAAAATAATTCTTAATTGTTCATCCATTAAATTATATTCTTACTTTTTAAAATTAAACTTGGATTTTTTAAATTTTTCTTACCATATAAAATTTCATTTCCATTAAAGTCTCTAACACTTCCTCCCGAATTTTCTAAAATTGCATGTCCTGCAGCAATATCCCACTCATAAGCTCGCGGCTCAGCAACATAACCATCAAACTCACATGCAGCAACAACACAAAATTTTAGAGAACTTTTCATCCGAGTATGTTTATTTACACCTAATTCATCATAAATTTTTTGTATCTCAGGTTTTATTTTATTACTGTAAGAAATAAAATTTAGTGTTTTGGCTCTTTTAGAGGGTAGCTCAGAAAGATTTATTCTTTTGTTATTGGTAAATTCAAAAGATTTACCTTTACCATAAGAATAAAACATTCTTTTTTTAGCAGGTGCATTTATTAAACCTGCAACAGGTTTGTTATTGATAATTAAACCTGCATTAATAGTAAATTCCTCTAAATTATTTATATAATCATATGTTCCATCAATAGGATCCACCAACCAGAAATCTTTTAATCTAGAGTTATTTTTATTTTCAGAAGTTTCCTCTGAAATAATTGGTATATCGGGTGTTAATCTTGATATTTGAGAAGAAATGAAATTATTTACTTCAATATCACCATTACTAACCGGTGTATTATCAGATTTAATTTCTTTACTTAATCCTTTATCTCTCAGTTGAAGGGATAAGTCTCCTGCTGATAAAAAAGCATCAACTAAATTTTCAATAATTTTTTGTAAATCCATCTTTTATTTACCAATTTTTTTTAATTCAATATTTTTTGCATTTATTACTTTTTTACCCGCATTTTCAAAATTAACTGTAACTTTATCTTTTATAATTGATTGCACTTGTCCAATACCCCAGTCTTTATTCTTAGGATTAGTGACTTTGTCACCTGGTTCATAATCTAAAATCATTTAATTTAACTTATATTGTAAATAAGTATAAATACCACCTAATGAATAAAGAATTAAACTCTATAGGAATATACAAAAAACCTGAGGATACAACAGTGGTTGTTGCAATGTCTGGTGGAGTAGACTCGTCAACTGTAGCCGGTATTATGAAAAATGAAGGTTATAAAGTTATAGGTATTACTCTAAAACTTTATGACGATGGAAAAGAAGTTGCTCAATCCAAACAGTGTTGTTCAGGACAAGACATTATGGATGCAAAACGTGTTGCCCACAAATTAGGTATTGAACATAAAATTTTATATTATCAAGATAAATTCAAGCAAGGGGTAATTGATAATTTTGTTGATAGTTACTTAAAAGGTGAAACCCCAATTCCATGTGTTCAATGTAATCAAACGGTAAAATTTAAAGATTTATTTGAAGTATCAAAAGATCTTAAGGCAGATGCACTAGTTACAGGACATTATGTAAAAAATATTACTTCAAACAATACGAACAATATGTACAGAGCAATTGATGAAAATAGAGATCAGAGTTATTTTTTATTCAATACAACGAGAGAGCAACTAGATTATTTGAGATTTCCACTGGGTGGAATGTTAAAAGATAAAACAAGAGAAATTGCCAAAGAGTTAGATTTAAATGTAGCTGATAAACCGGATAGTCAAGATATTTGTTTTGTACCTAATGGAGACTATGCCTCTGTAATTAGAAAATTTAAACCAGACTCTTTTCAAAAAGGTAATATTAAAAATTTAGATGGAAAAGTAATTGGTGTTCATGACGGTATTATTAATTTCACAATCGGACAAAGAAAGGGAATTAAGGTTTCAGATAAAGAAGCTTTGTATGTTTTGAAAATAAATTCAGATAAAAATGAAATCATTGTTGGACCTAAAGAAAAACTTGGAAAAAAAGAAATATCTTTAAAAGATTTAAATTTATTAACTGATAAAAAAGACCTTGATCAAAATATATTTGTAAAGGTTAGATCAACAGGCAGTCTTCTTGAGGCAAAAGTAGATTTGAAAGACAACAATGCCGCACAAGTTCATCTATTAAGTCCTGAGGATGGAATATCTCCAGGACAAGCATGCGTATTCTATAGCAAAGACCAATATGGCCATAGAGTTCTTGGTGGTGGTTGGATTAAAGAATAAAAGAATTATTTCTTCTTATTTTTTCTCTTTGCTCTTCTTTTTTTGGAGCCTTGTTTTCTTCGACCCCTATGTTTCTTCGGATAACTCATTTAGTCCTATTTATTAATTTATTGACGTTTTTTACGGGATATAGCATTGTCTTTTAAACATATCAAATTTTATTATGAGCAATTCTTTTAAAACTTTTTTAAAACATACTGCTAAAGATTTTCATAATCAGTCTGTTAACCCACCTATTGTGCGTGCATCAACGATTATTTTCAAATCGATGCAAGATATTAGAAAAACTCAAGATAAGGCAAAAAAAAACCCTACTGGTGGACATTTTGATTACGGAAGACAAGGGACCTCAACGACTCACATACTGCAACAAATTTTATCTAAACTTGAAGAAAGTTACTTTACTTTTTTAACACCTACAGGGTTTGGAGCTGTATTTCTTGCTATTTTTAGCGTTACAAGACCTGGTGATGAAATTATTGCTGCTGATCCAGTTTACAGTCCAACTAGATTACTAACAGAAGATTTTTTAAAAGAATTTAATATCAAAACAACTTTTTATGATCCACATGATCTTAAAACTTTAGAAAAAGCAATTACAAATAAAACTAAATTAATTTTTGTAGAAAATCCGGGAAGCAACACATTTGATTTTCAAGATTTAGATAAAATTGTATCTATAGCAAAAAAACATAAAATTTTAACCGCAATTGATAATACATGGGGTACTCCATATTTTTTAAAACCTATTAAACTTGGTTTTGATATGGCAATTGTTTCAGCAACGAAATATTACTCAGGTCACTCCGATGTAATGGGTGGAAGTTTAGCTGTAAATAAAAAAGTATTTCCAAAAGTAAAAGCAGCAGAAAGGGTTACTGGATTAAGATTAGGACCTGATGATGCTTATTTAATTACAAGAGGATTAAGAACTTTAGATGTTAGATTAGATAGACACAGAGAAAATGCAAAAAAAGTAGCAGAATTTTTATCTAAATATAAAAATATAAAATTATTATATCCATACAAAAAAGATTCTTACAATTTTAGAATGTGGAAGAAATATTATTCAGGTGCTTCAGGTTTAATGGGTTTAAGAATTAAAGCTAAAAGTGAAAAAGCAGTTGTAAAATTTGTAAATAATCTAAAATTATTTGGACACGGTTATAGTTGGGGAGGATTTGAAAGTTTAGCTTTACATCAAAATGTTAGAGAACAAGGAAATAGAAATTATCTTAAATTAGCAAAAAATGAGTACATTGTTAGATTGCATATAGGTTTAGAAGATCCTAAAGATCTTATAGCTGATATAAAACAAGCACTTGAAAGTTTTAAATGAGTTCAGAAAATTTTATTATAAGTAAGAAAGCACTAATCACTTTAATAGCCGCATCTATAGTAGTAATAATTTCTTTAGGTATAAGACAGACTTTTGGTTTGTTTTATTTTGATTTCAATACTGACTTAGATATTTCTATTTCTCACTTTGGATTTGTTATGGGGTTGCAGTTGTTGCTCTGGGGGGTATTTAGTCCATTATTTGGTGTAATCACTGATAAGTATGGAGGGGCAGTTGCAATATTTATTGGCTTTGTTTTTTATTTAGTAGGGGTTTTATTTTTTTATTCTGGTTTTAATACTGGAGGCTATTTTACCCTAACTATAGGAGTAATGATAGGAATTGGGTTAGGTTCCACAGCAATAGGTATCCCAGTATCAGTTGTAGCAAAACATTTTCCAGCTTCTAATAGAACTATTGCAACGGGCATAGTTACTTGTGCAGGATCCTTTGGATATTTTGTTTCACCTTTACTTGTAAGATATTCTTTAGTTGAAACAGGTTGGGAAAATACTCTCCTATATTTTAGTCTTCTTTTAGGAGTAGGATTGATAGTGTCTTTATTTGTTAGTACTCCAAAAATACCTGTGGGAGTTAATCAAGATAATAATCAAACTATTAGAGAAGCTTTAAAAGAGGCATTTTCAAACAAAAGTTTTATTTATCTCACTTTAGGTTTTTTTGTTTGCGGTTGGCATATTGCTTTAGTAGCAACACATATTCCTACTTATATGGCAGATAAAGGTTTACCTGATTGGACACCTGCAATGGTTCTAGCTTTGATTGGAGTATTTAATATGGCAGGTACAATTACAAGCGGTTATTTGGCAACGAGGTATAGTAAGAAAAAAATATTAAGTGCAATTTACCTTTTAAGAGGAGTTTCAATTATCTATTTTATTTTCTTACCTCCAAGTATATTTAATTCTGTTGTTTTTGGAGTTACTTTTGGTTTTTTATGGCTATCTACAGTTCCTCCAACAAATGGAATTGTTGCTCATATATTTGGCACAAAATACGTTGGACTTTTATATGGGATAGTTTTTGTAAGTCATCAAATTGGTTCTTTCTTAGGAGCTTATCTAGGCGGTGTATTTTATGAATTAAATGGAAATTTTGACTATGCATGGTACGGATCTATCGCATTATCATTATTTGCAGGTCTGATACATTTACCTATAGTAGAGAAAGCAATTGAAAGAACTCAGCCAGCATAAGCTTAAATTCAACCCTTATTTAGAGGATTTGTATCAATCAGATAAGCCTATAATAATTTATAAAGTAGATGGTGGATATAATATTTATACTGATTTTTCTAAAAAGATCATTTTAACAAAAAAAAATATACATAAATTTCTCAAATCCATAGAGAAAAAAAAATTTAAAAAAGAAACAGATTTATATCTTGGTTTTTTTGGTTATGAAATTTTATGTAATTTAATTGGTATTAATTTAAAAAATAAAAAAAGAATAAATTTTTATAAAGGAATTTTTTATAAACCTGAGACAATAATTAAAATTAGAAAAGATATTAAAGTTATATCTAATATCAAAAAACATACCTTCAATTATCAATTCAATAAAACTCAAATACTAAGTCCTTTTAAGATTAATATTTCTTATGCAAAATATAAAAAAATATTTGAATTATTTTCAAAAAAAATAAGACAAGGTGAGACCTATCAAATTAAAATTTGTACAAAATATAAGAATAAATCATTAATTAATCCTGTTAATTTTTTTTGGAAATTAATGCGCGTTAATGCTTCACCAGAGTCATTTATGATAAAAGATAAGGATTACTCTATTGTAAGCTGTTCTCCTGAAACATTAATAGATAAGAAAAAAAATAAAATAATTACAAAACCAATAGCTGGAACTTTTAAGAAAAAATTATTATCAAATAAAAATATAGCTCTTAGATATTTTAAAAATAATGAGAAAGAAACCAAAGAACACAACATGATAGTTGACATGGAAAGAAGTGATTTATCCAAAATTTGCAAACCAGGAAGTGTAAAAATTCTTAAAAAAAAATATGTTGAGGAATACAAGCATCTTTTCCATTATGTGACTTCAATTGGTGGAAAATTAAATAAAAACACAAAATTGATTGATATCATTAAGGCAATGATGCCAGGAGGTTCTGTTATTGGTTGTCCTAAAATAAGAACTTTAGAACTTTTAAATAAGCAAGAAAAAGAAAGTAGAAATATTTTCACAGGAAGTTTTGGATTTATTAAATTCAATCAAGATATGAAGTTTAATATTATCATTAGATCTATATTAAATTATAAAAATCAATCGGAGATCTCTGCTGCATCTGGTGTAGTATTAGATAGCTCACCAAAAAAAGAGTTTAATGAAAATTATATTAAAGCAAAATCTTTACTGGAGTTATTTAAATGATTTATATAATTGATCATCAAGATTCTTTCACTTGGAATGTTGTTCATCAATTTGCAAAATTTGATAAAGTAATTTGCACAAACTATTATGAGGTAAATGACAAATTACTTGATAAAAGTGATGTGATTGTTTTATCTCCAGGACCTGGATCACCAAAGGATTACCCCACTACTTCAAAAATTTATAAAAAATATAAAGGAAAGAAAAAAATTATTGGTATTTGTCTTGGTTATCAAATGATTTTGCACAATGAAGGAGGCAAAATAATACAACAAAAAAAAATATATCATGGCTTTCAATCTAAAATAAAAACAAATAATCAAAGTAAAATCTTTAGAAACAATCAACAGTTTAAAGTTGGAAGATATCATTCATTAAAATTAATGGAGCCATTTAAATCTAATTCGATTAAAATAACTATGAGATGTAGTAAAACACAAATACCAATGGGACTTGAGGATAATCAAAATAAAATATATGGATTTCAATTTCATCCAGAATCTTTTTTAACAGAAAATGGCAACGCTCTTATACAAAAAATCTTATCAGCTTAGTAATCTTAAAGAAGTTAATTTCAAAGATCTTTGGGGGTCTAGAGGTGTATTTACCACTATGCGAATGGTTAGAAAACCTCCTAAGTTAATTTTGCTAAAACCGCACTTAGAGAACTTAATAAAATCTTCAATAAAATATGGAATAAGAAAAAAAAATTTAAAAAGTATTATTAAGGATTTAATTAATAAAAACACTATATACAAAGGCCCTGATAATTTATTTCGTATAGCGTTAAATAAAAAACTGATATCAGTCTCAATTAGAAAAAGACCAAAAGTAAAGAGTAATTTTAATCTATTATTGTTTAAATATAAACGAATAGAACCAAATTATAAAAATCTCTATTATAAAAAAATATTAGCAAAATTAAGCAAAGTTGACTCATCTAAATTTGACATTGCTTTAGTAGCAGACCAAAGAATTTTAGAAACTGGTACTTCAAATTTAGTTTTTGTGAAAAATGGTAAGATTTTTTCACCTAAAAAAAATTGTTATTTTGGAAACACACTTAAATTTATAAGCAAGAAAATTAAAATTTATTTTAAAGATATTTCAATAAAATCAATTAATGATTATGAAGAAATAATTTTAATCGGATCTGGTAAAGGGGTAACATCAGTATCTAAAATAAACGATCTTAAATGGAAGAGAAGAAAGATTGTTTGCTACAATAAGTTAAATAAAATATATAACTCTCTTGTTTAAATATGAAAGATCCAAACAATCCTTGTATATTTTGTAAAATTAGAAAAGAGGAGCTTCAGTTTGAAAACGAATTAGCTTACTCATCAACAGATAGCTACCCAGTCTCACAATTTCATAGTCTTATCGTTCCCAAAAGACATGTAGAGACATATTTTGAGCTTACCAAAGATGAGATTCAGGCATGTAACGAGTTAATCTTAAAAACTAAAGAAAAAATTTTAAAACAAGATTCTAGTGTTAAAGGTTTCAATATAGGCACAAATGCAGGAAAATCTGCAGGCCAATCAATTATGCATTGTCATATTCATTTAATCCCAAGAAGAGAAGGGGATGTGGAGAATCCACAAGGAGGTGTTAGGTCTGTGATCCCAAAAAAACAACATTACAAAAGAAAGTAAATATTTTTTAATTGTTATTAAAGACAAATTTATCAATAGTTTTTGTTGATATGATGAGTTATCTAGACTAGAAAACTTTAAAATTATTTAAAAAATTATACATAAGGGTAGAATGTTTGAAACAAATCCATTTTCGTTATTATCAGAAGTAGTTCCTACTGTTGTCATGCAAGGTTTTATAATTGCAATGGTGCTTTTAATTGCTTTTGGAACAATTATTCAGATGATACACCACAAAAATTTAACTTATTTCTTTAACAATGCAAAAAAAGCAAAATTGCAGGCAACAAGAGAGGTCGGAGCTGCTGAGAAGGCAAAAATTATTGCTAAGACTACTGTATATGACATTGGAACAACATCAGAACTAGGTTTTGGAAAAAGAAGGTTAGCACATGTTCTTGGTATGTATGGAACTATAATTTTTTGGATTGCTTCAGCAATGTTAGTGTTTTGTTATACAGGTGCAGATAAAACTTCTTCTACATTGTGGTCATCGTTATGGCATGTAGGTGCAATACTTACATGTGTTGGTGGATTTTGGTTTTGGTTTTTTTTAAGAGTAGATGTTTCTGCCGAAGCACACCCTTGGTATAGAATTATTAAAGCTGATTTGTTTGTTCTAGCATTATTAGCATGTTCAACTTTTGGACTAGCCTGGTCCTATACTCAATTTAATGGTCAAGTAGGTTTGTCATTCTTATTTTTTGCATTGTTTGTAGTATCTAATTTAGTTTTATTTGGTGGAGTTTATTGGTCGAAATTTGCTCACATGTTCTACAAGCCTGGAGCAGCAATACAGAAAAATTTGGCTGAAGCAGATGGTTCTAGAGATAATTTACCACCTCCTGCGGATGCGCCTGAGCAATTTGGCCTAGGAATAAAAAGAGAAGAGCCAAAACATTATTAATATGATAACAAAAAAGGAAAGAAAATAAATTATGTCAACTTTTGTATATATGACTAGATGTGATGGATGCGGTCACTGCGTAGATATTTGTCCATCAGATATAATGCACATTGATGAAAATATTAGACGTGCAAAAAATATAGAACCAAATTTTTGTTGGGAATGTTATTCATGTGTAAAAGCATGCCCAAATCATGCGATTGACGTAAGAGGTTATGCAGATTTTGCTCCAATGGGACATAGCGTTAGAGTAAGACGTGAAGAAGAAAAAGGAACTATTTCTTGGAAAATTAAATTTAGAAATGGAACAACAAAAGACTTTGTTTCACCAATAACAACAAAACCATGGGGAAAATTTATTCCTAAACTTGCAGATGGTGAAAAAATTAAACAAGGAGAATTAAATTCACAAAGATTATACACCGAACCTGAAGGATTAAATATCGATGGTGAACTTCCTGCAGTTCCAAAAGAATCTTTTAAAAAAGGAGTTTATTACTAATGGCTAAGCACAAAACTCATTACGAAGACTGCGATGTATTAGTTGTTGGTGGGGGTATGGCTGGTACTGGTGCAACTTTCGAAGCGAGACACTGGGGCAGAGATATGAAAATTGTTTGTGTTGAAAAAGCAAACATTGATAGAAGTGGGGCAGTAGCTCAAGGTCTTTACGCAATTAACTGTTACATGGGTATGCAGTGGGGTGAAAATCAACCTGAAGATCACGTCAGATACGCACGAAATGATTTGATGGGAATGGTTAGAGAAGATTTAGGATATGACATGGCTCGTCATGTAGACTCAACTGTTCATATGTTTGACGAATGGGGTCTTCCTATGATGAAAAATGAAGAGACCGGAAGATATTTAAGAGAAGGCAAGTGGCAGATAATGATCCACGGTGAAAGCTATAAGCCAATTGTTGCAGAAGCAGCAAAAAAATCTGCAGACAAAATTTATAATAGAATTATGATCACTCATCTTTTAATGGATGAGGCTCAAGAGAATAGAGTGGGTGGAGCTGTTGGGTTTAATATGAGAACAGGCGATTTCCATGTATTTAGAGCAAAGGCTGTAATTGTTGCAGCAGGAGGAGCTTCACATATATTTAAGCCTAGAGCTGTTGGGGAAGGTATGGGAAGAACTTGGTATGCTCCTTGGAGTAATGGTTCAGCATATGCATTACCAATTGCAGCTGGTGCTAAAATGACTCAAATGGAAAATAGAATTGTGTTATGTAGATTTAAAGATGGATATGGACCTGTTGGAGCGTATTTTCTACATTTAAAAACATATACACAAAATGCAAACGGTGAAAACTACGAGAAGAAATGGTATGATCAGACTAAAGAATTAGTAGGTGAATATATAGATCACCATCCAACACCTACGTGTTTAAGAAATCATGCTTTTATTCAAGAAACAATGGCAGGTGGCGGACCAATCCATATGGTTACTACTGAGGCTTTTCAAGACCCGCATTTAGAAACTGTTGGTTGGGAAAACTTTTTAGGAATGACAGTAGGTCAAGCTGTTGTTTGGGCATCTCAAAATATTGACCCAAAGTATACAAATCCTGAATTAACAACTTCAGAACCTTACGTAATGGGTTCTCATGCTACTTGTTCAGGAGCTTGGGTAAGTGGACCAGAGGACTTGTCTCCACCAGAGTACTTCTGGGGCTATAACAGAATGCTAACAATTGATGGACTATTTGGAGCAGGTGATACTGTAGGAGGAAGCGCTCACAAATTTTCTTCAGGCTCATTTACTGAAGGCAGATTAGCAGCAAAAGCAGCTGTAAAGTATATTGAAGACAAAAAAGCTGAGGGTTTAAAAGTATCAGATAAACAATGTGAAGATTTCAAAGTTAAAGTTTACAAACCCTTAGAAAACTACACAGTTGCACAAAATGAGATTACTGGAGGAACTGTATCTCCAAGCTATATTTCACCTATTCAAGGCTTACAGCGTTTACAAAGAATAATGGATGAATATGTTGGTGGAATAGCAACAAATTACATGACTAATGCCAATATGTTAAAAAGAGGATTAGAGTTGTTAGCTTGGCTTGAGGAAGATCTTGAAAATGTTGGGGCTGAGGATTATCACCAGCTTATGAGAGCGTGGGAACTTAAACATAGAGCTCTAACTTCTCAATGTGTAACAGAGCACACTATGTTTAGACAAGAAACTAGATGGCCAGGATACTATTACAGAGGTGATCACATGAAACTTGATGACGATAATTGGCATTGCTTAACAGTTTCTAGAAGAGATCCAAAAACTGGTAAATTTAGTATGGAGAAAGTTCCTGTCTACCACATAGTGGATGAGAACGAGAAGAAAAAAGCTTCGTAGTAAACAATTTAATTAAATCACATGGATATTTTATCTAAAACAGATGATGAAATATATGAATTAGCCAAACCCATTTGGGATAATTTGGTTAAATCATCTAATCTCAAAGATTATGGTGGATTCACTAAAGATTTTTCCACTCAAATGCTTTTTGGTGCTAATGAAGTAGAGCTTGGTAAGCAGTGGGCCAATAACAAGCTTATTACTAATCTTAAAGAGACTTTCGAACCATTTGGATGTCTTAGAAGAGGAGATCATATAACCGTTCTAATTAAACAGACAAATAAAGAGATCCCAGGAGAGTTCCTTGGAAGATTGGTTTTAGGAGTTGAGGACGATACAATTAAAGTTTTTGGGGCCACCATCTATTAGGTAAAAAAAATTGCTTGATAATAAATAATTGTTTGACAAATTTCGTTGTGGGTGTAATGACGGATTTAATGTTACTTTCTAACGTAAAAATTATAAACAAACTCTCAAATTTTAAAACTACATTTATTAAGACAGGAATTATAGCTAGCTTAACAGCTTACTGGGGAGTGATTTTAGTTGGAACTTTTATCACTTTTAACTAAGTTGTTTTTTAACAACCTTTAAATTTTTTATGGAAGTATTTTTACCGATAGCTCAAGTTTTTGTTAACCCTATCGAGATACTTTTATTAAGTGCTATTGTTGGAGTGCTTTCAGGTTTATTTGGTGTTGGTGGTGGTTTTTTAATGACACCTTTTCTAATTTTTTTAGGAATACCTCCTGCATATGCAGTTGCAAATGAAGCAAATAATATTTTAGCTACTTCAGTTTCTGGATCTACGACACATTATTTAAAAAATACTTTGGATTATAAAATGGGTTCAATGATTGTGATTGGAGGTGTAATTGGAACTTCTTTAGGAATTTATACATTTACATATTTTAAAGGTATTGGAAAAATTGATACAGTTATCTCTCTGGCTTATATGTATATATTAGCAATAATTGGAACTTTAATGCTTGTCGAAAGTTTGGGTGAAATAGATAAAGCAAAAAGAAACGTTACTGTTAAAAAAAAATTACATGTTCATTATTGGATACATGGTCTTCCATTAAGAATGAGGTTTCCAAAATCTAAATTATATGAGAGTATTTTTACTCCAATTATAATTGGTCTATTAGTTGGTTTTATCGCAGCCATCATGGGAATAGGAGGTGCGTTTATTTTAGTTCCAGCAATGATTTATATAATTAAAATGCCCACTAAATTAGTTCCTGGTACATCTTTGTTTGTAACAATATTTGTAAGTGTGGTTGTTACTTTTCTTCATTCTTTTAATTATGGATCTATAGATTTATTACTAGTTCTTATGTTGGTTGTAGGATCTATTATAGGAGTTCAGGTCGGGCAAAAATTAGGAGAAAGAATCGATAGTTCTGGTTTAAGAGCTTTATTAGCAATTTTATTACTGATAGTGGGTATAGCGATAGCATACGATACTTTTTTTGCAGAAAAAATTATAAATGGAGCAGTTAAAGCAACTAGTTCAGATTTAAATTTCTTTTCTCAATTTATAGTTGATTTTTCTAAAGAGATGCCATTCTTTTATGGACTATTTACAATTATGTTTGCAATTATTTTAGGTGTTGGAGCAGCATTTATAAGAAGATTTATCTCAAACTTTAGAAAAAAATTATTAGTTAAATCTTAATTAAAAAAATTTAAATATAATTCTATAGTTGTAATACTAACCAATCCTACAGTTGCCATACCCACAAAACCAACAACAAAAGGTTTATATCCCATATTTTTTATATCTCTTAAATTTGTAGACATACCAATTGCTGCCATTGCCATTGTTAGAAATATTTTTGATAAAGATTTAATTCCATCTACAGTGCCAAGCCAAATTTCACTGTTGTTTGAAATAAACAGTTGATCACCAACATTTCGAATAATAATCATTGCAACAAAACCTATTACAAAATATGGAAAAATATCAATTATAGAGTATTTTTTTTCTTTAGATTGGCCTCTGTTATAAAGATATGCAAAAAGAGGTATCATAATAATCAAAAAAGTATTTCTTATTAGTTTAGTAACTGTTGCAACATTTAATGTTTCTGGGCTATTGAATTGCTGATCGTAGATCAATCCAGCAGCTGCTACTTGAGCAGTCTCATGTATAGAAGTACCTAAAAACAAACCAATTAAAAGTGGTTCACCATTAAAATAAAGATTTGCAAAATATGGGTAAATCAACATTGAAAGAATTCCAAACAAAGTGATGTTTGCAATTGCATAAGATATCTCATTTTTTTTGGCACCGATAACAGGAGCGGTCGCCATGATGGCAGTTGTTCCGCATACTGTACTTCCTATAGAAATTAGATAGGCCATATTTCTGGGAATCTTTAATTTATTTATTAAAAGTTTAATGACTACTAATACACTTACGATACAAATTACTATTAAAGGAATAGCAATTGCTCCAAATTCAAGAAACTCAAAAGGTTTTAATTGAATACCTAGGCAAATTATTCCAAGTTTTAAAATATTTTTTTGGGTAAAATCTAAACCTATTGTAAAACTTTCTCTTATTTTAAAAATATTTCCAAAGAACATTCCCAAAAGGATTGCTATCATTGCAGTGGATATAGGACTTTTCTCATATCCTAATAACTCGGTACCTATAATATTATTAAAACCTTGCGATAGAGTGTAAAGAACGAATGCAAGTATAATACCAGGTAAAAGTACCAGGTACTTATTTTTATCCATAATTAGTGTTTTTTAATCAAGCACTTCTGTAAAGCTTAGTCATTACAAATTCTCTATGACCTAAAGCTTCTGCACAAGTTAATCTTCCGTTAGCAACTCTTAAAGTTGTTTTAATTAGCTCATCACCTGCTTGTGATAAATTCATTTCTCTTGATAAAATTTTAGAAACATCACAGTCAATATGTTCACCCATGCCTTTAACAGTAAGTGGGTTTGCAGTTAATTTAACAACTGGTTCAATTGGATTTCCTACAATATTTCCTTGGCCTGTTGGAAACAAATGTATATTAAATCCTGCTGCTGCTTGAAGTGTTACACATTCTGCAGCCGCAGAAGAAGTATCCATAAAATATAAACCTTTTCCTTTAGTAGGCTCTTCAGCTGGTTCAAGTACATCAATAAATTTGCAATTTCCAATTTTTTGAAAATTTCCAAAGGCTTTTTCTTCAATTGTAGTCAATCCTCCAGCTATATTTCCAGCTGTTGGCTGACTTTCAGAAAGATCATCAGTTGCCTCTTTTAATATAAAATCATTATAAGAACTCCAAGTTTTCATAAACTTTTCAGAAGCTTCTTTTGTTGCACCTCTAGTTGCACAAACTTGTTCTGCACCAGTTAATTCAGATGTTTCACCAAAACATAAGTGAACTCCTAATGGTTCTAATTTATCCATTAAATTTCCAACAGTTGGGTTTGCAGCTAAACCAGATGTCGTATCAGACTCACCACATTTTACTGAAATCCAAAGGTCACTCATTGGACACTCTTCTCTTTGTTTTTCTGAGGCCCACATTACAAATTCTTGTGCTTTTTTTGATGCTTTCATTGTAGTACCAATGTCACCAGTTCTTTCAATGTGGAAACCCTCAACAGGTTTTCCAGTTTTCGCAATTCCATCTACAATTTTTTTTGTCCATTTAGGCTCAATACCAATGACGATTACAGCTGCAACATTTGGGTTACAGCCAGTTCCAATCATCGTTCTGAAGTGCAATTCTAAGTCTGCTCCAAATTGTAGTCTTCCATAAGAATGAGGTAGAGCTATAGTTCCTTTAATATTGTTTGCGACAGCTTCAGCACATGCGTTTGAAATATCATCTACTGGCAAAATTATTACATGATTTCTTGTTCCGGCTCTGCCGTTTTCTCTTTTGTAACCTAAAAAACTTTTTGGAATTTCCATAAAACTACCATTTCTTTGTTTTAACATTGTGAACATGAACATGTTCACCTTTTTTAATTGATTTAACTACTTTACCAATATCGTGACCATATTTAAGAATTGTATCTCCTTCATTAAGGTCAACCATAGCTATTTTATGACCTAATGGGATTTCATCTAATGATTGAATATTTGTTGAGCTGTCATCTTCCATTATCCAGCATGCACAGTCTTGTTTTGGAGTGATTTTTTCAATAACAACTACACCAACGTTGTCTTTTTTATCATGAATAATTATATCTGTTGCCATATCGTGTCGATTTGTTTGTTTGAAATTTGTAAATTCTTATATATTAATCGCAAAAATTAACAAACGAATTATAAAAAATTAATAAATTTACACTTTAGAGAGGTTCTAGTTTTATGACAAAAATGACAACAGAAGAAGCTTTTGTAAAAGTTTTACAAATGCATGGAATTGAGCACGCTTTTGGAATTATTGGTTCAGCGTTTATGCCAATTTCAGATATTTTCCCTGATGCAGGAATTACATTTTGGGATGTTGCTCATGAAACAAATGGTGGTTTAATTGCTGATGGTTACACTAGAGCTACTGGTAAAATGTCCATGGTCATTGCACAAAATGGACCAGGAATAACAGGACTAGTAACTCCTATTAAAACTGCATATTGGAACCATACTCCTCTATTGTTGGTAACACCACAAGCTGCAAACAAAACTATGGGCCAAGGTGGTTTTCAAGAAGTTGAACAAATGAACCTTTTTAAAGATATGGTTTGTTATCAAGAAGAAGTTAGAGATCCATCAAGAATGGCAGAAGTTCTTAATCGAGTAATTGAAAAAGCTATAAGAGGTTCAGCTCCTGCACAAATAAATGTTCCTAGAGATTATTGGTGCCAGGTTATTGATATTGATTTACCACCAATTGTAAGATTAGAAAGACAAGGTGGAGGTAACGATGCTGTTTCTAAAGCTGCTGATTTATTATCTAATGCAAAATTTCCAGTAATACTTTCAGGTGCTGGTGTTGTTATTGGTGGAGCTATTGATGCTACTAAAAATCTTGCTGAAAAATTAGACGCACCAGTATGTTCTGGTTATCAACATAACGATAGTTTTCCAGGAAGTCACCCACTAGCAGTAGGACCTTTAGGTTATAATGGTTCTAAAGCTGCAATGGAATTAATTTCAAAAGCAGATGTTGTTTTAGCACTAGGTACAAGACTAAATCCATTTTCAACTCTACCAGGATATGGAATTGATTATTGGCCGAAGAATGCAAACATTATTCAGGTAGATATTAATCCTGATAGAATTGGTTTGACTAAAAAAGTAACTGTTGGAATAAGTGGTGATGCAAAACTAGTTGCTGAGCAAATTTTAGCAAAACTATCTTCAAACGCAGGAGATACCGATAGACAAGCTAGAAAAGATTTAATTCATCAAACAAAATCAGCGTGGTTACAAAAACTTTCAAGTTTAGATCACGAAGATGATGATGAAGGAACAGTTTGGAATAAAGAAGCTAGACAAAGAGATGCGGATAGAATGTCACCAAGACAAGCTTGGAGAGCAATTCAATCTGGTATGCCTGATGATGTAATTATTTCAAGTGATATTGGAAATAACTGTGCAATAGGAAATGCTTATCCTACTTTTGAAAAACCAAGAAAATATTTAGCTCCAGGTTTATTTGGACCTTGTGGTTACGGATTTCCATCTATACTAGGTGCTAAAATTGGTTGTCCTGATACTCCAGTGATTGGTTTTGCTGGTGACGGAGCTTTTGGTATCAGCATGAATGAAATGAGTTCATGTGCTAGGGAGGAATGGCCTGCAATTACTATGGTAATTTTTAGAAACTATCAATGGGGAGCAGAGAAAAGAAATACTACTCTATGGTTTGATAATAATTTTGTTGGAACTGAGCTAGACCCTGAATTAAGTTATGCCAAAGTTGCTGATGCATGTGGCTTAAAAGGTGTAACTGTTAGAACAATGGAAGAAACAACAAATGCAATCAAGCAATCTTGTGAAGATCAAAAGAAAGGAATTACAACATTTATAGAAGTAATTCTAAACCAAGAGCTTGGAGAACCATTTAGAAGAGATGCGATGAAGAAACCGGTAAGAGTTGCTGGTATCAACAAAGCAGATATGAAGAAACAACCTTCATTAAACTCTTAAAATCTTTTAAAAATTTATCAATTATCGTAAAGTCACTTCATGGAAGTGACTAACGATAATAACTGTAGTTGGATTAATGACCTTAATCCAAGAACAAACATTAATTCCCTTTTAACAAACGATGAGTGTGATTGGTTAATAATAGGAGCTGGTTATACAGGTCTGTCTGCTGCAAGAAAATTAGCTCAAATAAATTCAAATTTAAAAATTATACTAGCAGATGCTCAACTAGCAGGTGAGGGCGCTAGTGGTAGAAATTCAGGTTATTTGGTTGATACAACTTTGAATGATGGTTTTACATCAAATAAAGAATTGGAAAATTATAAAAAGAAAGCTGATATTTATTCATTAGGAATAGATGTAGTAAAAAAATTTATTAAAGAACACCAAGTAGATTGTGATTGGAATGAAAGTGGAAAATATTTTGCTTCCTCAAAAATTGAAGATAAAAAAATTTTAGAAAATTTTTCTAACACATTATCCAAACTAGGATTTGAACATAGTATATTAGGAAATAAGGAGTTATCTGAAAGATTAGGTACTTATTTTTATAATATTGGACTTTATACAAAGGGTGGTATTTTACTACATCCAGGAAAATTAGTTAGGGCAATGGTTGATGCTCTACCTTCCAATGTTTATTTGTATGAAAATTCTTGTTTATTAAATTGGTCTAAAAATAAAGATTTTATTTATTGTAATTTCAAAAACGGAACAATTAAAACAAAAAACATTATTTTTGCTACGAATGGTTTTATGAAATCATTAGGTATAAAATCAAATTATAATTTTCCTATTACTTTAACTGCCAGCATGACAAGAAGATTATCCGATGAAGAATTTAAATCTATCGGAGAACCAAAAGAGTGGGGAGTACTACCTGTAAGGCCAATGGGCGCCACAATTAGAATGACAAAAGATAGAAGAATTTTAATAAGAAATACAGCCGAAGTTCACAGTCCATTTAATATGTCTAAAAAAATTCTTGAAAAAAGATCTATAAGTCAGAAAATTGGAATACAAAAAAGATTTCCTCAATTACCCAATGATATAATTAAATCATCCTGGTCTGGAATTGTATCAAGAACAAGGAATAGCTCTCAAATATTTGAAAAAATTGATAGTAATATTTTTGCTGTAGGTTGTTATAACGGATCAGGTATTGGCGTAGGAACTTTATTTGGTGAACAAATTGCACTTAAAGCAATTAATGAAAATACAAGTGAAATAAAAACAATTGAAGCAAGAAACAAACCTACTTGGTTACCACCTCAACCTTTTTTAAATTTAGGGATTAAAACAAGATTAATTTATGAACGTTTAAGAGCTAGATCTGAAATTTAAACAATATTTGCCTTTACAGATCCAAGTTTTTCAATTTTAGCAGAATGTATTCCTTTTTTAACTATTGGAACAACTCCAACCGTAGATCCTGTGAAAACATAAAAATCTTTGTCTAAATTAATTTTATCTTTTTTAACTTTATTTAAAATAAATCTTAAAGAATTTATTGGATTTATATAAACAGCATTAGTATTTCCATCTACACTTTGCTTAGCTTTTTTATTTGCAATATTTGTTTTTAAATTACCTATGTTAATTTTTTTAAATTTTTTCTTTTGACCTATTAAAAATTTAATATTACCCCCAAAGTCACTGCTTAAATCTCCAAAAGAAGTAATACCTTTTCTTTTTTGTCTATATCCAACTACTTCGATACAAGGTGCCATGTGCGAAATATATTTAGATACATTTTTGTTGGATATTTTGCCTTTAGAGGAGAAAAAATTTTTTTTGATTAAATAACAAACTTCAACCTCAATACCTAAAGTATATTTGTTTATTTTTACTTTCTTACCGCTTTTTATTAAGTTTTTTTTAAAAACAGATGCAATAAAAGGTTCTTTTTCTTTTAGTTTTTTCATTAATGGAATACCTGTTCCACCAGCTTTAAAACCTATTATGGGATCTTTAATTTTGCTTTCACACAATTTTCTAAATTTGTCTGCTTCAGTAAGTTTTTTTGTAAATTTACTAGGTATTGGAGAAATGATTTTGTTTTTTAGAAAAGCATTTACTAATTTATCTGAAAATTTTTCTTTAAGTGTTCTTGTCATATAAGTTTTAAATTTATTTTTTTTTAGTTTGATTTATAACAAATATTCCTGAAGTTGTAATTATTATTGCTCCTATAATAGTAAATAAATCTGGAACATCATCATAAAAGAAAAATCCAAAAATTATTGCCCAAAAAATTAAAGTATAATGGAAGGGTTGAATTATGCTAGCTCTTGCGTTTTTGAGTGCTAATATTTGAAAGTATATACCTAATGAAAAAAATAAACCAATTGGCACAAAGAAATATAAAGAATTAAAATCAATAGGTTGCCAAAAATTAAATGCCATTATTGAAGTTATAATAATCCCAACTAAAGAAGAGTAGAACAAGGATACTTCAGGAGCATCATATTCAGTTATTTTTTTTGTTGCTACTTGATAAAGACCTAGAAAAAAAGCTGCTAACAAAGGGATAAAAGAATTTACACTAAATACATCAGATGCAGGTCTAATAATAATCAAAACTCCAATAAAACCAATAAATATTGCTATCCAAGTTTTGATTGATACTCTCTCATTTAAAATAAATACAGATAAAGCAACTATAATTATTGGTGCAAGTGCACCTATGCTATGCGCATTTGCTAAAGACAAATGTTTAAAAGATAAAACAAAAAATCCAGACTCTAAAATTGATAGCAGGCTTCTTGTTATTTGAAGTTTTAAATTATTAGATCTATAAAAATTAGTATTGTTAGCTCTTTTTGCCTCTATCATGCTTAGCAAAAGTACAAAAGTATATTTAATAAATAACAATTGAAATATAGAATAGTGAATTACTGCAGTTTTTTGAACTGCATCAAGAATTGAAAATGAAAAATAAGCAATTATTGCAAAAATAATTCCTAGTGTTTCTTTTGATTTAAATTTCATTTTTTTTTGTTTTAATTTTATTTCAAGTTGTTATTGATTAATTCAGACTGTCATGGATTTTGTATTACTATATTTTGTTATAGCAAGTTTTTTAATAGTGATAGTGCCTGGCCCCACTGTTAGTCTTATAATTGCTAATTCTTTAAGATCTGGTGTAAAAGCAGGATTATTAAATGTTTTTGGTACCCAAATTGGCGTTTTAATTTTGTTATTTTTATTAGCACTTGGATTTGAGATAATTTCTCCTTTTCTAGAAGTGATCATTAATTATGTAAGAATTCTAGGGTCAATTTATTTAATTTCACTTGGAGTAATTACAATTAAGTCAGATATTGATTTAAACAAAACTCAAGTAACTAAATTTGAAAAAAAATATTTTCTCCAAGGATTAATAGTGATTTTAACTAATCCAAAAATATTTTTGTTCCTTGGTGCATTTATTCCTCAATTTATTAATATAAATGAACCTGTTAGCTATCAGATAATTTATTATGGAATTATCTTTATAATTGTAGCTACAATATTTGATAGCTCATATGCATTTGTATTTGGCAAGTTTAGAGAATTGATAGCATCACAATATTTTAAAGTTTTAAATAAAATTGGTGGATTTATATTAATTCTTGTTGGTATTTGGATGTTTTTTTATTAATTTTCCAAAACAGACATTGGATCCAATCTAGTTTGAAACCAATTAACTCTAAAATCAAGATGAGGTCCAGTTGATCTTCCTGTCGATCCGACTGTTCCAATAATATCTCCTTGATTAATTAAATCTCCCACAGAAACTAAAATATTTTCTAAATGTGAATATATTGTTGAGATGCCATGACCGTGATCCATAATTACTGTACCGCCTGTGTAATATAAATCATCTTCAGCCATTGTAACTTTTCCTGAGGCAGATGATTTAATCATAGTGCCTTGTTTTGCAGCTATATCAATTCCGTAATGTGGCCATCTAGGTTTACCGTTTAAAATTCTTTGACTACCATAAACACCACTAATTATTCCTTCAACAGGCATTATAAATTTTTGCTTAAAAAATTGTAATTCAGAATTAATTGCTCTTGCTTCACCAATTGCATTATTTTCTTTTTTAATTCTTTTATAGACTGACTCGGGTGGGGTTACTTTGCTTTCTTCTAAGCCATCTATTCTTTGAATATTGTATTTTCTTTTTAAAACTTTTTTGGTTATTGTAGATTTTTTTCCATCAAAGATTTTTGTAAAAGTAAGATCATATTTTTGATCTCTATCAATACCAAAAACAAAAAAACCATCCTGTGATACTCTTACCTCTTTTTTTCCAACGATTATCTTGGCGCCAGGATTTGTCTTTGCTAAAATAAAATGACCTTGTAAGAATTTACCTTGAAATTCTATTGCGTTTGCAGTTGAAAAAAAAAAGAAAAATATTAGAAAAAATCTATTTATTACTGAGCTGTCCATCCACCGTCTATTATAATTGATGTTCCGGTTATCATTGAGGAAGCAGGTGAGGCTAAGAAACAAACTGTTGTTGCTACATCACTTTCAGTTGCTGCTTTTCCCATTGGAATGTTTCCAAGTGCCAGTTTTTTAAATTTTTTATTTTTAAAGAAATTTTTAACCATTGGAGTTTCAACAAACGTAGGAGCAACGGTATTAACTCTTATATTTCTTTTAGCTAACTCTACACCCATACCCTTTGTTAAACCTTCAATTCCAAATTTGGTCATATTATAAACATTTCTACCACCCATACCGACATGACCTAATTGGGAAGACATATTAATAATAGAGCCAGGTCTTTTTTTATTTTTTAGCATTTTTTTTACAACTAATTGGGCAACATTAAATGCAGCTTTAAGATTTAAATCTACTAAGTAGTTCATGCTTGTTTGTTTGATTTTTTCAAAGGGTTCAGGGATATTGGTTCCAGCATTATTTACTAAGACATCAATAATTTTGATTTTTTCTAATTTTGTTTTTAGTTCTTCATAATTCATTACATCACAAGGAACTTTAATCACTTTACCTTTAATTTTTTTTATGTCTTTTTCTAGTTTATTTAAATCAGAGGGTGTTCTGCTTAATGCTATTACAATCGCACCAGCTTCTGCCAGTGCAATAGAACAAGCTCTTCCAAGCCCTTTGCCAGCACCGGTAACTAGCGTGTACTTATTTTTAAGATTAATTTTTTGAAGATACATTAAAAGAATATTATTTTAATATCTGTATAAATCAACTCAACAGCTACTATTAATATTGCTAATAATCCAACCCATGCAATCCATTTGTATTTTTTTATCCATCCAGAAATTAATGTTGCGGCAGTTGCCATTAAAACAATCGATAGAACTAATCCAAATACAAGTAATCCATAATGATCTCCTGCAGCACCAGCCACACCCAAAACATTATCTAAACTCATTGTAAAATCAGCAAGTAACACAGTCCAAATTGCTTTTAAAAAACTTGAGTTATCTACTTTTATGTCTTCTTCTGTGTCAGATCCTTTTATTACATCAACATAAAGTTTGTAAACAATATAAAGAAGTAAAATTCCTCCAATAAGTCTTAGCCCAGTAATTTGTAAGAGATATGCAGTTAGCAAGGTTAATATTATTCTTAAAACTACTGCACCACCAATTCCCCAAAATATAACTTTCTTCCTTTGTTCAACAGGAAATTTGGAAGCTACCATTCCAATTATAATGGCATTGTCACCAGCTAGAACTAAATCTATAAAAATAATTTGAGTTAAAATAGCAATCTGTTCTGGTGTAAAATATTCTGCAAACATTAATGCTCTAGTATCATGTCAGCACCTTTTTCTGCAATCATTATTGTAGGTGCATTAGTGTTTCCAGAGGTTATATTGGGCATTATAGAGGCATCTATTACCCTAAGATTATCAATACCTCTTACTTTTAGTTTTTCATCAACAACTGACATTTCATCCTGACCCATTTTACACGTTCCAACCGGGTGAAATATTGTCTGAGTAAAATTTGAACCTTCTTTTACTAATTCCTCATCATCAGTTATATGAACACCTGGTCTATATTCTTCTGGTTCATATTTTTTAAAAGTCTCTGTCTCTAGCATAATTTTACGAATTATTTTTAAACCAGTTGCTGCAACTTTTCTGTCCTCGTCAGTTGATAAATAATTCATTTTAATTTTTGGATAAACTCTACTGTCAGAGCTAACTATATTTATTTCACCTCGGCTTGTGGGTCTAATATTTGCGACAGTAGGAGTTATTCCTTCAAAATCATGCATAGGGGTTACTCCTAATATATCAGTACTTACTGGTGAAACGTGAAACTGTAAATTTGGAGTTGCTCTAGATGGATCGCTTTTAACAAAACCACAAACCTGACTTGCACCCATAGTAACAGGCCCACTTTGGTTAAAAATATACTCAAGTCCCATCATAAACCTACCAAATAAACTTTCGACTTTTCTATTTAAAGATTTTAAATTTTTTACTTTGTAAACTGGCCTAAACATTAAATGATCCTGCAAATTCATCCCTACACCATTAGACTCATGCACTATATTAATACCAAGTTTTTTTAGTTTTTCTTTATTTCCTATGCCTGATACTTGAAGAATATGGGGCGAACCAATAGCACCAGCAGATAAAATTATTTCTTTATTAGCTTTTACTTCAACAAGCTTATCACCTTTATAATAACTAGCGCCAATAGCTTTCTTTCCTTCAAAATTTATTTTTTGTACGTGAGCTTTTACAACAATCTTTAGATTTGACCTCTTTTTTACTGGATTTAAATATCCTTTTGCAGCACTACATCTTAACTTTAAACCAGTTTTATTAAAACTTGTTGTAAATTGAAAAAAACCTACACCAGTATTATCTCCAGTATTAAAATCATTTGTTTTTGGTATTCCATATTCTTCAGCAGCATTTTGAAATTCATCAAGTAGCTTTAAATTAATTTTTTTATTTGCTACTGTAATTGGACCACTGTCATTATGAAACTCACCTTTACCTAATTCATTATTTTCTGATTTTAAAAAATAGGGCAGAACATCATTCCAACCCCAGCCTGTATTACCTAACTGGCGCCAAATATTATAATCCTCACTTTGTCCTCTTATCCACAAAAGGCCATTGATAGAGGAACTTCCTCCAAGAGTTTTACCTCTTGGATATCTAATCGATCTATTATTCATTTTTTCATCAGGTTCAGTTTTAAAACACCAATCTACTTTTGGATTATGCATCGTTTTAAAGTAACCAACTGGAATATGGATCCATGGATATGTATCCTTACCACCAGCTTCAAGAAGCAAAACTTTATTTTTAGGATTTGCAGACAGTCTATTTGCCAGAACACAACCAGCTGATCCCCCACCAAGAATTATATAATCAAAGATTTCCATTTCAATTTCTTATAAAGTAAAAAAATTAAATAATCTATGAATTCAATAAATTTAAAAATTTTTTAAATTCTTGGTTGCTTATACTTACTGATTGTTTTTTTTGAGGGAATTTTCCACTTAATGCATCTTTTTTAAAAGCTTTTAATGCTTTTAATCTTTCAATATTTACTTGTTGTTTGAGTTTTAATAAATTTCCATATGCTTTTGCATGTCTAGGGGGAATTAGATTATCTCCACAAATATCTTCCATAAACAAATATATAACATCAGTTTTTTTACCTGAACCCATAGACACAGTTATCATGCTTGTTCTATCTGAAATTTCTTTCATTACATTTTCTGGTATAACTTCACCTTCTACCGCGAAGGCTCCTGCATTTTCTAAATCTTTGAATTTTTGGAAAAGTTCATGAGCTTCTTTTGGTGTTTTGCCGATAGCTCTTAAACCACCAAACCAAGATGATTTTCTTGGTACTAAACCAAGATGACCCATTACAGGAATATCTTCATTAGATAACATTTCTATAACTTCAGTGTTTCTCGGAGTAAAAATTGCGTCAGCTCCATTTTCTAATGCTTTAAACGCACCTTTTAAAATTTCTTCTTTAGTAACAAATTCCTCCCAAAATAATGACGCTGTTAAGAATAAATTATTTGAACCTTTTCTAACTTCAATAATATTTTTTGCATTTGCAACAATCATATCAATACCAGCTTCTTCTGCTGCAAAGGCTTCATCAAATGTATTTGCTCTAACTTGAGTAAATTTTTTTTTTCCTTTCAAAGATTTAAGATCAGCAACTGTGAGATTTCTTTGTGTAGGTTTGGCTGACCAAGTATAAATATTTTTCATTTTGAATTATTAGAAAAAAATAAATATAGACTTTATATATATTTATTAAACTTAAAATTTGACAATAAAACAAATATTCAATATGTTTTATTATGCTTTCGGTTGATCAAATTAAGACATACAACAATGATGGTTTAGTAAAAAGCTCAACTCAATTATCCTCTGATAAAATAAAAGATTTAAATTCAGCCTTAGATAAATATCTTGAAGATCATAAAGGTGAAAATAATGAATTTGTCAGTGGTTTGTATGAGAGAGACGGTAAATTTTTGGAATTTGCAATGTATCCAGAAATTATACAAGAGGTTAAGCAATTAATCGGAGAAGATATAATTCTTTGGGGGTCATCATTATTTTGTAAAAAAGAAAAAAATGGCAAAGAAACACCTTGGCACCAAGATGGTGAATACTGGCCTATAAAACCATTGGAGTCAGTAACTGTTTGGTTATCAATTGATGAAGTTACAGAAGAAAATGGTCCACTACAATATATACCAGGCTCACATTTAGATAAAAAGTTAGCTGAGCACAATACACTAGAGTCTACGAATGTTACCTTGAATCAAACTTTAAAAAATATTGATGAAATTAAAGACCAAGCAAAATCAGTTCATCTAAAGCCAGGAATGTTCTCAATGCATGATGTTTATTTATTTCATGGATCCAGAGCAAATAATTCTGGAAAAAGAAGAGCGGGACTTACGTATAGATATATGCCAGCTACATCTTTTTTTGATCATGTGGGTGCAAAAACCATAGAAGACAAAGTAGGTTATTCACTTCAAAGAGAGTTACATTTACTCAGTGGTAAAAATAAAGGTGGAAGTAAAATTTTTAAAAACCACACAATTTAATTAAAAATTTGTATTTAGACGCAATAATTATAGGAGCAGGTTTTTCTGGCCTTTATCAATTACATAAATGTAGAGATCAATTAGGTTTAAAAACTCTTGTTATTGAAGAAGGTAAGGACATAGGAGGGACTTGGTATTGGAATAAATATCCGGGATCGAGATGTGATACAGAGAGCCATATTTATTGCTATACTTTTTCTGAAGAAATTTACAAAAATTGGAAATGGAAAGAAAGATATCCTAATCAAAAAGAAATCCTCAGTTATCTTAAATATGTAGAGAAAAAGCTTAGCTTAAGAAAAAATATAATTTTTAACAATAAGGTCATTTCAGCTGATTATTTAGATAAAAAAAATTTATGGAGAGTAAAAACAAATAAAAAAAAAGTATTTTATTGCAAATATTTAATAAGTGCAGTTGGATCATTATCTGCAGCAAATGTACCAAATATTAAGGGCATTAAAAGTTTTAAAGGAGAGTGGTATCACAGTGGAAGATGGCCAGATAAAAAAATAAGTTTTAAAAATCAAAAAGTTGCACAAATTGGAACAGGATCAAGTGGAATACAAATTGCCCCAGTTGTAGCAAAATCTGCAAAATCACTCACAATATTTCAAAGGACACCAAATTATAGTGTTCCAGCAAGAAACAGAAAACTTACAAAAACATTTATTAAAAATACTAAAAAAAATTACAAACAAATTAAAAATCTACTTACAAAGACACCTGGTGGTCATGCATTTAAATTTTCGAAAAAATCTATTTTTGATTTTAATGAGAGTAAAAGATTAAAAATTTTAGAAAAAGCATGGCTAAATGGAGGTTTATCATTTAGGGCATGTTTTAGCGATATAACTAAAAAATTAAATGCCAACAAAATAGCCTCAAACTATATAAAACAAAAAATAATAAATATTGTTCAAGACAAAGAAATTGCAAAAAAACTTACAGATTTTGGTCATCCATTTACTTCAAAAAGACCAACTTTAAATACAGATTATTTTGAAACATTTAATAGAAAAAATGTTCGTTTAATTGATTTAAAAGAAAATCCAATAGTCAAGATTACAAAAAATGGGATAAAGACAAATAATGAGGAATTAAAATTTGATAAAATAATTTTTGCAACAGGCTATGATGCGCTTTCAGGTCCTATTTTGTCTTTAAATTTGACTGGTAGAAAAAATATTAAATTAAACAAATATTGGAAAAATGGTCCGACAACATATTTAGGCTTAATGATACCAAATTTTCCAAATTTTTTTATCATATCTGGACCTGGTAGTCCTTCAGTATTAACTAATGTTCCTGCACAAATTCAACAGCATGTAGAATGGATATCTGAATTTATTAAATATTTAGAAAAATCAAATAGTCTTTCAGTTGAACCTGAAGCTAAAAAAGCTGAAAATTGGGTTAAAAAAATAAATACATTAGCCAATAAATCTCTTTTTATGAAAGCAAAAAATTCTTGGTATAAGGGTGATAATATTCCAGGTAAACCAAAAACTTTTATACCTTATCCAGCAGGATTGCCTCAGTATAGAAAAATCTGTAATAAAGTTAAAAAAAAAATGTATAAGGGTTTTAATATATCTCATAAATGAAAAAAATTTTTGTAATAATTATTTTAACACTTTTTAAAATTAACTTTCTTTTAGCAGAAAATATTGAAATCATTAATGATACTAAAGGAAATGGTTTAAAAGTTGTAAATCATTCTTGGGTAAAAATTGAATACACAGGTTCTTTTGAAGATGGAACAGTCTTTGACACTAATGTTGGTAAAGACAAACCATTAGTTTTTCAAATAGGAATGAAAGAAGTTATTCCAGGGTTTGAGCAAGGAATAGTGGGAGCAAACAAAGGTTCTAAAAGAAAAATTAAAATACCTTCAATGCTTGCATATGGCGAAAAGGGTGCAGGCGAATTAATCCCACCAAATTCAAACTTGATCTTTGAATTTAAAATTCTAGATGTTTTGAGTCCTAATTATGAAAAAATTGATAGTGAAAAACTAGAAAATTTAATTAATGAAAATGCAGTGGCATTAGATATTAGGCTTGATAATCAATGGAAAAAGACAGGTGTAATTAAAGGTTCATTTCAAGAAACAGCATTTGATATTAATGGTAAATTCAATGTTTATTTAATGGATAAAGTTAGGGCCTTAGCAGGTGCTGAGTCTCAAGGAATTGAATTGATTTTTATAAGTCATGACGGAAAAACTGCTGAAATTTTAGGTAATGCATTTGCTGAAGATTTAGGTTTTACAAATGTGTATGTTCTTGATGGAGGAATTCAATCTTGGATAAAAAGCAATAAACCGCTTGTAAGTTATAATTAGTTTTTATTTTTAATTCTTTGGCTCTGTATCTTTTTGATACGTATTTCTTCCTGAAATAAATCAATTACACGATAATCATTTTCAATCACTTTATTAATTTTACGTTTCTTATTATTTCCCCAATCGTTTATAGCTTCAATTATGTAAGCACTGGATTTACCAAAATCAGTTAAAATATAATCATTTATTTTATTATTAATCCTTTTTTTTATTAGAGTGTCATTTTCCAAATTTCTCAATTCTCTAATTAACATTCTCGCAGTAATTCCATCTAAATTGTTCTTTAATTCAGAAAATCTTCTAGATCCTATATGTAATTCAGCTAAAATTTTAATTTTCCATTTTCCTCCTATTAATTTTAAAAAGTTGTTAATACTCTCAAATTTAATCATAGTATCAAAAGTATACCTATTTTTTTGAGCTTAAAAACAATAATTTTTTTTTGTATTTAATCATGAAATAATATTTAGTAATAAAAATGAAATTAAAAAATAAAGTTGCAATTGTTACAGGTGGAGGAAAAGGTATAGGAGAAGAAATTTCCTTAGGCCTTGCCAAAGAGGGAGCTAAAGTTGTTGTTGCAGATTTAGATAAAGAAAACTCTTCTAATGTTGTTAAAGAAATCGTAAAAAATAATGGTGATGCAATTTACGTAGAAACTGATGTTTCAAACGAAGCAAGTGTTAAAAATTTGATATCAGAAACAATTAATAGATTTGATCAAATAGATATATTGATTAATAACGCTGGGATAAGACATGTTAAAAAACTTGAAAATCATGACTTAAGTGATTGGGATGACATGATTTCTGTTAATCTTACTGGACCATATATTTGTTGTCAGGCAGTAATACCTGAGATGAAAAAAATAGGTAAAGGTAAAATTATAAATTTTGGTTCGATCGCTAGTTTTATGGGGAGACCTGATCGTGTAGGATATGTTGCAGCCAAAAGTGGAATACTGGGTTTAACCAGAGCTCTTGCTATAGATTTGAAAGGATCAAATATAAATGTCAATACAATTTGTCCAGGTCTAATATCTACACCATTTAATAAAAAATATGCAGAAGACCCAACTCATGGTGAGCAATGGGGAAAAGAAACAATTGTTGGTAGGTGGGGACTACCATCTGATATAGTTGGCGCAGCAATTTTTTTATCTTCTAATGAATCTGATTTTATTAATGGATCGGAGATTAAAATTGATGGTGGTTGGTTAGCTGCTAAAACAAGAGAAGGTGAATTGTAATTATGAGTGATTTTTTAAGTAATTTCGAAAAAGCAAACAAAAATGCAAAAAGATTATCAAATAAAATTTTAATAGACGGTAAATTAATCTCATCATCAACTAATAATAAAATTAATGTAATAAATCCAAGCACAGGAGAAAATATAGGTGAAGCTCCCCAATGCAATAAGGTTGAAGTTAATCTTGCAGTAAAATCTTCTCTAAATGCTTTTAAAGAATGGAAGAAAGTACCAGCAAGAGAAAGAGGAAGATTGGTAGAATTAGGTGCTAGAAAACTTGAGCAAAGAAGAGATGAGATTGAAACTTTACTAGCTCTGGACACAGGGAACGCTTTAAGAACACAAGCTAAACCAGAAACTTCCGCCTCAATTGAATTAACTAGGATGTTTGCTGGTTTATCTGGAGAGATTAAAGGTGAGAATTATCCTCCAAATATTGCAAATACTTTACACTACACAACAAGAGATCCAATTGGAGTTGTTTGTGCTATCGTTCCTTGGAATGCTCCTTTATTTTTAACTGTTGCAAAGATAGCTCCAGCAATTGTAGCTGGTAATACTGTTGTTTTAAAGACAGCTGAACAAGCACCTTTTTGTGCATTACTATTAGCAGAGATTTTTCAACAAGAACTTCCTCCAGGAGTTTTAAATGTTATTTCTGGATACGGAGAAGAATGCGGAGAGCCACTTTTGTCTCATCCCGATGTAAGAAAAATTACTTTCACTGGTTCATTTAATGTTGGTAAAATTATTGCTCAAAAAGCAGCTCCAAAACTTTGTCCGGTAACATTAGAACTCGGTGGAAAAAATCCTAATATAATCATGAGCGATGCAGATCTTGATATTGCTATACCTGGCGTAATCGATGGTATGAGATATACCAGACAAGGACAAGCATGTACCGCTGGCTCAAGAGTTTATATACAAGAAAAAATTTATGAAAAAGTTTTAGATGGCGTTGTTGATAGATTAAAAAATCTTGAAATGGGAAATGCTTTAGATGAAAATTCAGATGTAGGAGCAATAATTTCAGAGGATCAATTGAAAAGAACATTACATTATATGAATATTGCAAAAGAAAACTCATCAACAAAAGTTCTACATGGAGGTAATCAAAAAAAAGGTGGTGAATACAAAGAAGGTTTTTTTTATGAACCTACTTTATTGTCGGGGGTTCCAGTAAAGTCGCCTGTGTGTCAGGAAGAAATATTTGGTCCAGTTGCTTGTGCAATTCCATTTAAATCATTTGACGAAGTTATTGAGAGTGCAAATGATACTCCTTTTGGATTGTCAGCAGTTTTATGGACACAAAATCTATCAAGAGCACTTCAATTTGTTGAGGAAATAGATGCAGGTTTTGTTCAAGTTAATCAATGTGTAGCTCCAAGAGCAAATGTTTCTTATGGTGGATTAAAAATGAGTGGTCTTGGAAAAGAATATGCATTTGATAGTATGATCAATCATTTCACCCAAAGTAAAACAGTATTAATTAATAGAGGGAGTTCAAATATAGATGAGTAATCATATTTCATTTATTGGAGTAGGAAACATGGGAAATCCCATGGCACAACAATTAGTAAAAGCTGGAAAACAGGTTAAAGTTTTCGATGTTTCAGAACACGCAATTAAAACTGCAAAAAAGACAGGTTTAAATGTTGTAAATTCTTTAGATGATCTTTTATCCAATGCTTCAACTGTAATATCAATGTTACCAGAAGGAAAACATGTTTATGAATTATATCTTGGTGAGAATGGAATTTTAAAAAAAATTTCTAAAGATTGTTTAATTATTGAATGTTCAACAATAGATATTGAAACTTCATTAAAGGTAGGAGATGAAGCAAAGTCTTTGGGAATAAAAATGATTGACGCTCCAGTTACTGGTGGTGTGATGGGTGCTAGAGTTGGAAAATTGAATTTTTTAGTTGGTGGTAGTAATGATGCAGTAAAATTAGCTTCACCACTTTTAGAGATAATGGGACAAAAAATATTACATGCTGGAGATCAAGGAAGTGGGGTTGGTGTAAAAATTTGTAACAACATGTCTCTTGGAATTTCGATGATAGCAGCATCTGAGGCTTTGATGTTGGCAAAAAGATTAAAAATGGATATAAAAAAAGTTCATAAAATAATTAAAGAGGCATCAGGTAACAATTGGGCACTCACAAATTATACTCCCTTACCTGATTTAACAGACGGAGTTCCTTCAAATAATAAATATAGACCAGGTTTTACAGCAGCTATGATGAAAAAAGATTTAAATTTAGCAAATGACGCAGCTACTTCTGTTAATGCAAGCACACCTTTAGGAAAAGCTGCTTTAAAAATTTTTTCAGAATTTTGTGAGGAGGGTGATGCGGATACTGATTACTCAGGTATTTCAAAAAAAATTGGTGGTGATGCGTGGGATTATCCTTTTGACCCTAAGGGCGAAGATTAGTTTAGAATTAATAAAAATTATATTTAAAATTTATATATAATTATTTTAATCACTTTACTTTCTTATTTCAATAATGTTTACTACGAAAATTATTAAGTCTTAATAAATAAATAAAGAGAGGGAAATAAATGAAAAAAATCACTTCAATGATTTTAGCTTTAGTTTTTGCGGTATCTTTAATTAGTACTGCTTCTGCTAAAACTTTAAAAATCCAACTTACTTTTCCTAAAACTTCTTACGATGGTCAAATCGTAAAGATGTGGACTGATAGAGTTACTCAATTAACTCGAGGAGAGTTAGTATTTGAACTTTTATCAAAAGGTGAAGTTGTTGGTATGAAAGAAACACTAGAAGCTGTTGACAAAGGTTTAGTTGATGGTGGTGCTGCTTGGACACACTACTGGTCTAACTACCACCCAGCTGCTATGTTGTTCGGTTCACCTGTTGCAGGTGGAGGTATCGGATTATCAACTAAATCATGGTTAGCATGGTATTTTGATAACGGTGGAAAACAGTTGTACGACAGACTTTGGGATGAAATGGGTATGAATGTTAAAGGTTTCGTGATGGCTTCATCTGGACCTGAGGCATTAGGTTGGTTTAAAGAGCCAATTACAAGCATGGATGATTTCAGAAAGTATAGATTCAGAACTCCTCCAGGAATCCCAGGACAAACTTATAAAGATATTGGTATTGCATCTGTGTCTTTATCAGGCGGTGATATTTTACCAGCACTTGAAAAAGGAACTATCGATGCTGCTGAATGGTGTTGTCCAAAGCCAGACTCAGTTTTTGGTTTCCAAAAAGTTCTAAAAAACTACTACCTACAAGGTTTACACCAAAACGTAGTTAATGGTGATATTTACATCAATGGTGATGTATATAATTCTCTAACTGATCATCAAAAATATGCAATGGAAATTGCATCTGAAGCGATGATTACTAGAAACATCACTAATAGAGCTGTAGAAAATGGAAAAGCATTGATTGATCTTACTGAAAATCATGGTGTAAAATTATGGGATACACCAGCTGATTATTTCACTGAGTACATGAATGCTGCTCAAGCAACTCTTAAAAAGAACGCTGCAGAAAATGCTTTCTTTAAAGAAGTGTATGATCATATGACAGCGCATGCGAAAATAGTTGTGCCATTTATTTCTCAGATGGAAACATCTGATGCATCTATTGGTACTGCATTTGCAAAACAACAATAAAAATTAATTTAAAACGGGGATAATTAAATTTATCCCCGTTTTTTAATAATCAAAATTAATTAAATTGCTCAATGGTTGATAAAAAGTCTAAAGAGAACGTTAGTGAAAATCTGGACATAACCGATGAGCTTATCGCTGAACGTCGTACTAGCACAAAAATGCCAAAGGACATGGATCCTTGGATGGCAAAAACAATAGAATTTATTGACAGAAATATGCTTGTTACTGGCAAAATTGTTTGCTGGATAACAGTGCCTTTAATATTTGCAATGGTTTATGAAGTAATTGGAAGGCATTTCTTTAATCGACCTACACTTTGGTCATTTGATATTAGTAGAATGTTAGCTGGCGCATTATTTATGTTAGGTGCAGCGTATACTTTATCAAAAGGAATACACATAAGAGCTGATTTTTTATATCGAAACTGGAAAGTAAAAAATCAAGCCAAAGTAGATTTATTTTTATATTTATTATTTTTTTTCCCTGGTTTCTTAGTATTTTTCTGGGTTAGCTTTGATTACGCTTACACATCTATTTGTGGACGGTCAGATCTTATGGAATGCTTGGGGGGCAAAGTCAGAATTCAAAGGGCAATGGATACTACATGGATGCCAATAATGTGGCCATTAAAAAGTTGTATGCCTATAGGAGCTTTTTTATTATTGGTTCAAGGAGTATCTGAGGTTCTTAAGAGCTACTATGCCTTTGTAAAAGGAAGATGGCCATAATGGAATTTTTTACACCTGAAATAATTGGTGCAATAATGATTGGTTGCATGTTATTTGCAATCTTTATTGGTTTTCCAATTTCGTTCACTTTAATATTTTTAGGGCTTGTATTTGGTTATTGGGGTTTTGGAAAATTAGTTTTTTACCTAATGACACTCCAATTCAATATGATAATGACCGAGAATACCCTCGCGGCAGTCCCGCTCTTTATCTTTATGGGAATTCTAATGGAACAAGCTGGTTTAATGGAAAGATTGTTTAATTCTGTCCAACTAATGCTTTCTAAAACTAGAGGTGCATTATTTTATGCAGTTATGTTTGTATCTACAATATTTGCTGCAGCAACTGGAATTGTTGGAGCTTCAGTTACAATTTTAGGAATTATGGCAGGTAAGACGATGATTAGATCTGGTTATGATACAAGATTGTCAGCCGGTTTAATTTGTGCAGGTGGAACTCTTGGAATTTTAATTCCACCTAGCATTATGTTGGTAGTTATGGGTCCTGTTTTAGAAATTCCAGTTACAGATTTATTTGCTGCAGCAATAATTCCTGGAATAATGCTTGCATGCTTGTACGCAGGGTACACTACTTTAAGATGTTTTTTAAATCCTAAACTAGGTCCAGTTTTACCAGCCAATGAAAGACCAACTAATATGGGTAAAGTTTGGTATGAATTTTTTATGGGCTTAGTTCCACCAGCAGCTTTAGTATTTTTTGCGTTAGGAAGTATTTTGTTTGGTTTAGCAACTCCAACGGAAGGAGCTGGGATGGGCGCTTTTGGATCTATTGTTTTAGCTTTGGCCTATAAAAAAATGACTTTTAAAGGATTAAAAGAGGCTTTAATTAAGACTTTAGAAATCACAGCTTTGATTATGTTTCTTGTTGCTGCATCTAATTTTTTTGGAGCAGTTTTTTCTAAGTTAGGCACTCCATCACTTTTAACTGATTACTTACTCAATTTAGAAATTAATAAATATTGGATTTTAGCAATAATGATGGCAGTTATCTTCTTATTAGGATGGCCATTAGAGTGGGTACCTATAGTATTAATTGTATTGCCAATTCTTTTACCTTTAGTGCAGGAACTAGGATTTAATTTAACTTGGTTTGCAATTTTAGTCGCAGTCAATTTGCAAACCGCATGGCTATCTCCACCTGTTGCATTATCTGCTTACTTTCTAAAAGGGGTAGTTCCTGATTGGGATTTAAAAGATATATATTTAGGAATGATGCAATTTATGGTTATACAATTAATTGGATTAATATTAATCATAATATTTCCTCAAATTGCACTTTGGTTACCTGAAGTAATGTATCCATCTCCCTAATTTAAGATTTTTTATTAACATAAGGAATTATTGTTCCTATTAAAATTATTCCCAATGATAAAAATATTTTAAAGTTAATTTCAGCATCTATCACTATCCAGGCAGAAGTTGCTCCAATTGGACCAGTAAGCGGATACATTAAGCTTATACGTCCCAAAGGAAGTCTTCTTAAAGCATAATTATAAAATAAATATGCCGCAAAAGTTATAAAAGATAAAGTTAGAGCAGCCATTACTGATGGGGTAAGTTCTAAATGATAAGTGTATTCAAAACTAGAATTTGGCCAAATAATAAAAAGAATTAAAAAAGAAAGTGCAAAACCAGTAAAATATTGAAAAGTATTTACAGATAACTGATTTACTTTTGTTTGCATGAATTTTCTTCCAATTACCTCGTTAGTTGATGCGCAAAGCATTCCTAGAAAAATAATTAAGTCACCTAGATAATTACCAACACCTAATTTAAATTGGCTTGTAAGCAATAAATATGTTCCTATTAATGTGACAAATACACCTATAATTACTTTTATTTCTATTTTTTCTTTTAAAAAAATTTTTGCTACGAATGGTTGCATAAGTGGAAGTGTACTAATAATTGCTACACCATTAACAGGACTAGTTAATAGTAAGCCTACGTGAAATGAAAGTGTTACCAGAAATGGATTTAACAATCCCATTAAAAAAGGTTTTAATCCAACTACTTTTATCGAAAGATCTACCCTCATTAAAATGCAGAAAAAAAGCATCAATAAAAAAGCAATTAAAAATCGTACAGCCAGTAAATCAATTATGAAAAATTCTTTTAATGCTAAAGTCACAAATGGTGGACCAGAACCAAATCCAATAACTGCCATGAACATTGCAAAATAACCAATGTTATTCGTGATAAATTTTTTCATAAGTATTTAAATTTAAGTATCTAAAAAAAGATATTGTATCATACTTAATTAGTTTATTATTTAATTATGAGTCGTAAAAAAGTTAAATACTCACTATCAAATTGGGATCTTGTAAGTGTGAATCCTAATTATAAAGTTTGGAATTGGAAAGATTTGTTTAGTTTCTGGGCAGTAAATATTCAGAGTGTTATAGCTTTTTCATTAATAGCTTCTTTGTACATTGTTTATAATTTAAACACTTTAGTTGTCTTTTTTGGAACTCTAATTGGTTCGTTATTAGTGTACTTTCTTGCAAATTTGATTGGAAAACCTTCTCAAAAATACGGTCTACCATTTGCTGTTCTTTTAAGAACTTCTTTAGGGTTCAAAGGTGCTCAGTATTTTGGATTTTTGAGATGTTTGGTTGGTATATTTATGTTTGGAGTTCAAACGTATTTTTTATCAAAAGCATTTACTTATTTAATTCGAATTTCTTTATTTACTTTTGATAGTTCAATTCTTGAAAATAATATTTTTTTAATTTTTACACTAGGTTTAAATGTTATTGATTGGACCTCAATAATTATTGCTATTTTACTTCAAAGCTTTTTATTTAGCATTGGTATAAATTTTAATAAAAAAATAATTAATTACTCAGCAATTATAGTTTACTCTGGAATAGTATTCTTTTTTTTTGTTGTATTGCTTAATGATGTGAAAAGTACCTCAAAAGCATTTGTTGAAATATTTAATTATAAGAATTTAATTGATAAAAATAATATTTGGCCTGTGATCACTATTGCTGGAACTGTATTTGCGTATTTTTCAATTATATTGGTAAATTTTGGTGATTTTTCTCGGTATGTTAAAAATGAAAAAGAACTTAAAAAAGGTAATTTATCTTTAGTTTTAAATTTAATTGTTTTTTCTTTTTTTTCAGTTTTTATTGTAATTGGATCTGATGTTTTTCTTAATTTAAAGTTTTTAGATCTAAATTCTATTTTAACAAGTCCAAATGATATTATTGGAAAATTTGATAATTTAACTATTACAATAATTGCTTTGCTTTTTATTATTGTTGCCTCTTTATCTACTAATTTGGTTTCAAATTTTATACCTTCTCAATATTCATTAATAAATTTTATTCCTAATAAATTAAATTTGAAATCATCTAGTTTAATTATTGGATTTTTAGGATTTGTGGTGTCAATATTTTGGCTTACTATAATAAGTCAGATTGGCATTTTATCTTTTATTGATACCTTTGCTGCATTTTTTGGACCTTTATTTGGAGTTATGATTGCAGATTATTATTTAATTAAAAATAAAGAACTAAGTAATAATGATATTTATTCTATTGACGGTGAAGGGTTATATTTTTATTCAGGGGGCTGGCATTTAAAGGCTGTTTATTCTTTATTTATAGGTTTTGTTTTTTCAGCATCAACAATTTGGAATACAAATTTAATGTTTTTACAGTCTTATGCGTGGATAATTGGTGCATTTGTAGCCTGGATAACGTATTACTTGTTGGCAAAAAAATAATATGAAAGCATTAGTATATACTGGAACACAAGAACTAGTTTATAGGGAAGAACCAAATCCAATTGAAGTTTCGGGTGAAAGTATTTTAAAAATTCATGCTTCTGGAATATGTGGTTCAGATATGCACGCGTATCATGGACATGATGAAAGAAGAAATCCACCATTAATATTAGGTCATGAAGTTAGCGGTGAAGTTCAAAATGGAAAATTTAAGGGTAAAAACGTTGTTTTAAATCCTCTAATAACTTGTGGTAAATGTGAATACTGCACAAGTGGAAGAGAACATCTTTGTCCTCACAGAGTCTTATTAGGAATGAACAAGCCGATTGAGAGACAAGGTGCTTTTGCTGAATTGATATCAACTCCTGATAAAAATATTTATGAAATCCCAGATGGATTAGATAAGAATGAAGCGCCAGTAGCAGAGCCAACGGCAGTTTCTTTACATGCTGTATTAATTGGTGAGCAATCTCTAAAAAAACCATTGTCTGAGTGTAAAATTTTGATTCAAGGTGGTGGTGCAATTGGATTATTATGTGGTTTAATTTTATCTAAAATTAAGAAAAGTAAAAATATAATTCTATCTGATCCTAATAAATTGAGATTGAATGAGTGCTCTAAATATTTAGAGGCAAAATATGTTGCACCAGATCATAATGAAATAGAAAGTAATAAATTTGATATTGTATTTGATACAGTAGGTTTGGAGATTTCAAGACAACAGGCTATTGAAGTGGTTAAACCGGGCGGATCAATTATTCACATAGGCTTAACTCAGCCAGCTGGAACTTTTAATTTTAGAAAGATGACAATTCAAGAAGTGACTGTTATAGGAACTTATTGTTATACCAATAAAGATTTTGAGCAAACATTAGCAATATTAGCTAATAAAGAGATTGGCTCTTTAGATTGGATTGAATTTAGAGATTTAAAAAATGGTGGTGATGCCTTTAAACAAATTCATGATGGCACATGTGTCGCGCCTAAAATTATATTGATACCTTAGAATTAGAATTTAATTTTATAGCTCTAGAACTACCTATTTTGAGGTCATTAGACATAACTGGTGCAGATATCATTATTGACCAATAAATTAGAAGTAAAAAAATTGAAATTGTTTTCATATTAATTATTTAAAAATTAATTCTGATTTTTGCATGTTTAAATCTTGTCTAAATAATGTATTAAGAACCTAAATTATGAAAATATTTTTTAAATTCATTTTAATTTTTTTGATTTCAATCTGCACAGTATTTGCAAATGAAGTTTTAGTATTTGAGTTTACTGAAGAAGAACTTTCAGAATTAACTGTAAGAAAAGTAAGAGGAGCAAAGAATAAGACTATTTATACTGTTGGTAAAAATGAAAATGGAAATTTCCTAAAAGCAGTTGCTGATAATGCAGCTTCAGGTCTTGGAAAAGAAGTCAAAATCGATCTAAACAAGACACCTTTTATTAATATTACATGGAAAATTGAGCAAGATTTGTCAGGAATTAAGGAAGATACCAAAAAAGGTCATGATTTTGCCGCTAGAGTTTTTGCTGTTAAAAAAACAGGAGCAACTCCTTTATCCAATAGAGCCGTAAATTATGTCTTTTCAAGCAACAATGATGTTGGACAAAGTTGGCCAAGTCCTTACACAAAAAAATCTATAGATAATGTAATGGCAACAACCAAAACTAATCTAAATGAATGGGTAACTGTCAAATCAAATGTAAAAGAAGACTTTAAGAAATTCCACGATCTAGATTTAAATGAATTAGATGGCTTAGCAGTTATGGCAGATACAGATAACTCTAAAATGAAATCTGTAGCCTATTTTCAGAACATTTATTTTTCAGCAAATTAATTAAAGTTTAGTATATTTTTTTAGCCCCATACTTATGAATGATAGTATAATTGCAACAATTACGTCCTCTGCAGGTGTTGCGTTAGGAACACCAAAGTTCCATAAAATTACTCCAATCAACCAAATTATATAAACTTTCATAGTAGTTATTATATCTTAGTTTGTATAAAAATTTCTCATTATTTGATATTAATGAACAATGCATAAAACTTTTAGCCATAATGTTAAAATTTACTATGAGGATACTGACTCAGGAGGAGTAGTTTATTATGCAAATTTTTTAAAATACTTTGAAAGAGCAAGAACTGAAGCTCTATTAACTATTGGTTTAAGTAATTTAAAAATTAAAGATGATTTTAATTCTTTAATAATCGTAAAATCATGTAATATTGAATATAAAAAATCAGCATACTTAGAAGATAATTTAACAATAAAATCTTTTATTTCTTCTTTATCAAAAACCTCTTTTGTAATGGATCAATCAATTTACAGAGATGATTTATTAATTGTTGATGCAAAAATACATTTAGTTTTTATAAATACCAATGGAAAGCCTACAAAAATTCCTGAGATTGTTTTAAATAGTTTTGAGCCTTATATTTTAAAATCTAAATAGCTGTTGCTCTTTTTATTTTTTTGAAAAAATTGATTATCATTTTTTCAGATATTAATTTTGTATTTACATTTCTAGGGCTTGGATGATAACACGCGTACAATTTGATTTTATTTGATAAATTATAATACTTCCCATGCTTAAAATTAAATTTACCATTTAATTTATTTTTTCTTTTGTAATATTTAATACAATTATCAAAGGCAACTTTACCTAAAGCAACAATTGTTTGGACTTGATTTAAAGTTTCAATCTCATTTTCAAAATGGTCAGAACAATTTGTGAGCTCTTCATTTGTTGGTCTATCACCAGGAGGAACACATTTTAGTATATTGGTAATAAAGGTTGATTTTAATTCTAGTCCATCATTTAAACTTTCTGAATATGGTAGATTAGAAATATTTGCTTTATTTAAACAAGAAAATAGGAAATCACTTGATTTATCTCCAGTAAAAGGTCTCCCGGTTCTAGTTCCACCATGAGCTGCTGGTGCCAGACCTAATATTAATAGTTTCGAATTTATCTTACCAAATCCAGGAACTGGTTTTGCCCAATAAGCTTCATTTATATTTTGTTTTCTCTTTTCAGTAGATATTTTTTTAATAAAATTAATTAATCTTGGACATTTTCTACATTTAATAATTTTCTTATTAAGTTTTTTTAATTTAATATTCATCAATGAAAATTTTTAAATATTTTTTAATTATATTTATATTTTTAAATTCTCCAATTAAAGCAGATTCTAGTAAAGCTATTATTAATGAGCTTCAAAAAGGAGGTAAGTTAATATTTATTCGTCATGCTTATGCACCAGGAGGAGGAGATCCTCCTAATTTTGATATTAACATATGTGAAACACAAAGAAATTTGAACGACGAGGGAAGGGAACAATCCAAAAAAATTGGTAATTTCTTTAAAACAAACAATATTTCAATTAATAAAATTTATTCAAGTGAGTGGTGTAGGTGTAAAGAAACTGCAGAAATAGCTTTCAAAAAATTTGAAACAAAAAATTTTTTGAATTCTTTCTTTAGTGCAAAATTTTCTAAAAATAGAAAGAAACAAGTTATTGATTTTAACAAGTTTTTAAAAACGTGGGACCAAAAACAAAATATAATTTTTGTTACACATTACGTAGTAATATCTGAGCTTTTAAATTATGCTCCTGCATCAGGCGAGATTGTTATTTCAGATAAAAATTTAAAAGTAATTGATACTTTAGAAATAGAATATTAAATTAGGAATTATGTCCTCAAAAAGAGCCATGCGACAAGCACAAAAACAGGCTTTTGCAAAGCACAGATCAAATATATCAAATTCAAGATTTGATTTTAGAAAGAAAAATTTAAATCAGGAAAAAAAATCTAAAATTATAAAAAAAAATATTTAGTACTTATTTTTTCTCGTTCTTATCTGCAAAAAATAAAGCTATTATAAATATTACGGTCCATGCAAATACAGACAATGTTTTTAAGGGAGTGGTATCTAAACCCCAAACATCGAAGAATAAAGCACCAATAATTATTCCTATCGCATAAATAATGCTTAAAATTTTAACTTTGCTCATATTATTTTATTTTTTAATCAAGTTTTTCTTGAAAAGAGATATCCCGTTATTGATTTTGTAAGAATAAGATTCTTTAAAACTTTCAAGTTGCCAACCAGTCAGTCTTTTTTCAATTTCATTTAAATTCTCATTTTTCCAATCGTCTGATGTTTCCTCAAGTTTCCAAAGTCTTTTTTCCTCGTTATTTCTTCCACAACCATAGCAATAGCCGGTCGAAGGATCTGTTTTACAAATACTAATACAAGGCGAAATAATCATTTTTTTATATTTTTATATTCTTTTACACTATTATTCGGATTGGACAAATGAGTTCAATAATATATAAAGCACCTAATTTAACTGGGGCGATGGCGGAATTGGTAGACGCGCTGGTCTTAGGAACCAGTCGAGCAATCGGTGAAGGTTCGAGTCCTTTTCGCCCTACCATTAATAAATTATGAAAGTTACTGTAGAAAATAAAAAAGGCTTAAACAAAGATTTAAAAATTTTTATCGATAAAGAGACTATGAACTCTTATATGGATGAAAAATATGAAGAGATTAAAGGAACAGTAAATTTAAAAGGTTTTCGTCCAGGAAAAGTACCAAAAGAAATTTTAAAGAGACAATTCGGCAAAGCTGTATTTGGCGAGGTATTAGACAAAGTTTTAAAAGATACATCCACAAAAGCTTTAGAAGAAAAAAAAATTAAACCAGCGGGTCAGCCAAAATTAGATCTAAAAACGTATGGGGAAGATAAAGAATTAGAATATGTATTGTCAGTTACTGAATTACCTAAAGTAGAGATTACATCATTAGAAAACATTAAATTTGATGAATACACTGTTAAAATTGATGATAGTGAGACAGATAAAAGAATAAAAGAAATTGCTAAGAACCAACCAAATTTTAAAGAAGGTGCAGCTGACACAAAAGCAAAAGAAGGTGATCTTGTTGTATTAGATTATAAAGCAACGATTGATGGTAAAGAATTTAAAGGAAGCGAAGGAAAAAATACACAGCTTACTCTTGGTAAAGACTTATTTTTGAAAGGTTTTGATAAGCAGTTAATTGATGTTAAAAAAGATGATGAGAAAGTTGTTGAAGCAACACTTCCAGAGAATTACCCTGAAAAAGAATTAGTTAACAAAAAAGCTAAATTTAATTGTAAAATTTTATCTGTTAAACAACCACAAGAGGTGAAAATTGATGATGATTTTGCAAAAAATTTAGGTGCTAAGGATTTAAAAGATCTTAAAGCTTTAATTTCAAAACAAATAAATGACGAATATAAAAATTCTTTAGATCAACTTTCAAAAAATCAAATTTTAAAAGAAATTGAAAAAATTAAAGTTGATGAATTACCAGAAAACTTAGTCGAGGAAGAAGTTAAGATTCTTTCACAAGGTATGTCTGAAGATGAGGCTAAAAAGAATAAAAAATCTTTTGAGGAAAAAGCAAAAACAAGAATTAAAACTGGATTAATCTTAAACGAATTTGGTGAAAAAAATCAAATCAAAGTTAGTGAACAAGAAATTCAAGCTGAAGTTCAAAAGCAATTAAGAATGATGCCAGGGCAAGAGAAAATGGTTATGGATTTTTATCAAAAAAATCCATCTGCTTTAGCTAGTCTTAGAGGCACCGTTTATGAGGAGAAAATTTTAAATCTTATAAAAGAAAAAGGAAAACCAAATAAAAAAGAAATTTCAAAAGATGAGGCAGAAAAAATCCTAAAAGAAGCTAATAAACACGATCACGATCATGATCATTCGCATGATCACGAACCTAAAAAAGAAACAAAAAATAAACCAGCCGCAAAAGCTTCAAAGAAAAAAAAACCTTCTACAAAAACAGCAAAAGCAAAACCAGCAGCCAAAAAAACAAAAAAAGTTAGCAAAAAGTAATCACAAGTTGTATAAGTAGATCGAATCAACCTATGACAACAAAATTATCAGAACACATGAGCAGTCTAGTGCCGATGGTTGTAGAGCAATCAAGTAAAGGTGAAAGAGCTTATGATATTTACTCAAGACTTTTAAAGGAAAGAATTATTTTTTTAACAGGTCAGATAAATGACAATATTGCGTCTTTGGTAACAGCTCAGTTATTATTTTTAGAAGCTGAAGATCCAAAGAAAGAAATTTATTTATATATCAACAGTCCTGGTGGGTTAGTTACAGCAGGTCTAGGAATTTACGATACTATGCAATACGTAAAACCAGATATATCAACTTTATGTATTGGACAAGCTGCATCCATGGGATCTTTTTTGTTGGCTGCAGGAACTAAAGGTAAAAGGTTTTCATTACCCAACTCAAGAATAATGGTTCACCAACCTTCAGCAGGTTTTCAAGGACAAGCTACAGATATTGAAATTCATGCTAATGAAGTCTTGTCATTAAAAAAAAGATTAAATGAAATTTATTCAAAACATACAGGCAAAACTGTTGATGAAATAAAATCTGCTTTAGAAAGAGATAATTTCATGACTGCTGATGTCGCACAATCATTTGGTCTTATTGACGAAGTAGTAGAAAAAAGATCATAATATACAATATATTGTTAATTTATTAATCCGAACTTGATTAGTATGAGTCATCTATAATAAAGTAATGAAATTGATTCGTTTAAAAAATTATGAGTACAAGTAATAAAAACATTCTTTACTGCTCTTTTTGTGGAAAGAGCCAACACGAAGTTAGAAAATTAATTGCAGGTCCAACTGTATTTATTTGTGACGAATGTGTTGAGCTTTGTATGGACATTATAAAAGAGGAAAGCAAAGATACTTTTGTTAAACACCAAGACGGCCTTCCTTCACCAAAAGAAATTTGTTCAGTATTAGACGATTATGTTATTGGTCAATCTCATGCTAAGAAAGTTCTTTCAGTAGCTGTACACAATCATTACAAAAGACTTAATTATGAAAATAAAACTAGTAAGAATGTTGAATTATCTAAATCAAATATTTTATTAGTTGGGCCAACTGGTTGTGGTAAAACTTTATTAGCACAAACTCTTGCTAGAATTTTAGATGTTCCATTTACAATGGCAGATGCAACAACACTGACTGAAGCAGGATATGTTGGTGAGGATGTTGAAAATATTATTTTAAAATTACTTCAAGCTTCAGATTATAATGTTGAAAAAGCACAACGTGGAATTGTGTATATAGATGAAGTTGATAAAATTAGTAGAAAATCTGAAAACCCATCAATTACAAGAGATGTATCTGGAGAAGGAGTTCAACAAGCTTTATTAAAAATAATGGAAGGAACTGTTGCAAGCGTTCCACCCCAAGGAGGCAGAAAACATCCTCAACAAGAATTTTTACAAGTAGACACTACTAATATTCTTTTTATTTGTGGAGGCGCATTTGCTGGTTTAGACAAGATTATTTCTCAGAGAGATAAAGGCACTTCAATTGGTTTTGGAGCGGACGTAAAAAACACTCAAGACAAAAAGACTGGAGAGTGGATGAAGGGATTAGAGCCCGAGGATTTATTGAAATTTGGATTAATACCAGAGTTTATTGGAAGATTACCAATGATAGCGACTCTTGAAGATTTAGATGAAAAATCATTGATCAAAATTTTACAAGAACCCAAAAACTCCTTAACTAAACAGTATCAAGAATTATTTAAGTTAGATGGAGCGAAATTAACATTTAAGGAAAATGCTCTGAAAGAAATAGCACAAAAAGCAATTAGCAAAAAAACAGGGGCAAGAGGATTGAGATCAATATTAGAAAATATATTATTAAAAACTATGTACGATCTCCCAAGTCAAGACAACATTGAAGAAGTAATTGTTGATGCAGGAGCTGCAAAAGGTCAATCACAACCAATTTTAGTTCATTCTAAAGGGGAAAATAAATCTAAGTCTAGCAAAACATCAGCGGCTTAATATCCTTAATAAGTAACAAAAACCTATTGCAATATAATATATAATATCCATATTATTCTCATGGATGTTAAAATATCATTGCCGTTATTACCTTTAAGAGACATTGTCGTCTTCCCGAGCATGGTAATCCCTCTGTTTGTGGGAAGAGATAAATCTATTTCTGCACTTAATGAGGTGATGAAAAAAGACAAGAAGATCATTCTTGTAACACAAAAAAATTCAGAGATAGACGATCCTAAAAAAACAGACGTATTTATGTATGGTTGTGAAGGAAGCATCCTACAATTATTAAAATTACCAGATGGAACTGTAAAAGTTTTAGTAGAAGGTATTAAGAGAGTTAAAATTTTAGATTTTAAAGATAATGAGAAATTTATTACATGTGACTATACATATTTCAATGATATTTTACCAAAAGATGAAGATTTATTTCCTTTGGCAGCGACTGCCTTAAGAAGATTAGAAAAATTAACTTCTATAAATAAAAAAATTTCGAATGAAACGATAAATACTATTAAGCAGTTAAAAGACCCTTCTCAAATAGCTGATAATATTGCTTCTCACATCACAGCCACAATTTCAGAAAAACAGCAAATTTTTGAAACTGTAGATGTTAAGAAGAGATTAAACGCGATAATTAAAATTATGGAGAATGAAACAAGCATAATTGGAGTAGAGAAAAGAATTCGAGGAAGAGTTAAAACTCAAATGGAGAAGACTCAGAGAGAATACTATTTAAATGAACAGTTGAAAGCTATTCAAAAGGAACTGGGTGAAATTGAAGACGGAAAAGACGAAACTACTAGTTTAAATAAAGCTATCACAAAAGCTAAAATGCCAAAAGAAGTTGAAAAAAAATGTCTTCAAGAGCTTAAAAAATTGAAGAACATGAGCCCAATGTCAGCTGAAGCTACAGTAGTTAGAAATTACCTAGATTGGATGACGGAATTACCTTGGCATAAGAAAAGTGAAGTGGATATCGATTTAACTAAAGCATTAAACATTCTTGATAAAGATCATTTTGGACTAGAGAAAGTTAAAGAGAGAATTATAGAATTCTTAGCTGTTCAAAAAAGAATGGAAAAGATTAAAGGCCCAATACTATGTTTGGTTGGTCCCCCTGGTGTTGGCAAAACATCTTTAGGTAAATCTATTGCAAAAGCAACTAACAGAGAATTTGTTAGAATGTCAGTGGGAGGAATGAGAGATGAAGCAGAAATAAGAGGACACAGAAGAACTTATATTGGATCATTACCAGGTAAAATAATTCAAATGATGAAAAAGGCTGGAACAAAAAATCCGCTAATTTTATTAGATGAGATAGATAAAATCGGAAATGATTATAGAGGTGATCCATCGTCTGCATTATTAGAAGCGTTAGATCCAGAACAAAATACTACTTTTAACGATCACTATTTAGAAGTTGACTATGATTTATCTGATGTAATGTTTGTAACTACAGCAAATACATTAAATATATTACCTCCATTATTAGACAGAATGGAAGTAATAAGACTAGCTGGTTACACCGAAGATGAAAAAATTAATATAGCTAACAAATATCTACTTCCTAAACAAATTAAAGATAATGGTGTTAAAGAAAAAGAAATGAAATTAGAAAACGACATCATAAAAGAAGTGATTAGAGGATACACAAAAGAATCAGGAGTTAGAAACTTAGAAAGAGAAATTTCTAAGCTCGCAAGAAAAGTTGTTAAAAAAATTGTAGCTGGTGAAGAGAAAGAAGTTCAAATTAATAATAAAAATTTATCTGACTTTCTTGGTGTAGCCAAATTTAAATTTGGTGAATTAGAGTCTGAGAATAGAGTAGGTATTGTAACCGGACTTGCTTGGACTGAGTATGGTGGCGAAATTTTAAAAATTGAAACAGTAACTATGCCAGGTAAAGGAAGAATGCAAATTACTGGTAAACTTGGTGACGTAATGCAAGAATCTGTTAAAGCTGCCAAATCTTTTGTTAGATCAAAGTGTTTAGAGTATGGAATTATTCCACCTTTATTTGAGAAAAAAGATTTTCACATTCATGTACCAGAAGGAGCAACACCAAAAGATGGTCCATCTGCTGGAATAGGAATGGTAACTTCAATTGTTTCATCCATCACAAATATACCTGTGAGAAGAGATGTTGCGATGACTGGTGAGGTAACTTTAACAGGTCAAGTATTGCCAATAGGTGGTCTTAAAGAAAAATTATTAGCTGCTCATAGAGCTGGAATTAAAGAAGTATTGATTCCAAAAGAAAATGAAAAAGATTTAGTGGATATGCCAAAGAAAATAATAGATGATATTAAAATTACACCAGTTGAATATGCTGACCAAGTAATTAAGATTGCTTTAACTAAAGAACTTAAACCTACAGAATGGGTTGAAGTAGATTTGGCTAAAAAAGACGATAAATCTCAAGCTAGTATTCAATAATAATTAATTTACTTTATTTAAGTGTTGATGTAATAAGTAGCTCTGTTTTGGGGCGGTTAGCTCAGTTGGTAGAGCATCTCGTTTACACCGAGGGGGTCAAAGGTTCGAGTCCTTTACTGCCCACCAAACAAATTAAGTGGGGGTGTAGCTCAGTTGGTTAGAGCGATCGCCTGTCACGCGATAGGTCGAGGGTTCGAGTCCCTTCACTCCCGCCACTTTTCCCAATAAATAGTCTATTAATATAAACAAAATGTGACTTATCTTCCCTTCAACATCAGATAAAAACTGATATATAGATTTCCATGTTATCTGAATTTTTAAAAGATTACCTACCAATTATTCTATTTTTAATAATTGCTCTTGGTTTAAGTGTTGCTTTTGTAGTATTAAATTTTTTACTTTCTCCAAAAAAACCTGATCCAGAAAAATTATCTGCATATGAATGTGGTTTTGAACCATTTCAAGACTCTAGAATGGAGTTTGATGTAAGATTTTATTTAGTAGCAATTCTGTTTATCATATTTGATCTTGAAATTGCTTTCCTATTTCCATGGGCAATATCATTAGGAAACATTGGTCTATTAGGTTTTTCATCAATGATGATTTTTCTATTCATATTAACAGTTGGTTTTATTTATGAATGGAAAAAAGGTGCTCTAGATTGGGAATAAAATTAATTTAATGAACGATAAAATAGAACAAGTTCCTGAAGAGTTTAAACAACTTGCTAAAGATTTTAGTAAAAATGGTTTTATAACTACATCGCTGGATAATTTAATTAATTGGTCTAGGTCTGGCTCTTTGCACTGGATGACTTTTGGTCTTGCTTGCTGTGCAGTTGAAATGATGCAAACAGCAATGCCAAGATATGACTTAGAGAGATTTGGAGCTGCTCCACGTGGGTCACCAAGACAATCAGATGTAATGATTGTTGCTGGAACATTAACAAATAAAATGGCACCAGCTTTGAGAAAAGTTTATGACCAAATGCCAGAACCTAGATATGTAATTTCTATGGGAAGCTGTGCTAATGGCGGAGGTTATTATCATTATTCATATTCAGTTGTAAGAGGTTGTGATCGTATAGTTCCAGTTGATGTATATGTTCCAGGATGTCCTCCTTCTGCAGAAGCTTTATTATATGGAATTTTACAATTACAAAAAAAAATAAGAAAAAAAGGATCTTTTATAAGATAGTCATGAACAGTTTAGAGGATCTAGAAAAAAAAATTAATTCTGAGTTAACCACTAAAATTAACAATTCAGAAATAAAGCATAATCAAATTTATCTAGAAACAGATAAAGATGATTTTTTAGATGTAATATTATTTTTAAAAACTAATTTAGACACAAAATTTCAACAGCTGATAGATATTACAGTTGTAGATTACCCTGAAAATAACCAAAGATTTCAAATGGTTTACTTATTTTTAAGTCATGAATTTAATCAAAGACTGGTTCTAAAATACTCTATTTCAGAAAATGAAGTTATACCTTCTTTAACAAGTGTTTTTCCTGCTGCAAATTGGATGGAAAGAGAAGTTTTTGATATGTATGGTGTGAATTTCAAAGATCATCCTGACTTAAGAAGAATACTTACAGATTATGGTTTTGAAGGACATCCTTTGAGAAAAGATTTTCCGTTAACTGGTCACTCTGAGGTTAGATATAGCGAAGATCAAAAAAAAGTAATCAGCGAACCAGTTAAACTAGAGCAAAATTATCGAAATTTTGATTACGAGAGCCCTTGGGAAGGAACAAAGTATATTAAAGAAGAAATTGAAAACAATGACAAAAAAAATTAAAAATTTAAATCTAAATTTTGGTCCTCAACATCCAGCAGCTCACGGTGTATTAAGATTAATATTAGAATTAGACGGTGAGGTTGTTGAAAAAGCAGACCCACATATAGGTTTACTTCACAGAGGTACAGAAAAATTAATTGAAAACAAAACTTACATGCAAGCTGTTCCTTATTTCGATCGTTTAGATTATGTAGCCCCAATGAATCAAGAACATGCTTTTGCTCTTGCTGTAGAAAAAATTCTTAAAATAGATGTACCGATTAGAGCTCAGTATATAAGAGTTATTTTTTGTGAAATAGGAAGAATATTAAGTCATATTCTTAATGTAACTACCCAAGCGCTTGATGTTGGTGCTTTAACTCCTTCACTTTGGGGTTTTGAAGAACGAGAAACTTTAATGACTTTTTACGAAAGAGCTTCTGGATCAAGATTGCATGCTAACTACTTTAGAGCAGGTGGTGTTCACCAAGACTTACCAAAAGGTTTAGAGGAAGATATCTCAAACTTTTGCGATACATTTCCTAAAGTGATAAATGATTTAGAAAGTCTTTTAACAGACAACAGAATTTTTAAACAAAGAAACGTTGATATTGGAATTGTTAGTAAAGAGGATGCTTTAGATTATTCGTTTTCAGGAGTTATGATCAGAGGATCAGGAGTGCCTTGGGATTTAAGAAAATCTCAACCGTACGATTGTTATGAAGATTTAGATTTTAAAATACCAGTTGGAAAAAATGGTGATTGTTACGATAGATATTTATGTAGAATTGAGGAAATGAAAGAGAGTGTTTCTATTATCAAGCAGTGTTTATCTAAAATGGAAAAAGGACCAATTAAATCATTGGATGGCAAAATTAGTCCACCATCAAAAAAAGATATTAAGCAATCAATGGAAGCATTAATTCATCATTTTAAATTATTTACCGAAGGTTACAGGGTGCCTAAGGATGAGATTTATACAGCTGTTGAAGCTCCTAAGGGAGAATTTGGAGTTTATTTAATTTCTGATGGTTCAAGCAAACCTTATAAATGCAAGATAAGAGCCCCAGGCTTTTCACATTTACAATCAATGGATTACTTAATTAAAGGACATATGTTAGCAGATGTACCAGCAGTTCTAGGTTCATTAGATATTGTTTTTGGTGAGGTTGATAGATGAGTTTAAGAAAACCTGCAAAAGATCAACCAGAAAGTTTTGAGTTTAATGCTTCATCTTTAGAGGCGGCTAATAATATTGTTGCAAAATATCCAGAAGGAAAACAACAAAGTGCTGTGATGGCTTTGCTTTATATTGCTCAAAGACAAAATAATAATTGGATACCATTAGCTGCAATGAAGTATATCGCCAAGTTTTTAGATATGCCTTATATAAAAGTTTATGAAGTGGCAACATTCTACACAATGTACAATCTATCACCAGTTGGAAAATATTTTGTTCAAGTATGTACTACAACGCCATGCATGATAAGAGGCGCAAATAAATTAGTTGAAGCTTGTAAGGAAAAAATTTCTGAAAATGAATGTGAATTATCAAGTGATAAGAGTTGTTCATGGATGGAGGTTGAGTGTCTTGGCGCATGCGTTACTGCTCCCATGATGCAAATAAATGATGATTATTTTGAGGATCTTGATAAAGAAAAAATGTCAGAGATTTTAGATAAAATTTTAAATGGAGAAACTCCAAAACCTGGTTCATACAGAGGAAGAGTTAATAATGAGCCAGAGAACAATAGAAAAACATTAACGGATTTAAAAAATGCTTAAAGATCAAGATAGAATTTTTCAAAATTTATATAACGATAAAGGCTCTGATGTAGCAGCGTCACAATCAAGAGGTGATTGGATAAAAACTAAAGAAATTACCGAAAAAGGAAGAGATTGGATTATTAATGAAATTAAAGAGTCTCAGCTTAGAGGTCGAGGTGGGGCAGGATTTCCTACAGGTTTAAAGTGGTCATTTGCACCAAAAGAAGTTGGATCAAGACCACATTATTTAGTTATTAATGGTGATGAGTCTGAACCAGGGACTTGTAAAGATAGAGATATTTTAAGATTTGAACCTCATAAATTAATAGAGGGTTGTTTAATAGCGTCATACGCAGTTCAAGCACACGTCTGTTACATTTATATTAGAGGAGAATATTTTGTTGATGGTCAAAAACTCCAAGCTGCAATTGATGAAGCTTATGAGAAAAAACTATTAGGAAAAAACGCAGCTGGAACTGGCTGGGATTTAGATATTTATATTCATTATGGAGCAGGAGCGTATATTTGTGGTGAGGAAACAGCATTACTTGAAAGTTTAGAGGGTAAAAAAGGTCAACCAAGATTAAAACCACCTTTCCCAGCTTTGATTGGTTTATATGGATGCCCAACTATAATTAATAATGTTGAAACCATTGCTGTGGTGCCAACTATTTTACGTAGAGGAGCGAAATGGTTTGCTTCTTTAGGAAGAGAAAAAAACACAGGTACTAAAATTTTCTGTATTTCTGGAAATGTTAATAATCCGTGTAATGTAGAAGAGGAGATGAGCATTCCTTTAAAAGAATTAATAGAAGTTCACGCTGGTGGAGTGATTGGCGGATGGGATAATTTACAAGCTGTAATACCAGGTGGATCCTCTATGCCTCTAATTCCAAAAGATAGATGTGAAACATTAAAGATGGATTTTGATGCGTGTGTCGAAGAAAAAAGTGGATTAGGAACAGCAGGAATAGTGGTAATCAATAAAGATCAAGACATTATTAAATGTATGGCGAGAATTGCTAGATTTTACAAACATGAAAGTTGTGGACAGTGCACACCTTGCAGAGAAGGCTCTGGATGGATGTGGAGAATGCTTGAACGTATGGCAAAAGGCGATGCAACAAAAGATGAAGTAGACATGTTAGGAGATGTTACAACCCAAATCGCTGGTCATACAATTTGTGCATTTGGAGAAGGTTCTTCATGGCCAGTTCAAGGTTTGTTAAGACATTTTAAAAAAGAAATTCAAGAAAGAAACAATTTGGACCCAATTGTTCAGAAAAAAAACAATATACCTTATTTAGTTGATCAACATTTATTAGATAAAAAAAATGCTTAAATTAAAAGTAAATGACATTGATGTAGAAGTCGAAGAAGGACTAACAGTTCTTCAAGCCTGTGAAAAAGCAGGAGTTGAGATACCTAGATTTTGTTATCATGAAAAATTATCTATAGCTGGAAATTGTAGAATGTGTTTAGTTGAAATGGAGAAATCACCGAAACCCATTGCATCATGTGCAATGCCTGCTGCCGAGGGAATGAATATTAAAACAAATACAAGTTTAGTTGAAAAGGCTAGAAAAGGTGTAATGGAATTTTTACTAGCAAATCATCCTTTAGATTGTCCTGTATGTGACCAAGGTGGTGAGTGTGATCTTCAAGATCAATCAATGTTTTATGGAGTAGATAAATCAAGATTTAAAGAAAATAAAAGAGCAGTTCCCGAAAAAAATATGGGACCATTAATCAAAACTCAAATGACAAGATGCATACATTGTACTAGATGTGTGCGATTTGCTACTGAAGTTGCAGGTGTTCCGGAACTTGGTGCTATAGGTAGGGGTGAGGATATGCAAATTACAACATATCTTGAGCAATCAATGCAATCAGAATTATCTGCTAATGTAGTTGATTTATGTCCTGTTGGAGCTTTGACATCAAAACCTTATGTTTTTGAAGCAAGACCATGGGAATTAAAAAAGACAGAAACAATTGATATTATGGATGCAATAGGCTCAAACATTAGAGTTGATACATACGATTGGGAAGTAAAAAGAGTTCTTCCAATAATCAATGAAGATATTAATGAAGAATGGATCTCAGATAAAACTAGATATGCGTGTGATGGCTTACTTCATCAAAGATTAGATACTCCATATATTAAATACAACGGTAAATTTGAGAAAGCTTCGTGGCAAGAAGTTTATAAAATAATAAAATCTAAATTAGAAAATACATCTAAAGAAAAAGTATGTGGTTTTGTTGGAGATTTAACAAACATGGAAACTGCTTACATTTTTAAAGAATTTTTTGACCGAACAGTTGAAACTGATAATTATGAGTCAAGATCAGATAATAGATATATTAATATTTCAAAAAGAGAAAATTATTTGTTTAATTCCTCAATCAATGGAATTGAAGATGCTGATTTAATTTTATTATTGGGTGCCAATCCTAGATACGAAGCCACAATTTTAAATGCAAGAATTAGAAAATCTTATCTAAAAAATAGTACAAGAATTGTATCATTAAATGATTGTGGAGATCTAACTTATCCTTATGAAAGTTTAGACGGGCAAACTAAAACAATTAAAGAAATTATAGATGACACACACAAACTTTCAAAAGAAATAGAAAGTGCAAAAAAACCAATGATAATAATTGGTGAGTCTTTATTAAGATTAGAAAATGCAAAATATTTGTTTGAAAATTTAAAAGATTTTTTGAATAAAAAAAACAAGTTTTCCGAAGATTGGAATCCTTTGAATGTTTTATCATGTGATGCAGCAACTGTAGGAAATTTTGATTTAGGAGTTTTAAATAATAAAACAAATTTAATAGAAGATTTAAAATCAAATAAATTTGAAATAATATTTTTAATAGGTCAGGATGATTTAAATTTTGATAAAAAAAATGAATTTGTTATTTATCAAGGAAGCCATGGTGACAAAGGGGCAGAGTGTGCAGATATAATTTTGCCTGGCTCAGCTTATACAGAACAAGACGGTTATTATACAAATCTAGAGGGAAAAATTCAAAAAGCATTTAAGGCTTCTTATCCTCCTGGAGATGCAAAAGAAGATTGGCAGATAATAAATGAACTAGCTGAATTCATGAATAATAGAAAATTGTTTAACGATAAAGAAGAGCTAGATAGCAGCATGTTGAATTATTTAAAATTGCAAACTGAAAAACAAACTGAAAAAAATAATAACAACTCGAATTCTGATTTTAATAATGAAAATTTAAAAATTGAAATTAAAGATTATTATTTTTCTAATGTTGTTGCTAAATCATCAAAAACAATGATTGAGTGCAATAATGCAAAAATGAATTTAAAATCAACAGGTACAGAAGGTTAAGATGGAATATTTGAATATAGTCTTTCAAGAGGTTTACAAAATTGTATTTTTGTTAGTTCCAGTTTTGGTTTCTGTAGCAATGATTGTTTGGCTAGATAGAAGAGTTTGGGCTTTTGTTCAAAAAAGACAAGGACCAAATGTAGTTGGACCATTTGGATTACTTCAGTCATTAGCTGATGCGTTGAAATATATTTTTAAAGAAATAATCATCCCATCAAGCTCAAACAAAGTAATCTTCATATTAGCGCCAATTGTAACTATGACATTAGCTTTAATAGCCTGGGCTGTAATACCATTTAGTGCAACTCAGGTTTTAGCTGATATTAATGTTGGTATACTTTATCTATTTGCCGTTTCATCGCTAGGGGTTTATGGAATCATTATGGGAGGATGGGCTTCAAATTCTAAATATCCTTTCTTAGGAGCAATTAGATCTGCAGCTCAAATGGTATCTTATGAAGTTTCTATTGGGGTTATTATTATCAATGTATTGTTATGTGTAGGCTCATTGAATTTAAATGATATCGTGATTGCACAACAAAATATGTGGTTTGTAATTCCTTTATTTCCAATGTTTGTAATATTTTTTATCTCTGCATTGGCTGAAACTAATAGACCACCTTTTGACTTACCAGAGGCAGAAGCAGAGTTAGTTGCTGGTTATCAAACAGAATATTCTGGAATGATGTATGCAATGTTTTGGTTAGGTGAGTATGCAAACATTTTATTGATGTGTGCGATGGGATCAATATTATTTTTAGGTGGTTGGATGTCTCCAATTGATGTTTATCCATTTAACTTAGTGCCAAGTGCAATATGGTTAATATTAAAAATCCTGCTTTTATTTATCCTTTTTGCTCTAGTCAAAGCGATAGTACCTAGATACAGATATGACCAGTTAATGAGACTAGGATGGAAAGTGTTTCTTCCTCTTTCTCTAATTTGGGTAGTATTAACAGCTAGCTATTTATTTTATTTTAACCTTTTACCAGTGAATTAATTATGAATATTTCTAGATTTTTTAAAACAATATTTATGACTGACTTCATCGGTGGTTTATTTATTGCTATTAAAGAATTATTTAAATCAAAAAAAACTATCAATTATCCTTTTGAAAAAGGAAAAATTAGTCCAAGATTTAGAGGAGAGCACGCTTTAAGAAGGTATCCAAACGGAGAAGAAAGATGTATTGCATGCAAACTTTGTGAAGCTGTTTGTCCTGCTCAAGCAATCACAATTGAGTCTGCTCAAAGAGAAGATGGAAGTAGAAAAACTACTCGATATGATATTGATATGATGAAATGCATTTATTGTGGATTATGTGAAGAGTCTTGTCCAGTAGATGCAATAGTACAAGGTCCAAATTTTGAATTTTCAACAGAAACACGAGAAGAACTTTATTATACAAAAGAAAAGTTATTAGATAATGGCGATAGATGGGAGAATGTTTTGGAGGCTAATATTAAAGCTGACAATATCCATAGATAAAAATGTTTGCACACGCTATTTTCTTTTATACATTTTCTATAATTGCTGTTGTTTCAGCTATAATGGTTACTGCTTCTAAAAATACTGTTCACTCAGTATTTTTCTTAATTCTTGATTTCATAAGTATTTCTTGTCTTTTTATAATGATAGGTGCTGAATTTTTGGGAATGATAATGTTAATTGTTTATGTTGGGGCCGTTGCAGTTCTGTTTTTATTTGTTGTTATGATGTTAAACGTAGCCCAACAAAAAAATCAATGGTTTGCAGGTCAACAAAGTTCCAAACATATCCCGGTAGGAATAATTATCAGTACGCTTATATTCGTTGAAGTAATAATTGTAATTGGTGGTTGGAAATATAAACCAGAAATTTTTGATATTAATAATTCAATTGCTCAAACAAGCATTAGCAACACTCACTCATTAGGACAGATTTTATATACAGATTATATTCATGTGTTTCAAATAAGTGGAATGATTCTATTAGTAGCTATGGTTGGGGCTATTGTATTAACATTTAGACAAAGATCAGGTGTAAAAAGACAAAGTTATATCAAGCAAATATCTAGAGAAAGAACTGAAGGTGTTGAAGTGCTAGAAGTTCAGAGCAATAAAGGGGTTAAAATAGATGATTGATATAGGTTTAGGACATTATTTAACTTTAGGAGCAGTGATATTTTCAATTGGAGTAATTGGTATATTTCTTAATAGGAAGAACATCATTGTCATTTTAATGAGTATTGAATTGATATTACTAGCTGTAAATATCAATTTAGTTGCTTTTTCAATTTATTTAGGAGATTTAGCAGGCCAAGTCTTTACTTTATTTATTCTCACTGTTGCAGCAGCAGAAGCAGCCATAGGATTAGCGATCATTGTCGTGTATTTCAGAAACTCTGGAACAATACGAGTTGAGGAAATAGATAAGCTAAAAGGATAATCATGGAACTATCAATTATATTTCTTCCACTTATTGCTTCAATTATATCTGGTTTTTTTGGTAGATACATTGGTGATAGAAACTCAGAAATAGTAACAAGCGCCCTAGTTTCAATTTCTGCACTCTTATCAATTTATGTTCTTTATCAAGTAATTGTAAACCAATACGAAGAAAACATTGTTATAGCTACCTGGATAAGCTCAGGGTCACTTGATGTAAATTGGTCAATGTTAATAGATCCTTTATCAGCAGTGATGTTAGTGGTTGTAACTTCTGTATCTGCTTTAGTTCATATTTATTCAATTGGTTACATGTCCCACGACCCTCATAAACCAAGATTCATGGCTTACTTATCATTATTCACATTTGCAATGTTGATGCTTGTAACATCGGATAATTTTATTCAACTATTTTTTGGTTGGGAAGGTGTTGGTCTTTGTTCTTACTTCCTAATTGGTTTTTGGTTTAAAAAAGAAAGTGCAAATGCAGCAGCTATAAAAGCATTTGTTGTAAATAGAGTAGGTGACTTTGGTTTTGCTTTAGGAATTTTTTTAATATTTTATTTATTTGGAACTGTTAATTACTCAGAAGTGTTTCAACAAATTCCAACACTTGTAGATAAAAATTTATCATTTTTAGGTTTTGAAGTTAAAGCAATAGACCTAGTTTGTTTACTTTTATTTATTGGAGCAATGGGTAAATCTGCACAGATATTACTTCATACTTGGTTGCCAGATGCCATGGAGGGTCCAACTCCAGTTTCTGCATTAATTCATGCAGCAACAATGGTAACGGCTGGAGTTTTCTTAGTTGTAAGATGTTCTCCAATTTATGAATATTCGCCATTAATACTAAATTTTATAACTGTCGTTGGAATGACCACAGCATTCTTTGCAGCAACTGTTGCTCTAGTTCAAACAGATATTAAAAAAATAATTGCTTACTCTACATGTAGCCAACTTGGCTATATGTTTTTTGCAGCTGGAGTAGGTGCATACAATGTTGCTATGTTTCACTTATTTACTCATGCATTTTTTAAAGCTTTATTATTTTTAGGATCTGGTTCAGTAATTCATGCATTTAAAGATGAGCAAAATATAAATAATATGGGTGGTGTATGGAAAAAGTTACCATACACCTATGCTTTAATGATTATAGGAACACTTGCTTTAACAGGTTTTCCATTTTTATCAGGATTTTATTCTAAAGATGCAATTATAGAATTTGCGTATTTGAAAGGAAATACCACTGGTTATTATGCAGCTGGGATTGGAATAATTACAGCATTTTTAACATCTATTTATTCATGGAGATTAATCTTTAAAACTTTCCATGGAGACTATAACAACAAAGAGGTCAAGATAGAAGAAACACATGAGTCCCCATTAGTAATGCTTGTTCCTTTATTTATTCTTGCAATAGGAGCTGTGTTTGCTGGTTTTTTATTTAAAGGACTATTTATTGGTCATGGTGATATTTTATTCTGGGCAGAGTCTATTAAGTTTTTAGAGCCTTTAAGTACAGAACATCCACCTTTATGGTTTTTACTTTTAACACCTTGTTTAGTTTTAGTATCTATTCCAATTGCTTATTACTTATTTGTAATAAACAAAGAGTTACCTAATTCAATAGTTTCTATGAACAAACCTTTGTATAATTTTTTAGTTAATAAATGGTATTTCGACGAGTTGTACGATGTGTTGTTTATTAAATCCTCAAAAAAATTAGGTTTATTTTTGTGGAAATTTTGTGATGGAACTATAATTGATGGTTTCGGTCCTGATGGAATTTCCTCTTTCATAAAAAAATGTTCAATTAGAGCAACTAAATTTCAAAGTGGATTTATCTATCAATATGCGTTTGTAATGTTATTAGGTTTCTCTGCTCTACTAACTTTTTTAATAGTTAAATAATGAATTTTCCCATTCTTTCATCTTTAATATTATTGCCAACAGTTGGCGCTTTATTTTTATTTTTTACCAAAGATAAAGAAGGAAACAATTCAACTGCTAAATATGTTGCTTTATTTACGACCATAGTAAATTTTTTAATTTCAATTTATCTGTGGATTTCTTTTGACCAATCAACTTCTAATTTTCAATTTGTAGAAGATAGAACATGGATTGAAGGATTTATTAATTATAAAGTTGGTGTAGATGGTATTTCAATTTTATTCATTATTTTAACTACATTCATAACTCCGTTATGCATTATTTCTGTAAACAACTCAGTCAAAAATAGATTAAGAGATTTTTTAATTGCAATTCTAATCATGGAAAGCTTCATGATTGGTGTTTTTTGTGCACTTGATTTAGTTGTATTCTATTTATTCTTTGAAGCAGGATTAATTCCGATGTTTTTAATTATTGGAATTTGGGGTGGACCAAAAAGAGTTTATTCTGCATTTAAATTCTTTTTATATACATTGCTAGGCTCTGTTTTAATGTTAGTTGCAATAATTTCTATTTATTGGATTGCAGGTACGACAGATGTTATTCAGCTTTATGAGCTTGGTATAGATTCTAAGTATCAAAATCTTTTATGGTTAGCATTCTTCAGCTCTTTTGCAGTCAAAACCCCTATGTGGCCAGTACACACTTGGTTGCCAGACGCTCACGTTGAAGCTCCAACTGCAGGATCTGTATTATTAGCAGCGATCTTATTAAAGATGGCGGGTTATGGTTTTATTAGATTTTCTCTAGGTTTATTTCCTGTTGCTTCAGAAGTTTTTACACCCTTAATTTATACTTTAAGTGTTATAGCAATTATATTCACTTCATTTATTGCACTAATGCAGGAGGATATGAAAAAGTTAATAGCTTATTCTTCTGTTGCTCACATGGGATTTGTGACATTAGGAATATTTACTCTTCAACAACAAGGAATTGAAGGAAGCATTATTCAAATGATTAGTCACGGTCTAGTTTCAGCAGCACTTTTCTTATGTGTTGGTGTTGTCTACGATCGGATGCACTCAAGAATGATTCATTCTTATGGAGGAATAGTTTCAATAATACCTAAATATTCAATTTTATTTATGTTGTTTACATTAGCAGCATTGGGATTACCGGGGACTAGTGGTTTTATTGGAGAATTTTTAATTTTAATGGGTGCTTTTAAGGATAATTTTCTAGTAGCTGTAATTGCTAGTTTAGGAGTGATACTTGGAGCTGCATATATGCTTTGGTTGTACAAAAGAGTTGTTTTTGGAAAGCTAGTTAACGAAGACCTTAAGAAAATGTTTGATTTAAATAGATCGGAATATCTAATTTTATCTTGTCTAGCAGTTCCAACTTTATTCTTCGGATTTTATCCAGATCCGTTGATAAATACTATAGAAGTTTCTGTAACCGATTTGATTAATATGCATAACACAAATATAGCTAGCAAATAATATGGAAAATTTAAATTTAGTATTACCTGAAATATTTATTTCACTTTCAATAATGTTTTTACTTGTTTTGGGTGTATTTAAAAAAAACAGTTCAAAAATCACTTTCAATTTATCTTTATTTGCAATTTTAATTACAGCAATAATAACAATAAACGAAACCTTCTCTGTTAGTAGGGAAACTTTGTTTAATGAAAGTGTTGTGATTGACAGCATGTCTTCACTAATGAAAATTATAACTTTAATTGGAGGTTTTTTAGTTTTAGTTATTTCATCAAGCTACTTAAAAACATTTAAAATATATAATATCGAATACCCAGTTCTTATTTTGAGCTCTATTCTTGGTATGATGGTAATGATCAGTTCAAATGATTTAATTGTTTTTTATATGGGCTTAGAATTACAATCATTAGCTCTTTACGTATTAGCAACATATAATAGAGATCAACTAAAATCATCCGAAGCTGGTTTGAAATATTTTGTTTTAAGCGCACTATCTTCAGGATTATTGTTATACGGATGCTCATTAGTATACGGTTTTTCTGGGTCAACTAATTTTGATATAATATCAAATCAACTAAACTCTAATGAATATGTATTAACATTTGGGATTGTATTTATCTTAGTTGGTTTAGCATTTAAAATTTCTGCAGTTCCATTTCATATGTGGGCTCCTGATGTTTATGAAGGATCACCAACAACTGTGACTTTATTTTTTACAATGGTGCCAAAAATCGCTGCTTTAACTGTATTTATAAGATTTTTATATGTTCCTTTCTTAAATTTAATTGATCAATGGCAAATGATAATAATATTCTTATCAATAACTTCCATGGTCTTTGGAGCCGTTGCTGCAATAGGTCAAACCAATGTCAAAAGACTAATTGCTTATAGTTCTATTGGACATATTGGTTACACATTAGCAGGACTAGCCACAGGTTCAAACGAAGGAATTCAAAGTTCAATAATTTATATTTCAATATACGTAGTTATGAATCTAGCGCTTTTCTCTTGTCTATTGATGTTAAGAAGAAATGATCATTATTATGAGGATATTGAGGATCTCTCTGGATTATCAAAAAACCATCCACTTTTATCTTTATGCTTGCTTGTGATCCTGTTTTCTTTAGCAGGTATTCCGCCTCTAGCAGGTTTCTTTGCTAAGTTTTATGTTTTTAAAGCTGTATTAGAACAATCAATGTTTTTCTTAGCTATAGTTGGATTGTTATCTACCGTAGTTGCAGCTTTTTATTATTTAAGAATTATAAAAATAATTTACTTTGATAAAGAGAAAGATAAATACGATACGGACCATAGCTTATGGTTAAAATTTTCACTTTCAGTTTCAACGATATTAATTCTTTTATACTTCATATTCCCAAGTCAGTTAATAGAAGTCGTTTCAAGAATTAATATTATTTAATGAAATTAAAAAAATTTAAATATAAAAAAGTTAAAAGTACAAATAATACTGCAATAAGAATTATCAAAGAAACTAAATACAATTTAGGTATGGTTGTTGCCGAAACACAAGTAAATGGTAGAGGTCAGTATGGAAGAAAATGGATATCATCAAAAGGAAATTTATTTATCTCTTTTTTTAATGAACTAAATAAAACGAAACTATCGATTAACGCTATAACAAAAGTCAATTGTCTTTTAGTCAAAAAGTTACTCTCGTTATTTACAAGTAAAAAAATTTTATTTAAAAAACCAAACGACTTATTAATTGATAAAAAAAAAATTAG